>UQMM01000019.1 GCA_900542165.1 uncultured Collinsella sp. | reverse complement strand
CCCGCGACCCCAACCTTGGCAAGGTTGTGCTCTACCAACTGAGCCATGTCCGCTTACGAGGATTAATCTTACGTGATACCCGCATCCTATGCAAGAACTTTTTTTGAAAAGTTTTGCGACGCCCTCGCGAACCTCGCAAAGACATCAGCCACCACGGAAGGCGCAGACAAACGCAAACTCGCCGCAAGAGACCCCTACATCTCACCGAGCATGATCCAGGCAGAGCTGTCCTGCGCGAGCCTGCCGTCTGCAAGCGGTGATGAGGTGAGCAGGACCCTGCCCGCCGGCAGCTCCACAGGTGCTGCACCGAAGTTCGTCACACACGCCCAGCCATTGTCGCGGCGATAGGCGATGACGCCGCCCTCGGCGCCCTCGGCGCCATCCGCAAGACCGGTGCGCCCGTCAAGATCGAGCCACGCAAGATCGTTGGCGCACCCGCGCAGCTTGCGCCGCAGCCAGAGGGCGTCACGATAGAGCGCAAGCATCGATGTCGGGTCCGCTTCTTCCCTATCGGCAGCGTAATCGGAAAACCATGCAGGCTGCGGCAGATGGGGCGCCGCATCGGCGTCCGCCGGCGAAAACCCAAACGATCCGCCCTGCGCGGGGTCGTCCGCCGCTACCCATGGCAGGGGCACACGACAGCCGTCGCGCCCCTTCTCGCGCTTCGGTCCGTGCGTATTGGTCGCAGTGGGATCTTCGAGTGCAGCCCACGGGATGTCAGCCACCTCAAAAAGGCCGAGCTCCTCACCCTGATACACGTATGCCGAGCCCGGAAGCGCCAGCTCAAGCAAAAGGGCCGCCCGCGCGCGGCGCTCGCCGAGTTCACGGTCCTCGTCATAAGACGACCCGTCGCGTAAGAGCCAGTCGAGCGCAATCTGATGGTAGCGCGTCGCCTTGATTTGCGGCAGGGCGTAGCGTGTCGCCACGCGCGGCACGTCGTGGTTGGAGAGTACCCAGGTCGAGGCGGAATCGGATTCGATGGCCGCCTTCAAGCCCTCCTCGATTGCAGCGTGCATGTCATCATAGGTCCAAGTGGCCTTGGCGAACTCAAAGTTAAATGTCTGACCAAGCTCGCTGGGACGCGCGTAGAGATACTGGCGCTCGGGCAGCACCCATGCCTCAGCAACGGCGCTGCGCGGCGGATTATAGCGGTCGAACACGCGGCGCCACTCGTGATAGATCTCGTGGACCTCGTTGCGGTCCCACAGCGGATGGGTGCCGTCGTCAACCATGTCATCGCCCTCGGCGAGATGCCACCGATCGAGGTCATCGCGGTCGAGATCCTTGGCGAGACCTTGCGCCACATCAATGCGAAAGCCATCGACGCCTCGATCGCTCCAAAACGCCAGGACGTCGCAAAAGAACGCGTGGACCTCAGGGCATGACCAGTCAAAGTCCGGCTGCTCGGGCGTAAACATGTGCAGATACCACCGACCGTCCGCAACACGCGTCCAGGCGGAGCCGCCAAAGCTGGCATTCCAATTGGTGGGAGGCAGCTCGCCGTGCTCGCCGCGACCATCGCGGAAGATATAACGGGCGCGCTCGGGCGATCCGGGGCCGGCGGCAAGAGCGGCTTTGAACCAGGGGTGCTGGTTGGATGAATGGTTAGGCACGATGTCGACAATGACCTTGATGCCGCGCACGTGAGCCGCAGCGATCATGTCATCGAAGTCGTCAAGCGAGCCGAGACGTGGGTCGACATCGCAGTAGTCCGCCACATCATAGCCACCATCGACAAGAGGCGATGGGTAAAACGGGCTCAGCCAGATGGCCTCGATACCCAGTCGCTCAAGATAGTCCATCTGCTGGGTAATGCCCGCGATATCGCCCAGACCCGAACCAGTCGAATCCTTAAACGAGCGCGGGTAGATCTGATAGATCGCGGCGTCGGACATCCATGAGCGCGAAGAAGACTTTTCTGTAGCCATGGGGCGTATCTCCCTTGCAACGAGGTTATGCGAGATGCCCACGATGATACGCCCAAAGCGGACATTCGCGGCAAACAACGCCACAGCCACGACCCAGGAAGCTCGCTCCCTCTCGGGTTCGAACCTCCCGGGACGAATCGACCGATTAGTAAAAAGAACGGAAGACCCACTCCCCCGGCCACGACAGCGAGCTCCGGGTGCCCCAGGTTGCCGCGAAAGAGGAGGGAAGCGTACTTTATGTACGCAACCGACGATTGAGGGGCAAGATGGGGTGCCCGGAGCCCGCGCAGCGTCAACAAAAAACGCGGTTCGTTAGAACCGCGTAAGATAGTTGGAGCGGACAACGGGGCTCGAACCCGCGACCCCAACCTTGGCAAGGTTGTGCTCTACCAACTGAGCCATGTCCGCTTGCGGGTTATTAATTTACGCGAGTTGTCCAAAAGACGCAAGTACTTTTTTCAAAAAACTTGTCTGCCGCATGTTCTTAGTAGCCAAACGCGCTAAAGCGATTGGCTAGGCACACGATTCCAGCGCTCCGCTAAACAGCTTCACCATCTGCACGCGCGTGCCGGCGCCGTCCGTACGACGAGCAACCTCCACGTTATCGACGAGCATACGCATAAGCTTGATACCACGGCCGCGTTCCTCGGATGCCACCGGCTCGCTCGCCCCATCGATAGAATAGCCAGCGCCCCGATCAAGCACCTCGAGCACAACACGATCCCCATAGGCCTGAACCGTCAGGACGCAGCCAACACCGCCCGCATGGTCATACGCGTTACCCAATGCCTCCCCCAGTGCCAATGCGACGTCATAACGTTCATCTCGCCTCAGGGGAAGTGATTCGAGAAGCTCGGCCACACGGTGCCGATAATACGGGAGGTTCTCGATGCCTCGCCTTACTTCGACGCTCTTGCTCCATCGCGGCAACTCCCCCACCGGAATGGCGGGAATCGACTCCCGCGCCGGGCCCGCGACATGCAGGATGTCGACAAGTCGGGCAATTTCCAAAAAGCGAACGACCTCATCGGAGGCGTTAACGAGCGAAAGCAGCCCCTCATGCCTCATAAGCTCTCTGGCACGTGTAAGCAAAAACGCCAAGCCCGTCGAGTCGATAAAGCCCACGGTCTGGCAATTGATGACAACACGACGCACGCCCCGGTCGATCAAATTATCCAACCGTCGGCGCAGTGCGGGCACCGAGGCGATGTCGATATCGCCCGGTGGCGTCAAAACCGCTATGTCATTCCACTCATTCATACGACCATGGTTCCCCAAAAAAGCCCACTCGATGCATTCGTTTCCCCAACCGTACGGATTCAGCCCGCCCAGCGTCGTCTATGAACGACCCCGTAAAAACTCAAGGGACACCAATGCAATGTCATCGTCCAGCGCCGACTCGGTATAGCGGTCAAGCTCGCCCAAGACCTTACCGCAGATCCCCGATACGCCCTCACCCGAGACAGAGAGCAAAAGATCGCGAAGGCGTTGTTCGCCAAAGAAAGCACCCGAGCGATCACGTGCTTCGATTGTTCCGTCGGTATACATAAATAGCATGTCACCAGGAGCGAATGTAAACACGCCCGTCTCGTAGACCATGCTCTCAAAGGCACCGATCACGCCCGATTGGCACCCAAGGAGCTCCACTTCTCCCCCGCAGGTCTCGCCGCCGCCAAGCGGCGTCGACGACGGCCTAATGACCATAGTGGGAGGATGTCCCGCCGAGCAATAGGTAGCGCGACCCGCCTTTAGATCGATCTTGGCGATAAACGCCGTCACAAACGTCTCGACCCTCGAAAAGCCCATGAGCATGCTATTGAGCGAGCGAGCCATACGGGCAGGCCCCGCACCCTCCCAGGCATAGGCCGTCAGCGCTGTCTTGACGAGTGCTGACATCGAAGCCGCCTCGATTCCCTTGCCGGATACATCGCCCAAAATCATAACGGCACAATCGTCGGGAAGTCGGACAAGCGTATAGAAGTCACCGCCGACCAACGCAGAATTCGTTGCCGATAGGTATACCGAATCGGTTGCAATGCCCGGAACGTCACCAAGCGAATTTCTCATGCCAATCTGAAGCGTCTGAGCGATATGACGCTCCTCGCGCTTTTGAGATTCGCCTTCATAGATCAGCTCAAAGTCATGCGCCAGATGCACCAGGTAGTCGTATTCAAGGTCGTCAATTGGTTCTTGGCTGCCATCGCGGAGCAGCAAAGCGCGCCTCGTCGGCCCCTTGGCGACATCAGCGGGAACGATTGCATCGTTGCTTCGCTTGCCGTCCGCCTCCGAGTGGTAGCGCCCCGCCTCGATGCCGGAATCGATATATAGTCCCTGACACGGTAGGCCGTGGGCCCTCAACCATGCACCCATAGACGTGGATTCGTCCACACGTGTAAGGCGCACGTGCTTGAGGTCGTCGGCACTCGTCCCGCCCAGCACCGATGTCTCGAATCCGTCGGAAGTTGCCCCCAGGCGCGCCGCCGGCGTCGTGACGGAAAAGAAGAGTGACTCCGGATCGCCCGGCAGCGCCACACGGCTGCCACCCTCAAAATCGATGACATAGGTTTCGAGGCCCGCATCATACTCCACGGGACAGAAATGGCAATTGAGCACGGCGCAGATTTCGGTCGCCACCGCACGCGAGACGGCAATAGGATCATCGAGGTAGGCAAACAACTCATCGCGCAGTACGTTGAGGGAACGACCAAGCTCTGCCGTGCGACGTGAACGCAGACTCGATGCCATGCCTACCAGCTGGATGGACAGGTAGTCGCAAATAACCTCGAGCACGTTCACGTCATAGGCAAGCGGAGCCTGCGGACGCTTCCAGCCCACCTCCAGCACACCAAGCACCTGAGTGCCATAAAACACAGGAAGACATATCTCGCTGCGGTATGGAGGCATATCTTGCACGCGTAGCAGGTGCTTAGAACGATTGTCTAGGTCCATGAACATACCCGAGGCAATCCTATCGCCCTCAAGGTCCTGCTGAATCGACAAGCGACAGGCACGCGACTCACGAAGAACATACGTCGGAATGCCAGCGCCATACGGCAAAAACTCAGGCAGGTAGCTGTCGTACAGCTCCTTGGAAACACCGCGTAGCTTAAAACCGCCGCTCTCAGAAAAATAGATAGCGGCACCCGAAGCATCGAGCGTTCCTACAAGCTGGTTCAAAACGGTATCAAGTAGGCTGGGCAGCTCATCGGAGCCCACGGTACTCATAATGACCGAGAGCGTGCCAGAGAGGCGTTTGTTCGCCACTCTAAGCTCCGAAAGCGCACGCTTGAGCTGACGGTCGTGCGAATACTGTTCTTCGATGCTATGGAGCGCCACCAGGACACGTGGCGCGCGGCGCCCAAAGATGCGTGGAGGCGTTACGGAGCCCGCACGAACCAAGACGGGGATAAAGGAGCCGTCACTCAACTTGAGCATCAGTTCGTTCTCGGAGCCATCAGTTTCAAATGGCAGACGATGTTCCGTCGCACGTTCAAAAGCGGATGAGTACAGGACGTCTTTAACATCTCCACCGATGACATCGGCGCGTTCCTCGCACATCAAACCAAGTAAGCGATTATTCACATGCAGAATGGTTCCGTCGAGCTCACAGATGATGACAGCATCGCTCGTGATCTCGACTAGTTGGGCAACGTCTGCCCACTCGTTGCGTTCAAGCGTTTCCATCGTGGACCCCACCGTCTATCGGTAACAAAAAAGCCTCCGAAGAGGCTTCTCAAACGCGATGGTGTCGGAGGCGGGACTTGAACCCGCATGACCAAAAAGCGGTCACTAGCACCTCAAGCTAGCGCGTCTGCCAATTCCGCCACTCCGACATGCTATGTTGTTGATTCACGGTTCGTTTTGTTGGACCCGCGCGTTCAACAAGGAAGATAATAACCTATGATTCGAGAACTGTGCAAGCACTTTTTTCAAAAA
Source organism: uncultured Collinsella sp. (assembly GCA_900542165.1). Classification (GTDB taxonomy): domain Bacteria; phylum Actinomycetota; class Coriobacteriia; order Coriobacteriales; family Coriobacteriaceae; genus Collinsella. Next base: position 37,677 of record UQMM01000019.1, on the reverse strand, counting down.
AGTTTACGAATTTGTAAATGCGCAGGTGGATCCGTATGTCCGGGTCGGAACGGGGGCAACTTCCCAACGCGTCCTCGGGCATGCGGTACATTTTGATTCGCGCTTCGCGCTACAAAATGTACCGCCCCCTGCGGAATGCGTTGGGAAGTTGCCCCCATTCTGACCCTACAGCCACATACTCCAAGTACGATTCTCAAACATATTCTGGGGCTGATATAAATTTGGTGGCTCGGCTTTGCCGAGCCCTTATATGGGGAGGCCGGAGCTAAAGCTCCGGCCTCGCTATCTTTCCCATTAGATTAAGTGAGCGATCAAGGAATCGCACTCCCCCTGCCGAGTTACCGCAGGGCCCGACCTGTTGTTACTTTTCAGAACATCCCGCAGGACGGAGGAAGCCCCGCAGCGCGTAGCGCGCAGCGGGGCTTCCGACATGTCCGAGGACGTTCTGAAAAGTAACAACAGGGCGGGCCCGGACGAAAACAACCGACTACAGGTCGATGTGCGATTCCTTGATCGGGAACGGCTCGGCGAAGTGGCAGGCGCAGCAGTGACCCGGTGCGACTTCCTTAAACTCGGGAAGCTTCTCAGAGCAGATACCCTGCGCGATCGGGCAGCGCGTGTGGAAACGGCAACCGGTCGGCGGATCAAGCGGTGACGGCGGGTCGCCGGCAAGGATGATGCGCTTACGGGTCTTCTGGATATCAGGATCGGGCACCGGCACAGCAGACAGCAGCGACTGCGTGTACGGGTGGTGCGGCTCACTGTAGAGCGTCTTCCAGTCCGAAACCTCGACCATCTTACCCAGATACATAACGGCGACGCGATCGGAGATGTGCTGCACAACGGACAGGTCGTGGGCAATAAACAGATATGCGGTTCCGAACTTGTCCTGGAGTTCCTTGAGCAGGTTCAAAACCTGGGCCTGAATGGACACATCCAGAGCGGAAACCGGCTCGTCGCAGATAATTAGCTTGGGCTTCAACGCAAATGCGCGGGCAATGCCGACACGCTGGCGCTGACCGCCGGAGAACTCATGAGGATAGCGGTTAATGTGCTCGGGGTTCAGTCCGACAACGTCGAGAAGCTCGCGGACACGCTCAATGCGCTCCTCCTTGGTGCCCACGCCGTGAATGGTCATGGGCTCGGAGACGATCTCGCCAATGGTCATACGAGGATTGAGCGAAGCATAAGGATCCTGGAAGATAAACTGCATCTCACGACGCATGTCCTTGATCTCATGCTTGCTCATCTCGGCAACATCTTTGCCCTGGAAGAACACCTTACCGGCAGTCGGCTTGGTCAGACGCATGATGGTGCGGCCCGTGGTGGACTTACCGCAACCAGACTCGCCGACCAGGCCAAAGGTCTCGCCCGGATAAATCTCGAACGAAATGTCATTCACAGCAGAGACGACACGCTTGGAGAAGCGCTTGGCGAACATGCCGGACTCAGCGGGAAACTCCTTAGAGAGGTGCTCGACCTTCAGCAGCGGAGTACGCTCGTTATTATCTGCCATTACGCCTCGCCTCCCTTCTTGGAATCCTTGCGCGTACGGGACGTCTCAGGAGCGTTCTTGAGAAACTCGGGGTCACCGGAGTAGTGGCACGCAGAGTAGTGACCAGACTCGGTGACAACGCGCTCGGGGCGCTGCTTGCGGCACTTATCGGTCGCATAGGGACAACGAGGCGAGAACACGCAGCCCTCGGGCAGGTTCATGAGCGAAGGCGGGTTGCCGTGAATCGGCGTAAGCGGCTTCTTCTCTTCGATGGCCTGCTCCGGGATGGAGCGGATAAGGCCCCAGGTATAGGGGTGACGGCTCTCGTAGAAGATTTCCTCAGCAGTACCGAACTCGACGGGACGACCGGCGTACATAACCATGATCTTATCGGCCATATCGGCGACGACACCCAGGTCATGGGTAATCATGATGATGGCGTTGCCGTTCTTCTCCTGCATTTCCTGCATAAGCTCAATAATCTGAGCCTGGATGGTAACGTCCAGGGCAGTCGTGGGCTCGTCGGCAATCAGGATATCGGGATCGCAGGCAAGAGCCATGGCAATCATGACGCGCTGACGCATACCACCGGAGAACTGGTGCGGATACTCATTGACGCGCTTCTCAGGCTCGGGGATACCCACGAGGTCCAAAAGCTCGGTGGCACGCTTGAGCGCCTCCTGCTTGGAGTAGCCACGGTGCAGACGAAGGCCCTCGCCCACCTGCTTGCCGATCTTATAGACCGGGTTCAAAGAGGTCATAGGATCCTGGAAGATCATCGCGATATCGTTGCCACGAATGTGCTGCATCTCTTCCTCGGTCATCTCGAGGATGGAGCGACCGCGATAGCGAACGTCACCGCCCTCGATCTTTCCCGGAGGCATCGAGATAAGACCCATGATGGTCATGGCGGTCACGGACTTACCGGAGCCGGACTCACCGACGACGCCCAGGGTCTCGCCGCGATCGAGCGTGTAGGAGACACCGTCGACAGCGCGAACAACGCCATCCTCGGTGTGGAAATACATCTTAAGGTCATCGACCTCGAGCAGATGCTGGCCCTCGGGAACCGGCTGGTCCTTCAGGTCCACATAGTTCTTGTTCTTCTTCATCCTTATGCGTCCTTCATCTTGACGTCGAGGGCGTCGCGCAGACCGTCACCCAGCAGGGTGAAGGCGAGCACCGTCGAGAGAATTGCCAGACCGGGCATGATCATCATCCAGGGAGCAGTCAGAAGATACTGCTGACCGTCCTGAATCATGGAGCCCCACGAAGGCGTAGGCGGAATAACGCCCATGCCGAGGAAGGACAGAGCGGACTCGGTCAGAATGGCGCCACCAATGTTCATGGTCGCATAGACCACGATGGAGGCGACGGAGTTCGGGAAGATGTGACGCACGACGATACGAGCATCAGATGCACCCATCGCGCGTGCAGCGTCAACATAGTCGTTTTCCTTGACCGTCAAGATTGCAGAGCGGAAGACGCGCGCAATCGAAGGCCAGCCGAGAATACCGATGGCGATAAAGACGTTCTGAAGGCCACGGCCAATAACGGCGATCATGGCGACAACGAACAGCACGTACGGGAACGCCAGGAAGATGTCCGCACAGCGCATGATGATCGTATCCCAGATGCCGCCGTAGAAACCGGCCAGAGCACCCATGACCAGACCGATCAACGTGGAGATCGCAGTGGCCATAATACCGACGGAAAGCGAAACGCGTGCACCGTAGATAACGCGGACGAGGATGTCACGACCAAGGGCGTCGGTGCCAAACGGGTGCTCCGCACACGGAGCCAGCAGCGACGTCTGGGCCATGGTAGTCGAGTCGGAAGCCGTCGGCGAACCGAGCCAGGGCTTAGCCCACAGATCTGCGGTCAGGGCAACCACAACGACGATGATGATCCAGCAGACGCCGATAACGGCGAGCTTGTTCTTACGAAGACGCTTGAAAGCGTCGCCCCACAGCGTGCGGGACTTGGCGGGAGCAGATGCGGCCTTGGTGGCGGTAGCCTGCTCCTGAGACTGAGAATCAGTTTCCTGCATGAGACGTACCTCCCTTAGGCCTTATCCGACGGACCGCCAAGGCGGATGCGCGGGTCGAGGAATGCATAGCTAATGTCGACGAGCAGGTTGATCACCATGACGACGACGACGATGAGCGTAACGCCGCCCATAACGATGGGCCAGTCACGCATGCTAATGGCGCGATAGACCTCATAGCCGATACCGGGCCAGTTAAAGACCGTCTCGGTCAGGATGGCGCCCGAAAGCATGCCGCCAAAGTCGACACCAATATAGGTAACGACGGGGATGAGTGCATTCTTAAGCGCATGCTTGATGATGATCGCGCGATTGGAGAGACCCTTGGCCTTTGCCGTGCGGATGTAATCCTGGTTCATGACGTCAAGCAGCTGCGAGCGCATAATGCGGGCGGCGTAAGCGGTCGAAACCGAAGCCAGCGTAATGGTCGGGAGCACATAGTGCATCCAATCCTGATACTGAGAGCTGGAACCACCGGCACCCGAGATCGGCATGGAGAATGCACCGCCCGTGGCGTCCTTGAGGATGACGCCAAAGAACAGTTGCAGCAACATACCGAGCCAGAAGGCCGGGACGGCAACGAGGATCGACGTGGTGAGCGTTACCAAAATATCCCAGAAGGAATAACGCTTTACCGCCGAAATGATACCCGCACCGATACCCATGATTGCCTCGAGCACGATGGCGCACGCGGCAAGTTTGACCGTATACGGATACTTCTGGGCAAAGATTTCCGTAACCGGCAGCTTACGCTGATACGAATTGCCCAGATCGCCATGAAGCAGGCCGTTCATGTAATACAAATAACGGTCCACGAGCGACGTTTGAACGGGGTCGCCGTTCTCGTCAAGAATCGCGTTGCCGTCCTCGTCCGACTGGACCAGGTGATAGCGGACGCGAAGCTGAAGCTCCACCTCGGGGGACAGAGCCTTGTCTCCACCGATCAGCTTGATCGGATCTCCCGGCACGATATTCTGGAGGGCGAACAGAATCAGCGTAACGCCCAAAAACACCGGGATGAACTGAAGCACACGTTTAACGATGTACTTACCCATACCACTCCCCTATCTAGGGATTAACCTAAATGGGATGCCGATCGCCAGACCGGCATCCCAAAATTACCATCAGCCAGTTTACCCCAGGTTAGGGAGAACTGTATGTTTCCCATGAGGTCTACGTAAATACTTGACCCTCACGGAAGCTGCAAACTCTTAGGCGAGCTCAGCGGTACCCAGATCGGCATGCTTCTGCGGATCGACATAGAGGTGCTTGATGCGATCGGAGCCGACGATGGTGTGCGTGTAGAACATAATCGGGATGACCGGGCAGTCGGCAGCGACCATTGCGTCGGCCTCCTGCATCTTAGCGACGCGCTCCTCGTCGTCAACAATAGTACGAGCCTCGTCGACCTTGGCGTCGAACTCGGGGTTGTTGTAACCGGAGCGGTTGTCGCCACCGAGGGAGTCGGAGTGGAACAGCGGATACAGGAAGTTGTCCATGATCGGGTAGTCGGCAATCCAACCCAGACGACCGAACTGATAGTTAAAGTTCTGATACTGCTCGAGCAGGGCAGACCACTCAGGGGTATCGGAGACAGCGGTAACGCCAACCTTGGCGAGGTCGCCGATGATGGACTCCATGATCTCCTTGTGACCGCCGTCCTGGTTGTAGGAAAGGGTCACGCTAATGCCACGATCCCCGTTAGCGCCAGCGGGAGCAACCTTGTCGAGGTACTCGTTAGCCTTGTCGACATCGTAGGCGCAGAACTCCCATGCGCCCTCCTTGTAGCCATCGATGCCCGGAGGAACAATGCCGTCGGCGGGGGTACGGGTACCCTTGTAGATGGTCTTGCAGATGGCCTCACGGTTGATGGCCAGGGAGATGCCCCTACGCAGGTCGGCGTTGTTGAACGGCTCGGCCGTGGTGTTGCAGGTCAGATAGTACGTGGAAGGCTCGGCGCCGAGCAGCATGCGCTCGCCGTCACCCATGGTGTAGCCGTCCTTGGACACGCCGCGGTCCTTCTTGGCGGCATCGATCTGAGCAACGGGAACGTCGCAGACATCGAGGTTACCGGCCTGGAACTCCTTGTAAGCAGTCTCCATGTCCTTGATGACCTGGAAGTGGATGCCATCGATCTTGGCCTTGTCGCCATAGTAATCGTCGAACTTCTTGAGGTTGATCTCCTGACCATCCTCCCACTTGCCGTCCATCATGAACGGGCCGTTACCGACCGGTGCAAGATAGAAGCTCTTGGCATCGGACTCGGCGCACTCGGGAACCGGGGCCAAAGCCGGGTGAGAGGCGACGAAGGGGAAGTCGGCGTAAGCGGAAGACAGCTTGACGACGAGGGTCTCATCGTCGGGGCAGGTAACACCGCTGAGCTCGGTAGCGTTACCGGCAAGCAGATCGTCATAGCCCTCGACCATGGAAAGGTGATAGGAGACCTCGGAAGGGCCATACTCGGTAGCGATGGCCGACTTGGTGTTGACCAGACGCTCCCAACCGAGCTTGAAGGACTTGGAGGTAACGTCGTCACCGTTGTGGAACTTGGCCTTCTTGATCTTGAAGGTAAACTCGGTGGCGTCGTCGTTGGCCTCGAAGGACTCGCAAGCCAGCGGAACGATCTCGCCCTTCTCGGCGTCATAAGAGGTCAGAGCGTCAAAGAGCTGGTACTCGACCTGAGTGCCCTGGTCCTCCTGGACATTGTAGGGGTCGATGCAGACCGGGTTGTTGATGTAGAAGTTCAGCGTCGAACCGGACTCAGAACCGGAAGCGTCGCCACCCTTCTTGCCACATGCGGCAAGAAAAGCCATGGAGCTCGCAGCAAGGGTGCCGCCGACAAAGGCGCGACGACCCATAACGGGCTGGTGGAACATAGAATCAGCCATGCCATCCTCCTTATGAGATAGGACAAAGAAATGTTCAGTCGGACATATGTCGAGACAATCCGATCCGAACCATCAAAACGCCGCCCGCTGCTATGGCTGGTTATGCACAACGGACCAACGTTTTGCAATACAGTAGCGCATTTTATGCACGATTTGGGGCTAATTCCGGTTAACGGTCGAGAATTTCTTTAGTTGGGCGAAGTATGTGGGGATATTTTGACTCTGTTACAAATATGTAAACAAAAAGGGTCCCGCACTTGCGGAACCCTTTTTCAAGTATTTATGCGGCTCGTGCTTAGTAGCCCACGATGCCCTGCGGGAAGAAGAACATGCACAGCACGACGCACACGGCAAATACGACAGCCATGATGACGGTCAGGCGGTCAAGGTTCTGCTCCATAACGCCTGTGGCAGAGCTGGAGTTATACAGCGAGCTAGCAATCATATCTGAAACGCCGGTGCCCTTACCGGAATGCATCAGGACGAGAATCGTCAGCGCCACGGCAGAGACAGCCCAAACGACAAACAGAAGAATCTGGAACGGACCCATAGATAAGCTCCTTAATAGAACAATTCAAACTCCAGTACTGTACCACAATCCCCCGCTCTCCCCTACCTGCCACTCGGGGACGGGGTAGAAATGGCAAAAATACCAAAAGGGGGTTGTCCGATTGTGGACAACCCCCTTACTAGAAAACGGTATTTGTTTTCTATTAGGCCTCGGTGGCGAGCACGCGACCCGTCATCTCGGCGGAAGGCTGAATACCAGCCATGGTGAGCATAGTCGGAGCGATATCGGAAAGACGGCCGTCCTCGATACCGGTGAGCTTGGCCTTCTCATCAACGATGATGAACGGCACGCGGTTGGTGGTGTGAGCCGTAAACGGATGCTTGGAACCGTCAGAAGCAACGTCAAACATGTGATCGGCATTGCCGTGGTCGGCGGTAATCAGCGCAAAGCCGCCCTTGGCGAGAACCGCCGGGACAACCTTGGACAGGGCATCGTCAACAGCCTCGACGGCCTTAACGGCGGCGTCGAAGACACCGGTGTGACCAACCATGTCGCAGTTCGCGAAGTTCACGATGTAGAAATCAGCGCGATCCTCGTTAATAGCGGCGACGAGCTTCTCGGTCACCTCGGGAGCGCTCATCTCAGGCTGCAGATCGTAGGTAGCGACCTTGGGGGAAGCGACGAGTACACGCTCCTCGCCCTCCTTGGGCTCCTCGATGCCGCCGTTGAGGAAGAACGTCACGTGGGCGTACTTCTCGGTCTCGGCGGTGTGCAGCTGCTTCAGGCCATTGGCGGCGATAACGTCGGCAAGGACGTTCTCGGGGAACGTCTTGGGGAAGGCGACCTCGACGTCAAACGTCGGATCGTACTCGGTCATCGTCACAAAGTGCGAAAGCTTGATCTGCTCGCGCTCAAAGCCGTCGAACTCCTTGTCCGTGAACACGCGGGTCATCTGACGAGCGCGGTCGGGACGGAAGTTGAAGAAGATGGCCGCGTCGCCCTCGTGGATGCCCTCGTTGTGGGCAGCGAAGGGCTCGACGAACTCGTCGCCGCGCGGATCCTTCTCGTAGTAGGCCTTGATACCGGCAACAGGGTCGACATCGGCATCGGACGCGTTGACCATGACGTCGTAGGCGCGCTGGATGCGCTCCCAACGATTATCGCGGTCCATGGCCCAATAACGGCCCGAGACGGTGGCAACGCGAGCGTCGCAACCGGTCTCCTCGGAAATCTTAGCCAGGAAGGCACAGAACTCACTCATGTAGCCAGCGCCGGACTGCGGGTCAACGTCGCGGCCATCCATGAAGGCGTGGACGCGAACGGTCTTGACACCGTGCTCGGCAGCCATCTTGACCAGAGCCTCGACGTGGTTCATGTGGGAGTGAACGCCGCCAGGACTCATAAGGCCCATAAGGTGAAGGGTCTTGCCCTCGGCCTTGACGTCGTCCATAGCCTTGACGAAAACCTCGTTCTTGGCGATGGAGCCGTCCTTGATGGCATTGTTGATGCGCGAAAGCTCCTGGAACACGATGCGGCCGGCACCGATGTTGAGGTGGCCCACCTCGGAGTTACCCATCTGGCCATCGGGAAGACCCACGTCCTCGCCCGAAGCGCCGAGCGTGGTGTGGGGGTACTTCTCATACAGGCTGTCAAGGAAGGGCGTCTTGGCAGCAGCGACGGCGTTCTCGCCATCGGCCGGAGCCAGGCCGCAGCCGTCCATGATAATCAGGAGTGCAGGAAGATGACGCTGTGCCATATGACCTACTCGCCTGCCTTGACGACCATAGAAGCGAAGTCGGCAGCCTTGAGCGAAGCGCCGCCCACAAGGGCGCCGTCAACGTCGGGCTTGGCGACGAGCTCGGCGATGTTGCCGGGCTTGGCAGAACCACCGTACAGGACGCGGATGCCGTTAGCGAGCTCCTCGCCGAACATCTCCTTGAGGGTCTCACGGATAGCGCCGCAGACCTCCTGAGCGTCCTCGGCGGTAGCGGTCTTGCCGGTGCCGATGGCCCAGATGGGCTCGTAGGCGACGACGACCTGCTTGGGGCAGGTGATCTCAAGACCAGCAAGGCCAGCCTTGACCTGGTTCACGACGTGCTCGACATAGGTGCCGGCCTCGCGGACCTCAAGGGACTCGCCGCAGCAGAAGACGGGAACAAGACCGGCGGCAACGAGGGCCTTGGCCTTCTTGTTCTGATCCTCATCGGTCTCGTGGAAGTAATCACGACGCTCGGAGTGACCGATGATGCAGTAGGTGCAGCCAGCAGACTTGAGCATGTCGCAAGAGGACTCACCGGTGAAGGCACCCTTGGCCTCCCAGTACACATTCTGTGCACCGAGGGCGATGGGGGCAGCCTGAATGCGGTCATGAACCGTGGTGATGTCGATGGTCGGAGGGCAGACGAGCACCTCGACGCCAGCCGGAACCTCGGGCAGAGCCTGAGCCAGCTCGTCGGCGAGCTTGGCGGCCTCGGCGACGTCGTTGTTCATCTTCCAGTTACCAGCGATAAGAAGGGTGCGATTAGGCATCGAGAAGCGCCTCCACTCCGGGCAGGGCCTTACCCTCGACGAGCTCCATAGAAGCGCCACCACCGGTGGAGATCCAGCTCATCTTGTCGGCCAGGTTGAACTTGTTGACAGCTGCGACAGAGTCGCCACCGCCGATGATCGAGGTGCAGTCGGCCTCGGCGACAGCCTCGGCGATAGCCTGGGTGCCGTGAGCGAAGTTGTCGAACTCGAAGACGCCCATGGGGCCGTTCCAGAACACGGTCTTGGCGCCCTTGACGGCCTCGGCGTAAAGCTCCTCGGTCTTGGGGCCGATGTCCATGCCCTCACGATCGTCGGGGATAGCGTCGGAAGCGACAACCTCGGGGACAGCGTCCTCACCAAAGTGATCGGCAACGCGGTTGTCGATGGGGAGCAGGATCTTGACGCCCTTCTCCTCGGCCTTCTTGAGCATCTCGCCAGCGCGCTCGACCCAGTCCTCTTCCTTGAGGGACTGACCAACGGACAGGCCCTGAGCCAGGAAGAAGGTGTAGGCCATGCCGCCACCGATGATCAGGGTGTCAGCGGAGTCGATGAGGTGATCGAGAACGCCGATCTTGGAGGAAACCTTGGAACCGCCGACGATAGCGACGAAGGGGCGCTCGGGCTCGGCGAAGATGCCGGTCAGCGTGTCGACCTCCTTCTCGAGCAGGAAGCCCGCGACGGCAGGCAGGTAAGCGGCGGGGCCCACGACGGAACCCTGGGCGCGGTGAGCGGTGCCGAAGGCATCGAGAACGAAGACGTCACCATAGGAAGCGAGCTTCTTGGCGATCTCGGGATCGTTCTTCTTCTCACGCTTGTCGAAGCGGACGTTCTCGAGAACGAGAACCTTGCCCGGCTCGACGGCAGCGACAGCCTCGGCAGCCTTCTCGCCGTAGGTGTCGGCGACAAAGGAAACGTCGAGACCAGAGAGCTCGGCGAGCTTCTTGGCGACGGGCTCGAGGGACAGCTCGGGCTGGAAGCCGGTGCCATCGGGACGGCCGAGGTGGCTCATGAGGATGACGCGAGCGTTGTGCTCAACGAGGTAGTTGATGGTGGGCAGGGCAGCCTTGATACGGGTGGTGTCGCCAACGACGCCATCCTTGATAGGCACGTTGAAGTCAACGCGGACGAGAACGCGCTTGCCGTCGACATCGATGTCGCGGACGGTCTTCTTGGTAAAGGCCATGTTTGCTTCTACCTTTCGTACGTGTCTGCCTCCCATTACGGCAGACGATTTCCTATAAAAAGGGCGCGACCCTAGGGTGTAAGCCCTATAAGGCCGCGCCCTTCTTTAGACGCTCAACGAGCTATTCGCTAAAAGCTAAATTAAGCAACGAACTTCTCGAAGTACTTGATGGTGCGGACCATCTGAGAGGTGTAAGAGTTCTCGTTGTCGTACCAAGAGGTGACCTGAACGAGAGTCTGGCCGTTGCCGAGGTCAGAGCACATGGTCTGAGTGGCGTCGAAGATGGAGCCGTGGGTCTCGCCGATGATGTCGGTGGAGACGATGTCGTCCTCGTTGTAACCGAAGGTCTCGGAGATGGTGGCAGCGTAGGCCTTCATAGCGGCGTTAACCTCGTCGACGGTGACCTTCTTGTCAACGACAGCGTAGAGGTTGGTGATGGAGCCGGTCGGCGTCGGGACGCGCTGGGCGGCACCGATGAGCTTACCGTTGAGCTCGGGGAGAACCAGGCCGATAGCCTTAGCAGCACCGGTGGTGTTGGGGACGATGTTGACGGCGCAGGCGCGGCTACGACGCTTGTTGCCCTTGCGCTGCGGGCCGTCGAGCGGCATCTGGTCGCCGGTCCAGGCGTGAATGGTGGTCATAATGCCGGACACGATGGGAGCGAAGTCGTTCAGACCCTTGGCCATCGGGGCGAGGCAGTTGGTGGTGCAGGAAGCGGCGGAGATGATGTTGTCCTCAGCGGTCAGCGTCTCGTGGTTGACGTTGTACACGATGGTGGGCAGATCGCTGCCGGCCGGAGCGGAGATGACGACCTTCTTGGCGCCAGCGTTGATGTGGGCCTGAGCCTTAGCCTTGCTGGTGTAGAAGCCGGTGCACTCGAGAACGACGTCGACGTCGAGGTCGCCCCAAGGCAGGTTGTTGGCGTCGGCCTCCTTGTAGATCTTGATCTCCTTGCCGTCAACGGTGATGGAATCCTCGCCAGCAACGACCTCGTGATCGCGAGCGTAGTTGCCCTGCGTGGAGTCGTACTTCAGCAGGTAAGCGAGCATATCGGGAGAGGTGAGGTCGTTGATAGCGACGATCTCGGAGCCCTCATGACCGAACATCTGACGGAAAGCCAGACGACCGATGCGACCGAAGCCGTTAATAGCAACCTTTACTGCCATTGTGTCTCCTTTCGTAAGGCCCCCGCGAGCTACAGCGCCCGCCGTTGAGGCCCACAAACTAACCACTCGCCTAATATACCTTTTTTTTGACTTGAATTTCACGAGAATGCTCGAAATTGAAAATCAAATTTACGTTAAAACGTTTTAAAGAGTAAAACAGCAGTTCAATCCCTATATAAGCAGTTTCGCTCAACTACCTGTTTGCTTCAATGAGCTTTTCAAGCCTCAAAACTCGATGGTAGAGGGCCGACTTCGACAAGGGAGGGTCAGCCATCTCCCCCAGATCGCGCAGTGACAGATCGGGATAGCGCTCCCGCAGGTCGCAAAAGACCGCCAAGGCGTCCGGAAGTGTGTCGCGCAAACCCCGCTGTTCGAGCTCATCGATCAACGCAAGCTGATGCTGGGCGGCACCCGCGCTTCTGGTCTGATTGGCCAGTTCGGCATTCACGCGACGGTTTACGTCGTTCTTAACCAATTTGACCGCGCGCGCTTCCTCGATCTCGGCAACGCTGCGCTTGGCGCCGACCAGCTTTAGGAGCTGCTCGATCTCCTCGGCGCTCTTAATGTAGACGGCAAAGGATCCGCGCCGCGCGTTAACGCGCGCATGGACCCCAATCTGCTCCAATAGATCGCAAAGTCCCCGGGCATACTGCTCGCCCTGCACCGCGATCTCCAAATGAAAGTCGCCGCGGGGATCGGCCACGAAACCGCCGGCGATGAGCGCGCCGCGGATGTAGGCAAGCCTGCAGCAGGGACGGGCAACGATGTGCCGGGGAACACCAGCGACGAGCCCTCCCCTCCGGTCGAGGATGCCCAGCAGAACCAAGGCCTTATCCAAATCGGGCTGATCGGGCAAGGTGATGAGATAGTTTCGTACCTTATGCAAGACAGATTTGCGGACAGTGAACTCCGTTTTGAGCTTAAGGATACGATGCGTCAGCGTAATCATCGTGCGCGCAACGGCTCCCGTCTCAGTCGCAACCGTCAAACGATACCGCCCAGAGCCGGTAAGCGAGAGCGTACCACTCACACGCGTGAGGGCGGCGAGCGTCGACAAGTCGCAGTATTCACATTCGGGTTCGCAGCGCGCAAGCTCGTCGCGCACCTCAGCGGTAAACGACATGCAGGCCTATGCCTTCGTGTTGGCGCGCGACAGGTCGCGGTGGGAAATGCTCACGTGATATTGGGCACCTTCCAAATAACGTGCCGTGGCCTCGGCAATGGCAACGCTGCGGTGCTGGCCGCCCGTGCAGCCGATGGCGATAGAAAGCTGCGGCTTGCCCTCCGCGATATAGCCCGGCATCACCGTATCGAGCAGCTGTGTCCAAGCCTTCCAAAACTCCTGCGTCTTGGGATGGTCCAGAACAAAATCGGAGACCTTTTTATCGAGACCGGTCATCGTGCGCATCTCGGGATCGTAGAACGGATTAGGCAGGAAGCGGACGTCGATCATAATGTCCGCCTCGACGGGCATGCCGTGCTTAAAGCCAAACGAGAACACGTGGACGTCCATGAGCTGCTGGTCGGACAGCTCGGAAAATGCCATACGCAGCTTGTTGCGCAGCGCAGAGGTGCGCAGACGGCTCGTGTCGATAATCATATCGGCTCGATCGCGCACGCCCTGTAGCTGAAGGCGCTCGCGCTGAATGGCATCGGCCGTAGTCTCCCCCGGCTTGGCAATGGGATGGCGGCGGCGGTTTTCGCTATAACGACGGATCAGCACCTCGTCAGAGGCCTCGAGAAACACGATGTCACAGCTCATCTCGCGCTCCTCGAGTGCGGCAACGGCATCGAGCAGCTCATCGAACAAGCCCTGGCTGCGCAGGTCGCAGGTGACGGCGAGATGCCTGCCCACGCCCGTATTGATGCCGACAAGTTCGGCAAGCTGGGCGATGAGACGCGGAGGCAAGTTGTCGATGCAAAAGTAGCCCATGTCCTCGAACACATGCATGGCCTGCGTTCGGCCCGATCCGGACATTCCGGTGATGATGACGATATCGGGGATGCGCTCCGAGCGCTCCGCCGCATCCATGGCATCTCCCTTTTGCATGTGTTGCCTCCTGAAAACAAGCGCGGGACCCAGCAACCCGGATCCCGCGCGGTCAATTGCCTTTAATGAGTATACCGCCCTGAGCGGATACGAGGTCCGTCTTACGCCTCAAGCGCGGCTTTGAACCAACTCGTAATACTCGTGGGGTGCGTGATGGCGGTGCCGACGACAACTGCCCAGGCGCCCGCATCAATCGCGGCGCGGGCCTCCTCGGGCGCGTGCACGCGGCCTTCGCAGATGATGGGAAGGCCGGGGAATTCCTCGGTCGCCTGACGCAGGAGCGGCAGGTCGGGACCATCGGCCATGGTGCAATCGATAGCGGCAACACCATGAGAAAGCGTGGTGGACACCAGGTCGAAGCCCATGTCGACAGCACGACGAATATCCTCGATGGTGGCACAGTCGGCCATCAGGAGCACGCCCTCCTCGTGCAGCGGACGGAAGGTATCCTCGACGGTCTTGCCATCGGGACGCGGGCGATCAGTGGCATCAATTGCCACGATGTCGGCACCGGCGGCAACGCAGGCACGAGCATGACGCAGCGTCGGCGTGATGTAGACGCCCTCGTGCCCATCCTTCCACAAGCCGATGACGGGGACCTCGCAGCGGCCCTTAATGGCGGCGATGTCGGCAAGACCCTGGCAGCGAATAGCGGCGGCGCCGCCAAGCTCGCAGGCGCGAGACATCTGAGCCATGGTCTCGGGCGTACGAAGCGGCTCGCCCATATAGGCCTGAACGCTCACGACGAGCTTGCCCTTCAGGGATTGAATCAAAGGATCGACGGTCATGTTCGACTCAACCTTTCTCAAAACAGCCTTCTGAGACACCGCACCTTGACGTTCAAACCGTCGCTCGCGTACCGAAGTACGCTTCGCTCCTCTTTCACGTCAATCTGCGGCACCTCAGAAGGCGCACTTGGTAGTTATGTTTACTTCAACGAGGCAAGAAGGTGTTCGGCGGCACCGATAAGCGGCGCATCGCCCTCCAGAGAACCGATGAGGATCGGCGTGTCCTGAAGCGGATCGAGCGCCTGGCTGGCATAGCCCTCGTGCACCGAATCCTTCCACGTCTGCGAACGCCAATCGGGACCTTGGTGGATCACGCCGCCCGAAAGGACGATGACCTCAGGGTCCAGGATGTTAGCGAGCGAGCCCAAGCTGGCACCCAGCGCAAAGCCGGCGTCATGGATGACCTCGGTCGCCTTTGCGTCGCCCGCACGGCACAGGTCGTTCACATCGCGACCGACCGAAGGACGGCTGGGGTCGACGCGGCCAAAACGCTCATCGTACATTCGACCAATGGAAGTGCCCGAAGCAACCGACTCCAGATGGCCGGAACGCCCGCAGGCGCAGGGAATGCCGGCGGCAGCCGAGCACTCGATGTGGCCCATATGGCCGGCAGCACCATGGAAGCCCTGCATCACGCGGCCGTTCTCGACATATGCGCCGCCGATGCCCGTACCGATGCCAAGACACAAGACGGAGAACTTGCCCTTGCCGACGCCCCAGTGAGCCTCGCCCAGAGCATGAGCCTGCACGTCGCCTACGACGGCAACGGGAAGACCGAGGTCCTCGCGCAGACGCGGCCCCAACTGAATGCCGGACCAGCCGGGCATGATCTCATTGGCATACGCGATGGCGCCCGTCTTGGGATCGACGACGCCGGCGGCACCGATCCCGACGCCAAGGACCTCGACATCGGGATTCGCCTCGAGAGCGGCCTTGATGGACGCCTCGATACGCTGGAAGACGGCCTCGCCGCCCTCCTGGGCCTCGGTAGGAACCTCGGCCTCAAAAACGGGATGGGGCACACTACCGTCAGCCGGGTACTCCATGATGGCAGTCGCGATCTTAGTTCCGCCGATATCGACAGAGCAGACGTACTTGTTCTCCATGTCGCTCTCCTTAGGAGATAAAAAACAACTACAGGAAATGCGCCGTCAGGCTAGCCGTCACAGCGCGGTAAAGGTTTTCCAGGTGCCCGAAATCGCCGAGAAACCGTGTGACCATTGACCTAATGGGTCATGGCCGCACGGTTGAACGGCGAGGTCGGGTGCCTGGAAAAGCTTTAAAGGAGACCGTTGTCCTGGAGGACCTTCTTAATCGCCTCGACGTTCTCGCCGGTCATGGCCTTCACCGGGCGCGGCATGGTCGGGCTGTCGAAGATACCCATGAGGTTCATAGCGGTCTTGAAGGCGCCGACGCCACCGGCATAGCCCTGGACGCCCGAGGTGACATCCCAGATGTGCGAAATCTCATTGAGGCGATCCTGCTCGGCCTTGACGGTAGCCCAGTCACCAGCCTGAGCGGCCTTCCACTGACGCACGTAGCCCTCGGGCTCAACGTTGGCGAGACCCGGGACGGAACCGTCGGCGCCACCGAGGTAGGCGCCGTCGACAACAACCTCGTGGCCGGTGAGAATGCTCATCGGATGGCCGTTCTTCTCGTTCTCCTGAACGAGGTAGCGGAACGAGATGTCATCACCCGAGGAATCCTTGACGCCAGCAAGGACGCCCTCGGCGCCGAGCTTGGCAAGGAGCTTCCAGGGGAGCTTGGTGTGAACGCAGACGGGAATGTCATAGGCGAAGATGGGCAGGTCGAGCTCCTCGTGCAGGATACGGAAGTGCTCCTCGACCTCGGTCATGCCCTGCAGGGCATAGAACGGGCAGGTGGCGACGAGGGCATCGGCGCCCAGCTCCTGGGCGACCTTGCCGTGCTCGATCATGCGCTCGGTCTCGGTATCGATGATGCCGACCAGAACAGGCACACGGTGGTCGACGATACGAACGGCCTCGGCGATAATCTGGCGACGGCGCTCGTCGGTGGAGAAGACGACCTCGCCCGAGGATCCCAAGAAGAACAGGCCATCGACGCCGGCATCGATCATGCGGTTGATGCTGCGCTCAAAGGAGGCAACGTCGAGCTGGTGATCTTCGGTATCGGGAACAACGACGGGAGGGATAACGCCGGTGAATTTCTGAGTTGCCACAAGAATCTCCTTAGTTGTCTGGCGGGCGGCCCTATGCCACCCACTCTTGTTGGCAGTGTCCAGGCCGTCTAGGCCAAAGAACACGAGTAGAACGTTTGGTTAAAAAAGTCGACGACTTCATTTTCGAACGCATTGATGCGCTCGTGAGCGTATTTTGCATAGATGATATGTCTCCGGTCACACTCAAGACCGTTGAATACGGCAAACTGGCCTTTGGGATCGCTCACGGTATCCATAAGCGATGTGCCCATGAGCACCAATCCGCGCACCCGAGACGACAGCGCCTCGAGGCCGTCAGGAAGCGGATTGGCAACCGCTGTGCAGGCGAGGCCCCGCTCGTCCAGAGCAGAAACCGCCAGCGCGACTCCGCCGCCAAGACCCTCGCCCCATGCAAAGATGCGGTCGGGGTCCATGCCATCCAGATTGCGCGCCACCTTCGCCAGCGCGCAACCCCAACGGACGCGCTCGACAAAAGCGGGCGAAGAAATCCCCCGCCGCAGGTCGTCCGCACCAGCAACATCGTCATCCAGCGCGAGGACGGCATACCCCATGGCAGCAAATCTGGTCATGTGATGCCAGCCGCGCACAGGCCGATCGATGTCGTGGAACATCAGGCACAACGGCACGCGCTCAGATACTCGGGCACGACCGACAGGCTCGATCAAACGAGCGTGAATCGCATCGTCACCGAGCTCAAAGGAGACCTCCGAGTAACGGGCGCAGGGGTTAACAAAGTCAATCGCCGTTATGGCCAGGCCTTGAATCTCAAGATTCGAAGCGCATGTTTCTAAATCAGAAACATCTGCTTGGACATCACCGCGCCAGTCCCGATATTCTGCGAGCCTTGACGAAACCGTTCCAGGAATTTCCACGAGTCCGGGGACAATCAGCTCGTCAACATTGCTCTCGCACTTAGACATGAGCCTCCCCTCCCTTGCAGAAAAACGGAATGATCAGATCGTCAAAATCCTGAATCTCCTCGTGGCCAAAGCCTTCAAAGAACTCATGACGCTTTTCGCAGGTCAGGTTGTTATAGACCGCAAACTGCGTCGCTGGCGGACAGACGATATCGGCTGTGCCGGTGCCAAACAGCACGGGGCATTTGACCATAGGGGCAAAGTTCTTGGAATCGAAGTACGCCAGCTTGGCATAGGCTTCGTCAATACGAGTCGAGTCCTCGTCAAACCAGCGAGACCAATAGCGCAGGCCCTCGTAGGCAATGTCGTCGGCATCCAAATCCCAAACTAGGCGGAAATCTGACAGGAAGGGATAGAGGATGGCGGCACGATTGATAAGCTCGCTGTTAAGCGCACAGGTCGCAATGCCCAAACCGCCGCCCTGCGACGCGCCGTTCACAAACACACGCGCAAGATCGATGCCCTCGAGCTCGCGAACGATGCGGCACAGGATGCGAATATCTTGGTGCAAGCGGACATAGTAGAGGTTGGCCGGGTCGCCGTCGATACCGGCGACGATATGACCGGCAACCGTTGTGCCCTCAAATCCACCAATGTCCTCGGAGGGACCTCCTTGGCCGGGGCAGTCGAGGGCGATGAGTGCCATGCCCATGCCCGCAAACGACGCCTGCTCAAACCAGCTGCGGCTTGCACCCGGATACCCATGGAACTGAAGTACCAATGGCACGGGCTCGTCCGAGACGGGTTTAAGGTACTTGGCATGCAGGCGAGCGCCACACATGCCGGTATACCAGAGGTCGAAAAGCTGGCAGGTCACGGCATCGGCGACCGATGCCGTCTCGATCGCATAGTCAAGCCCGACGGCGTCGGCCTCGGCCATGCGATCCTTCCAAAAGAGATCGAAATCTGATGGACGGGGCATGGCGCCCCGATACCCACCAAATTGCTGTTGTAGCTCCTGAGCGCTTGGCATGGCTCGTGAACCCAACCTTTCGAAATCGCAACGGAGGTGCGCCCGGCAAGGGAACCGGGCGCACGGGAGGGAAAGCGAGGCTACTCGCCGAGCTTGGGATGCAGCAGCGACGGCGCAGCGCCGAGCAGCATCTTGGTGTAGGGGTCCTGGGGGTGCTGGAAGACCTGCTTGGCCTCGCCCTGCTCGACGATCTTGCCACCATTCATAACGATGATGTCGTCAGAGATATAGCGGACCGTCTGGATGTCATGGCTGATGAACACCATGGCCAGGCCGAGCTCCTTCTTAAGGTCGGTCAGCAGGTTGAGAATCTGCGCGCGGACCGAAACATCCAGAGCCGAGGTGGGCTCGTCGGCGATGATGGCATCGGGGTTCAGCGACAGGGCACGGGCAATTGCGACGCGCTGGCGCTGGCCGCCCGAAAGCTGGCCGGGAAGAACCTCGGCGGCGGAGCTGGGCAGACCGGTGAGCTCCAAGAGTTCCTTGACGCGCTTCTCCTGCTCGGCCTCGGTACCCAGGTTGTGGACGCGCATGGGGTCGAGCAGCTGCTCGCGAACGACCATGCGGGGGTTGAGCGCCGTGGCCGGGTTCTGGAACACGACCGAGATGACGCGACCCATGTGGCGACGGTCCTCGGCGGTACGTTTGGTAACGTCCTTGCCCTTAAAGTAGACCTTGCCGCTCGTGGGGGCCTGCAGGCCGCACATGACGTTAGCGGTGGTGGACTTACCGCAACCGGACTCGCCGACGATGCCGATCGTCTGACCGGGCATGAGCTTAATCGTTACACCCTGGACGGCGTGAACCAGGTTGGGGTGCAGAATCGAGCCGGTACGGGTCCTAAAGGTGACGTGGACGTCATCAAGGAAGATGATCGGCTCGACGCCGTTGACTGCGGTCTCGCTCATCTACATCACCTCCGCGTGAGGGGTCAAACCATTTGCCTTGAGCACCTCGTCGGGGAGCTCGGAATAGAAGTGCTCGGTGCCGGGCACGCGCTTGAAGACCGGACGGGTGTCCAGGCCAATACGCGGATGGCTCGAGCGGGGCGCGAAGCGATCGCCCTTGGGGAAATCGCGCGGACTCGGAACGGCGCCGGGCACCTGGTGCAGGCGGCCCGAACCGCTCTCGATGGACAGAACGGAGCCCAGAAGACCGCGGGTGTACTCGTGAATCGGATTGGTGAGCAGCTCCTTGGTGGGCGCCTGCTCGATAACCTGACCAGCGTACATAACCGTGATGTTGTGGGCGACCTCGGCGACCAGCGCCAGGTCGTGCGAAACGAAGATCATGGCAAAGCCGAGCTTGGCCTGAAGATCGTTGAGCAGCTTGATGACCTGCTTCTGGACGGTAACGTCCAGAGCGGTCGTGGGCTCGTCGCAGATGACCAGCTTGGGGTCGCGGGTAAGGGCCATAGCAATCAGGACACGCTGACGCTGTCCACCGGAAAGCTCGTGCGGATAGCTCTCGAGCGTGCGCTTGGGATCGAGACCGACGAGCTCCAGGAGCTCCTCGGCGCTGCGGGTGCCGCCGCGCTTGGTGAGCTGCTTCATCTGGGCGGAAATGAGCATAGAGGGGTTGAGCGAGGACAGGGCGTCCTGGTAGACCATGGCGATATCGGTACCGCGCAGGCCGAACCACTCCTTCTTGCTCATCTTGAGCAGGTCGCGGCCCTCCCAGAGAACCTCGCCGGAAAGATGCTCGTCATCGTCGGTCAGGCCCATGATGGCCAGCGTGGTGATGGACTTACCGCAGCCGGACTCGCCTACCAGGCCCATGGTCTGACCAGGACGGACGTCAAAGTTGACATGGTCGACGACGTTGATATCACCGTGATGCTCAAACTGAATGCAGAAGTCACGGACCGAGAGAATCGGTTCGACAGACTCGTCGGGCACATGGCGATCGTCACGCTTGAGCTCGACATCGCGCAGGGCGCCAAGGCGAGCGGAGAGGGACTGGGCCTGCTCCTTGTAGGCGCGAACGGGGTCGGAGACCAGCAGGTCGGCCTCGCGACGCTTGGAGGAATCGGTCGGATCCAGGGCGGCGGAGGGAGCAGCGGCCATGGCGTCGGTAATGCCCTCGGAGAGGATGTTGAGCGCCAGGCAGGTGATCATGATGGCCAGGCCCGGGAACAGCGCCTGCCACCAACGGCCGGCGAGCACGCCGCCGCGGGCGTCGGCGAGGATGTTGCCCCAGGTAGCGGTGGGCTCCTGAATACCAGCGCCGATGAAGGTCAGCGAGGCCTCGAAGATGATGGCGTCGGCGACCAGGGTAACGGTGAAGACCATGATCGGGGCGATGCAGTTACGCAGAACATGCTTGATCAAAATCCACGGAGCCTTGGCGCCGGAAACGATGACCGCGCGGACATAGTCCTCGCCGTACTCGGACACGATGTTGGCGCGCACGATACGGGCAATCTGCGGAGTGTACATAAAGCCGATGGCGAAGATAATCGACGGCACGGAGTTGCCCAGGATGGAGACGAAGACGGCCGCGAGGGCGATGCCCGGGATGGACATGATGATGTCCAGGATACGCATGATCGTCTCGGAGACGGCCTTGCGCGAAACCGCTGCAAGGGCGCCCACGACCGAGCCGCAGACCAGAGCCATGGCAGTGGCGCCAAAGCCGATAATCAGCGAGTAACGACCACCGTAGAGCATACGCGACAGAATGTCGCGACCCTTATCGTCGGTACCGAAGATAAATCCGTTGCCGGGAGCCTGGCGAGCCGTAAAGATCTCGACCGGGCTATAGGGGGCAAGAAGGGGCGCCAGAATCGCAGTCAGGGCGACCAGCACCAGCACGACGGCTGCAATCTTAGAAGACAGCGTCATCTTCTTCCAGCCACCGAGCTTGAGCCCCTTGGAGGCAGCCTTCTCGAGCTGCTCGGTTTGCTTCTCTCGAATCTTTACCATAATCTACACCGTCCTGATGCGCGGGTTGATGAGCAGGTAGAGCATGTCAACCACGATGTTGATGATGATGAAGGCAAGAGCAACGACGATAACGACGCCCTGAACCAGGTTCGCCTCGTTGCCCTGAACGCCCTGCAGAATCGCGGTGCCCATGCCGGGGAGGTTGAAGATAACCTCGATGACGACGGCGCCGCCCATGAGGTAACCGATCTTAAGACCGAGGGTGGTGACCGGGGTGATCAGCGCATTGCGAAGAACGTTGATGCCGACGACGACCTTCTCGGGAACGCCGGCGCCGCGAGCCATACGGACATAATCCTTGTCGAGCTCCTCAACCATGGCGGTACGCACGATACGAGTCATCTGGCCCGTCAGCGGAAATGCCAAGGCGATAGCGGGCATGATCATACGTCCCAGATAGCCAACCGGATTCGTGGTGAAGTGAGGCAGAGCACCCGATGCCGGGAGCACCTTAAGGTAGGAAGAGAACAGCAGGATCAACAGAACGGCAAGCCAGAACGACGGGGTTGCCAAGCCGGCGATGGAAAAGACGCGGATCACTTGGTCCGGCCATTTGTCGCGATACAGTGCCGCGATGACGCCGAGCAAAAACGAAACGACCGCACCGATGGCAAGACCGATGAAGGTCAGCTGCATCGTGACGGGCAGGGCCGTGGAGATGCGCTTGGCAACGGAGTTGCGAGCAGCACCATAGGTGCCCATGTCGCCATGGATCAAATCGCCCATATAGCGCACGTAGCGCACGGGCCAGGGGTCGTCCAGACCATACTTCTCATGGTACTCGGCAACCGCCTCGGGCGAGGCACCGTCACCCAACGCCGTGTAGGCGGGGTCGGTCTTGGAGAACGACATAAGGAAGAACACCAGGACGGTGACGCCCAATGCCATGATCGGCAGCGCCACAAGACGCCTTCCAATCAAACGTAGCAAGTTGTTCACGTTCTCTCCCCTTTCTTTTGTCGGTAGGACCAACTGGTATATGAGTACGGATACTCATTACAAGACCCGAGCGACATCGTTGCCGCCCGGGTCTTTGTTTCAACTATGAGGATACGGTCCCAACGACCGACATCCTGCATACAGACTCAAGCGAGTCTTACGCCTTGACGGTCGCGACGCCCCTGAAGGACATGCTCGTCGTGCCGATGCCCTTGAAGCCATCGAGGGCCTCGCCGTTGGGCGCAGTGGACGGATCGTCCCAGAAAGCGGAGACGGTCTTGACATGGACAACGGGGTACAGAACGGCGTTGTCGGCAATGATGTCGAAGCACTCGTTCCACTTCTTCTGCTGCTCGTCGCCCTCGGCGGCAAGAGCCTCATCCATGAGGCCGTGGAGCTTCTGCCACTCAGCGGACTCCTTCCACGGGCAACGGGTCTGCATCCAGACGTTGTCGCCGTACCACCAGTTGAGCAGCAGGTCGGGGTCGGCGCCGAAGCAGGAAGGATCGCCAGGGGCAAGGAGGATATCGTAGGCCTCGCCGCCGTCGATGGCAGCGTAGGTGGCCGGCGAGGTATCGGTCTGGATGGTCACATCGAAGCCGAGAGCGTCGAGGTCGTTCTTGACCTGGGCGGCCATGCCCTTAATCTGCTCGTTGTCGGTGGTGCGCAGGGTGATGGCACCCGGGGTGATGCCAGACTCCTCGATGAGCTTCTTAGCCTTCTTGGCGTCGGTCTTGTACACCGTGGAAGCCTCATGATAGTTGGTGAAGCTCTTGGGCAGGTAGCAGCTGGCAGCGGTGGCAAGGCCGGCGAAGGTGTTGCTGACCATCTTCTCGGTGTCGAGCGCATACATGACAGCCTGACGGACCTTGACGTTGTTCCAAGGCTCCTTGGCTACGTTGAACATGATGAAGCGGGTGCCGAAACCCTGAACGTTATCGATCTTGCAGCCGGCGCTCTCAAGCTGGTCGACGGCGTCAGCGGTAACGAGCTCCATAACGAGCGTGGAGCCCTCCTGCTGAGCGGTAACGCGAGCGGTGGGGTCGGTCAGGATGCTGTACTGGATCTTCTTATCCTCGGCAGCGTACTCACCGTTGTACTCGGGGTTGGGAACCAGGGTGATCTCGGTATCGGAGATAGAGTCGTACATCCAGGGGCCGGAGCCGATCGGCTGCTTGGCGCGATCCTCCTCGGTCTGGGTGGCCGGGGTAACGCGGACGATGGCCAGACGATCCTTGAGCAGGGAGAAGTTGGGGACCTTGGTCTTGACCGTCACGGTGCTGGCGTCCTTGGCCTCGATGGACTCGAAGGGCTGGAAGAACGGAGCATAGGTAGCGGAAGCGGCGCAAGCGGTGTAGGAGGCGACGACATCGTCAGCGGTGACCTCGGTGCCATCAGAGAACTTGGCGCCCTTGCGGATGGTGACCTCGAAAGTGGTGTCGTCCACAGACTTGGGATCGTCGGTGGCGAGCTCGTTGAAGGTGCTGTAGTCGTGGTAATCGATGCCGTAGAGGCCCTCGACGACGTGCCAGTTAGCACCCAGGCCCACAGCGGAGCCGGTGCTGGCGGGATCGAAGCTGGACGGAGCGTAAGCGGAACCAGCGGTGATCACGCCGCCGCCACGGTTGGCGGAATCGGTGGAACCGGAAGCGGAACCCTCGTCGCTAGAGCTGCCACCGCAGCCGGTGAGACCAAGCCCTGCGACAGCAGCGACGCTGCCGGTGAGGCCGAGGAACGAACGCCTGGACATACCCTTGTTGATGATGGCCATGTCTTCTCCTATCAATAGAGAATCTTACTCGGGAGCACCTAGACTTGCCCCCGCGCAACTTGCGGACGATATATACCTTACCTACCGACGAACCCAACTGAGGTGCCGCGCTCGGTGACCGATACATACATACGCTTGAACGGTATTTACTACCGTTCACCGAATTCATTGACAAACGATTCGCCAGACAGTATGTATCGACGAGGTGAGATATCAGTCTTCGTCAACCCGCAGGATAGCAGGGTTGTTCACCATGGTTAGTCAAACGTTTTAGCGTTAATAAAACCCGAAACCAGCAGGCAATCATGGCGAAATAAATGGTTGAAAATTGCACAATCATGTATATCAGTTGTTTAGACTCGTGTTTAGCTATCGGAATGGCCAGCCGCCGCCTCGGCGCGCTCGGCATTCCATGCAACGAGCGCCTCGTGGACCGCCTTGGCAACATCGGCAGGTATGCCGCGAACTTCCGCGATCTCTTGCTCGCTCGCCGCGCGCAAACGCTTCATCGAGCCAAAATGGCGCATAAGGGCACGTTTTCTGGTGGGTCCCACGCCTGGAACGTCATCGAGTACCGAAACCGTCATGGCTTTATCGCGCAACTCGCGGTGGAACGTGATTGCAAATCGGTGGGACTCATCGCGCACCTGTTTAATTAGATAGAGCGAAGCAGACCCGGTCGGCAGCACGACAGGAGTCTCGTCCCAAGGCACAAAAACTTCCTCGTCGGCCTTCGCCAAGCCACAAACTGGTATATCGAGCCCAAGAGCCTCGAGTTGCTTGATCGCAGCGGTCAATTGCGGCTTACCGCCGTCGACAACGAGCAAATCGGGGCGCGATCCAAAGCGCTCGTCGGCCATGCGCTCGGGAGCATAGCGTCGTCCCAAAACCTCGGACATCGACACGAAGTCGTTTGCCTCGTCCAATTCGGCCTGAATTTTAAAACGACGGTACTGGCTCTTGTCGGCGCGCCCGTTGGTAAACACCACCATCGAGGCGACGGTAAAGGTTCCGTGCAGCGTCGAGATATCGAAGCACTCGATACGCATCGGCGGCGCCGGCAGCGCCAGCGCGCTTTCGAGCTCTAGGAGCGCCTGATTGGTGCGGTCGTCAGCGTACCCCGTTCGCATCATGTAGCGCATGAGGGCATGGCGCGCATTTTTGGATGCCATATCGAGCAAACGGTGCTTTTCGCCACGCTGCGGCCTATGGAGATGGCAGGAACGCTCACGCTTGCCAGCAAGCCACTCCCCCAGCGCCTCCGCATCCTCAAGCTCGACAGAGAGGTTTATCTCAGCTGGAATATCAGCCGTCTCGTCGTAATAGCGCTTAAGAAAGCCCGATTGAAGTTCCTCTTCGTCGACATCCAAACCCTTATCGAGAATAAACTCGCAGGTTCGAACCGTTCGACCCTCACGCACGACAAAGACGCAAGCGGCGGAGATGGTCTCCTCGCGATAGAAACCGATGACATCGATATCGACACTGGAGGGAAAAACGACTTGCTGACGATCGTCCAGACCCCTGATGACCTCCAAACGACGTTTGACGCGTGCCGCGCGCTCAAAGTCGAGCGCCTCGGCGGCATCCGCCATCTCGGAGGTCAGCTCATCGACAACATCCTTGCGATGGCCCGACAAGAAGCGCTCGACACGCTTGACGTTCTTGGCATAGTCTGCCGGGGAAATCGCGCCGACACACGCACCCGGGCCGCGCCCGACATGGTAGTCAAAGCAGGGACGCCCGTTTTGCGCGCAAATCATATTGACGATGTCTTCCTCGCCCTTGTGGGACTCGACGATACGACGACAACGACGCCATTCCGCACAAGAAGCCGAGCAGATCGGGATCACCTTGCGCAGCGTGTCAATGGTCTCACGCGCCGCGCGGCTATCGGTATAGGGTCCAAAATAGCGCGTTCCCGGCTTATGACGCTCACGCGTATATTTGATAGCGGGATACAGGTCGCCCTTTGTAATGGCGATAAAGGGGTAGCTCTTATCATCCTTGAGGTCGACGTTAAAGTACGGATGGTACTGACCAATCAAATTGCGCTCGAGCACCAACGCCTCGTGCTCGGTCTCCACCACGATATAGTCAAAGCTCGCCACCAGCTGCATCATCAGCGGGATCTTTTGACGCTCATCCTGCAGTGTCACGTATTGACGCATGCGAGCGCGCAGGTTTTTCGCCTTGCCCACGTAGATGACATCGCCCTTGGCATCCTTCCAAAGGTAGCATCCGGGCTGTGTGGGAACGCGCGAAACCTGTTCGGCAAGCGTTGGAATGTTGTCGTGACCGGCCACGCGCACCTACTTACGACGAAGCAGCGCCGAGACCTCGGGCATCTTAAGGACGACGGCAAGGCCAAAGGTAACAGCAAGCGAGACGACACCCGCAACGCAAACGTAGCCAAGAGTAATCAGAATCGAGCCGCCAAGTGCCCCGACAAAGTGTTCAAGCGCCCACATGACGCCGGCGCCTGCGGCAGCACCCAGGCCGCCAAGCAAAAGGCCAAAGAAACCGCCATGCAGGATAGATTTGACCTGAAGGCCACGCAAGCGACGACGCAGCCACCACAGCGAACAGCCGACCAAGATCACGTAGTCGACAACATACGAAAGCGCGATTGCCGGCATACCGAAGCCCAGCACAACGCCAAACAGCAGAACCGAGCCGGCCTGGCCGATGGCAGAATACAGGCAATATCGGCTATAGGGCTTCATGTCGAGCAAGGCAGAGAAGCTCTTCTGCATCAACACGACCACGCCGTAGAGCGGCAGCGAGAACGCCAGGTAGACAAGGAACTCAGACACCAGCGCCACGCCGGACTCATCAAACTTGCCGGCACAGTAAATCATGTTGAGCGGACGCGCGAAGACAATCAGGTACAGCGCGAACGGAATCAGGAAGAACAGCATCTGGGCGACGCCACGCGAAATGCCCGTGCGAACGCTGTCGTAATCCTTCTCCTGTGCGTCGTGAGAGAGCTCGGTATAGAGCGCCGTCGAAAGCGAGGCGGCAATCAGCGCGTAGGGCAGCGTGTACCACAGGCGCGCATAGGCGATGACGGAAGGACCAGTCTCGGGCTGGACCACCAGCGCGGCAGCGTTGGTGATAGAAGTCGAGACAAACATGCACACCGTGGCGAGCAGCGTCGGGATACCGAGCGCAATCGTCTGGCGCAGCGCGGGGTCCTTAAAGTCGATATGGATATGGGGATGCACGCCGTGCTTGCCAAGCGCGGGGATCTGACATGCCATCTGAACAAAGACACCGAGGGTCGTACCGGCCGCAATCAAGATGATGCCGGCACGTTCGCCAAACTGTGCGGACACGGGCGCAAAACCCATAAAGCTCGCAATGACGATCACATTGTTGAGGACCGGGGCAAACGTCGACCAGAAGTAGTCGCGGTGTGCGTTGAGAACGCCCGAAAACACCGAGCCCAAACCATAAAACAGAATCTGGATGGCAAAGAAACGGAACATGAACGCAGCGGTATCCATGCTGCCGCCGTCACCCGAAAGGAACGATTGCGTCCAGATAAAGCCCGGGGCGAACACGGTCCCCAGCAACGAAATGCCACCCAGCACCAAAAGCAGAATGCCGAGCAGGTTGCCCACGTACTCGTTCGAGGCCTCGCGACCCTGCTCACGCCTCACGCCCATGTACACGGGCAAAAACGCCGTCACGAGCATGCCGCCCATCACGAGTTCGTAGAGCATATTGGGCAGGTTGTTGGCGACCTGATAGGAGGACGAGAGTAGCGACATGCCGATAGCGGCCGCCATTGCCCACGTGCGGATAAAACCGGTAACGCGAGACACGATGGTCAGAATGGTCATAAGCCCGGCGGAACGACCAACCGTGGAGTAGTCCGACGAGCCCATGTCGTCAGTGTCATCTCGCGACGAAGAAACTTCGGATGAGGGTGTCTGAGGCGCAGATTCTTTTGCAAAATGAGCTCCGCGCTTCAATTCTTCCTGCGGCATCGCTCAGTCCTCTCTCGTAATCGCGGCAACCGTCGCCCCGCAAAATGCAATTAAATCATCGGGTGCAAGCTCGAGCTGATAACCACGCTTGCCTCCCGAAATAAAAATGGTATCCCAAAGGACACACGTCTCATCAATGAGCGTCCGGTAGCGTTTTTTCATACCGACCGGGCTGCAGCCGCCGCGAACGTAGCCAGTCGCCGCAAGCAAATCCTTCACATGCATCATGGCCAAGGACTTCTCCCCCGCGGCACGCGCGGCGGACTTTAGATCGAGCTCGTCGGCAACAGGGATGCAGCACACGACATAGTCGTTGGACGGTGTCACACAGACCAAAGTCTTAAATCCTTGACCGGGCTCCTCGCCAAGCTGCTCCGAAATCGCGACCCCCAGGCCCACCGACTCATCACCATCGTCTTCGTACGTATGTAGAACATAGGAAATGCCGGCGCTTTCCAGCTCGCGCATCGCATTGGTTTTTGGCGTCTTTACAGCCTTTGCCATGACATATCCTTTCCCTCGTATTCGGACGTAAAGATTAAGTATATGTCCAATTCGGCTGCATACGTCACTTCGACACAGCAAGCGCCATCGAATCACAAGGAGTCGATGGCGCCCATAAACTGAATCGCCTATTTATTGAGCATCAAGTTGAGCCTGACGCTCCCGGTCGCGCCTGAGCAACGGCGCCAAAAACTTGCCCGTATAACTCTGCGGACAGTCCGCAACCTGCTCCGGTGTGCCCGAAACCACGACGGTTCCGCCGCCGTTACCGCCCTCGGGACCCATATCGATCAGGCGGTCGGCAACCTTGATGACATCAAGGTTGTGTTCAATCACCAGCACCGTGTTGCCCGCATCGACCAAGCGCTGCAGCACATCGAGCAGCTGGCGGACGTCCTCAAAATGAAGGCCGGTCGTCGGCTCGTCCAAAATATAGAACGTCTTGCCCGTCTGGCGTCGATGAAGCTCCTTGGCGAGTTTCACACGCTGCGCCTCGCCGCCCGAAAGCGTCGTGGCGGGCTGGCCCAGGCTCACGTAGCCCAAGCCTACATCGTACAGCGTCTGAAGCTTGCGCTTAATCTGCGGGATATTCCCAAAGAAAGCCAGTGCCTCGGCCACGCTCATGTCAAGTACGTCCGAGATGGTCTTGCCACGGTAAGTGACCTCGAGTGTCTCGCGGTTGTAGCGTTTACCGCCGCAAACTTCGCAGGGAACGTAGATATCGGGAAGGAAGTGCATCTCGATCTTGATCTGTCCGTCGCCCTTGCACGCCTCACAGCGCCCGCCACTCACATTAAAGGAGAAACGACCCGGCGAGTAGCCGCGCGCCTTCGACTCCGGCGTACTCGCAAACAGCGCGCGAAGATCATCCCACAGGCCGATATAGGTAGCAGGGTTGGAACGCGGCGTGCGGCCAATCGGCGACTGGTCGATATCGATAACCTTATCGATACACTCGATGCCCTCGATTTTCTTATATGGACCCACAGGGCGCGTCGAACGGTGAATGGCATTCGTAAGGGCAGGCGCAATGGTATCGGTAACCAGGGAACTCTTGCCCGATCCCGACACGCCGGTAACAACCGTAAGCGTACCAAACTCGATCTTGGCAGTAACGTTTTTGAGGTTGTTGGCTCGAGCGCCCGTAATTTTAAGGCAGCCGCGACCGGGCTTGCGCCGTTCATCAGGCACCCGGATCATTCGTTTGCCGGTCAGATAAGCGCCCGTCATCGACTCAGGACACGCCATGATATCGGCAGGCGTTCCCGCCGCGACTACGTGTCCGCCGTTGACGCCGGCGCCGGGCCCCATGTCGATCACGTAATCGGCGGCACGGATTGTATCCTCGTCGTGTTCGACAACGATAACGGTATTGCCGATATCGCGCAGGCGCTCGAGCGTCTTGATCAGGCGCTCGTTGTCACGCTGATGAAGACCGATCGAGGGCTCGTCCAGAATATAGAGCACGCCCATGAGACCCGCGCCGATCTGCGTTGCCAGGCGAATACGCTGCGCCTCGCCACCAGAAAGCGTCGCCGAGGCACGATCGAGCGTCAGATAGTCGAGTCCAACATCGACCAGAAAACGCAAGCGCTCCAGGATTTCCTTGACGATACGGCCGCCGATAAACTGTTGGCGCTCGGTGAGTTCCAGGCCCTCAAAAAACTCGAGCGATTCACGGCACGACAGGCAACAAACCTCGTAAATGGACTTGCCGCCCACGGTGACGGCGAGCATCTCAGGGCGCAAACGAGCGCCGTGGCAGCTCGAGCACGGCTCCTCGCGAATGTACTTCTCCAGGCGCGCCTTGGTGTTCTCGTTCGTCGTCTCGGTATAGCGTTCGTACAGGATGTTGCGAACGCCCGAAAACTTGGTATCCCACTGGCTGCGACGTCCGTCGAGCTTTTGGTAGTCGACCGAGATCTTCGTATCGCCCAGGCCATCCAAGAATGCACGACGCACGCGAGGGGGCAAGTCCTCCCACGGCGTATCGGTGCTCACCTTAAAGTGTTTGCAGACCGCAGCAAAAATCTGCGGATAGTAGTTCGAATTGCCAAACAGGCTACCAAAGACTCCGTCGGCAATGGACTTCGAGGGGTCCTCGATCAGCGCCTCGGCATCAACGGTTTTCTTAAAGCCCAGGCCGTCGCACTCAGGACATGCGCCATAGGGAGCGTTGAACGAAAAATCACGCGGCTGCAGGTCATCGATGGAGTGTCCATGCTCCGGGCACGCTAACGCCAGCGAATACTCCAGCAACTCGCCTTCGGTCCCCTCGGGAGCGTCGCGGTCGGGCAGCAAGTATACGTTCACATTGCCGTGCGCCAGCGCAGTCGCCTGTTCAACGGACTCGGCGATACGGCCCAGCGAGTTCTCGCGAATCACGATGCGGTCGACCACGACCTCGATATCGTGCTTGAATTTCTTATCCAGATCGATCGGATCGTCGAGCGAGCGCACTTCACCGTCGACACGCACGCGGCTAAAGCCCTCGGCGCGAAGGTCCTCAAACAGTTTGGTGTACTCGCCTTTTCGCCCGCGCACCACCGGTGCCAGCACAAACGCGCGGCGGCCCTCCCCCGCCGCCAAGACCTTGTCGGCAACCTGGTCGGTCGTCTGACGCTCAATGACGCGGCCGCATTCGGGGCAGTGCGGGGTGCCCACACGGGCGAACAGCAGGCGCAGATAGTCATAAATCTCGGTTACGGTGCCAACCGTCGAGCGAGGGTTTTTAGACGTCGTCTTTTGGTCAATCGACACCGCCGGCGAAAGGCCGTCGATTGAATCCAAGTCGGGTTTGTCCATCTGGCCCAAGAACTGGCGCGCATAGCTCGAAAGGCTCTCGACGTATCGACGCTGGCCCTCGGCATAGATAGTGTCAAATGCCAGCGAACTCTTGCCCGAGCCAGAAAGACCGGTAATGACCACGAGTTGGTCACGCGGAATGGAAACATCGATATCGCGGAGGTTGTGCTCACGAGCGCCGCGAATAACGATAGAAGAATCAGACATGGAAGCTCCTTGCCTCCTATTGCATCGAATCATACTGCCGTTGAGTTTAGCGCACTCGACGCGCACAGATGTTCGTAATACAAGATTCGCAGACCTTTAGCTTTGCGTATCGGGTGCTTTGTTTCTCGAAATACCGTGGAGAGGTTACAGTAATCTAATACTGAACTTAATTTGCTGTAACAGAGGAACGTCCATGACCGAAGATATCCCCCTTGAAATCACTTCGAGCGACATGGCCAATCTGCCCATATTCATCGCCGTCCTTATCGTGGCCACCGTCGTCGTGCGCGTGTATTTTTCAATCAAACACAATGAAAAGCCGCCCATTGCCCGCGTCTTTTGGTGCGCGACGCTCCTCATCCCGCTCGGCGTGGTAGCTGCATGGATTACGAATCAATTGCTCGTAAATGAGGACAGTTCCCTATGGCTCCTTTCTTATTCGGCGCTCGGTGCTGCCGCCGTCATACTTCTTGTCGAACCCTTGGTTTCGGGACTTATCGACCAAACCGATCTTGCGACGGGAACGGTTGCCTGTATTTGCCGTGACATCCTTGTCATCGCCGCTGTTTCAGCGCTCTCGTTCGTTTCACTCGAAATTGCCTGTAACGAAACGTTCTATCGCATTCCCGCCAACTCATTCGGGTTTTCCGTCGGGCTGCTCGCGACGGTTCTGCTCTCCCTTTATTTGCTGGGACAGCGTCATGGAGGCGTCATGGCCCTCGTGCCCGTCGCCTGTTGCATCCTTGGCATTGCCGAGCACTTCGTCATAACGTTTAAAGGTGAGGCCATCCTGCCAAGCGATATCTTGGCCCTTGGCACCGCAATGGAAGTGAGCGAGGGATACGAGTTTACCTTTACCGCCGGAATCGTAACCTCTCTAGCCCTGCTGGAGATTTCCCTGGGGCTTCTTTCGCTTATCCGACCGAGAAAGCTCCGTACGCCCACCCATGTGTTCCCCGCAATCGCCGCTAACCTCTGCGCTTTTCTGCTAGTGACCGTTGTGGGGCTCTCGGGCTTTTCCAGCATCGACTTGGAGCAGGCGCTGAATTTTGGATTTGACCGTTGGCAGCCCATCACCACGTATGCGTCTCAGGGTTTTATCACTTCGTTCACCGAAATGGTCAACGAGTTGCCCATTGAGAAGCCCGAAGACTATACGCCCGATGAGGCGCAGAGCATCGAGCAGGAGCTCGCCGCCACCTACGACAGCACGTATGGCTCGAGCGAGCAGCGCGCGGCGGCCGTTGCCCAGTTCAATGAAATCAAGCCGACGATTGTTGCCGTCATGAACGAGAGTTTTAGCGACCTTTCGTGCTTTGAGCAGCTCCAGGCGGCCGGGTACACCGGCCCCGCATTCTACAACTCGCTTCCCGACACACTTGTTCGCGGCACCATGCTCGCTTCGGTCGCCGGTGGCGGAACGGCGAACTCCGAATTCGAATTTTTGACCGGAGCGACAACGGCCTTTGTCGGATTAGGCAAAATCCCCTATCAGCTATATCAGATGAATGGCGTCAACAGTCTGGCAAAGGACCTTAAGGAGCTTGGGTATACCGCTACCGCTATGCACCCGCAAAACCCCGTCAACTACCATCGAGATAAAATCTATCAGCAGCTGGGCTTTGGAGACTTTCTTTCAATCGGCGATTTCGAAGGTGCGCCCTGTTACCATGCCGGCGTATGCGACTACGCCACCTACGACAAGATACTCGACCTGCTTAGAACCGACGAAGCCCCACAGTTCATCTTTGACGTCACGATGCAAAATCACGGCGGCTACGACTATGGCACCGTTCCCGCCGAGGAGCTGACAAACTATTGGGTCGAGGGAGCCAGCGAGGGTGCCAATAGCGCGCTCAACACCTATCTTACCTGCATCAACGCATCCGACCGGGACCTCGAGTACTTTATCAACGAGCTCCGCAATATCGGCAGACCGGTTGTCCTTGTCTTTTTTGGCGACCATCAGCCGAGCGCCGCAACGACTCTCAACGACGAGCTGTACCCTCAGGAAGATACGGCAAGCCACGCTTTCCGTATCTATCAGTCGACATATTTCGTCTGGGCTAACTATGAAATCGCCGGCAATACCGAGCTCAACGTCTACGACACCGTCGGGGCAAACGAGATTGCAGCCATTACCCTTAATAAGATCGGCGCCCCGCTCACCGACTATCAAAAGGCTCTGCTTGCAACAAGGTCAGATGTGCCCACCATCAATGTCGCCGGCTACCTTGGTGCCGACGGGCTGCGCTACGACTTGGAATCTGAAGACAGCCCATACGCCTCGACGATCGACAAGCTGCAGCGCATGCAATACCTCGAGTTCGCCAGCAAAGTTCAGTAAGCCCGCCCATTCGCTTGGACCCATCGTATTGCAAGCACGCTCGGCCCAAATGCATCGCAAATGACTCCCGCTCGCAAACGAGGGTACAATGACGCTCGTGTCACATCGCGGGGCCCCGGCCCCAACATATACAAAGGAGTCATACATGGGTTGCGAGCATGCACAGGCCGCCGGCGGACAAACGTCGCCGTCGCAATTTGAGGAGAACACGCTGTCCGAGGTCAAGCGCGTCATCGCCGTGCTTTCCGGCAAGGGCGGTGTCGGCAAGTCGTTTGTCACCGGTGCCATCGCCACCGAGCTTGCCCGTCACGGCCACAAGGTCGGCGTCCTCGATGCCGACATCACCGGTCCCTCTATCCCCAAGATGTTCGGTATGAGCGGACGCCACGTCCATGCCCTTGGCAACCTTATGCTGCCCGAAATCTCCGAGCACGGCGTCAAGGTCATGAGCTCCAACCTGCTGCTCCAAAATGAGACCGACCCCGTCCTTTGGCGCGGTCCGGTCATCGCAGGCGCCATTAGGCAGTTCTGGAGCGAGACCTCGTGGGGCCCCATCGACTACCTGCTGGTCGACATGCCTCCGGGAACAGGCGACGTCGCTCTCACCGTCTTCCAGTCACTGCCCGTCGACGGCATCGTCATCGTCACGAGCCCGCAGGATCTGGTCTCGATGATCGTCGCCAAGGCGGTCAACATGGCCGAGAAGATGAACGTCCCCATTCTGGGCATCGTCGAAAACATGAGCTATATTGAGTGCCCCGACTGCGGCAAGAAGATCGAGGTCTTTGGCAAGAGCAAGCTCCCCGAGGTCGCAGAGCGCTATAACCTCGACATCTTGGGCACGCTTCCCATCAATCCGTCACTCGCCGAGGCCTGCGATAAGGGCGAGGTCGAGACCGCGCTGCCCGATGGCATGTTGCCCAAGGCAGTCTCTGCCGTCGAGGCTATTACCCCGCACGAGACCGACGAGGCCTAAGTGAACACGAGCGCCTTCTATGACGTCCTGGTAATCGGCGGCGGGGCTTCAGGCCTCGCCGCCGCCATTACGGCCGCACGTGCTGGCAAAAGCGTCTGCATCGTTGAGCGCGATGTCGCCTGCGGCCTTAAGCTCCTTGCGACCGGTAACGGCCGCTGCAACCTCTCCAACGAATCGATTGATTCTCAGCGGTATAACCACCCCGCATTCGTCGAATCCGTCATGGGCCCCCAACCCGAACAAGAGCTTATGGGTTTCTTCTCCTCGCTGGGCATCATGACAACCTCCGAGGAAGGCCGGCTGTACCCGCGCTCCCTTCGCGCAGAATCGGTGCGCGACGCGCTTCTCAACGTTTGCGACCGCCTAGGTATCACCTTAATCTGCGGAGCCAAGGTTGCCTCGGCGCACAAATCTTCCGAAGGCTGGACACTCCAAATAGACCGTCCAGCGCGGGCACTCAAGGCAAAAAAGCACGACGACCGAAAATCGGAGCTCCGCTCGCTTCGGAAGGCACTCGCCGATGTCCCTCGCAAGAACGAGGCCCTGCAGGCACATGCCGTAATTATCGCCACGGGCGGCAACCCCACCGGTATCGCCGATACGTTTAGCCTCCCCCTCACTTCGCTGCGCCCCATCCTCTGCCCCGTATCGGCAACGGTCGTTGGCGATCGGGCGGCACTCAAGACGTTGGATGGTCTGCGCGTCCGCGCCCGCTTGACGCTCACCCGTAACCATAGTGAGCTCTGGCACGAAGACGGTGAAGTACTGTTTCGAGCCTTCGGCATCTCGGGCGTCGCTGTCTTCAACCTCTCCCGTCGTATCCGGCGCGGCGATACGATCCTGCTCGACGTTTTTCCCGACCTCTCCAAAGACGAACTGCTCGATATGCTCAACCGGCGCGTTGAGCTGCTCGGCGGCTTTTCGCCCCGCGATCCCCGTTGGCTCGACGGCATGCTCGCCCCGCAACTCTCCCGCGTCGTCTGCACGGCGTTCGAGCAGTGCCATCCAGGCTCCAACGATGTCATCCACCTGGTCTCGATCCTCAAGCACTTTAAGTTGCTCGTCGAAGGAACAGCCGAGGAGCGCTCGGCGCAGGTCACGCGTGGTGGCGTATCTGTCAAGAGCATCTCAACACCCAGTCTACGCGCGCGCAGCGCTGTCGACGCCCCGCTTTACGTCTGCGGCGAAGCGCTCGACATCGACGCCGATTGCGGAGGCTTTAACCTTGCATGGGCCTGGCTCTCGGGCATTCGCGCTGCAAGCAGCCTGTAGCCGCTCAGTCTATAATCAAAAACGCATTCGGGCCGTCTGGGATACCGGACGGCCTCTTTCTTGCCTCTAAGGAGACCTCGATGATCGAAATCGCCCAAGTCAACGCGTCGCTCGATGAAGCCGGCGATGAAAATGCCTGCCTCATTGTTGGCAAGCGAGTCGCCAAGCGCGTCCTACGTTGCAAGGACTCCGAGATCAAGTCCATCGAGCTCCACCGCAAGTCAATCGACGCTCGCAAAAAACGAGACGTCCATTTTATCCTGAGCTTTCGTGTTGAGCTGACTAGTCCCCACCTCGAGCTAGAAGCGGTCGACAGCGTTGCCGAGCGTGACCGCTCGCGCGTACGCGCGATAGAAGACGATGAGCCCTCATTCCCCTCCCCCGTCTCCGACGCACCTCAAGAACGCCCTGTCGTTGTCGGCGCCGGATGTGCCGGCCTTTTCGCTGCGCTCACCCTTGCCGAAGCGGGTCTGAAGCCCTTGCTTATCGAGCGCGGCGACCCGGCATTTCGCCGCTCGCAGGCGATCGACCTCTTTCTAAAGGAGCGCATCCTCGACCCCGAGAGCAATATCCAGTTTGGCCTGGGCGGCGCGGGGACCTTCTCGGACGGCAAACTCAATACGGGAACAAAAAATCCCGCCCATCGCCTTATCCTCGAAACCTTCGTCGAGGCGGGTGCGCCCCGCGATATTCTGTGGGATGCCAAGCCGCACATTGGCTCCGACATCCTTCCCAAGGTTGTCACCGCTATATCCCAGCGCATCGAGCAGCTCGGAGGTGTCGTCCGTTATCGAACGAAGCTCGTCGACATTCGCATCGACGCGTCTGGCGCCATCACCGGTATTGATGTCCAATCGTCCCAAGACGCCGCTTACGAGCCAATCGAGACAAAGCACCTTATCCTCGCCTGCGGGCATTCTGCTCGCGATATTTTTGAGCTCCTTAAGGACCACAACGTGGCCCTCGCACAAAAGACCTTTGCCATGGGCGTTCGCATCGAGCATCCGCAACGCGACATCGACCGAGCCCAATATGGAGCCTCGGCGGGACATCCAGCGCTCGGGGCGGCCCCCTACAAACTT
This sequence comes from uncultured Collinsella sp., assembly GCA_900542165.1. Classification (GTDB taxonomy): domain Bacteria; phylum Actinomycetota; class Coriobacteriia; order Coriobacteriales; family Coriobacteriaceae; genus Collinsella. The sequence goes on along the minus strand of UQMM01000019.1, from coordinate 87 downwards.
GTTGCCCATCTTCCCAACGGCCGCAGCGTGTTCTCGTTTTGCATGTGCCCCGGCGGACAGGTTGTTGCCGCCTCTTCAGAACCGTGC
>UQMM01000018.1 GCA_900542165.1 uncultured Collinsella sp. | reverse complement strand
GCACCGCCTCGCGCTTGCAGGCCCCTGCGATCTTGCGCGCATCCGCCCGATCCAAACCCGTCGCGACAAATACACTCAGGGCGCACAGGCAAGCCGCAACTGCAACCGGGGCGCTCATAGCTCCACCCTCATAATGCGCCGGATAACCACCAGGGCAACGGCGTTGAGGGCAAGACCCAGCACCACAGCGCCCGCGCCGGCAGGCGTCGCAAGACCGCGACGAAAATCTGCCGAAAGCAGCGCCAACACCGCGCACATGCCTGCCGGCATCGCCGCGACCATATGCGCCGACATGCGAGCCTGCGACGTCTTAACATCCAGGCGGCGCTTGAGCTCAATGCGCTCCCCCACCATGCTCGACGCCTCGGACAGTAAGTCGGCAAGCGGAGCACCGGTGCGCTGAGACACCTTAAGCGCCAAGGTCACAAGCGAAAGTCCGGGGGCGTCGATGCGCACGAGCAAGTCATCGAGCGCGTCGGTCGCCGAGATGCCGCAATCAATCGCCGCCGCTACCCGCAAAAACTCGGTATGTACCGGCTCTTGCGCATAAGCGCCCACAAAGCGCATGCCCTGGGCCAGCGAATGTCCCGAGGCAATCGACATGGAAAGTGCGGTAAACGCCTCGGGCATAGCCTCTTCTGCATCGTGTTGCTCGCGCCGGCTCTCAAAGCCATCCCGAGCGGCGCCAACGGCAAACGGAGCAACAAGTCCCAAGGCAAATCCGAGGGGCGATAACGACACCATCGTTAGCAAAACGCAGCAGACACCGCTCGATAGCAGCAGAAACGCCAAACGCCCCGAAGCATCCTCGATCGCGAGGCCAAGGCGACGCGCCGGAGCCAGCGATGCCCACGAACGGGCGATCTTTTTCAGCAGATCGTTTTCCACCAGCTCACGCGGCAGCTTCTCTGCCACCGTCTCGAGCGCCTGACGCGCCAGCTCCGCCGGCGGTACCTGCGGCACACGAGGTTCCGCCCCGCACGCCGTCGCAACAGAAAACCCTGCCAAACCCCCTACGACGAGGGGCACAGCGACCTCCATTCGTCCACCTCCTCTTGTGTGAGCGTCCCCGACCGCAGGCCTTCTGCGATAAACGGCGGCTCGCGGTCAAGCTTCCAGGTGCGCTCGGCGGCATCGAAAGTCACATAGCGCTCGAGCTCTACGCCGCCCGACGCAGCGCGACGCACCCCCGAATACGAGGAGACGAAACGCCTGCCATCGGCGTGGCGCTCGGACATCACGATGCCGTCGAGCGCCATGGCAATCTGCTCCTCGATGAGCTCGCTCGGCAGATCGATGCCATAACGTGCAAGCAACGTCAGACGCACCACGGTCTCCTGCTCGGAACCCGCATGAAGCGTGGTGAGCGACCCGTCGTGGCCCGTGTTCATGGCCTGCAACATGTCGCAGCACTCGGCACCGCGCACCTCGCCCACCACGATGCGGTCGGGGCGCATGCGCAGGGCATTGGTCACCAGGTCGCGGATCGTCACCGCGCCCTCGCCCTCAATTGAAGCCTCGCGCGCCTCTAGGCGCACCACGTGCGGATGATGCGCAAACTTGAGCTCGGCAGAGTCCTCGATCGTCACGATGCGCTCGCCGGTGGAGATCTCGCATGACAACGCGTTGAGCAGAGTGGTCTTACCAGATCCCGTGCCTCCCGCAACCGCCAGGTCCTGTCGCAGCGACACCGCGCACGACAGCAGCTGCGCATACCAAAGCGGCAGCGACCCCAGCCCCACAAGCTCGTCCAGCGAGCAGATACGGTCCGAGAACTTTCGGATGGTGAGAATCGGTCCGTCAATCGCCACAGGCGGAATCACCGCGTTGACGCGATAGCCCGTTTTGAGGCGGGCGTTGACGATGGGGCTGCGCTCGTCGATACGGCGGCCAAGTGGCGAGATGATGCGGTCGATAAGCACCCGGATCTGCTCATCATCCTCAAACGCATGCTCGATGGGATACAAGACGCCGCCGCGTTCAAAGAAAGCCGAGCGGCAGCCGTTGATCATGATTTCGGTAACGGTGTCGTCCTCGATGAGCGGCTGCAACGGCCCCAAGCCCACCACGTCATCCAAAATCTCGTCGATGATGGTCTCGCGCTCGGGCGTCGCGAGATCGGTCGGCTCCTCAATATTGAGCGCCGCCTCCACCGCGGGACGCAATTCCGAGCGGGCAAGTGCCGGGTCGATATAGGCGCTGATACGCGCCACTTCGTCGTAACCCATGCGGTCCATCACGGCGCGCTTGGTGCGTCGTTTCACCGCGCGGCGACGCCCCGCATCTACAGGCGCTGCCGCCGCTGCAGCGCCGGCAGCCTTAATCCTCGTTTGCAGGCTCATCGCTGATCACCCTCGCGCGACCAGGGAAGGCGGATACGCGGGCGTTCGGTGCGCGCTGCACGGTCGGCGACCATATCGCTCCAAGGGCCGACGGCGCACCCCAGTTCCACGAGCATCTCGCGCGTGGCCTCGCGCACGCTGGTCGCAAAAGCGCTGGTCTGCCCCACTGCCTCGTCAGCGCGCCCAAACGCCATGAGCGCGGCGAGATCCTGCCCGCCATCGGCGATACGAATCTTGGAGCTCAACGCACAGGCAATCTCAAAGCGCATGGCGACGTCTTCGTCTGCCCCGCGCGCACCGAACCGGTTGAACACGGCGCTCATGCGCGTGCGCGGCACACCTACTCGACTTGCCAGTTCAATGACGCGCGATGCCGATGTCGCGGACGATACCGCCGCATCGCCAACGACCAGGCAACGGTCGCTCGCCGCCACCGCAGCCGCCACGGCGTCGCCCCAAAAGACCGAGGTATCGATAAAGACCACGTCGGATTCGCGACGCAGAACATCAAGCAGTAGCTCCACCGGACGTGCCATGAGCTCGGCTTGCTCGGGCGCCGCGACGGGGCCCCAGAGCGTAACGCCCGGCGCCACGCGCATCGATGTGGCCACGATATCCGGCTCGGCAAGCGCGCCCGCCGCCGACGGCTCGATAAGTGCCGCCATATCGCGCGGAGCATCGACGCCTAACAAGTCGTAAAGGTTTCCAAACATCAGGTCCAGGTCGAGCACGGCGGCACGCAAGCCCAACAGCGACGATGTGTGTGCCATGGTGGCAACGATCGTCGACTTGCCGCAACCGCCCGAACCCGAAATGGCACAGATGACCGGAGCTCGATGCTGCGGAGCGGCAGCGTCTGCCGGCGGCATCGGAGGAGGCGGAGCGGGCGTCGGTGGCAGCGTCCCCGTCTCCCCCGCCGCAACCACACGCTGCGTCCAAGCCGGCATGGCAGCTTGTTCGGTCTGCGAGGCAGGTTCGTTCTGCGCAATCTGCTCATGCTGCATCAGCGACAACTCGCCGCACCCGGCAAAGCCCTCAACTTCGTCGAGTTCATCCGCCAGATTCACGCCGTGCACGTATCCCATATCTACAGCCGGGGAGTCGCCAGCATGCTGCGCCGGCCCTCCAGCGTCATCGTATACAAGGGGGTTCCGGGGGCGCCGACCATGCTCGGCTTCCGCTTTTCCATAATCATCAACACGCGGGCCTCTTGTAGCGCGAGGCGCCCCGGGTTCCCTATCAACAAAAGCATCGGGCTCAATCGTCATGTGCCGATCGGAATCAACCGCTCCCTCGCCCGCGCGCCCGTTGCCGCATATACTGTGCGCAGCGATGACCTCGGTCGCCCCTGCGCGAAACAACCCCTCGATATCCGACGGATCGAGTGCTTCTATCAACACGACCACGCGGCTCACGCGGCCTTCGGCCGTCAGGCGCGCAACAGTCTTGCGCACATCTTCGGTATCAAACAGAGACGCCGCGATGATGGCAGCCCCGCGGCGCGACGGAAACGCCCGCGCCATGGAAATCAGCCCGTCCAGGTCACCCACGCGAAGCACCTGTGCACCCGCATCACGGCCCTCGACTTCCCGCTGCAGCAGCCCGTAATCGCCGCACGCGCAGCACGCAAGCCAGATCGCCTTCATCACTCGTCGCCTCCGCTCTTTTTGCCGCGCGCCGTGGCAGGAATCGTCAAGCTGACCGTTCCCTTGCCCGAGGCTCCCAGCAGTTCCTTGACGTCTTCGGGGTCAGCCGCCAGCGTCACCCATTCGATCTTGCCCTCGCGCGTGGCACCGGAATCCTCACTGGTATCGATCACGTACGCGCCGCACAGCCGATCGGTTACGCCGTCTTTTTGCACATACACATCCACGTAGCTGCCCACGCCCGTGGCGCCGCCGACCGAGTGCTCGGCATCGACCGCCACCGAAACGGCGACCTTGCCCTTAGGCACCTCGAGCTTGTGGCTCTCGGCCTTGGTGTAGACATTGCAGATCACGGCGTTTTTGGGAATACGCGAAGTCGTCACGTCGCCGCGCACCTGGCGCAGCTCGGTCGCCGCGTCACGCGGCAGCAGACTTGTCAGCCATTCCTGGGTTATGACATTGGTCTCATCGAGGGTCTCGCCCACATCGATATCGCGCGCCGCGACGCATACCTCGACGCGATCGCCACCGTACTTGGCCAAGGTCTCAGCCTGGACCCGTTCGGCTTGCGAGCGGATCGACGAGCCGTAAACCATGCAGAGCAGAGCAGCGAGCACGCCCGCGACCAGACTGATGGCGATGCGCTTGCTCTTGTTCACGGCCGCTCCTCTCATGGCAGTGCCGGGCGAATGCCCGTACCACCATTGTCTGGGCGGTCAGAGTGCAAAGCGGCGCAATCGCGATCTTGGTTTTCGATGTCAAACCAATCGCTGACCAAAAGCTGACCAGCCCGTCAAGCTCATGGCAAGGTTTTGGTCAGCACGTCAGCAAGCTGCATGTTTCGAGGCTTTTCCGCAGCAAAAAAGCCGTCTCCCGAACAGTTGGGAGACGGCTGTCATAGGAAAAATCAATTACAGATGGACATCTGGATCGAGCATTTGAGCGCTCACGCGCATGGATGACGCCAGGTTTTGGAACGTTTCCAGACGCAGGCTGTCAATCTGCCCGGCGTCCTCGGCCTCGCGAACGGCGCAACCCGGCTCATGGGTATGTGTGCAATCGCCAAACCGGCACGCGCGCGATGCCTCGACAATCTCGGGGAAGGCGCGCGCCAGACCCCGCTCGTGACCCACGAGCGGCAGGCTGCGCAGGCCCGGGGCATCGGCGATCACGCCGGCGTCGCCCGGCAGCGCCACCATCACGCGCGCGACGGTAGTGTGACGGCCCTGGTCGTCGCGTTCGCGCACACCGCCGGTCGCCAACGTATCGTGGCCCAGCAGTGCATTGAGCAGCGTCGACTTACCGGCACCCGACTCGCCCAGAATCATGGCGCAGCTCCCGGCGGGCACGCAGGCACGGACCTCGTCCAGGCCGCGGCCCTCGGCAGAAGACGTCACGATCACGCGCACGTCCGGACCCACCAGGCGGCGCACGCGGTCCAAATCGCGCTCGAGCTCCTCGGCATCGCAGCGGTCAGCTTTGGTGAGCACCACCGCCGGATCGACATCGCAGTCGAGCGCCAACACCAGCGAGCGCGCCACGCGGTCGAGCAGCACCTCACCGGCACCGAGCGCCTGCACGATTAGCACGCTATCCACGTTGGAGCAGAGCACCTGGCGCTCTCCGCGGGCACGGCCGCGCCAACGCTCAAAGCTCGTACGGCGCGGCAGCACGCACTCAATCACGCCCATATCGTGCCCGGGAGCGCGGCGCACCGCCACACGGTCGCCCACGGCAGGCAGCAGGACCTCGTCCTCGCCGCGCGACTTGGCAAACCCCACGGCATGCTCGGCGCGAAAGGTGTCGTCGGCAGTGGCCACCAGCGGAAACCCGCGATCCAGGCGAATAACGGCACCCAGCTGCATCTGTTCGGGCTCCTCAGCATGTGCGCAGAAATCATCAAAGGCAGTCTGCTGGGCTTCATCGACCGGCAGGTCATCAAACGCCGGAACATCCTGCAGCGCATCAAGTCCCGGCACGCTTGCCAGCAGCTCCTCGGCAGACACGGGCGCTTCGGTCGCGAGTTTCCGACGACGGTCACGCTTAGCCCGCGCCCCCGTCGTCTTTTTCTTCGCCTTAGCCTTAGCCTTGCCCACAAGCGCCTCCCAGCACCATAAATCACAACTGAGCAGGTATTTTAAATCAAAAAGAGCTGGCCGGGCAAAGCCCGACCAGCTCACAAACTTTCCCTCAGCCCTTTATCGTCCGCGCGGGAGTAAAGCCAGCAAGGATACCGTAGGGCCCACCCCGGGAGTGTTTTCTTCTGAGCGATCCCGCAGCGCGAAGCGCGAGGACCAGCGAAGAAGAAAACACGCAGGGGCGGGCCCGGACAGGTTAACTTACTCCTTCTCGACCGCGCGCATGATCGCCTTGTAGATCTCCATCAGCGGGATGATCAGGAAGGCCAGGCCCAGCGCGGCAAGAACGCCCTTGAGTTCAAGCGTCACAGGGCCAAAGAACATCTCGGCAAGCATCGGCTGCACGGTCACGATCACCGTCAGCACCAGTGCCAGCGCGGCGGAAGCCCACAGCCACTTGTTCTGCTTCTTCATGGCGAACAGCGACGCACGACGGCTGCGCATATTGAAGCAGTGGAAAATCTCGACCATGTTGAGCGTGATGAACGCCATCATCACGCCTTCCTCGTCGGCATTGCCGGCGATCATATCGGCGATGTGGATGTAGCCCATGTCAAAGTACACGCCCACAAAGAAGCTCGCCAGCACCAGCACGGTGATGATTAGGCCCTGGACCACGCAGTCCAGACCCATATTGCCGGCAAAGACACCGTCCTTGGCGTTGCGCGGCTTGCGCTTCATGATGTCGCCCTCGGCATCCTCCATGCCCAGCGCGAGCGCGGGGAAGCAGTCGGTGACCAGGTTCACCCACAGCAGCTGCACCGGCTGAAAGATGGTAAAGCCGATGAGCGTGGCGATAAACACCGAGAAGACCTCGGCAAGGTTGGCCGAAAGCAGGAACTGGATGACCTTGCGGATGTTGTCGTAGATGCGACGGCCCTCTTCGCAGGCACCGATGATGGTGGCGAAATTGTCGTCGGCAAGCACCATGTCGGCGACGTTCTTGGTGACATCGGTACCGGTGATGCCCATGCCAACGCCGATGTCGGCGCGCTTGATGGACGGGGCGTCATTGACGCCGTCGCCCGTCATGGCCACGATCTGGTCGCGCGACTTCCAAGCCTCGACGATGCGTGTCTTGTGCTCGGGCTGGACGCGGGCGTACACGCCGTAGTCCTCGATGTGCGCGTCGAGTTCCTCGTCGCTCATGCGGTCGAGGTCGGCGCCGGTGATGGCCTGGCTGCGATCGGTGACGATACCCAGCTGCTTGGCGATGGCCACGGCGGTGTCGATGTGGTCGCCCGTAATCATGACGGTGCGGATACCGGCATCGTGGGCCTCGCGGATGGCGTCGGCGACCTCGGGGCGGACCGGGTCAATCATGCCGGACAGGCCGCAGAAGACCAGGTCGTGCTCGAGCGCAGCGGGGCTGCAGTCACTCGGGACCTCGGTGTAGGTGTGGCTTGCCAGCGCCAGTACGCGCAGGGCCTCGTCGGCCATGGCCTTGTTAGCGGCCACGAGCTCGGCGCGACGCTCCTCGGTTAGGGGGACGACCTTATCGCCGTCGTAGATATGGGTGCACAGGCCGATCACCACGTCGGGCGCGCCCTTGGTGTACTGCTCGTACTCGCCGTCCAGGGTCTCGACGACCACGGACATCATCTTGCGGCCCGAGTCAAACGGGGCCTCACCCACGCGCGGGTGCTCGGCAGTCAGGCCAGTGAGACCAGCCTTGCCGGCGTCGTTGACGAGCGCGCACTCAGTCGGCTCGCCCACGGCCTCGCCCAGGTCATCGTCCCACTGGGCATCGGAACACAGCGCCATACCGGCCAGGAACTTCTCCTTAGGCGCAGCGAGCTCGTGCTTGACGACGGTCATCTTGTTCTGGGTAAGCGTGCCGGTCTTGTCCGAGCAGATGGTCTGCGTGCAGCCGAGTGTCTCGACGGCAGAAAGCTTGCGGATGATCGCCTGACGCTTGGCCATCTTGGTCACGCCGAGCGACAGCACGATGGTCACGACGGCGACCAGGCCCTCGGGGATGGCGGCAACGGCGAGCGAGACGGCAACCATAAAGGTATCGAGCAAGGCTGTCGGGTCGGTGAGGACGTTGCCCACGCCGTGACGGATGATGTCGACGCCAAAGATGACGACGCAGATGACGATAACCATGATGGTAAGGATGCGGCTGAGCTCGGCGAGCTTCACCTGCAGCGGTGTGAGCTCTTCCTTGGCCTCGGCCAGGGCGCCGGCGATCTTGCCCATCTCGGTGTTCATACCGGTGCCGACCACGACGGCGCGACCGCGGCCGTATACCACGGTGGAACCCATGTAGCACATGTTCTTGCGGTCGCCGAGCGGCACGTCGTCGATGCCGGCGGCGAGCTCAATGACGTTGGCATGCTTCTCGACGGGCACGGACTCGCCGGTAAGGGCGGCCTCCTCGATCTTCATCGTGGCGCTCTCGAGCACACGGCAGTCGGCCGGGACGGAGTCGCCCGCCTCGAGCATGATCACGTCACCGGGCACGAGCTCGGCGCTCGGCAGGTGCACGAGCTTGCCGTCGCGCAGCACCTTGGACTGCGCCGCGCTCATCTCCTGCAGGGCCTCGAGGGCCTCTTCGCTCTTGGCTTCCTGGACCACGCCCAGTACCGAGTTGACGATAACGACGAACATGATGATGGCGACGTCGGCAAAGTCGGGCTCGCCCTTGACCATACCCGTGAGCGCGCTGATGACGGCGGCAACGATCAACATGATGACCATGGGGTCGGCCATCTGCTCAAAGAAACGCTTCCACAGCGGCGTTTTCTCGGCTTCCTCGAGCTTGTTAGGGCCTGTCTTGGCGAGGCGCGACGACGCCTCGTCGTTGCTCAGGCCGAGGTTCTCATCGACGCCCTGGTCGCTGAGCACCTCCGCCGCGGCGGACAGGTATTCCTTTTGCATATAGAGTCCCCTCCTGGGATTCGGGCCACTCAGCAGATTGATGCCCGATCATAATTCCCAGGAGAAGGGCAAGGGCTCATCAAGGCTGCCGTGCTGAGCGGCAGTTGATAGTGGAGCTATGGTACCCCAAAGCAGCGCGTCTAGCCAAAACATTCCAATTGGAAACACGGCTCGAGTGCAACGATGCAGACCGTGTGATGCTCAATATTGATAAAACGTTTTTTCTTCGGCACATCGTCAAACTGAAATATCGCCCAGATAGCAGCGGTCAGAACGGTTGGTAAAGATTTTTCATATACCGTTTTTTCGCAAAAAATGAACTTCTAATTCGGCATACGGTCGATTTTTTGGGGTATTCGGTCGCCATTTCGTTATAATCATCTCAGTTTTATTTCTTATGGTTTATCTATCAGCGCAAGACGATGTCAGATGGAGGTCTGAATGTACAAGCGCACCAAGATTGTATGCACCATGGGTCCCGCCTGCGATAGCGACGAGACCATCCGCGAGATGATCAAGGCGGGCATGAACGTCGCCCGTTTTAACTTCTCGCACGGATCCTACGACGAGCACCACGGTCGCATCGAGCGCGTCCGTCGTATTTCCAAGGAGCTCGGTCTGCCCGTCGGCATCCTGCTCGACACCAAGGGCCCCGAGGTCCGCACCGGCCTTCTGGTCGACGGCAAGAAGGTTGCCGTCAAGACCGGCGATAAGATCGTCGTCACCGCTCAGCCCACGTCCGAGGATTTCCACGGCACCTCTGAGCACATCTCCCTCGACTACCTGGCTCTGCCCTCCGAGGTCGAGAAGGGCTCCCTCATCCTGATCGATGACGGCCTGGTCGCCCTCGAGGTCGAGTCCGTCGACGGCCAGGACATGACCTGCGTCGTCAAGAACGACGGCCTGATCGGCGAGCGCAAGGGCGTCAACATGCCCAACGTCAATATCTCGCTGCCCGCCATCACCGAGCGCGATCGTCAGGACATCCTCTTTGGCCTGACCGAGAACATCGACTACATTGCCGCTTCCTTCATCCGTGACGGCGAGTCCGTCCGCGGCATCCGCGAGCTTTGCCGCGAGAACGGTGGCGAGCACGTGACGATCTTCCCGAAGATCGAGTGCGCCCTGGGCGTCGAGAACTTCGACGAGATCCTCGAGGCTTCCGACGGCATCATGGTCGCCCGTGGCGACCTGGGCATCGAGATCAAGCCCGAGCTCGTTCCGCACATCCAGAAGGAGATCATCGCCAAGTGCAACGCGGCCTACAAGCCCGTTATCACCGCTACGCAGATGCTCGACTCCATGCAGCAAAACCCGCGCCCGACGCGCGCCGAGGTTGCCGACGTTGCTAACGCCATTTACGACGGCACCGACGCCGTCATGCTGTCCGGCGAGTCCGCTGCCGGTAAGTACCCGGTCGAGGCCGTCAAGATGCAGGCCAGCATTGCTCTCGAGACCGAGAAGTACCTCCCGGCTCACGCTCCGCTCGAGGTTCCGGCCGATGCTCACGGCACCCGCGTTGTCAACAACGTTGTGGGTATGTCCGCTGTGAACATGGCTACCACCGTTGGCGCCAAGTGCATCACCGTGCCGACGACCACCGGTCGTACCGCTCGCCTGATTTCGCACTTCCGTCCCAACATGCCGATTTGCGCGTTCTCCCGCCACGAGTGGGCCGTCCAGCAGATGATCATGTACTGGGGCGTTATCCCGCACCAGGCCGAGATTACCCAGGGCACCGTCAACGGCACGATCGTCAAGGCGATCGAGACCGCTAAGGAGCTCGGCTACGTCGAGGCCGGCGATCTGACCGTCGCTACCGCCGGCGATCCCCGCATGAGCGTCCAGCTCGAGGACAAGGTCTCCTCGACCAACGTCGCTTACGTCGCTCAGGTGCGCTAAATCGCACTTGCAAGCACACTTGCATTGCAAAGGGCCCGGAAGGCTTTGCCTTCCGGGCCCTTTTTTAGGACCTACTTCATATGCCGCTTCATCGATTTGTGATCAGTCGCGAACCTTTCCGATACCGAGCGTACCACCGAAGACGCCCTGCGACGGGAGCTGTTGGTCAATTGGGATGAACTGTTCACCGTTAAGCCGGCCGGCTAGCAGCTAGCAATCAGGGGGACTGAGGGAACGCCAGAAGCAGCAACGCGAGTCGCAAATCCCGCCTCGGTCAGCTCGATGACCTCGGTAAACGTTGCATCGAAAAACTCCTCGGTTAGCAGGCGGTATGGCGGATGGTCGGGCTCACCGGGGTTTTCGCGTACAATCTCGTGCATGACGCCGATGGTCTTGAGCACATATTCTTTATGGATGGGATACTGCCCAAAACGCGTCGCAGCGGTATACAGGCGATCGGTCGCACGCGGGATGGAAACGATGCCCAGCGTCTTGCCAAACCAGTCAAAATCGCCCTGCTTTTTAATGCGGAACTCCTCGCACGGCTTGCCGCCGTGCACCTCCAGGTACTGATTCACGCGCGTATTCCATACGGTATCGGCCACCAGATGCGACCAGACACCCAGTGTCAAATCGAGCAACGACTGTGCCACATCTTCGGACGCAAGCGAGAACTCACAGGCGCCGGGACCGGCAACCGGCTCGGCATCCTTGTAGCGCTGGGGATAGTGCACGCGGTTCAGCCGCTCGCGTTCCTCGATAATCGAGGTCGCCGCGGCCGGCGCACCGATGGGCGAACTTTTAAGCAACGGTGCCACATAGGTATCCCAGAACTCATGCTCACGAGGCTTAGGGATGGGCTCAGGCTTGGCAAAGTGCGTAATGCGGTACGGGATGGGATCGGCGATGCCAGGGACCATATAGCCCACGAAGATATCCGGAACCACGCAGCCAAACAAAAAGGCATTGCGGTCGCGCACGCTATTGGCAAGCGCACCGGTGCGCTCCAGCAAACGCTCCGTCTGAGCGATATGAATGTTCCAACTTGGCATAGCCACCCCCATAAAAAACCTGGATAACTATACCATCACGGCAAAGCCGCGCGGGCGGCTACGCACGCTCTACGCAGCAACTAGTCCGTAGCACCGCTTTCGGTTCCATACGACGGCGAAGGTGCCTCGACCACATGGTGATATCGATCGATATAGATTGCACGGGCACCCAGACGTCGCACCAAATCCTGGTGATGCGTGCTCATCAAGACCGTCTTACCCGCCGCGACGTAGGCCAGCAAGAAGTTGACCACGATGTCGCATGAATCCTCGTCGAGTCCATTGGTAGGCTCGTCGAGGACCAAGATATCCGGGTTCATCGACACCACCGCAGCCAGCGCAACGCGCTTCTTTTGCCCGCCCGAGAGCTGATAGGGAGAGACGTCGGTAAGGTCGGCAACCTGAAACAGCCCCATGGCATCGCGCACACGGCGCTTGAGCTCGTCTGCCGGCAGCCCCATCTGCGCGGGACCAAAAGCAACTTCCTCGCCCACCGTAGCGCAGAACAGCTGGGCATCGGCGTTTTGGAATACGAAGCCCACGCGCTGGTGGAACTTCTGAGCAGCAGCAGAATCCTTCAGATACGCTGCATCGACCACGCGTCCGTCAAACAGGTATGCGCCGGCATCCGCGAGCTCAAGGCCGTTGATAAGGCGCATGATCGTCGTCTTGCCACAACCGTTAGGACCAAGCAGAGCAACGAGTTCACCACGATCCACCTGCAGCGAAACGCCGTCGACCACCGTATGACCCGCATAGGAAAACACCACGTCGCGAAACTCGATGAGCGGCGTGGTCTCGGCGCCGGCAGCACCGCTCACGCCCATCGCGCCATTCGTATCGTTTGCCAAAACGTCGCCCTTCCCTATTCACATCAACGGATCGACCGCCCGCGCTACAGCACCGCGCACAACACGACGAGCAGAACCACAACGACCGCGTAAACCGCATCGCGCCAGCCAAAGCCGCTCCGCGCAGGAGCCGGATACGCACCGGCAAAGCCGCGGCAGAGCATGGCCTCGTCCATCGCGCGGCTGCATTCCATCGCCTTGATAAACGTCATGCCCATGATACCCGCGATCGAATCGGTACGCGAAAATCCCTCAGGCGCACGGCCAACGCTGCGCAGCATGACCGATTCGCACAGATCGTGCGCCGTGCGTCCCAGCACCTCGATATGCTTGAGTGCCATATCAAAGGTAAAGATGACCTCGTCGGGCAGGTGCAGCATTTTGAGCGCCGCCGACATGCGGCTCCAGGTAAGCGTCCACGAAACGCCCAGCACCAGCGACACATTAATGAAGGTCTTGAGCGCGATCTTGAGCATGGCGCCCGTGGCAGACGCGCCCAGCAGCAGGGCAGGCAATGCCAGAACCACCGCAAGCCCCGTGGCGCCGAGCGCCGGTACAATGGTCGCACGCAGCCCGCGTGCGGGGCGCACCGCGACCAGCACCAGCGCGATAGCCGCCATCAACATGAGGTACAGCGGGCTCTGCGTCAGACACACGCACAGGACGCAGACGAACATCCCCACCAGGCGCACCGGAGCCGAAACGCAAGAAAGGGCGCGGTCGACCATCGACCCGCCCTCGTGCGCGCCTCCACCCAGGCGAACCCGCTCAAGCAGGCTCGCCAGGTGCAAGACGTTCTTTTGCATCACACGATGCCGAGCCCCCGCGGGCTCGTATCGCTCCTCGGCCGCAAGCCAGCTAGGCAGCTCGGCTATTGCCATGAGCACCGCTTTCCTTAACCGTCAGCGAGATCAGACGGAATGCGATGGTGAGCACCGCCACGCCAATCACGCCGGACAGGATATACATGGCAGCCTGACCGGCAAAGCCAAGACCCTGCTCCTCGGAATAGGCCTGCAGGTAATCACCCGTAGGCAGAGCGTCGGCAAAGGTCGGGATATCAAGGCCGACCGAAGCCTGCAGACTGTCGTCACCAGCCTCCTGAACGGCGGTCGCGGCGCCCTCGGCGTCCCACTCGCCCCATGCGTCACCTGTGGCAAGCAAGCCGAGCGGCGTAGCCACGACAAGCACGGCAACCAAGATGAGCGTGGGGACCAGCGAGGTCTTCTCGGCAGCAACGCCCTCGGCAGTAAGCTGGCCATCGACGGCCTCGGGCCCGACGATAACGCTCGGCGCCGTCTTCTTAATGAAACCGTAGATGGCGGCCGTCGCCACGCCCTCGATCACGCCGGCAACCAGCATATGCGGGATCAACATGGCCGGAATAGCCACGGACAGCGGGAAGGGGCAGTACAGCGGCGCGCCCGAAGCGTTGGTAAAGAGCATCGGCTGAATACCAAACTCGATTGCCGCGCACAGGGCTGCCAGGCACAGGCCGACCCAACCGCTCACGACGGCAGAAACCGAGGTGCCCCAGCTCTTGTCGTGCAGGCGGCTGTTGAGCGCACGGAACACAATAGCAGCGACAAACGGCAGCACAAAGGCCATGTTAAAGCAGTTGGCGCCAAACGACAGAACGCCGCCGTCGCCAAACAGCAGCGCCTGCAGCGCCAGCGCAACCGAGACAGCGATAGCCGCGGCCTCGGGGCCCAGCAGCAGCGCGATGAGCGCGCCGCCGACGGCGTGACCAGTGGTGCCGCCGGGCAGCGGCACGTTGAACATCATGAGCAAAAAGGAGAACGCGGCGCAAATGCCCAGGAACGCCATGTGCTCGCGATCGAGCGTGGCGCGCACCTTTTTGATGCAATGGACCCAAACGGGCACCATCGCCACCGCCATGACGGCATCGGTCTGCGGGGACAGGTAGTTGTCTGGAATGTGCATATACGCCTCCCGGTTGCCGGCGCACAGAATTGCAACACCGCTTGAATCACCTTGCCAGTGTTACGTATTGCCAGATTCGTAACACGCCGCGGGCTATCATAGCAAACCGGCGCGCTGCCGACAAAGCAGCACGCCGTTATGTAATGCGTGTGTCATATATGCAGGCTCAGCGATGCCTTTTCCGAACACCGCGGTCACGCAGAGCCCACAGCAACCGCCATCAGGCCCTACGCTCCCAGCGCAAGTCCTAGCCGCGGACCTCGCCGTTCACACCCTTGCACACCTTGGTGACGATCTTCTGGTGCGCCTTCTCGACCTCTTCGCTGGTGAGCGTGTGGTCGTCGGAGCGATACGTAAGCGCGAAGGCCATGGATTTCTTGCCCTTGCCGATGCGGACCGGATCGCGGTAGACGTCGAACAGGCGCACGCCCTCGAGCAGCTTGCCGCCGGCACTCGTAATACGACGCTCAAGATCCTCGCAGGTCACAGTGTTGTCGACCACGATAGCGAGGTCGTGCTCAACGGCCGGGTACTGCGAGAACTCACGGTAGTTCTCCTGGTTACGGGCACCCTTGATCAGCTTGTCCAGGTCGAGCTCAAAGGCGACGACGACCTCGTCAATGCCCATAGCCTCGCGCGCCTCGGGGTGGATCTCGCCAACCCAGCCCAGCACGGTACCGCCCGAGAGCACCTCGGCAGCACGACCCGGCTGCAGGAAGGCATAGCTCTCGCCCTCGACGGGACGGAAGCGAACCTTCTCAATGCGCAGCTGGGCGAGCAGCTCCTCGACGATGCCCTTGCCAAAGAAGAAACGCAGCTTGCGGTACTTCATGTTCCAAGACTGCTCGCTCCACTGGCCCGAGAGCACGCCCGCCACGGACTTGGTCTCCTTGGGCAGGCTGGCGTTCTCGCGACCGTGGAACAGGCTGCCGACCTCGTACAGATGCACGTTGGGCGTGCCGTGGGCCTCGTTGTAGGCCACAGACTGCAGCAGACCCGGCAGCAACGAGCGGCGCATCTCGGTCTGCTCGGCGACCAACGGATTCATGAGCACCACGGGGCAGCCGCGACCTTCGGTGGACATGCCGATCTTCTCCAGGTCGCCCGGGGCGGCGAAGCCAAAGGTCGTGGTCTCGTTGAGGCCGCAGGCGCGCAGGATCTCGCCAACCTTGCGGGTGAGCTTCTGCTCGCGGGTCAGGCCGCCGATATGGTTCCTGGCAGCCGGGATGGTCGCCGTCACGCGGCCCATGCCCCACAGGCGCAGGACCTCCTCGATCAGGTCGATCTCGCGCGGCAGGTCGGGACGGAAGCTCGGCGGCGTGACCATAAAGTCCTCGCCGTCGCGCTCGACGGTGCAGCCCAGGCGGGTGAGTGAGCGCTCGATAAAGTCGGGCTCGATGTCAGCACCGCAGATGGCGCGTACGCGGGCCAGGCGCAGCTTGATGCCGTCGATGGTCTTGGGCGCGGGGAACACGTCCACATAGCCGGGGGCGACCTCGCCGCCGGCGATCTCCTCGATGAGCGCGCAGGTAACGTTGGCAACATCCACGCAGCCGGTCTCGTCGACCTGGCGCTCAAAGCGGATGGAGGCGTCGGAGATCAGCGACAGGTCACGGCTGGTGTGCGAGGTGCGGCCGGCGTTGAAGCAGGCGCTCTCGACCATCACGTCGACGGTGTCGTCCTCAATCTCGGAATCCATGCCACCCATAACGCCGGCCAGCGCCACAGGACGCTCGCCGTCGGTGATGAGACCCATGCCGGCGTCGAGCGTACGCTCCTCGCCGTCGAGCGTCGTGAACTTCTCGTCCTGCTGGGCGGCGCGAACGACCACGCGGCGCCTGCCATCGCGCTCGGCAAAGGTGTCGAGGTCAAAGGCGTGCAGCGGCTGACCAGTGAGCATCATCACATAGTTGGTGATGTCGACGATGTTGTTGTGCGGGCGCACGCCCAGGGCGTTAAGGCGCTTGACCATCCAGTCGGGCGACGGGCCGACCTTCACGTTGCGCACGATGCGGGCAACGTAGCGGTCGCACAGGCCCTCGTCGGCAATCTCGACGGAAAGCTCGTCGTCGGTCGCGCGGCCGGTCTCGGCCTTGATGGCGGGCAGCTCAACGTGGAAATCGCGGTCGAAGATGGCGCCGGTCTCGCGAGCCATGCCGATCATGGACAGGCAGTCGGGGCGGTTGGGCGTGATCTCGCAGTCGAGCACGGTGTCGCTCGAGCCCACGTACTCGGCAAACGGCATGCCGCAGGGCGTATCCTCGGGCAGGATCATAATGCCGGAGTGGTCGCCACCCAGGCCGAGCTCGCGCGCGGAGCAGTTCATGCCCATGGACACGACGCCGCGAAGCTTGCTCTTCTTGATCTTGACGTCGCCGGGAAGCACGGCGCCGATCATGGCCGTGACGATGTGGTCGCCGGCCTCAAAGTTCTGCGCGCCGCAGACGATCTGCAGCGGAGCGGGATTGCCGTCGGGGTCGAGGTTCTTGTCGCCCACGTCGACCGAGCACACATACATGTGGTCGCTATCGGGGTGCGGGGTCTTGGTGAGCACCTTGGCGGTCACCACGTGGTCGAAGGACTCGCCCACGGTGTCGATCGCCTCGACCTCGGTGCCGGTACGGATATATTCGTCCGAAAGGGTCTTGGGATCCTCCGGAATATCGATCATGGTCTTGAGCCAGTCGTAAGAAACACGCATCTAGCTCTCCTTTCATACTGAAAGCCTGCGAAGAGATGCAGGTGGAAACTTCAACTTTGTGAACATTCCTTACAAAGCGAGGGTTGTCCAAGTGCGGCAGATCGGCCCGAAAGAGGAGCGCCGCGTACTTTGGTACGCAAGCGACGAATGAGCGCCGAGGTGCCGTGCTTGGGCAAGCCGCAGCCTAGAACTGATTCAAGAAGCGCATATCGCCAGTCATGAGCGTTCTGAGGTCGGGCAAGTCGTAGCGCAGTGCCGCGACGCGCTCGGCACCAATACCAAAGGCAAAGCCGGTGTACTTCTCGGGGTCGATGCCGCAGTTGATCAGGACGTTGGGGTCGACCATGCCGCAGCCCAGGATCTCGATCCAGCCGCTGTGCTTGCAGAAGTTGCAGCCCTTGCCGCCGCACACGTGGCAGCTCACGTCCACCTCGCAGGAAGGCTCGGTGAAGGGGAAGAAATGCGGGCGATAACGCGTCTTGCGGTCCTCGCCAAACATGCACTTAACAAAGTAGTCGAGCGTGCCCTTAAGATCGCCAAAGGTGATGCCCTCGTCGACGACCAGGCCCTCGATCTGGTTGAACTGCGGCAGGTGGCAGGCGTCGGCCGTGTCGGGACGATAGACGGTGCCCGGGCAGATCATGTAGATGGGCGGCTTTTGCGACTCCATGGTGTGGATTTGCACGCCCGAGGTCTGGGTGCGCAGCAGCACGTCGGACTCGCCGTGGGCATGAGCCTCGGGGTGCGCGACGCTGCCGGGGTTGTTGTCGACCACGTAGAAGGTATCGCGGGCCGAACGGCTCGGGTGATCCATGGGGGCGTTGAGCGCGGTGAAGTTGTAGTAGGAGGTGTCGACCATGGGGCCGGACTCGACGGTGTAGCCGATGCCGCAGAAGATGTCCTCGGCCTCCTCGATGATCTGCTTGATCAGGTGCTGGTGGCCGATCTGCGGACGGATGCCCGGCAGCGTGATGTCGACGGCATCGTGCTCGAGTGCGTGCTTGAGGGCGGCGGCCTTCATCTCGGTGGTGCGCTCGTCGAGCATGCCCTCGATCAGCTGGCGCATCTCGTTGGCGCGCTTGCCCATCACGGGACGATCCTCGGGGGCGAGCTTGCCCATCATGCGCATCAGGCCGGTGATGCGGCCCTTGCGACCGAGCAGCTCAACGCGTGCAGCCTCGAGCTTGGCGGCGTCGTCGGCGCCTGCAACGAGCTCCTTGGCCTCTTCCTCGAGTTTGACCAGATCATCAATCAGACTCATGTCTTCCCTTTCGTCTCTCGCGTATCCGCGCTCCGGGGCGGCTGACGCCGCCCGATGCTGCGGATGCGCGGCCCAGTTCGGTAACAAAAAACCGTCCTCGGGCATGTGCATTGCCCAAGGACGGTTGAATTCCGCGGTACCACCTTGTTTGACCCGGCGGATGTCTGGCCCGCCGCGCCCACTCTGTGCCTCTTGTCGCGAGGCTCACGGCTTCCCTACTGAGGCTTTGCTGCCACTGGCCGCGCGCCCGTTGAGGTCGCTGCTCGGGAGTGAACGCTTGGCCCTTGTCACCGCAGGAAGGCTTGCAGCCCATGACCTTCCCTCTCTTGCCGGCGACGCGGCGGGCAAAACCCTCTCCGTCAACGCATTGGGCTATAGGATAACACATTCTACGTGTGCATCGCCGCGTTCCGTTTTGTTCGCGCTGGGTACAAGGCAGGTAGCTGTGCAAACTGGCCGTGCACCCGTCTGCGGCGCTCGGCCTGCGAGATTAAGGATACGGTATGGGAAAGAAACTCGATAAGAAGGCCAAGGCCGCCGTGGCAAAGGCTGCCAAGGGCGTCAAGGTTGCTAAAGCCGACAAGGCCGTCAAAAAATTCCGCAAACTCGAGGGCAAGCTGTGGACTCGCGAGTACCTGCTCAAGATTGCCGAGTTCGATGGAGCGACGATTGCTCCTGCCAACGGTGCTGCCGCCCGTGCCGACGCCATGGGCACGCTTGCCGGCGAGCATCACAAGCTACTGACCAGCGAGAAGTCCGTTGAGCTCGTACGCTCGTTAGCGCGCGAGACGGTTGCAGGCGGACATGTAGACGACCCGCAGCTGCTCGACGAGATCCGTGTGCTCGGTCGCGACCAGCGCGAGGCAAGCGTCATCCCCACCGAGGAGGCCGAGGCCTGGACTAGGCTCACCTGCGAGGCCGATGCCGTATGGCACAAGGCCAAGACGGCCAATGACTGGGCGAGCTTTGAGCCCTATGTGGATAGGATCGTCGCC
This sequence comes from uncultured Collinsella sp., assembly GCA_900542165.1. Lineage (GTDB taxonomy): Bacteria > Actinomycetota > Coriobacteriia > Coriobacteriales > Coriobacteriaceae > Collinsella. The sequence goes on along the minus strand of UQMM01000018.1, from coordinate 24,345 downwards.
CAACTTAAGCATCAGGCCGAACTTATGGACCCCAAGCGCGACCCATACGACGTTTGGCTCGACCAGTACGAGCGCGGCCTTTCCGCCAAGAGCTTCGATGCGTTTTGCGATGAGGTCAAGACGACGGTCGTGCCGCTCGTGCACGCCATCGGCGAGCGCGGCCAGCAGCCCGATGCCGACTTTTTGCACGCCCGCGTGCCCGAGGCCGCCCAGCGCGCCATGAGCTTCGACCTTATGAAGCTCGTCGGCCTGAACCTGAACGACACCACGCTTGCCTTTACCGAGCACCCGTTTAGCGAGGGCTTTGCCGTGGGTGACGCGCGCATCGCGACACACATCTACGAGGACGATTGCATCTCCAACGTCTACAGCATCATCCACGAGGCGGGACACGCCATGTACGAGCTGGGCGTCAATCCCGCCTATGCGCGTACCTGTCTTGAGGGCGGCACCTCCATGGGCATCCACGAGAGCCAGAGCCGCTTTTTCGAGAACACCGTGGGTCGCAGCCGCGCCTTTATGGGACCGCTGCTCGAGGTGCTGCGCCGCCACGCACCCGAGGTCTACGGCGACGTCGACGAGGACACGCTCTACCACGCCGTTAACATCGCGCAGCCGTCGTTGATCCGCACCGAGGCCGATGAGCTCACCTATCCGCTGCACGTTATGGTGCGCTACGAGATCGAGCGCATGCTGTTTGCCGGCGAGGCCACAGCCAAGGATATCCCCGCTCTTTGGAATCGCTTCATGGATGGGTACCTGGGCATTCCGGTTCCCGACGACACGCGTGGTTGCCTGCAGGATACGCACTGGAGCGGAGGCTCGTTTGGCTACTTCCCCACCTATGCGCTGGGCAGCGCCTACGACGCCATGTTTGTGCCGGCCATGTGCCGCGACGGCATCGACCTTACCGGCGCCTGCGCGAGCGGCGACCTGACACCCGTCCGCGCCTGGCTGGGCGAGCACATTTGGCAGTGGGGCCGCGCCAAGGACGCGCCGGAGCTCATCAAGGGCGCCTGCGGCATGGCGTTCGATGCCCGCTACTACTGCAGCTACCTGCAGGACAAGTTCACCACGCTCTACGAGCTGTAAGGCATAACCGACACGCCAACGCAAAGGGGACGCCGCGGAACCAATCCGCAGCGTCCCCTTTTTTCACCCAATAACTAGGTACCCAATGACTAGTTCGTTGACGCTAATGTCTTGGCAACGTCAGCGAAAACGACCCTAAGCGAGCAAGGTGACGTGAAATGAAAGGGCGCTGACCTTCTGGTCGCGCCCTTGAAATTGAACGTCAGACTGCCGCTTGGGGCCGTTTGCAGCGTCGAGCAGTTACGCGGTTTGGTAAAAACGCGTAACTAAAGAGCCTCCAGAGCACTTGCGATGCGCTTCATGGCGGCATCGGCGGATGTTTGGTCGGGCGCCTCGGCCAGCACGCGGATAACCGACTCGGTTCCGCTCTTGCGTACGAGCACGCGGCCCTCGCCTGCCAGCGCAGCCTCGGCCTCGGCGATGGCGTTTTGCACGCCCATGTTCTCGAGCGCGGCGTCCTTGTCCGCCACGTGCACGGCCACCTGCGCCTGCGGCAGCAGCTTGCACGGAGCCGTGAGCTGCGAGAGCGTCTCGCGCTCGGCACGAATCACTTCCATCACGCGCAGCGAGGTCATAATGCCGTCGCCCGTGCGCTCGATATCGCCAAAGATCGTATGGCCCGTCTGCTCGCCACCCAGGCTGTAGCCGCCCTCGCGCATCTTGGCATACACGTGACGGTCGCCCACGCCGCTGGTCACGGCGCTCAGACCGGCAAGCTCCAGCGACTTGACCAGGCCAAAGTTGCTGGCAATCGTCGGCACCACGGTACCGCCCGAGAGTCGCCCGTGCTTGTTCAGATACACGCCGCACACGTACAGGATCTGGTCGCCGTCTACCACGCGACCGCGCTCATCCACAGCCAGGCAGCGGTCGGCATCGCCGTCGTAGGCAAAGCCCACGTCCAACCCCTGCTCCACCACGTGGCGCTGCAGGCGCTCCATATGCGTGGAGCCACAGTCGACGTTGATGTTAAAACCATCGGGCGCGGCATTGATCACGCGCACGTCGGCGCCGAGCGCGTCAAACACCGGCTTGGCCACCGAGGAAGCCGAGCCGTTGGCGCAGTCAATACCGATCTTGACGCCCTGCAGCGAAAAGTTCGCGCTGGCGATGAGCGAAGCAATGTAGCGGTTGCGGCCCTGCATGTAATCCACCGTGGCGCCGATGTGATTGCCCGTTGCCAGCGGCACCTCGCTCTTGCCATCGATATAGTCCTCGATGAGCTCCAGCACGTCCTCGTCCATCTTAAAGCCGTCGCTGTTGACGAGCTTAATGCCGTTATCGCAAAACGGGTTATGGCTCGCACTGATCATGATGCCGCAATCGAAGCAGCCCTCCACGGTCTGATGCGCCACGCCCGGCGTGGGGATCACGTGCAGCATATAGGCGTCCGCACCGCTCGCGACCAGGCCGCTCACCAGCGCCGCCTCAAACATATAGCTCGAGCGGCGTGTGTCCTTGCCCACGATGACGCGCGCCTTGCGCTCGCGGTTGGCGCCGTAATACCAGCCCACAAAACGGCCAATCTTATAAGCGTGCTCTACCGTCAGCCCAACGTTGGCCTCACCGCGAAAGCCGTCGGTGCCAAAGTACTTCATATCTTACTTATCCTGTTCGAACGTTTGAGCGGTTGGCGTGGTACGAACCTTAAGCTCTTTGTGCCCAGAGTCCTTCGAAGTCGTGACCTTGTACTCGACCTTTATGTCTTGTCCAAGAAGCATGTGGACACCGCCCCATGCAACCTTCAAGCCATCGTGCGTCGCTTCGTTCATTTCGATAGAACCGGAGCCCGAAGTCTTAATGTCCGAAATGCTGCCTCCCGCAGGAGCGTAGAGATAAAGCCTCAGCACCTCATCGTCAATATCCTGGCTAATGCCGTTATGGCCCTGGAAATAACCAGGCATCTCGGCCTTCTCCTGGGGGGTCATCGTGTTCTTGAGCGAGGTGGTCACTCGATACGTCGTCGAGTCATCGGCATTTTCAACCGAAGAATCGATGGTGACCCGTTTATCGAGGAACCAATCCATCTTTGAATAGCTGTAGTTGTTCACATAGACGCCCAAGATCGGAGCCTCCGACGTATCGGTTTGGAGGGCGCCCGATATTCCAAGAGCCTTCGCGGCCTTTTCCTCGTCATCGTTTCTCGAATACATGAGGATGCGACCCTCGGAAGCGCCCTTTTCGATGGCGGCAGCAATCTTAGTAATATCGCTGGATCCCAGTTCGCCCACGATCTTGTTAAAAGCTGATCCGGCAACCGCCGCAAAAATGGCATCCTGTTCCTCTACCGGGTAATTCCAATAAATATCGTGCAGCAGCACCTTTGCAGCGTTGCTTCCATCAACGACGGTGCCATCAGGAAGCTGTGTACCGCCTACAATGCCGAGCATATACTGCAAAAATACCGGATCGACTGCGAATACGCCGTCGATGTCATCTCCGACAATGGCCTTCTGCATATCGCTGGCAAGCTGAGCCGCACGCGGATAATCAGGCGTCATCGTAACGTCGCCCATCGTGTATCCGAGCGTGTTGAATCCGGTCAGGCCCCATCCGGTCGTGAACAAGTTTGCCTCTTCATCGGTGATGGGAAGCGGGCTCAAAGGCTCTTTCATCATGTCGACTTTGACAAAATCGCCCAGTTCGAGCTTACCGTCAGTCACCGACATCACGCCGCGAGAACCGGGGAAACCGCCGCAGGCGCGGATCTCGACATTGCTCATCGCGAGCACAAGATAATGACGCGTCTGGCCGTTGGCGCCGAGCATCTGGGGAAGGATGGGGGCGACCTTCTCCGCCGCGTCAACCGCGCCGTTGAGGGTGGCAAAGCCGTCCTTGGCCTTATCGACCAGCTCGGTCACCTGGGAAATATGAGTATCGCCAATGCCCTGGATCTTCTCATTGGCGCTCTTGAACACCTTCGAGCTGCTGGAAAGCGAATCGGCGACCGCCTGCAGCGCGGACACGTTAATCATGCCGTCCTGGAACAGCTTGCCGGGCGTGGCCTGCGAAAGGTTGTCGGCCATGGGAACCAGCGCGTTGCTCGAGACATCGGACAGGGCATCAATCATGGTGCGGGCTGCGTTGATGTCACTGCCATACACCGGGATAAACGAAGCCGCCGTCCACAGCGGGCTCGAGGTCTCCGCCTTCATGCTGTCGCAGAGTTCATCGATCTTCTTCGCGTCGTCAGGCAGCGTCGAAAAATCGCCTGACGTGACCTTGTCCTTAAGGCCACCGACGATCTCGACAGCCTCCTTCGCTTCGCTCTTTACGGTCTTTGCCGAGTTAAGCAGCATAAAGCCGCTTGCGCCAAGCGCAACGAGAAGCACCGCGACTACAGCGGCAATAATGGCGCCGGTGTGACACTTTTTGCGCTCGCCCTTGCGATGGCGATGACGGACCAGACCGTCAGAGGTCGAACTCGACGAAGCGTCGCTACCGTAGTTCAAGCCAAAATCGTAATAATCTTCCTTGGAACCCGAGCCCGCAAACTCGGCACCGCTATCATCCAGGCGGGCGAACGTGCCAGTCTCGGAGGCGCCGGTGTAAATCGTGCCAAGGTTACCCGTAAGCCCCGCGCCACCGGCAGAGGGAGTATTGTTGGCGGCCTTGCCGGCATTAACGTTGCCGGCGGCATTCGCGGCGTTGGCAGCATCTGCGTTGTTCGCGGGTACCGAAGGAGCCCCGCTCGGCTGCGACGTGGAGGTTGCACCGCCCGCAAAGACATTCCCTCTTGCACGGCCGGTCTTTTTTGCCTTTTGAGACTGCTCGTACAGAGCGGTAAACATCGCTGTCTCGCCCGGGGACACGCGCTTACCGGAACCGCCCTGTCCAGCGCCGCCCGGCGTGCCGGCCTTACCAGCCCCGTTCGGACGCGGCGGAACTGCAGGGCGACCGCTATCGCTGCCCTTAAAGTGATTACCAGCCATAAAGAAATCCTCGCAATTGAGTCGCAATGAAAAAGTCCATAACGTTACTAGTTTATGGCATTTTGAGCATCGACAGCTAAACTCCAGACACGGACATCAATTGGCGAAAATGCGGCACAACACCTTTTCCGTCTTGGCGGCGGCGCCAGCTACACCGTGAGGAACATCATCACGATGATCATGGCAAAGCCGATAAGGTCGGTCGGCAAAAACACCGTGCCCAGCATAACGGCGCTGGTGATGGTCGCCGAAACCGGCTCCACAGTTCCGATGAGGCTCGCACGCACCGAGCCGATGTCCTTAACGCCCTGCATATAGAGCATGTAAGCAAAAAACGAGCCGATAACCACGAACACCGCGAGCGCCTCGATGCCGGCAGCGTCGAGCGCCGGCATATGCGCCCAGGGCTGCACGAAGGCACATGAGACCACGCCCGCCGTGAGCATTGCCGAACCCGTGACGATGGGGCTGCCGTATTCGGGCAGGATCTTGGCGGGAATCACCGCCATACACGCGGCGCTGACCGCACACATAAGACCTGCTGCCAGGCCAAGCGGCGAGATATTCAGGCTGGTGGGGTCGCCGCCGGTGGCGATTAAAAAGGTTCCACCCAGAGCCAGGCCAATGCCGATGACTTCGCGAGTACGCGGCATGCGGCGATCGGTCACGCAGGCGTAGCCCATGATGATAACGAGCTGCAGGCACTGGAGCACCGTCGCGGTTCCGGCGTTCGTCAGGCGCACGGCCGAAAGATAGCAAAACTGGTTGAACAGCAGGCCAAAGGCGGTAAAGAGCAGCAGCTGCTTGCGATCGGCGGGTGTGGTCCAGAGCTTAATCAGGCGCTCGCGGTCGCGCGTAACAACCACGGCCATAAAGAGCAGGCCGGCGAGAATCTGTCGTATGCTCATAAGCCACAGCGTATCGACATGGTAGGTATCGAACAAAAAACTCGCGCTGGTACCCGAGAAACCCCAAAACGAACCGCCCACCAGCGTGGCTAAGACGCCCGTGATCATCTTGCGCGTCGAAGCGCTGTTCAGGCGCTCGCGCCAGGCGCGGCGGGTGCTACGGCTGAGCTCGTCGGTGCCCTCGGGCACATCAATGTTCGATATATCGGTCATCGGCACCGAAGCCCCTGCGCCTTTGACCTGCTCGACACGCTCTTTGCTCATTCCACTCCCCCGAAACAGCCTGGAAACAATTCGGCTTACCTTACCACGGCGAAGTCACCAGCTGGAGGCTTGTCCGCTTATCGGTAGGACAATTCCGCAGGCGTCTTTCCATAGCTCGATACCGCAATGGCCTTGCATTATGCGACAGCCAAATCGCGGCAGCAGGCTCTTTTGAGATGGATATGACAAAGCCCCCGAATTCCACAATGTAAGCGATTTTTAAAAATGTTCTTGCCACCGAGTTCAGGCTCCGTTATATTATCCCTTGCGCGCTTGCGCACCCTTGATCGGGCGTTTAGCTCAGGGGGAGAGCGCTTCCCTGACACGGAAGAGGTCAGAAGTTCAAATCTTCTAACGCCCACCAAATGTTCGCAGCTCAGAGGCTATTTCCTCTGGGCTGTTTTGTTTTATGCCGCCAAATCCGCTGGCAGTTCCAACCGCCCAAATGTGCGCCAACAGCGCCAATGCGGCGTTATGTGAAACGATAAAGTACCTCATGGCGCGAAGATAGCACGCACGCCGGCGGCGGCCGGCGGTCCTGTTAAGTTTCCGGTAAACGACCGGCGGCTTTTCGCCGTGTGCGTCCAAAGTGCTCATTCGCCGATATCTAAACCGCAATCCGTCAAGCTTTTGGCAAGGTTGCCACCCAACTGGCCGAAAGCCGACCATCTACTTGCCAATCTATCCATCGGCATAACCAATCAGTCCGCACCGCAACTTCTCAGCAAAACGCCGCGATGTCTGCGCCCTGCGGTATCCTTGAGCCACTTGCACCTGCAGCACCAAGGAGCCGCCATGCGCACTGAGCTCGATGTCCCCTTTTCGCACAAAGAAGAAGCCAAGGCGCTGGGCGCCAAATGGGACCGGACCAAGAAGATCTGGTATGTACCCAGCGGCGTCAACCCCGAGCCCTTTGCCGAGTGGCTGCCCGGTGTTGACCGATCCGACCCCTCGGCGCCGTATATATATCTAGTACTGGGCAAGCGCGAGTGCTGGAAATGTCACAAAGAGACCTCGGTCGCGGCCTTCGGCATTCCCTATCGAGCCGATAACGACGAGAGCATCGTCATCGCGCACGCGCCCAACGAAGCCGGGCACATTGCCATCGACACGGCCAACGCCAACGCACTCGCCATCGTGCCCGCTCTTGGCTGCGTGCCGGGCGAGATCCGCGACTATCTTCATAAGCGCTGCGGCTACAAGCCCGTAGGAGCGCGAGCTTCCAAAGCCCCGTCGCTCGGCAACACGTGCACCAGTTGCGACGCGCTGCAAGGCAGCCGCTATCTGTTCGAGGAGCCCTCGTCCCCGTTTGCCCTCACTGCCATCAACAAGCTGCCGGCACTGGAGTTTATACGCGTCGAAGTTGCCGGCGTCTTTGGCGTCCCGGCCACGCGCACCGACTTTGACCAAGCGCTCTTTACCTGGGCACGCGACCATCACGCCGAGTTCCACAGGCAACTCGGTGAGGGGGTTTATTTGTAGAGACGAAGATGCCTTCACAGCCAGCTCCTCCGCATCACCTATCCCTCGTCGCCGGCGTCATACACGATATCGAGGCCACAAACAGGGCATTTCTCCGGATACACCGGCATATGAACGCCTGTCTGTTTTCTCACTTCGTCGCTGAGTCTGTCACGCGCATCGATGAACCGAATGTCGAGACACGGTATTTGCGAGCCGCAGCAAGGGCAGGTGCCAGCAAACGACCCGCAATCAACTTCTACGCCCGGAAACATATTGTTGTCGATAAGGGCACGCGGCAGTTTTCCGTACTTCCCCATCACGATATCGCCTCGCCAGCTCACGCTCGCTCCCTTCCCGTTATTCAAACCAGGAAGAGCATGCACCAGCAAGTGCGCGCGAGATTGCATCGCCACGCGATCCGATCAAACAACACGATCGTAAAAGACCGCCAAAGCCAAATACGCTAATACGGCAGAAGCCCCGCCTTTTCACGCTTCTTTTCCGAGCGATCGAACTCAATGCGATGGGCCTCAAGAAACACCGTATTGGGTCGCCACTGACGCTCATTCGGCTGCCTTAGCGTCGCACCCGCAAAGGAAACGTAGTCGGTCTTATCCAGCAGGTACGATCCGCACAGCCGATATTCGCCGCAAACAGGCTCAAACGAAATCAGGTGAGCATCAAATAGGGAATGAAGATCGCGCCGAAGCAGAATGCCGTTGCTGGCAACCTGCGATTTGGGTCCCGAGTAATTCTCGATATGTGCAGCCTCCAGAGCTTCGCTGACGCCGCAGTCCGACACCGCGCAACGGCCATCATAGGCGGCAACGAGCTGCTTGCGGAACCATTGCTGCCCCAATCGCTCGCGCCTTAACGCATAGCGGACCTTTTCGTCGTCGGTCGTACCCTGTCCGGCAAACTCAATATCGACGGGCATGTGCTTCAGATAACTCATGTCGGGCGCAAAACGAGGGTCCGGTCCGCCTTTATGAACAGGACCGTGCAGAACAAACCATCCGTTTTCGGGCTCGAACCGTTCAACAAATGCAAGGCCGAGCACCTTGTAGCCCACCTCGGTTGCAAATATGACTCCGACTGGAACGCCACATTCCATGCAGTTGAGCATTTTACGGTTGTAATTCTGGTCTCGAAAACCAACGGTACCCGGCGCTTGAACCGAGTACTTAATGACCCACGTACCATCGTCCAAATAGAGCGGAGGCACATCGGTGTAGAAGCTCTTTTTAGAGTTATGGACCGAAAGCGCAAAGATCTTATTGGGATCTTGCTTCACCCGATCCTGGCCCGGCCAGAAGATCCCTGAATCCCGCGTTACGGGAAAGAAGTCCGAGCCAATTCTCAAACGGTACTGATACTGAGGGCTATCTTCCTTGGTGTGGTGCGGAAGGCTGGTCCAAACGCCGCCGCGCTGTTCCTCACCCAGAAACCACTCCCATGCCTCAACGTATTCGGAAGGCACGAGACTGCAGGCGCGGTCATAGCTTGGTCCATCCATCAACGGAACAGCAAGGTCAATGTCGTTCATCGCCAGCACCTACAACCATACGAACGCGAGTCATGCCCCTCAATAATATGGCCGAGAGTCAATTATTACGAGATCTCATTCCGCGATCGGCGCATCGTTGATGCTCTCGGTTTGCCGCCGGCGCGCTTGTACCCCGCTACCCCACTTCCCTGTATACTGATGTAGCACGTGTTTCATCCGGGCTTGTTGGGCCGGGTCGTTCATGGGAGGGTCTTATGGCTGCCTCGAATCCGCCTAAGGGGAGCGTTTCTTCTTCGTCCATCAAGCCGGTTACGCGCAAGGCCGTGCGTTGCCAGCGCGAGGTCGCTTGGCTTGTCACGCAGGCGGCGGGCAGGCTTGTGGCGACCACTCAGGACGTCAATGCGCCTACGCCGAGCTTTGTGTTAGCGGCGGCGCTGGATTTTGTGCGCCAATTGGAGCTTGCCGCGCAGGATGCCAACGGCCACCTCGACTACCAGAACGTTATGGCGCCCGACCTGCAAACGTTCTGTCACATGGCCAAGTTGCCTGCCGCGCCCAATGCGCTTTCGGACGCAGGCTACATGTTTACGCTCTCGGGCGCGGACCTTATCCGCGACATCTATGCATACTGTAGCGAGCTCGCCGAGCGCCACGTCTTTGACGCGGCAGAAGTCAAACCGGGAAATGTCATCAAGCTGGTTCTTAGGCTGTTCTTGATAGACGGGTTCGGGGCCATGCCGGCGTAAGCCGAGTCTTGAGCATCACCGTCGACTGGGCAACAACCGCTTTACCTTAATGGACGCCAATCGAGGGTCGATTATTGGGTCGCCTCGTCCACTAACGCATCTATCCCACGCACTCCGACAGTCGATACTTGCGGTTGCGGCTCGTCGCCGGCGCCGTGGGCTCAAGCTCGCCTTGAGCAATGAGCGCGTTGACGCGCGACCTAACCTGGGAAATTGTGAGCCCTGTGCGCTCTGCCAGCTCGCGCGTCCCCAGCTCGCCGTAGTGTTTGAGTGCCGTCACAATTAAGCCCCCGCCATGATCGACCGACTCGATCTTTGAACGGTAAAGTACGACCTTGAACCGATCGAATCCCGGGCAGAACAGGGGCTCGGCCAGACCATGCGCGCGCATGGCATCGATCATCATCGGGATGCCCGAGCCATTGCCCTCAGCCGGCGAACCTGCGCCATCCGGCAGCGGGACAATCGACATGAGCTTCACAAGCGTCGCGTTACGGCATCGGGAGCTGCCGTCAAACAAGTTCTCGCGAGTCTTTCCCCCGTAAAGGCCGCCAGGATTCGTCACCTCGACACGATCATCAAAGACGTCGACGGCAATCGATTGTCCACAGAACCGATCCCCGTATTCTCGATGGATTACGGCGTTGGCGATTGCTTCGCGCAGAACCTCCTCGGGAATCTCAAGCGAGTCGACACGCGAGACGCCTTGGACGATCGAGGTTCGCCGCAAATTCTTGGCGACGGCTGCGACGGCATCCGAGATCATCTCGCCCAACGTTCCCTCACAGATTGTGCGGTCCATGAACCTTAGTGGCCCCGCAGCTCCCTTTTGAGTTCCCACGTGGACAGCCACATCAATGAAGAGCTTGGGATAGAACTGCTGAGGGTAAACGCCCGCGGCAAGGAGGCCGGCCTTGGTAACATTGCCCTGGAAGTCGAGGAAATTCAGACGCTCCATCTTTGTCTTCTTGTCCGCCGCACCGCGCATCGCTCGAGGCGTCAACGAATAGGCACGCTCTATCGTGCGGTCGACCAGCGACTCGTCGAGATCGCCCACACTCGTGCCGGGCACCGCATCGCGATCGCTAGGACTCGTCCGTTCGTATGACGACAGTGCCAAAACCTCGGTCGACGAAAGCGGGACATCTTTGTCATCGATGCGTTTGTAGCTGCCACCTTGAGCGCCCCGCTCTATGACATAGCAAGGCTTGCTCGACGGGTCGAGCTCCTCAATCGTGATAACGAGAACAACGGTCCCCCGAAGCCCCACGCGCTCAATGGTGTATTTGGGCGGATTGGCCAGCTTTCCGCGACCGCCAGCATCGCCCATGCCCGCCACGAATTGGTTGAGCACCTTCTCGGTCTCAAAGTTTGCAACTGGGACAAAACCCGCGCGCTCGCTCACTCCGAGCACGATGATGCCGCCGGCGGTGTTTGCGAAAGCGCTGACCGTTTCCCATACGTCGCGGGAAAGCGTCATGGCGCTCTCTTTTACTTCGACGCTAAGGTCATCCGAGCCCATACGCCTTAAAGACTCAAGCAGACCGGTCAGCTCGTTTTCGTTCATCTGCACGTCCTTTCGCTCGGTCCTGCGGAGAATGCCACGGATAGATTTCCCTCGTCTCTCAGTTATCTCTCGTAATTATCTCTCATCTATCTTTCTATCTCTCGGCTTAGAGATAGAAAGATAGATAGAGATGGAATGTCTACCATTTGCTTCATTTATACATATTTTTGCTGGTAGAACAATCGGTATTGAGACAATACCATGATTGCCTGTCTCTTTGCTGCTCAGTTATCTCTCATATTTTTCTCTCATCTTCCTGTCATCTCTCATATTAGAGACGAATGAGAGACGAGAGATACGCGAGTGATGGACGAGCGAGGATTTTCGGAGGGTCGGATATCGAGAGTGGATATTTGGACGGTTTTTGGGGCTTTTGGCGGCCGATTTCGCCCGAAAGTCCACGCTCGTTTGGCGAGTGTCCAAATTTCCACGCTCGTGCGGCGGTCACGCGGGGCCTATGCCCAATCCGGCTGCATCGTCGTCAGTTCGCCGCAGAGTCGCGGCCCCATATGGGTATACTCTCGAGGATTCGACTCGATTCGCCCCCGCTGGGGCGTCAAAGGAGACTGCATATGCCTACCACCTCAACCGACCCGCGCGCCGCTGCCGCCGCGCTGCTGGTGCCCGGCACCACCTGCCACGGTTTTACCGTCGAGCGCTGCGAGACCGTGCCCGAGCTCGACTCGGATGCCTACGTGCTTCGCCACACCGCCTCGGGCGCTCGCCTGCTGTACCTGGCGTGCGACGACGAAAACAAGGCTTTTGCCATTGGCTTTAAGACGCCGCCGGCCGATTCCACCGGTGTGTTCCATATTCTTGAGCACTCGGTGCTGTGTGGGTCGGCCAAGTTCCCCGTCAAGGAGCCGTTTGTCGACCTGATCAAGAGCTCCATGCAGACGTTCCTCAACGCCATGACCTACCCCGACAAGACCATCTACCCCGTTGCCACCACCAACGAGCAGGATTTGTACAACCTGATGGACGTGTACCTGGACGCGGTGTTCAACCCGGCCATCTATACCAAACCCACCATTTTTGAGCAGGAGGGCTGGCACTACGAGCTGGGCCTGCCGAAGGGCGCCGAGGGCGAGGGCGGCGCCGCGAGCCTACGCGAGGGCACGCTGCGCTATAACGGCGTGGTGTTCAACGAGATGAAGGGCGCGCTGTCCGACCCCATGAGCGTGCTGGACGACGCCGTCAACGCCGCGCTCTACCCCGACACCGCCTATGCACACGAGAGCGGTGGCGACCCGCGCGCGATCCCCGCGCTCACCTACGAGCAGTTCCTGGACACGCACGCGCGCCACTACAATCCTTCCAACTCTTATATAACGCTCTACGGCGACCTGGACGTGGACCGCGCGCTGGCCTTTTTGGACGAGCGTTATCTGTCGCAGCCGAGTGCCGCGAGCCGCCGCATGGACGCAGCCGTTGCCGCCAGCGAGGACCCGTCCACGCTGGCGCCCAATCCGCTGGGCGTGCAGGCGCCCGTGACCTGCGAGTATAAGCGCGTCGAGATGGCCACCACGCCCGAGAACGCCCTGGTGGGCCTGGGCCTGGTGCTGGGCAGCGCGCTCGACCGTAAGCGCACGATCGCGGCGGATATCCTGTTCGAGGCGTTGCTGGGCTCCAACGAAGCACCGGTTAAGAAGGCCATTCTGGCCGCCGGCCTGGGCGGCAACGTGGTGAGCTATACCGCGGCCGAGAGCCTGCAGCCCTACGAGCTCATCATGCTGCAAAACGCGCAGCCCGGCGTGGCGCGCGAGCTGCGTCGCGTGTTCCAGGACGCCTGCCGCGACCTGTGCGAGCACGGCGTTCCGCGCGAGCGCCTGGAAGCTATCATCAGCAGCAACGAGTACGATCTGCGCCAGCGCGACTACGGTATCGCCGACGGCGTGGCCATTGCATGCGATGCGCTGAGCACCTGGCTCTACGATGACGACGCCGCGACGCTGGCGCTCAAGTACGGCCCGGTGTACGAGGAGCTGCGTGGCGAGCTGGACGGCAGCTACTTTGAGGACCTGCTGCGCGATCTGGTGCTGGAAAACGATCACATGGCACTGGTCGAGCTGGTGCCGGTGGACGCCGCCGAGGGTTCGGAGGGTGCCGAGGCCGCCGAGCTGGCAGCCAAGCGCGATGCCATGACCGATGCCGAGCTGGCCGACGTGGTCGAGCGCACGGCCGCGCTGCGTGCCGCGCAGGAGGCGGAAGACACGCCCGAGGCCAAGGCCACGCTGCCGCGCCTGCGCGTGTCCGACATTGGCGAGGCGCGCCCCGAGCCGCCGCTGGTCGTGGACACGACCGCGCCCATCCCCTGCCTGCGCCACGGCATCCCCACCAACCGTCTGGCCTACGCCATGCAGTATTTCGACCTGAGCTGCGTCGCGTTTGAGGACCTGCCTTATGTGACACTGCTCTGCCGCCTGCTTAAGCAGCTGCCCACGCGCGAGCACTCGGCCGAGGAACTCGACAACTTGCTCGCTGGCAAGCTCGGCTTTTTGAGCTTTACGACCGAGGTCATGACCCAGCCCGAAGTGGACGGCGTGCGCCCCTACCTGCTGGTGAGCGCCGGCGCCCTGTCCGAGAAGATCGATGCGCTGGCGAGTCTGCCGCGCGAGGTGTGGTCGAGCACGCTTTTGGCAGACGCCGACGCCGACCGCGTGCGCGACGTGCTCACGCAGATTCGCATTGGGCTTGAGCAGGGCTTTATCAACAACGGCCACTCGGCGGCGCTCGGTCGCGCGATGAGCTACAGCTCGCCTTCGGCCGTGGTGCGCGAGCAGCTTTCGGGCGTGGATTTCTACCTGTTCCTGCGCGATCTGCTCGAGCACTTTGACGAGCGCGTGGACGGGCTGCGTACCAAGCTTGCCGAGCTGGCGGAGCGTATCTTTGTGGCCGATGGCTGCATGGCGAGCTTTACCGGCAGCAACGAGGACTTTGACGCATACTGGGATGCCGCGGGCGACCTGGGGCTGGGTGCGGGCGATGGTGCCGATACCGGCCGCGACGCTCTCGTGGTGCCGACGCCGCGCGACCGCCACGAGGCTTTCGTCATCCCCAGCGATATCTGCTTTGCGGCAAGCGCGTGCGACCCGCGTCGCCTGGGCATCGACGTGACGGGCGCCTGGGCCGTGGCTGCCAACGCGCTCTCCTACGATTACCTGTGGAACGAGATTCGCGTGAAGGGCGGTGCGTACGGCTGCGGATTCCGCGCAGCCGGCGAGCGCCAGACGGCGTTCTACACCTACCGCGACCCGGCGATCGATCCTTCGATTGAGCGCGTGAAGCGCGCGGGTGCATGGCTTGGCAGCTTTGAGCCCGACGAGGCCGCCTTTGAGGGCTTTATCGTGAGCTGCGTGAGCGGCATGGACGCGCCGGTGAAGCCGTATGCGCTCACCAAGCGCCGCAACACGACCTACCTGGCCGGGCTCGATTCGCATGCGCGCGAGGAGCGTCGCGCCCAGATGCTCGCCGCCACGCCCGGTGAGCTGCGCTCGCTCGGCGCCGACGTGGCGCGTATCGCAGCCGAATCGCCCACCTGCGTCTTTGGCAGCCGCGAAGTCATCGCCAAGAGCAACGCCGGCTTCAACGTAGTCGACCTGCTGGGCTAAGGCACGGCAAGCAAAACTACCACGAAGGGCGCAGTTCACAGGCGCCCTTCGTGGTAGTTCGAACACTTGTTCTATACGCACACATGTTCTATAGTAGAGGTGCTTGCATCGAACTGAAATTGCAACTAGAATATAGTTGCAGAATGTGAGGCGGGATAACTCGATCCGATAAACTCATCGCCCAACTGTTTAGCTGCCCTTCGACGTATCGTTATGCGGATTTTTTAAAAGTCATGGCTTCGTATGGCTTTGAAATGGACAGCAAAGGCAAGACATCCGGATCGCGCGTTCGCTTCTACAGGCCATCGGACGGCAGGATGTTCGTAATGCACGCACCTCATCCATCTGACGAATTGACAGCGGGAACCATTCGAAACATCGTTCGCTTTCTGCAAGATGTCGGAGGTAGTCATGAGTAACGTTTTGGCATACAAGGGTTATTTCGCCCCGGTCGAGTTCGATGCCGAACAGCATGTGCTAACAGGTATGGTCGCCGGCATTAGGGACGCAATCGTATTTGAAGGTTCCACGGCCAAAGAAGTGGAGCAATGTTTCCACGACGCCGTCGACGATTACCTTGAATTTTGCGCCGAAAAGGGCAAGGAACCCGAGCGGGCTTTTAAGGGCTCGTTCAACGTAAGAACGGGTTCCGAGCTTCACAAACAGGCGGCACTGGCAGCGGCAAAGAAGGGTGAGTCACTCAATAAGTTTGTGACTGAAGCGATCGCTGCGGCGCTGTGAAGCCAACGTCGAGTCGAAGCCGCCACAAAGGGTGCCTTTGTGGCGGCTTCGACGTTTGCCCAGATAAAACCTGCCAAAATAAACCTGTCCCTTTTTGGTAGGTTTGGGAGAGGGAGCCGGGATGGACAAGGCTGAGTTGCGGCGGGCGGTGATTGCCCAGCGCGATGCTCTTGATTTGGACTTGCGGGCGGCGAAGTCTGCTGATATCTGTGCGCGGCTTGTTGAGCTGTTGGATCGCTCGGATTCCGCGGCGCCGCGCACCGTTGCCGTCTACGCCGCGATGGGTTCCGAGGCAGACCCCGCCGCGTTTGCCGCCACGGCCGCCAAACGTGGCTGGCGCGTGGCCTATCCGTGCATGCTCTCGGCAATTGATGCCGCAGCTTGTGGCCAGCGCATGTGTATGCGGGCAGTTGCCGCCGACGATGCGTCCGCGGCTCCGTTTATCGCCCACCCCACGCGGGCCTTTGCGGCCACGGACATCGACAGCAACCACTTCCCTATCGTGCCTGCCGAAGCTCTCGACATGATCGTCGTGCCGCTCGTGGCCTTCGACCAAACCGGCGCGCGCCTGGGCTACGGCGGCGGTTGTTACGACCGCTACCTGCCTATGCTCTCGCCCGCATGCCAAATCATCGGCATCGCCTTTGACGAGCAGCGTGTCGACCACGTTCCCACCGACGCCCACGACCTGCCGCTACCCCACATCATTAGCGCCTAATCGCCGCCACATCAGCCACGGCTACAGCAGCACCATCGCAGTCTAGTGCTCCTCGCCGGCGCGGGCCAGGTCGTAGGGCGTGGTCTGGTAGACGTAGTAGTTGAGCCAGTTGGTGTAGAACAGCTGAGCCTGGCTGCGCCAGACGTTGCGCGGCTCGGCGGTGGGGTCGTCGCCCGGGAAGTAATGCGCCGGCACCTCCGGGTTGAGCCCGCGCTTCACGTCGCGCTCGTACTCCAGGCGCAGCGTGTCGGTATCGTACTCGGGGTGGCCAAATACAAAGAAGCGACGGCTGTCGGTCGACTTGACGATGTACAGGCCAACCTCGTCAGACACGGCCACAACCTCAAGCTGCGGCTCGGCCTCCACGTCCTCGCGGCGCACATCGGTGTTGCGCGAATGCACGGCATAGAAACGGTCGTCAAAGCCGCGGACCAGCGGGCTTTGCGGCTTCACCAGATAATGCTCGAACACGCCGCTCGCCTTTGCCGGCAGGTCGTACTTCTGGATACCGTAATGATGGTAGAGCCCCGCCTGCGCTCCCCAACAAATGTGCAGCGTAGAATGCACGTGCGTGGTGGACCAATCCATGATCTGACAGAGCTCGGGCCAGTAGTCGACCTCCTCGAACGGCATCTGCTCCACCGGCGCGCCCGTGATAATCAGGCCGTCGTAGTGGATGTCGCGGATGTCGTCGAACGTGCGGTAAAACGTCTCCAGGTGGCCGGCACTCACGTGCGTGGCCTCGTGCGTCTTGGTGCGCAGCAGGTCCACCTCCACCTGCAGCGGCGTGTTGGAGAGCTTGCGCATGATCTGCGTCTCGGTGGCGATCTTAGTGGGCATGAGGTTGAGGATGAGCACGCGCAGCGGACGGATGTCCTGGTGCAGCGCGCGGTACTCGGTCATGACAAAGATGTTCTCGCTCTCGAGCTGCGCGGCGGCAGGGAGGGCGTCGGGGATGCGAATGGGCATGGATGCTCCTTACGAGTCAGTTGCAGCTATGGTACAACGACCGGCCCCATCCGCGCGAGCACATCGCCCAGCGATGCCGTCAGCGGCCCAAATCACTCCAAAAGTAGAGATTGAGGCATGTCCCAAAAATCTATGGCGCTTTAGCCTAGCAAAGTGGCGGCAGGAAGCTACAATGGTTCGACGCGAAAAACTCGGCCGAAAGGATACGTATATGTACCAGACGCGTAAGATCGGTGTGGTCGGCCAGGGCCACGTAGGAGCACATGTCGCCAACAGCCTGCTCATGCAGGGCATTGCCGATGAACTGTACCTGTGCGATATCAACGAGGCCAAGGTGACGTCCGAGGTCCAGGACCTGCGCGACTCCCTTTCGTTTGTCCCGTACAACACCAAAATCGTCAACTGCTACGACCACTACGAGGAGCTGGCCTGCTGCGACGTCATCGTCAATGCCGCCGGCAAGGTCGCACTGGCCGCTGGCAACCGCGACGGCGAGCTGTTCTTTACCACCGACGCCGCCCGCACCTTTGCCAAGCGCATCGTCGACGCCGGCTTTGACGGCATCTTCGTGAGCATCTCCAACCCCTGCGACGTCGTGTGCACCGAGCTGTGGCACCTGACCGGCTACGATCCCAAGAAGATCATCGGCTCGGGCTGCGGTCTGGACTCCGCCCGCCTGCGCACCGAGATCTCCAAGAAGGTCGGCGTGAGCCCCAAGTCCATCGACGCCTACATGATCGGCGAGCACGGCTTTAGCCAGCTTGCAGCCTTTAAGGCCGCGACCATCGCCGGCAAGAGCCTCACCGAGCTTCAGGCCGAGAACCCCGACAAGTACGCCTTCGACCACATGGAAGTCGAGGAACTCGCACGCAAAGGCGGCTATGTGACCTACCAGGGCAAGCAGTGCACCGAGTACGCCGTCGCCAACTCCGCCGCGCGCGTCTGCGCCGCCGTGCTGCACAATGAGCACGCCGTGCTTTCGGCATCCACGCTCATGATCGGCCAGTATGGCGAGGAGGGCATCTTCACCTCCCTGCCGTGCGTGATCGGTGCCGAGGGCGTCGAGGAGGTCTACACGCTCGACCTGTCCGAGCACGAGCTCGAGGGCTTCCACAAGAGCTGCCAGCACATCCGCGACAACATCGCCCAGCTCGACTGGTGGGACGCCGAGGCCTACGACGCCAAGTAAGCGTCGGTTGCCGCGACACCTCGCTCATACGGACGCCATGCAAAGCGGGCCGCGCCGGAAACCCACCGGCACGGCCCGCTTTTTGACTCACACGGCACGCTTGCGAACCGAAGGTGAATGCTTTTCCCGTTACTTAGTACTGCTCGATGCCCATGTAGCGACGAATCTCGGGGCTGTGGTCGAACACCTTGCCGCGGGCGGCACGCAGCTCGCAGCTCATCGCGTAGAAGAAGATCGGCTCCAGGTACGAACGCACGCTGGCAGGCACTTCACCTACGCCGTACTCGAGCGCATCGAGCACCATGACTGTATCGGTGTGCGTGTTGAGGAACGCAAGAGCGCGCTCCTCCATGGGGCGGCACTCGCCCGATCCGAGCTGCACAAAGTAGAACACGCCGGGCTCGGTGGCTTCGAACGGGCCATGGAAGTACTCGCCGGAGTGGATGTAGCAGCAGTGCTGCCACTGCATCTCCATGAGCGAGCAGATCGCCATGGCATAGGTCTGGCTAAAGTTGGGGCCGGAGCCCAGGATATAGAAGAACTTGTGCTGCTGGCAGAGCTCGGCAAAGCGGGCGCCCAGCTCGGCGTTGACCTTCTCACGGGCGGCGGGCAGCAGCGCATCCATCTGCTTGAGGCCCTCATACATGTCGGCGAGTGCCTCGTAGCCTTCCTGCTGGTCGAGCAACTCGGCGGCGATCAGAGCGCCGATGCCCTGCGGCACCTCGGCCTGTGACACGCCCTCGCCCCACGGATAGACCCAGGTGGTCCACTTGCCGTTATCGATCTTGGAGCCCTCGCAGTCGGTGAGGGCAATGACCTCGGCACTGGCTGCCAGCGCCATCTCGCAGCCGTCGACAACCTCCTGCGTGTTGCCGCTGTGGCTGCAGGCGATGACGAGCGACTTCTCGCCAAGACTCTTGGGAGCCATCAGGCAAAACTCGCGTGCCGTGTAGACCGTCGAGGTAAACGTGGTGGCCTCACGCTTGAGCAGCTCGTTGGCCGGCATGAGATCGATCATCGAACCGCCACAGGCGATCCAAAAGACGTTCTCGATCTTGCCCTTGCGCTCGATGATTTCCTGAACCAGATCATGTGTGTTCATGCTGATGCTCCTCCTTGTGGGGCGGCTTTGAACGACGACAGCTCGTACCTGCTGTCGTTCTATGTTGTCCTATTTATAGCACGTGCAACAACGCCCGTGAAGTCATCTCAGCAAATTTGTTCTATGTTGTTCTATCTGTGGACGTTAGATGTCGAAGACGTAGCGCGAGCCCACGATCTTTTGGCGGCCGAGCAGTAGAGGGCACCCGCCGGCGTCGGTAAAGTAGGCCTCCATATAGAAGAGCGGCTCGCCGACCGGC
This sequence comes from uncultured Collinsella sp., assembly GCA_900542165.1. Taxonomy (GTDB): domain Bacteria; phylum Actinomycetota; class Coriobacteriia; order Coriobacteriales; family Coriobacteriaceae; genus Collinsella. Next base: position 4,276 of record UQMM01000018.1, on the reverse strand, counting down.
ACCTCCAGCAGCGGGGCCGTCTGAACATCGGCAAGCGCAATCTCCACGGTGCAGGGGTCGGACTTGAGCGGCGCGCGACCCGAATGCTCGGCAACGAGCGCAAAGATTGAGTTATCGGTGAGGTCCTCGTCGGCCAGCATCTGCAGGTAGGGATGGTCGGCGAGCACAAAGGCGTTGTTCTCGAGCATGACGGGGATGCCGTCGGCCGTGCGCACGCGCTCGACCACGATAAGCTCGCAGCCGGGCTCCACGCCAAAGAACGCCGCATCCTCGTGCGTCGCCGCGACCACCGTGCGCGACACCAGACGCGCACCCGGCACCATGTCGTTGGCAGCACAACCCTCAGTAAAGCTCTGGACGTCACCCTTCTGGCGAATCTTGCGCTTGAGCTTGGGAGCGCACACAAAGGTGCCCCTCCCCTGCTGGCGGTTGAGATACCCCGCGCGCGACAGCTCCTCGATGGCACGGCGCACGGTGACGCGCCCCACGCCGTAGGACTTCGCGAGCTCCATCTCGGCAGGAATGCGCGAGCCAGCAGGGTACACGCCGCGCGCGATCTCGCCCTTTAGGTCGTCCATGACCTGCTGGTACAGCGGCACGGCGGGCACGTCAGTGCGGTCGGTTTTATCGTCGAATGCCATCGTTACGCTCCATCCCGCGCATGCTCGGACTCAAATTCTTCAATCGCCGCCATAAACTGCTCGCCAAAGGCGTCGGCTTTTTTCTCGCCAATGCCGTTGACCTGGATCAGCTCCTCGCGCGTCTGTGGACGCAGGCGGCACAGACCGCGCAGGGCCTTGTCGGAAAAGACCATGTACGGCGCCATCTCCAGCTCGGTCGAGATCTCCTTGCGCAGGGCACGCAGGCGCTCGAACAGTTCGGCATCGTCACCCGCGCGCGGGCGCTGATCCAGCTCGGCCTCCTCGCGCAGCAGATCGACGGCGCGGCGGGCGCGGGCCGAGGCCTTGCGCTTGGACGCGCGACGCTTAACGGTAAAGGCGAACGCCTCGTCCTCGACCTCGCCGGCACGCGGACCCAGTCCCACGACTGGGTACTGCCCCTGCGAGGTGGCCAAATAACCGCGACCGCACAGCTGGCCGATGATGTCCTTGATGCGCCCGACCGATTCGCTCGACAGCTCACCGTAGCCGCGGTCCTCGTCCAGATGCATCTGGCGAATGCGCTCGGTGTTGCCGCCGTGGAGCACATCGGCGATCAGCGACTTGCCAAAGCGCATGGGACGCGTGGCCACATAGCGCACAGCGGCGCGGGCCATATCGGTGACGTCCTCGACCTCGAACTGCGTGAGACAGTTGCTGCAGTTGCCGCAGCCCTCGGCGTCGTCTGCCGTGCCGCCCGCGGCGGCTGCCGCATGCTCGGCCGCGGCCTCGTCGCCAAAGTAGCGCAGCATGTATTCGCGCAGGCAGCCGGTGGTATTGCAGTAGCCCTCCATCTGGCTGAGCAGACGATAACGGTTCTGGAGCGCCCACGCGCGCTGCTCGTCATCGAGCGCCTCGTCGGCAGCATCGCCGCGATCGATCAGAAAGCGGCGCATGCGAAAATCGTTACCGTTCCACAGCAGATGGCAGCTGGCCGGATCGCCATCGCGGCCAGCGCGGCCCGCCTCCTGGTAGTATGCCTCGATGCTCTCGGGCACGTTGTTGTGAATCACGTAGCGCACGTTGGGCTTGTCGATGCCCATGCCAAAGGCGTTGGTAGCAACCATCACCTGGATGTCGTCGTCGATAAAGGCACGCTGACTCTGGCGACGGGCGTCGTTGCCCATGCCGGCATGGTAGCGGCCCACGCGAATGCCGCTGGGGCCCAGTGCCTCGGCAAGCTCCGCGGCCAGCGCGTCGACCGTCTTGCGGGTCGAGCAATACACGATGCCGCTCTCGCTCGAATGCGCAATCACGTAGTCGCGCACCCAGGCAGTCTTGGCCTTGTCGCCCATCTCCTCGCAACCAAAGTAGAGGTTCTTGCGATCGAAGCCCGTCACCACCGTCGCGGGGTTTTGCAGGCCGAGCATCTGCTGAATGTCCGCGCGCACACGCTCGGTCGCCGTAGCGGTAAAGGCCGCCACGATGGGGCGCTGCGGCAGGGAATCAATGAACTCGCGAATCTGCAGATAGGCGGGGCGGAAATCCTGGCCCCATTGGCTTACGCAGTGGGCCTCGTCAATGGCCACGAGCGGCACGCCAATGCCGCCGTCCGTCGCGGCCTCCTGGGCAAAGGCTAAAAAGCGCGGCTCGAGCAGGCGCTCGGGCGCCACATACATAAGCTGGTAGCGGCCCTCACGCGCCCGTTTGAGCACGGTATTTTGCTGGGCCGGAGTAAGGCTGGAGTTGAGATAGCTGGGTCGCGCACCCGCCGCGAGCAACGCACGGGTCTGGTCCTCCATAAGCGACAGCAGCGGACTCACCACAAAGGTGATGCCGGGCAGCATGAGCGCGGGCACCTGGTAGCAAATGGACTTGCCGGCGCCCGTGGGCATAACACCCAGCGCATCGCGGCCTGCAAGAATCGCATCCACCATGCGGTCCTGCCCCGGGCGAAACGAGGTGTAGCCAAAATAGGCGCCGAGCGTGTCAAGCGCCATCTGCTGCATGCTATCGGTCATGGTTTCCTAACGTCCAAGTCATCTGCCGCCGATTATACGCCGCCACGCGGACCGGTGCCGCGCCGCTGTCGGCCACGGGCGATGCAGTCCAAAGGGAACGAGCGTGGATTTTTGGACACTTTCCCAACGGCTAATCTCTTGACAAGCGCGCAAACGTCGCTGGTTGAGCATAAGTCAGACACTATGACCCAATCCGAGGGCACGGAAACGACAGGAGCCCCCGCTCGTGACCGCGGGTCGGGGCTGCGACAATGTTGTTGAAGTGCCAGAGGCGCAGCCGCGCCGCAACGAGGTTGGGAGGCTCCCGTGCCTAGATATTCTACCGCCTTCGGAATGGACGTACACCTCAGGTCCACCACCGTCTGCGCGCTCGACGCGGAGACGGGCGAGACAGTGACGAGGAGGTTCCGCGGCAACCCGTGGGGCGAGGTCGCGGAGTGGATGTCGGGCTTCCCGGGCCCGTCGCTCGCCGCCTACGAGAGCGGCTACCTCGGCTTCGCCCCGCAGAGGGAGCTCTCCGGGCTCGGCGTCGACTGCGTCGTCGCGGCCGTCTCCAAGGTCCCGAGGTCGGCGGCAGACTTCTCGTCCAAGAACGACCGCAACGACGCGGCCAGGATGGCCAAGGCGATACTGTCGCACGATATCTCCCCGGTATGGGTGCCGTCCCCCGAGATCGAGGGGCTCGGGGACCTCGCCGGGGCCCACGACGCGGCGACCGCGAGGCTCGCGGCGGCGAAGCAGCGGCTCCTGGCGTTCCTCGCCCGCCGGGGTTACGCCTACGGCGGCACGACGCCGGCCGGAAACCCCCGGAGGTACTGGACGTACGACTTCCTCAGGTGGCTCGACAAGGTTCGGCCCGCCGACGACGGCGGCATCCGGGCGCTGGCGGCGCTGAGGAGCGAGGTCGAGGCGGCCTCCGAGACGCGCGACGATCTCCTCGCCGAGTACAGGGCCGCCGTCGCGGCGGGCCCCCTCTCGGCGGAGGTCGAGGCGCTCCAGTCGATCAAGGGATGCGGGTTCGCGCTCGCCGCCGCCTTCGCGTCCGAGGTCGGCGACTTCTCGAGGTTCCGCTCCGGCAGGCAGGTGACGTCCTACTTCGGCCTCGCCCCGAAGCAGAGGTCGAGCGCGGACTCCGTGCGCCTCGGCGGGATCAGCGGGGCCGGCAACGCCCTCGTCAGGAGGTTGGCTGTCGAGGGGTCCTGGAGCTACGTCCAAGCGAGCCACCAACCGAAGCTGATGCCCAAGGGCAGCGGCGTCCCGCTCGAGGTAAGGATGCACGGGAGGAAGGGTTCCGAGCGCCTGCTCCGGCGCCGCGAGGAGATGCTCGCCAGGGGCATGCCCCAGGCGAAGGCGAACGCCGCCACCGCCGCCGAGCTCGTGAGGTGGCTGTGGGCCCTCGGCGCGATGTGCCGGGAGGCAACCGAATAGACATAGCCCCCGTCCCGGCGAGCCGGGCAGCCTTCGGGGATACCCCCGCTTTCGCTGGGCGCGCGGCGGCGGCCGCATGCGCGTAGTCAGACTTGGGGAGCCCCACCGAAGGAGAGGATTGCGGGCCGCCGGAGCGGTATCCGCGGATATGAGACTGAGCCGAAGGCGTCGACGACATGCCGGGGGCGGACCGGGACGGGTTAACGGCAGGCCCCGCCGACCGATTGC
>UQMM01000017.1 GCA_900542165.1 uncultured Collinsella sp. | reverse complement strand
CGCGAGCATGCGCGTGTACGTGGCGGCGGGCGCGGACGGCGGCTTCGACGCCGTCTCGGCCGGTAAGGACGGTCGCGCCGGCACCGAACCCGCGAAGGGCTGGACCGACATCACGGCCCAGTGCAGGGTCTCGGTCGACGGTAAGACCTTCACCGTGCGCACCGGCGACCTGGTCGCCGCGCTCGGCGGGGCCGACGCCTTCACCGCGGGCGCCCGCGTGGTCGCCGTGTACAACGCACCGCTCAACAGCGCATGTAACCACGGCATCGCGAAGGGCAACCCCAACGAGGTCTACCTGCGCTACCCGCGCTCTCCCTTTGCCGACCAGTCCGGCGACGCCGGCTTCACCCGCACGCCGAGCGACGATGCGTGCGCCTACACCTGGGATCTCGCGCTCACCAAGCGCGGCAGCGACGGCGACAAGCCGCTTGCCGGGGCGGTCCTGAGCATCGCCGACGACCGCGGTCGCACACTGGCGGCCGACGGCACGTGGGATGCGGAGGGCAAGGCCACCGTCACCACGGACGAGGACGGCCGCGTGACCGTCTCGGGCGTGGACTCGGGCAAGCTGGAGGTCCGCGAGCTCAAGGCGCCTAAGGGTTACACCGCCTTTGAGGGCACGCGCTCCGTGACGGTCAAGGCCGAGGGCCTGGACGTCGACCAGGTGGCCGCCGCCAAGCCCAAGCTCACCATCACGGCCGAGTCGCCCCTGCGCGCCGACAGCGCGGACGGGTCGACGGGCAGCCTGGAGGCGTCGCTCATCAACACGCCCACCGGCACACCCCCTAGCATTACCACCGGAGGCTTTATGCCCTCGACTGGCGATATGGCAATGTACGCCGCGGCCGCCGCAGCGGTCGCCGGAGCCGCGCTCATCGTGGTCGCGCTCCTGGTCAAGCGGGGAGGTGGCAGCCATAAAGAGTAGCTGGCAGCCCCACAGAGAGCGGGGCGAGACGTAGCGAAGTAGATGCTAAGACACAGACAGACGATGACCGATCGAATGGAATTCGAGCAGAAAGCAGAGGAAAAGAAGATGAGCATGAGCAAGAACATCGCACGCCTGGCAGTAACGGCAGGCCTCACAGCGGCGCTGAGCTTCGGCGGCGTCATGGCGCCGGTCACGATGGCGTTTGCTGAGGGCGACAATAGCATCACGATCAGCCAGGTCGAGAAGAACGATAGCACTACGTTCAAGGCGTACCAGATCTTTAAGGCTACGGTGACCGACACTGAAAACGGCGGCAAGACCGCTCAGAACATTACGTGGGCAAGCAATACGGTTGGCACGACGGTGATTAATGCCATTGTTAGCTGGGAGAATGATCACAGCTTGAAGGTTGAAGATAGGCTGCGTGACAACCCTACGGCCCAGGAAGTCGCCGACTTCCTCATGGCGCATGCGGAAAAATCAACTGCAGGTTTGGCTGACGGACAGGTTAAGGGGACGCGAGTTGCTACTGACGATGTTCTCTACGCAGTTGCGAATGCCGTTGAGAGTGAGAAACCTGCCGCGACTAACATCCCTACTGGTTATTCTTGGACTCCTAATTCGGCGAATGGCAACGGCTACTACCTGTTTGTGACCAACGAAAGTAGTCTGGGTATTGACAAGAAGAACACCGGCACGTCTCCCATCTTCGCAGTCGTGGGTGGTAATGCCGTGACCGTTTATGAGAAGACCAGCATCCCCACGGTTGAGAAAAAGGTCCTCGACGATTCCAAGGTGACGGGCGTTGCCATTACTGGGGAGGACGAGGCCAATTGGAAGGACGCTGCCGACTCCCAGATCGGTCAGGTAGTGAACTATAAGCTAACCGGTACGATCGCAGATAACTACGCCAGCTATGACTCTTATTCCTATAAGTTTAAGGATACGCTGGAGAAGGGTCTTGACTACGTCCATGACTCGCTTAGCGTTTATGCACTGAACGGTGATGCATATACCGAGATTGCTCCGGCTAGCTACAATGTGACTGAACCCACTGATTCCAGTCGTGACCTGGTAGTCGATTTTAGTAAGGGCGAAAAGGGTCTGAAGTCGGCCACCGCGAAAAAAGGCGGAAAGCTTACGATCGATGCCAACACCAAGATTGTTGTCTTCTACAACGCAAAGCTCAACGCAAAGGCGGTTATTGCAGGGGCCAACAGCAAGCTGGAGGGCAACCCCAATACTGTTACGCTCGAGTATTCTAACAACCCCATGGCCGCAGGCGCTGGCACCTCGGCGTCCGACACCGTCGTGGACTATACCTACGGCCTTCAGATTAATAAGGTTGACCTGGGCACCGAAGCAGCTCTCGAGGGCGCGCAATTTACCATCACGACCACAGGTGATGAGAATAACGGGGTGAAATACGTCGCGAAGAACGGTACGTTGAGCAATGACGAGGCCGTTTTAACGACGGACGCAAAGGGCGCCATTCAGCTTACCGGTCTTGATGCTGGTACCTATACCGTAACCGAGAAAAAAGCTCCCGATGGCTATACCGCAGTTTCGTCTTTCGAATTTACGATTGAACCGACAATTAATGATGAGGAGGGCCAGGGCTACAAGCTGACAAAGCTTGAGGGAAGGCTTGATAGCAAGGGCCAGAACGACAAGGTCATCCCTGGCCTTACCGACGGAAAGTCTGGCGACAACAAGCTGACGAAAAAGGACGGATCGGAGAAGAATGCCGATGGTACCTTCAACATCACCGTTGGCGATACCAAGCAGGTTGGCCTCCCGCTGACCGGTCTTAACGGTGTGACCTTCACTTGGATCGCTGGTGGCGCGGTGCTGTGCATCGGCGTGGCGCACCTCATCCGCAGCCGTAAGCAGGCTGAGGAGTCCGAGCAGGAGTAACGCTCGCTCACCCATCCCTTTGGCAGGTGGGATGTGATGGCCATGAGACTTGCGGACACTTTTCTCGTTCATCCACGTTCTTGCTTTGCCATTCTCTTTTCGGGGCAGACTCCGCACTGGAGTCTGCCCCGTTTTTTGGGATAACGCAGCAAGGCTCCATTGCCCGATGTATCAAGCGTATGAATATCGAACAGATGTTTGCAAATATTGCGTTTACCAGCTGTAAGTGCGAGTGCTCGCAGTAAAATACCCTTGCGACGCATCCCGTGCGCGGGCGGCCGACGACTCGATCGGAGGTCCCCAAATGCTGAAATTCCTTAACGCGCTCGCCGCCCTCGCGGCGGTGGGCACGTTCGTCATCGCGTTTCTTGACTCGTATGAGGTTCGGTTTAAGGTCCGTAGGCGCACGCGCGGTGCGGACGGTGGACGGCATTTGCGCCGCAAGCGCAAATAAGAATGCCCGGGGTTCGGAGCCCGGGCATTTAACAAAACCAGAAAACTAGGCCGCCCGCGCTCTCGTACACTTACGCGGGGTGCGTCGTTTTCTATTGACATTGTATCCCGAATCATCCCGCCGATCCGGGACATTTTGAAAACTCAAATGTAGGCTTAGGCACGAACGGTATCTCTTTAATTCCGAAAATTATGTATAATTCCAATATAAACTGGAATCGAACGAAAACAATGGAAATGAACGAAGCGCTAATCTACTTACAAGAAGCACTAGGCCTTTCCGCCAAGGCCAAAACTTGGCCTGGATCCGCACGCTTACCGCTGCATCTGCGGGCGATTGAGGTCCGCGCTGTTGACGCAAACGGTTTTTCGTTTTTGCTTGCAAGTTTGCCTACTGGCGTCGGGCTTCCCGAGGCTAAGAGAGTCTATAGCCAGCTAGCCTTGCGTGCGGAGACTCCCGTTGTCGTTTCGTTTCCTGATGCCGATGCACGTCAGCGCAAAGCATTGATCGCACAAGGGATTCCCTTTGTCTGCCCAGGTAGACAGGCTTTTCTTCCATTTATGGGCACAGCCTGCACGGAGAGGGGCGGTGCCCGGTTTCGCAATCGCGCGACCAAGATGTCACCCAACGCACAGGCTGCCGCAATCTGGGGAGTAGCCCAGGAGCCATATCGTCCCTATGACCTTTGTCGTGCGCTTGGGATTTCGGCAAGCCGCGCGAGTGAGGCCATAACCGAGCTTGTCGACAGGGGACTCGCGAGGCGCGAGCGTCGCGAGCGACGTGTCGTCGTGTTCCCTGTTGCCGTCGATCTTCTGCTCAGCGAGCACATGGCAGAGCTCTCCTCGCCTGTCTCGAAGGTCTTTTTTGCAAGGAAGACGCCGCAGATCGACTATCTTGTTGACGCCGGGGAGACGGCGCTCGCTGCGCGTTCGATGCTCGCTGCGCCGGGTATGGAACAAAAGGCCGTCTTAAGAAGTGCATGGCGTCAACTGAGCGACCTCGAAGTCGCAGACGGGGAGTTGCCGGATAACGAAACGGCGATGATTCAAGTGTGGCGCTATGCGCCCGTGTTTGCCGGCTTCTCCCGTGTCGACGACATTTCGCTTGCGCTATCTTTGGCGGCAATCGACGATGAGCGAATTCAGCTCGAAGTCGATCGCATGTTTGGAAAGGAATATCCATGGCAAGAAGCGCTGTAAAAGGCCTTCAAGAATTTCAGCAGCATATGCAAGAAGCCGCAGGATCGTATGCCCTTATCGGCGGCACGGCATGCGACATTCTGCTCGCGGAGGCGGGACTTCCGTTTAGGATGACTCACGATTTTGATGTTGTAATTGTCGCCGATGACCGGTTGCCTCAGACGGCAGAAGCTATATGGACTTTGGTGCGTGATGGCGGTTACCGCTGCGGCTGGGGCGAAGGCAAAGGCTCATGTTTTTATCGGTTTACAGAGCCTAAGAGGCCGGGTTACCCCCGTATGATCGAACTCTTTGCGAAGTGCCCCGACTTTCTAAAGGGTCGTGAGGGGATTGATGTGGCGCCAATTCACGTTGATGAAAACATAAGCAGCCTTTCGGCAATTTTGTTGGACGATGCTTACTACAGCTTGTTCCTTCAGGGAATTCGGACCGTAGGCGGCGTTTCGGTCCTGGGTACGGAATACATTGTCCCGTTCAAAGCGAAGGCGTATCTCGCCCTAAAAGCTAGAAGGGAAGCGGGGGAGAACGTTGATTCGAGGAAGGTAAAAAAGCATAAACGCGATGCGCTGAGGCTTGCTCAGCTGCTTGGCGAGTCGGAAGGTGTCGACCTGCGCGGAGAACTGAAGGACGATATGCTTGCGTTTGTTAAAGATTGTGAGGTGGGCGACGTCAATCTGAAACAGATTGGGGTTGCGGGCGTAACGATGGCGCAGTTGCTCGAGACGATGAAAGCAACATATGGCTTGATCAGTTGAGTGGGGTAACGTGGCCCGGACAGTGCAGTCTAGCTGCGTTGCCCGCCGCGGAAGCTCGCTAATCGGCTATTATTTGTTTAGACAACCTGAGCTATAGAGGAGTGACCGGCGATGGTGCAGGGCGCCAAACATATGAAGAGCAATAACGCCGCGGACAACGGTGGCTCAAGCCCTCAGCCCAAACCTCAACCAAAGCCCAAGCGCCGCCGCAAGCGGCTGCCGCGCTGGGCCGATCGGCTCATCACCATCGTCATCATCCTTATTGGCGTGGGCCTTATGACCTGGCCGTGGATCTTGGACCGGCTCGAGGCCTCGGGCGTGTTCAACCAGATCAGCACCGTGTCCAGCACCGTGGACGCGCTGTCTGCCGAGGAGCGCGAGCGCATCCTGCTCCAGGCGCGCTCCTTTAACGAGCAGCTGGCGGGCGAGGCCACCGAGCTCCCCGCCGACCAGATCGAGCCCTACGCTCAGCAGCTCATCTTTGACCGCGACCCCATGATGAGCTGGGTCGAAATCCCCTCCATCGACGTGAGCATGCCCATCTACCACGGCACGAGCGAAGAAGTCCTTATGGCGGGCGTCGGCCACCTGGAGGGCACGAGCCTGCCGGTGGGCGGCACCTCGACGCATTGCGTGCTCACCGCGCACTCGGGCATGCGCAACCTGAGCATGTTCGACGACATCCACTCGCTGGAGCCCGGCGACCTGGTGCTGCTGCACACCATGAACAAGACGCTCGCCTACAAGATGGTGGACTCCGAGGTGGTGCTGCCCGAGGAGATGGAGTCGCTGACTATCGAGCCCGGCGCCGACAAGGTGACGCTCGTCACCTGCACGCCCTATGGCGTGAACGACCATCGCCTGCTGGTGCATTGCGTGCGCACTAAGTACAACAAGAAGGACGTCGACAAGCAAAAGTCGCTGGCCGGGCGCCACTGGGGCAAGCGCGAGTTCGCCGTGCTTATCGTGGTCGTAGCCATTGTGCTGTTGCTGCTGGACATCGTGATCCACGCGGTCCGCAAGCGCCGCAAGGGCAAGGCCTCGGCATAAGACATCGTTCAGAACCACCACAAGGGGGACAGGCACTTTTGTGGTGGTCGGGACTTCCAAACCATCACAACATTCGATAAAAATCGCGATTTGGACGAAAAACATCGAATGTTGTGATGCTTTTCGTTGTGGGCGGGACGGTTTTCGTTTCGGGCGGGATGCTTTTCGCTGCGGGCGGCGCGGTTTTCGCTATGGACGGTGCGGTTTCGCTGCAGAACCGCCAGCCTGCCGCCTGCCAGCCCGCCGCCCTCGTTACGTTTTCGCTGCATTTGGGTAAAGCACCTGCTCCAAGCGGCGTTGCCTTGTATACTAGAGCGGTTTATCTGTTATGCGGAAGGGAGCGCCTATGGCACTCAGCGAGAAAGACGTGCGCGGCATCGCCGAGTACGCAAAGATCGCACTGACCGATGACGAGCTCGCCCAGATGACGTCCTACCTGAACGACGCCGTCCAGATGCTCGAGCCCGTCTTGCAATATGACTTGCCCGACGTGGAGCCCACGTTCCATCCCATCGGAAGCCTGTCCAACGTGATGGGCGACGACCTGCGCGAGCCCGAGCGCGACCTGCCGCTCGCCGTCGCGCTCGAAAACGCCGGCAGCGCGCGCGACCGCTACTTCCGCGTGCCGTCCATTTTGGGAGAGGGGGAGAGCGAGTAATGGCGCAGAGCTTCGATTCCCTTACCGCCGCCCAGATCGCCGCGGGCGTTGCCGCCGGCGACTTTACCGCTACCGAGGTGGCCCAGGCATCCCTTGCCGCCATCGAGGCGCGCGAGGGCGGGGTCCAGGCATTCCTGCAGGTGGCGCCCGAGCTTGCACTCGAGGCCGCCGCGCGCGTGGATGCCGACCGTGCCGCAGGCAAGCCGCTGCCCCCGCTTGCGGGCGTGCCGCTGGCCATTAAGGACAACATGAACCTCGTGGGCACGCGCACCACCTGCGCTTCGCGCATGCTCGAGGACTACCAGAGCGTCTACACCGCCACCTGTGTCCAGCGCATGCTCGATGCCGGCTGCCTGCCCATGGGCAAGGCCAACATGGACGAGTTTGCCTTTGGCAGCTCCACCGAGAGCTCGGCGTTCCATCGCACCAACAACCCCTGGGATACCGAGCGCGTGCCCGGCGGCTCTTCGGGCGGCTCCGCTGCCGCCGTCGCTGCGGGCGAGGTCGCGCTCTCGCTGGGCTCGGATACCGGCGGCTCCATTCGCCAGCCGGCGTCGCTGTGCGGCGTGGTGGGCTTTAAGCCCACGTATGGCGCCGTGAGCCGTTACGGCGTGGTCGCCTTTGGCTCGTCGCTCGACCAGGTGGGCCCCTTTGGCCGCACGGTCGAGGATGTCGCGCTGGCCATGAACGCGCTTACCGGCGCGGGCCACGATCCATACGACTGCACCAGCCAGGATTGCGCCGTCGACTTTACCGAGCATCTCAACGACAGCATCGAGGGTAAGCGCGTGGGCATCATCCCCGCGTTTATGGAGGCTGAGGGCCTGACGCCCGAGGTCAAGGCCGCTGTTCAGCGCGCCGCCCAGGAGCTGCAGAATCAGGGCGCCGAGCTGGTCGAGGTCGACCTGCCGCACCTGGACGCCGCCATCGCCGCCTACTACGTCATCGGCCCGGCCGAGGCGTTCTCCAACCTGGCCCGTTTCGACGGCATTCGCTACGGCTATCAGGAGGAGGGCTGCGCCAACCTGTCCGACCAGAGCTCGCTTTCGCGCGCCCACGGCTTTGGCGCCGAGGCCAAGCGCCGTCAGATGCTCGGCGCCTACCTGCTGAGCTCGGGCGTGTACGACAAGTACTACTACGCTGCGCAAAAGGCCCGCACGCTCATCACGCAGGACTACGACGCCGCGTATGCCAAGGTGGACACCATCCTCATGCCCGCCTCGCCGCGCACGGCTTTTAAGTTTGGCGAGATCAGCGACCCCACGCAGATGTACCTCTCCGACCTGTACACCATCTCGCTCAACATTTGCGGCAACGGCGGTATCTCGGTGCCGCTGGGCCTGGGCGAGGATACTCAGCTGCCCGTTTCTGCCCAGCTGGTGGGACCTGCCTTTAAGGATCGTCAGTTGCTCACATTTGCCCGCGCCCTGGAGCGCGGCTTTGCCGATGCCGCCACGGGTGCGCCCGCGCTTTCCGTCGCGCCCGATTTTGCCGGGAAGGGAGGCGAGCTGTAATGAAGGAGCTTTCCGAGGTCCTGCAGGATTGGGAGGCCGTGATCGGCCTGGAGATCCATACCGAGCTCACCGCACTCGATACCAAGATGTTCTGCAACTGCAAGCTCAGCCACGATGACGAGCCCAACGCCAACGTGTGCCCGGTGTGCCTGGGCCTGCCCGGCGCCCTGCCGGTGCCCAACAAGCGTGCCATCGAGAGCATCGTCAAGGCCGGCCTCGCCACCAACTGCGAGATCCAGCGCCACTCGATGTTCTACCGCAAGCACTACTTCTATCCCGATATGGCCAAGAACTTCCAGACCACGCAGGGTCCGGTCGCCTTTGCCATGTACGGTCATCTGGACCTGGACGTGACCGGTCGCGGTGCCGCCGAGCGCCCCGACTGCGCGTTTGGCGAGGCCGAGGCCCAGAGCCTGGCGAGCGCCTCGGCCAATGCCGAAGGCCTGTCCACATCCATGACATCGACCATGCGCGAGGGCAATCAGCGTGCCGGCCATCTGGCCAGCTACGATGCGTCCAACCTTCAGATGCCCGAGCGTCGCGAGGACGGTTCCTACACGGTGCCTATTCGCATCCTGCGCATCCACATGGAGGAGGACGCTGCCAAGATGGTCCACGTGGGCGGCGCCGAGGGCCGCATTACCGCCGCGGCCGAGTCGCTCGTCGACTACAACCGCTGCGGCACGCCTTTGATCGAGCTCGTCACCGAGCCCGACCTGCGCACGCCTGAGGAGGCTCGCCTGTTTATGGAGAAGCTCCGTCGCATCTTTGTGACGCTGGGCATTTCGGACTGCTCCATGGAGAAGGGTTCCATGCGCTGCGACGGCAACGTGTCGCTGCGTCGCCGCGGCGAGACCAAGCTGGGAACCAAGACCGAGCTTAAGAACCTTAACTCGTTTAAGAGCCTGCACGACGGCCTTGCCTACGAGATCTGCCGTCAGGCCGAGGTGCTCGAGGAGGGCGGCATTATCTATCAGGAGACCCGCCACTGGGAGCCCAGCCGCAAGCGCACCGTGGTCATGCGTGTGAAGGAGACGGCCGACGACTATCGTCTGTTCCCCGACCCCGATCTGGCGCCGTTCGATCTGGATGACGAATTCATCGACCGTTGCCGTGGCGAGATCCCCGAGCTGCCCGATGCCAAGCGCGCCCGCTTTGAGGCCGACTTTGGCATTAAGGCGGCCGATGCCGAGCAAATCGCCGGCGACCCCGAGTTTGCCGAGTTCTTTGAGGCCGCCGCTGCCGGCATGGCTGGCAAGGAGGCCCAGACGGTCGCAAACCTGTTGGTGAACGAGATGATCGCCTACCTTAAGGGCGCGGGCGTGTCGCTCGCCGAGTCCGGTATCGCACCGGCTCAGGTGGCAGCTCTTGCCAAGCTACTGGCGACCGATGCCATCAGCTCCAACCAGGCGCACGAGGTCTTTGAGGCCATGGCCCAGACCGGTGACGATCCCAACAAGATCGTCGACGAGCGCGGTATGCGTCAGGTGAGCGATGCCGGTGCGCTGCAGCCGATTGTGGACGAGGTGCTGGCAAACTGTGCCGATCAGGCGCAGCAGTATCGCGACGGCAACCAGAAGGTCATCGGCTTTTTGGTGGGCCAGTGCATGAAGGCGAGCCGCGGCAAGGGCAACCCGAAGCTCTTCAACGAGTTGCTGAGAAAGGCGCTCGCGTAGACTCACGGGCGGGGAAGGCCCCGGAGCGGCGGGGTGCTTCCCCAAAATTTCGAACAGTCCTGCGCAAGACGAAGGCCACATTAAGTGGCCTTCTTTGCGTGCGGAACTCATTTTGAGCAAGCACCCGCCCTGCCGGGGCTCCCGGGTTCTGCAACGACTCGGCCGTTCGGGTCAGGTAGGCTGATAGGAAAGATGGTGACGGAGGCGCAAAATGCGCCTCCGCCTTTTGAATGTGATGAAAGTATGGCGAAATGAGCTTAAAACTTCCGTAAATGTGATAAATGTCACGTTTTACCTAGGGTAAAATGTGGGAAATATCACGTTTACGGAAGTTTCTTTGCGGGAGGTTCGGTCATGCAGCGAGATATCATTGCCAAGCTTAACGCTTGGAAAGCGTCAGAATATCGTAAGCCGCTTATCCTTAAGGGGGCGCGCCAGGTTGGAAAGACGTGGGCGCTTAAGGAGTTCGGCCGAACCTCGTACCTCAATTTTGTGTATCTGACGCTCGAGGAGCCGTCACCTGGGGTACAGAGCGAGTACGCTCAGTTTTTCGAAGGTACGCGCGATCCTCGACGGATCATCTCAAATCTTTCCCTGGCACTTGGACAGCCTATCGATCCCGGCGAAACGCTGCTTATTATTGATGAGATCCAGGATTGTCCTTCTGCAGTCGGCGCCCTTAAATACTTCTGTGACGAGGCCCCCGAGTATCACGTCGCATGCGCAGGGTCTTTGTTGGGCGTTCGCTTGTCCCGTGAGACCAGCGCTTTTCCGGTGGGAAAGGTCGAGTTCATGGAGATGCGCCCCATGAGCTTTTCCGAGTTTCTGAAAGCCGAGGGCGCTGCAAACTACGACGAATACCTTGGCGGCCTGGATCAGATCGAGACAGTGCCCGATTTCTTCCATGTCCGTCTCGTCGAGCATCTTCGTCGTTATTTTGCATGCGGCGGCATGCCAGAGGCTCTTGGCCGGTGGACGGAGACGGGCGATATCGTTCAGGTCGATAAGGTGTTGTCTGATCTCTTGGATTCCTACGAGCGCGATTTTGCCAAGCATGGTGGCCGTGCGCAGTTCGCCAAGCTTTCGCAAATATGGAACTCGATTCCAGCTCAGTTGGCGCGCGAGAACAAAAAGTTCGTTTGGGGTGCGGTGCGCGAGGGGGCTCGTGCTCGAGAATACGAGGATGCTCTGGAATGGCTTGCCGATGCTGGGCTCATCACGGCGGTTCGCCTTAATGCTGCCGGTGGTGTGCCACTTTCTGCGTACGATGACCTCAAGGCATTTAAAGTCTACTGTCTTGATGTCGGCTTGCTGCGCCGCATGGCAAGGCTGGATGCGTCCGCTTTTGCCATCTCGGATGCGCTATTTTCGGAGTTCAAAGGTTCGTTCGCCGAGAACTATGTGCTTCAGGCATTACTGTCACAGTTAGATGCTACTCCGCGTTATTGGACAAACGAGAAGCCGAAGCACGAAGTCGATTTTTTGATTCAAGTCGGAAACGAAATCGTTCCCGTCGAGGTCAAATCGGGAGAGGTCGTTCATTCCAAGAGCCTTAAGTACTATGCCGACAAGCATGCGGAGACGACTCCATTGAGGGTCCGCTACTCACTTAAGAACCTAAAGCTCGACGACGGGGTGCTCAACATTCCGTTGTATTTGGCTGATCGATCTGTCCCTCTTATCAAAAAGGCGCTTGATTGTGCGCATCTTGACGTTTAGATCCTGGGTGAGCTGACGGGCGGCGGCTAATTAATCGCTCCGTTACGGCCAGGGAGCTTGGGCCTTAGCGATGCTTGCTTCGCCAAGCCGTGGGTGTCATGCCGGTGTATTGTTTGAAGGCTTGGGTGAAGGCGGCCTGCTGGGGGTAGCCGAGTCGCTCGGCTATTTGGGCTATCGTGAGGGGGCTGTCGGACAAAAAGTCCTGCGCACGTTCCATACGGCGTCTGCGAATGTAGGCGCCCAGGGACTCGCCTGTTTGGGCCTTAAAGGTGGCGCATAGTTTGGAGCGACTTGTGTAGAGCCGCTCGGCGATCTCGTTGATACCCACACGTCTGCCTTTGTCGAGCGCGCGCTCAATCATTGCCGTTGCTTCTTCGGCAATGGTTATGCTGACGCGTGTGTCTGCTGCCTGCCGCGCCTGCTTGTGGGCCGCGCACGAACAGGCGAGCTCCGCGACCATGGTCTCCACGATGCCCTGCATATAGACGTGTCCGCCTACGGTGCGGGCGCGGTCCTCGTTAATCCGGCGCAGCGCGTGGCAGATGGCAGACGCCGCTTCCTCGTGCCATGGCTCGGCAAACGCCTCAAAGATCCCCGCGAACTCGGTGGGATAGCGGTGCTCCAGTTCGTCAAAATATCCAGGCAAAAAGAGCACCGAGCGCGAGTGATAGAGCTCCCCCGCAAACAGCGGGCTTAACTCCTCACCACAGCTATCTTGGATAAAGCTGCAAACGGCATTGTTTGGCCACGGTCCATGCAATGGTTTGAGGTTCGCGGGCGTTATGCCAGCCTCGGGCATGCATGTAAGTGTGGGCGCGCTGACTTCGCTCACGCAGGCGTATGGCTCGGGTGTGTATTCGGCCAGGTACATATCGTGCGTCGGGGTGATGAAATGCTCCATGACGATGCAGGCGGGGGAGAGAGGCATGATCCATGCGCGGCCGTGTGCCCGGTCGTTTGCCACCTCGCCGGTAAAGACGGCGCCCTTGCCGGTAAGCTCCAGGCCAAACTGCTCAAATTGCGGTGCGTAGAGCTCGGTTATGTCGGTCGCTGCCCGATGCATTTTCAAAAGCGTCCCCTTCCTTTGCGGAAACGTCCAAGCCTGGCTCGATTATGTGCCTTGGTCAACATATCAATGATAAGTTGACTACGGTTAACTCTCAAGCCGTTAGAAAGGAATCTCATGGCAAAGGGATCAAAAAAGGAGGGCGGCGGCATCGGCGAGCTGCTCGCGTATGCCGGCGACCGCAAATTCCTAACGTATTTGGGCATGGCGCTCTCGGCGCTCTCACAGCTGCTGAGCTTTGGCCCGTACGTCTGCATCTGGTTTGTCGCGCGAGACCTTATCGCCGTGGCGCCTAACTGGAGCGAAGCCACCGATATCGCGATGTATGGCTGGTGGGCCGTTGGTTTTGCCTTGGCAAGCATCGTAGTTTATTTCGTGGGGCTCATGTGCACGCACCTGTCTGCGTTTCGCTGCGCGTCCAATATCCGCAAGACTACGAGCGAGCACCTGCTTAAGCTGCCGCTTGGCTACTTTGACACGCACGCCACCGGTGAGCTGCGTCGTGTTGTAGACGGATGCGCCGCCTCCACCGAGACTTTGCTCGCACACATGCTGCCCGATATCGCTGGCGCCACCGCCATGGTCGCAGGCCTGCTTGTGCTGCTTTTCGCCTTGGATTGGCGCTTGGGCGCGGCATGCCTCATCTCGGTGGTCATTTCGTTTGGCGCCATGGCTACCATGATGAGCGGCAAAGGCGCCGAGTTCATGAAGGCCTACATGGGCGCGCTGGTCAAAATGAACAAGACCGGCACCGAATACGTACGCGGCATCCCCGTGGTCAAGGTGTTTCAGCAGACGGTCTACTCCTTTAAGGCTTTCCACGATGCGATCGCCGAATACGCGGACATGGCACAAAGCTATGCGGGCACGTTCTGCCGAGGTCCGCAGGTACTCAACCTTACCGCGCTCAATGGTCTTGTGGCATTCCTACTGCCCGTGGCGTTGCTGTTGGCGCCGGGCGAGACGGACTTCGCGCATTTTATGGCAAACTTTACATTTTACGCGATTTTTTCGGCCGTGGTACCGACGGCCATGACCAAGCTCATGTTTGTGGGCGAGGCCTCTCAGATGAGTGCCGATTCGCTGGCTCGCATCCGAAGCATCATGGATTCCGAGCAGCTCTCCGTGCCCGCCCAACCCAAGCACCCTGCCGGCAGCGACGTACGATTTGAGGATGTGAGCTTTACCTACGAGGGCGCCGAAGCGCCTGCCGTCAACCATGCGAGTTTTAGCGTTTCCGCGGGTAGCACCCTCGCCCTGGTGGGTCCCTCGGGTGGCGGTAAGTCAACCTGCGCAAGCCTGATCCCGCGTTTTTGGGATGTCTCTTCGGGTCGAGTGCTCGTAGGCGGTGTGGACGTTCGCGATATGGATCCGCACGAGCTTATGGACCAGGTCGCCTTCGTGTTCCAGACCAACCAGCTGTTCCGGCAAACACTTGCCGATAACGTGCGCGCCTCCAAGCCCACGGCCACTGATGACGAAGTACGTGCGGCCCTCTCCGCAGCTCAGTGCGACGATATTGTCGCTAAGCTGCCGCAGGGCATCGACACTATGCTCGGTGCCGGCGGAGCATATCTTTCGGGCGGCGAGGTCCAACGCGTGGCACTCGCCCGCGCGATCCTTAAAGACGCGCCTATCGTGGTGCTCGATGAGGCCACGGCGTTTACCGATCCCGAGAACGAGGCGCTCATCCAGCGCGCCTTTAGCAAACTGGCAGCGGGTCGCACGGTCATTATGATTGCGCACCGACTCTCGACTGTAGTGGGCGCAGACCAAATTGTGGTGCTCAACCAGGGCAGCGTGCAGGAGTCGGGTACCCATGCCGAGTTGCTGTCCCAAGAGGGTCTGTATGCCAAGATGTGGGCCGAGTACGAGCAGGCCGCGAGCTGGAAGATTACTGCTGCGAGCGCGGATACCGCCGTCACGAAGGGAGGCGAGGCCTAAATGTTCGCCTCATTCAAAAAGAAGTATTTCCTATCCGATAAAGGCATCGCCGGCGTAAAGCGCGGCGTCTTCTGGACCACGCTCACCAATCTCATTACCATGGCCGGCATGGGCTTTTTATTCCTGGTCATGGCCGGCTTTGTCGAACATCTCGCCACCGGCGCCGACCTGCCGGATGCGCTGCCGATCGTGGGCGGCCTCCTGATCTTTTTCATACTGCTCTTTGCCTCTAACTGGCAGCAGTATTACTACACCTACTGCATTTTTTACGAGGAGTGCGGCAAGCAGCGCATGGAGATCGCCGAGCGCTTGCGCAAACTGCCGCTGTCGTTTTTTGGTCGTCGTGATTTGGCCGATTTAACCGAGACCATCATGGGCGACGTCCAGGCCATGGAGCACGCCTACAGCCACGTGCTGGGAGAGCTTTGGGGTGCCATCATCGCAAGCGCCATTGTGTTCGTGGCGTCGCTGTTCTTTTGCTGGCAGCTGGCGATCGCGGCGTTTTGGAGCGTTCCCGTGGCCTTTGCCGTGCTGTATCTAACACGCGGCCCCATGACTCCGGTGTTCGACCGCGTGCGTGCCGAGAAGGTCAAGGTTACCGAGGCAATTCAAGAGGCGCTCGACTGCGTTCGCGAGATCCGCGCCACCAACCAGGAGGCCCATTATCTTGAGGGACTCAACGCCGTGATCGATGCCGAGGAGCGCGAGACCACCAAGGGCGAGCTCGCTAACGGGCTTTTGGTCAACTCCGCCTTTGTCATCCTGCGTCTGGGTATTGCCACCACGCTGGTCACGGGCGCCGCGATGGTCGCCTCCGGGAAGGTCGACTTTTTGGTGATGTTTGCCTTCCTGCTTATGGTGAGCCGTATCTATGCACCCTTTGACCAGGCGTTAATGTTAATGTCCGAGTTGTTTGCCGCCGAGTCGTCTGCCAAGCGCATGCGTTCCATCATGGAAGAGCCTGTGGCGCGGGGCAGCGAGAAATTTGAGCCCGTGGGCCACGATGTGGTGTTCGATCACGTGGCATTTGGCTATGGCGCGGGCGAGGACGGCCGCGCCGGCGAGAAAGTTCTTACCGATGTGAGCTTTACCGCCAAGGAAGGCGAGGTCACGGCACTGGTCGGTCCTTCGGGTTCCGGTAAGTCTACGGTGAGCCGCCTGGCCGCGCGCTTTTGGGATGCCACCGCGGGCAGGGTTACCGTGGGTGGCGTGGATGTTGCGAGCGTCGATCCCGAGGTACTGCTGCGCGACTACGCCATTGTGTTCCAAGACGTGCTGCTCTTTGACGACACGGTGATGGGAAACATCCGCCTCGGGCGTCGTGATGCCACCGATGAGGAAGTGCTTGCGGCCGCGCGTGCCGCCAACTGCGACGAGTTCGTGAACCGCATGCCGCAGGGCTACGACACCATGATCGGAGAGAACGGCTCCAAACTCTCCGGTGGCGAGCGCCAGCGCATCTCTATCGCCCGCGCGCTGCTCAAAGACGCGCCCATTGTGCTGCTGGACGAGGCGACGGCGAGCTTGGATGTGGAGAACGAGACCGTGGTACAGCAAGCACTCTCCCGTCTGCTTGCAGGTAAGACGGTTATCGTTATTGCCCACCGTATGCGTACGGTGGAAAATGCCGACAAAATCGTTGTGCTCAAGGATGGTGTGGTTGCCGAGCAGGGCACTCCGGCGCAGCTTAAGGCGGCAGGCGGAGAATTTGCCCGCATGGTCGCACTGCAAAAGGAAGCGGCTGCCTGGCAGCTGTAGGAAAGGGGACCAAGATTTCCAAAGGTTAACTTTGGTTGACCATAATAGTTCGACTAAACTAGTCTCAAAAGCGTGCTCGAGCAAACTAATGAACTCGGGTGCTAAGGCACCATGCCGCGCTTGTGCGGCAAAAGGGAGAAGCAACATGAAGAAGTCGACTTTTAACACCTTGCTTGTCGGTGGCGGTTTTCTGCTTGGTACGGCTGGCATCAAGCTGCTCACCAGCGCTCCGGTAAAGAACGCCTGTGTGCAGGGTATCGCGTGCGGTATGCGTGTCAAGAACTGCTACCAGGACATGGTCGAGCAGGCCAAGGCCAATGTCGATGACATGGTTGCCGAGGCGGCCTACATCACCCAGAGCGAGGCCGCTGCTGACGAGGCAGCCGAGTAACGCTCCCAGGCACAAACTATGAGATTCTCGATTATCAGCGAGATCCCCGGCAGGACCCGTCTTCAATTGGCGGGTCCTGTGCCAGAGAGCGATCTCGATGCACTTCTTAAGCTCAGCGGCGATATAGACGGCGTGCACAAGGTGCGCGTGTATGGCCGTATTGGCCAGATGGCGCTGGAGTACGACGAGCCGCGCCGCGCAAGCGTGCTCGATGCCCTAGGCGCACTCGATGCTCAAGCTATCGCCGATGCCAAGTCGGGCTACGTGATGCAACTCGAGCCGCGCAAGCACAAGCTCGTTATGGACCTGGCGACACTTGTCGGTGCCCATTACGCACGTCGCTGGTTCTTGCCGACGCCTCTGCGTGCGGTGTTTGTCGTGGCCGGTTACATGGCATTTTTGCGCGCTGCCCTTCATGAGCTGGCACAGCCGCGCCTGACCGTTCCTGTGCTCGACGCTTCGGCCATCGGCATTTCGTTCGTCAAGCGTGATGTCGACACCGCGGGCCAGACGATGTTCCTGCTCAACGTGGGCGAGCTGCTCGAGGACTACACCCGCGCCATGAGCGAAAACGAGCTCATCAACTCGCTGCTCGACGTGCCCGATAAGGCACAAAAAGTGGTCGGCGACACCGAGGTAAGTGTTGCCGCGACCGAGCTTGAGCCCGGCGATCTGGTCGCCGTGCGTACCGGCATGTCCATTTGCATCGACGGCGTGGTCGAGCAGGGGAGCGCTATGGTCAACCAGGCGACCCTGACCGGCGAGCCGCTGGCCGTCGAGCGCAGCGTGGGCGACGACGTGTTCGCCGGTACCGTCGTGGAAGACGGCAGCATCTTGGTGCGCGTGCGCGCCAACACGGCGCAGACCAAGCTGCGCTCAATCGTCTCGCTCGTGCAGACGGCCGACTCGCTCAAGTCCGAGGGCCAGTCGCACATGGAAGACCTCGCCAACAAGATCGTCCCGTGGAACTTCCTGCTAGCGGGCCTGGTCGCGCTCACTACGCGCAGCCTTATCAAGACCTCGGCGGCGCTGATGGTCGACTACTCGTGCGCGCTCAAGCTCACGGGTTCCGTTGCCGTCATGACCGCCATGAGCGATGCCGCCAAGATGGGTGTTATGGTCAAGGGTGCTAAGTATTTTGAGTCGTTTGCCAAGGCCGATACCATTGTCTTTGACAAGACCGGTACGCTGACCGAGGCCCAGCCGCGCCTAGCTTGCGTGCTCACGACCGACGGCTGGAGCGAGGATGAGGTCCTGCGCCTTTCCGCTTGCTTGGAGGAGCATTTCCCACATCCGGTGGCACGCGCCGTGGTCAATGCGGCACGCGAGCGCGGGCTCGAGCACCGCGAGCGTCACGCTGCTGTCGAGTATATTGTGGCGCACGGCATCGCTTCGTCCATCGAGGGACGTCGCGCCATCATCGGTTCCGCGCACTTTGTGTTTGAGGATGAGGGCGCGCAGCTCGAGTCCGACATTAAGGAGCAAATCGAGCTCCAGATGCAGGGTCTGTCGCCGCTGTATCTGGCGGTCGACGGCACCGTTGTGGGCGTGCTCGGTATCGAGGACCCGCTCAAGTCCGGGGTTCGCGAGGCCATCGCCGACCTGCATGCGCTGGGCGTCAAGCATGTCGTTATGCTCACGGGCGATTCCGAGCGCACGGCCGAGCGCATTGCTCGCGAGGCAGGTGTCGACGAGTTTAAGGCCGAGCTGCTGCCCGAGGACAAGTACGCGTATGTTGAGCGCATTAAGGGCGAGGGGCGCCACGTTGCCATGGTGGGCGACGGCGTCAACGACTCACCGGCGCTCGGTTTGGCCGACGTGGGGCTGGCCATGGGCGGCGGAAGCGACATCGCCAAGGAGGTCGCCGATATCATCCTGACCGATACGGATCTGGCTGCAATCGTGCGCCTGCGCCGCATGAGTCAGGGGCTTATCGACCGTCTGACGAGTTCGTATTCCAAGGTGATGCTCACCAACTCGGCGCTGTTGGCATTGGGTATTACCGGCATGATTACTCCGCAGACGTCGTCACTGCTGCACAACGGCTCGACGATCGCCTACAGCCTGAGCAACGCAAAGGCTTACCTGCGTTAGCGTTTTCGATTGAGTATATGGCCTGCATTCGGGCGGCACCGCAGTCGCCAGGGTGCAGGCCTTCTTTTGTTTGACGAGATGTTAGCTCGGATATATGCTCGTGCTAGCACTGCTAGCAAACGCTGAAGGTGAGGTTGAGATGGCTACCGTTGGCAGCATGGCGCAGGTGAATGTTCGCGTAGATCGCTCGGTTAAAAAGCGCGCCGAGGAAGCGCTGCGGCTTTCGGGCAGATCACTGCCCGAGCTCATCAAAAAAGTCGTGGCCAAGGTCGCGCAGGGTGGTGGGCAGTGTGAGGAAGTGCTTGCGGCCGTCGACGACCGGCAGCAGGCCGTCGCGCCCGATACTCCGTTCGTCGCGTCGTGGGCAGCGGCAGACCGGCTTTATGCAGACTTGGGCATCGCTGCGTCGCCCGTATCCGACGATCGCGGTTGGGACACGATCTATTCCGAAGCCATGGATGAGCATTATCGCCAAAAGGGGATGATCCAGTGAGTGGGGCGCCTCTCAAGATCATGGTAGACGCCAACGTATGGGTTGATTCGTTTTGCGTCGACCATGCCGAGTCGCTTGCCGCGCGTGCGTTTATTAGTCAGGCGACGGAGACGGGGGCATTGCTGTTCTTTCCGGTGCATATCGCCAAGGACGTGCTGTACGTTGTCCAACACGAGCTGAAGCGTAGCGTTCTTGCCAGCGGGGGAGCGCTCGACGAGGCATCTGCCCGTGCAATTGGCAATGCAGCGTTGGCGTTTGTTCGGAACATGACCGAAAACGCCACGGCCGTGGGTGCAGATGCGTCGGACCTTTGGCTGGCCGACAAATACTTAGCGCTCCATCGCGATTACGAGGACAATTTGGTACTCGCCGCATGCAAACGCGCCCAGGTTGATTACTTGGTGACCTACGATCGCAAACTGCTCGAACATGCCGATCTTGCAGCAAAGACCCCGCGCCAAATGATGCCGATTCTGGCTTTGGCCGAACGCGGTGGCGCGGCTATCGGTTGACGCGAACTGTTTGCGGGCCTTTTGGACGACGATGCGCCAAGGGGCCCGCGTCTGCTATTTACAAAAGCTCGGCCTTAATGGCGGGACTTTCTGTGAGCTGCTCGGCTGCCTTTTCGTCGGAGCTGTCGAGTGCTGCCAGACTGCGGTAGACCCACTCGTTGACTTGGGTGTTCTTGACGCCTGCGGTCTGCATAAGGGCGCCTACCTCGCGGATTGCTGCGAGCAGATCGGCTTTGGGACCCGCGAGCTCGACCTCGATGCTGTGGTAGGCGGTCACGCCGCGGTTCTCACTCACGTGGTCGATAAAGCCCTCGACGGTCTCAAGCTGCTGGGCGAGAGCTGCATCATCGTCAGCGTCCAGCGCGACGAGTGCGTTCGATACCGTGAGGGCGGGATGTCCGCAGGGGACAAAGCCTTCGATGACATCCATGGCTTCGGTAATGGTTGAGCCCAGGCCTGCGAGGGCATTGACGAGTTGCTGCTTGGTATCCATAACGGTCCTTTCGACGGGTCAATTTTGCTTGGCGAAAATATACGTGACGTGATCGGTAGCAAAAGTGTGAAGTGCGGCGCACATTGGGGTCTTCACAGCTCGTGCATAGAACAGCTGTCCGCTTTCAGAACGTGGTAAGATAACACTTCACAAGCGGGGCTCGCCCCGTATGTTCCTTGAAAAGTCGACGGGTGTTGGGTGCTCGTGCCCAATGCCATCCAGACTTTCCCGACATTCGGGGGCGACTGGTTTCGACACGATAGCTCTGAGAGAGGAAGCAAGCCGAGGTCTCCTCGCCTCGTTAAACAGGGGTACCGTCAAATTGAATTGACAACAACTCTTCTTTTGAGCCTATGGCTCTCGCTGCTTAGTTTATAGCGGCGCGTCAACCCGGTGATTTCCCCGACACCGGCGCGACGTCATTTTAGGGGAATGCTCCTGCGCACGTAATCGGTATGGCGCAGGCTAAGACCGAACCGGTTAGGACGCCGCGAGCGTGTCGCTGCGCGCAAAGCGTCCGAGACTAAACCAGCGACTGAGCTTGGAGATGCCAATCAGGGGGCTTTCGTGGACCGGAGTTCGATTCTCCGCGCCTCCACCATAAGTAACAGGCAGGTAGATATTCATATCTACCTGCCTTTTTATTTCTGGTCCGCACCGCGGAGAATCGAACTCTGCGCAGGGCGCGGGCGTAAAGAAAACGCGTAAGCGTTTTTAGCCCGCGGGCGAGGACGCCGACAGGCGGCCGAAGCCGGTGCGGATTTGCGAAGCAAATACGCGGATTCTCCGCGCAAAGTCTCAACCCGATATGGATGCGATGTTATCGAATCTCAGCCGGCCATGCCCCGCACCAACGGATCCCCCGTACCGCGGAGAATCGAACTCTGTGCAGGGCGCGGGCGTTAAGCAAACGCTACGGCAACGCAGGGTGAGACGCGCTTTCCCAATGGCGGCCCAGGCGGAAAGTGCATCCCGGAATCCGCGCTCAGACTGGGACGTAGTTTCCGGATGGCGCCTCAAGCGGAAACTGCGACCCGGAATCGAGCCGTAGAGTGGGACATGCTTTCCCAATGGCAGCTCAAACGGAAAGTACATCCCGGAATCCTCATTCGGAATGGGATGCAATTTCCAAATGAATGGCTAGCGGAAAGTTCATCCCGGAATCCGCGCTTAGAACGGGACGCGCTTTCCCAATGGCGGTCCAAGCGGAAAGCGCGTCCCAGAATCTCGCCTCAAACTGGGACACACTTTCCGCTTCGCCTGCCGCCTCGAAAAACCCATGCGCTCGCCATCCCAAAACTGGGTAGAAGAAGGCCAAAACGAAACAGCAGGAGGTCAATATGACTGCAGAAGATAAGGCAAAGAACGCCGGCAAGGTCGCGCTCGTCCTGGAGGGCGGTAGTTTTCGCGGGCAGTTTACCGCGGGCGTGCTCGACGTTCTCATGGAGGCCGGCGTCGAGATTCCGGCTGTCTACGGTGTATCGGCCGGCGCCCTCAACGGCGTGAACTACAAGTCGCACCAGATCGGCCGTGCCAACCGCATCAACCTAGCTTTCTGCAACGACAACCGCTTCATGGGCGCCGCATCGTTTGCGTCCACGGGCTCTATTGTGGGTTACGACTTCATCTTCAACGATGTCCAGGACCGCCTAGATCCCTTTGACAACGAGACGTTCGACGCGAGCCCCATCGAGATGTACGCCGTTGCGACGGATATGCTGTTCGGAACCGCCACGTACCTCCCGGTCAAAAGCGCCGTACTTGACCTCGATGCCGTGCGCGCCTCGACGTCGCTGCCGCTGGTGACGCCGCCGGTCGAGATTGACGGGCACAAATACGTCGACGGGGGCGTGGCGGATTCGGTTCCTATCGAGCATGTGCTCGAGGAGGCGGGCTTCGACCGTGCGGTTGTCATTGTCACGCAGGACCGTTCGTATGAGAAAAAGCCCTACGAGTTTTTGCCGGCCGCGCGCGCCCGCTATGCCGACTACCCCTATCTGCTCGAGGCTATCGAGACGCGCCACGACCGCTACAACATCCAGCGCATGCACCTGTGGAAGTATGAGCGCGAGGGCCGTGCGTTGGTCGTCGCTCCACAAAAGCCGGTCGAGGTCGGCCATGTCGAGCACGATTCGGCAAAGCTTTTGGACCTGTATATCCAGGGCCGTCAGGAGGCAAAGCGCCTGCTCGCGGAAATCCAAGAGTTCGTTGAACGCTAACGACGGCGAACTATCAAAAAATGACAACAGCTAAAGAGCTGGAAAATCACGGCTCGTGGATGACATGTGCAGAAACTCTGGTCGGAGCCAAAATACCTGTTGACTCGTACGGCGAGCGGGGTAATATGGACGGGTTACTTGCAGAGCCCCGTGAATCTCTGTAACAACACGTACTGTACATGGAGGAGTCTAAGTGATTTCGAAATCGACTCACTACGCCAAGCAGGGCGAGGTCCAGCGCAACTGGGTTCTCGTCGACGCCGATGGTGCTGTCCTGGGCCGTCTTGCCACCCAGATCGCAATGATCCTGCGCGGTAAGAACAAGCCCCAGTTCACGCCCAACAGCGACTGCGGCGACTTCGTTGTCGTCATCAACGCCGATAAGGTCCAGCTTACCGGTAACAAGGCCGACACGAAGACCTATTATCGCCACAGCGGCTACAACGGCGGCCTCAAGGCTGAGAGCTTCCGCCAGGCTATGGAGAAGCACCCGGAGAAGGTCATCGAGCGCGCCGTTCGCGGTATGCTGCCCAAGACCACCCTCGGCCGCGCCCAGATGACCAAGCTTAAGGTCTACGCTGGTGCCGAGCATCCGCACGCTGCCCAGAACCCCACGAAGATTGAGCTGGAGGCTTAAAGATGGCTGAGAACACCGTTGTCTACCAGGGTACCGGCCGTCGTAAGAACGCCGTCGCCCGCGTCCGTCTCGTCCCCGGCACCGGCAAGGTGACCATCAACAAGCGTGACGCCGAGCAGTATTTCGGCCGTCATCAGCTCGTTGAGAACGCCCTTGCTCCCTTCAAGGTGACCGACACCGCCGGTCAGTTCGACGTTATCGCTCTGTGCGATGGCGGCGGCATCTCCGGTCAGTCCGGCGCTCTGCGCCTGGGCATCGCTCGCGCTCTTCTGAACGCTGGCGACTACCGTGCTGACCTCAAGAAGGCCGGTTTCCTTACGCGCGATGCTCGCGTGGTCGAGCGCAAGAAGTACGGCCTCAAGAAGGCCCGCCGCGCTCCCCAGTTCTCCAAGCGCTAAGGTTTTATCTCCTTTCGAGATACAATGTACAAGCGGGGCCTGCCGATTCCTCGGCGGGTCCCGCTTTTCTTTTTCGACTAGGGTGGGCGGTTGCATATCGCCTGCTAGGGAAGGAGCGATCCTATGCCCCAGAACATCTTCGGTACCGACGGCGTCCGTGGCGTCGCCAACGCCGACCTCTCGTGCGACCTCGCGTTTCGTCTGGGCCGCGCGGCGACCAAGTTCCTTGGTCCGGACATCTGCATCGGCCGCGACACGCGTCTTTCGGGCACCATGCTCGAGAGCGCTCTGACCGCCGGCATCATGGCCGAGGGCGGCCGTCCGCACTGCTGCGGCGTCATCCCCACGCCTGCCGTGGCACTGCTCACTGTTCAAAACGAGCTCGACGGCGGCATCGTTATCTCCGCTTCGCACAATCCGCCGGAGTTCAACGGTATCAAGTTCTTTAGCCGCAAGGGCATGAAGCTTCCCGATGCTGTCGAGGAAGAGATCAGCGCCTGGGTCATGTCCGAGGAAGCCATGGCTGCCGATACGCTGCCGACCGGCGCCGGCGTGGGCCACATTATCAAGATGAAGGACGCCCGCAAGGCATATGTCGACCACGCCATCGATACGCTCGACGGCCTGAGGCTCGACGGCCTGGTCGTTGCCGTCGACTGCGGCCATGGCGCTTCTTGCCAGACTACGCCCGCCGCGCTGCAGCGCCTGGGCGCCACGGTGCACGCTATCAACACCGATTACTGCGGCACTGACATTAACGTTGAATGCGGCTCTACGCACCTCGAGCCCTTGCGCGAGCTCGTGCTGCGCACCCATGCTGACATCGGCCTGGCCCACGACGGCGACGCCGACCGCGTACTGTTCGTGGACAGCGAGGGCAATGAGATCGACGGTGACTACATCCTGGCTATCTGCGGTTCTGATCTCGCCGCTCGCGGCAAGCTCGCCAACTCCGAGATCGTCTCGACCGTCATGTGCAACCTGGGCTTCTCCATCGCTATGAAGGAGCAGGGCTTCGAGATGGTTCAGACCGCCGTGGGCGACCGCTACGTTCTGGAGCGCATGCTCGCGGACGGTGCCGTCATCGGCGGCGAACAGTCCGGCCACATCATCTTCCTGGAGCACAACACCACCGGTGACGGCCTGGTGACGGCTCTGCAGCTGCTGGCCGTGCTCAAGCGCACCGGTCGTACCCTCACCGATCTTGCCGGCATCATGAAGAAGTACCCGCAGGTACTCGTCAACGTGCATTCCGACAACAAGGCTGGTCTGGACGATTGCCAGCCCATCTGGGATGCCGTCGCTGCTGCCGAGAAGGAGCTTGACGGCCGCGGCCGCATTCTGGTGCGCCCGAGCGGTACCGAGCCGCTGGTCCGCGTGATGGCCGAGGCCGAGACGCACGAGCTGACCCAGCGCGTTGTTGACGACATCGTCGAGGTTGTCAAGCGCGAACTTCCCTAATGGTCAAAAACCGTTGCCAAGTGGTAAACTGTTAAGGTTATTTTGATTGATTGGTATGTCCGAGGGGGAGCATGTTCACTAAAGTCCTAAGGTCTTTTGGTATGCGTGGTCGAGTCCTTACGCTGGATGCTCCCATCTCGGGCGACGTCATTCCGCTTTCCGAGGTAAACGACCAGACGTTTGCCACCGGCCTTTTGGGCCAGGGCGTGGCGATTCAGCCCACCGGAACGCGTGTGATTGCACCGGCTGATGCCAAGGTCGAGGCCATTTTTCCCACGGGACACGCTGTTGCGCTTAACACGGTCGATGGTCTGGACGTGCTCATCCACGTTGGTTTGGACACTGTTCAGCTCGAGGGCAAGCACTTTACCGTACATGCGCAAGTGGGTGACATCGTCCATAAGGGCGATGTACTCATTGAGTTCGATCGCGAGGCAATTGCTGCCGAGGGCTACGATGTGACGGTTCCCATCTTGGTGTGCAACTCCGTTGAGTTCTCGAGTATCAAGGGCTCCGTTGGTGTGCATGTCGAAGAGATGGACCAGCTCATCGTTGCTCGCGAGCGCTAGCAAGTGCACGTGGCCATTAGCCTACAATTCAAACACGTTTACGGAGGGCGCCCTTGAAAGAGGACGCCCTCCGTGGCAAGATGGGAAACGTCCGAGGCTAAACAGCTTCGGGTCACCGTGGACGGGCAGGGGCCTCGACGCGGCTAGACACGAGACACATACATTACGCGACCTCGCCCTGGTGGCCGCACACGTTGGTTGCGGCCGACGCGGGCCGCGGGCAAGTGCTTGTAAGGGAGCCTTGCCTCTCTTGTACGAGAAAGGACGCGTAATGAAGATCATTAAAGCTAAAGACTACGAGGATATGAGCCGCAAGGCCGCCAATATCATTTCGGCGCAGGTTATCCTCAAGCCCGACTGTGTGCTGGGCCTTGCCACCGGCTCCACCCCGATCGGTGCCTACAAGCAGCTCGCTGCTTGGTACAAGAAGGGCGACGTCGACTTTGCCGAGGTCAGCACCTACAACTTGGACGAGTATCGCGGCCTTTCGCACGACGATCCCCAGAGCTATCACTACTTCATGCGTGAGAACTTCTTCGATCACATCAACATTGACCTGAACAACACGCATGTGCCCGACGGTTCCAACCCCGACGCCGCCGCTGCCTGCTCTGAGTACGACAAGATCGTCGCCGCCGCCGGTTACCCGGATCTGCAGCTGCTCGGCATTGGCAACAACGGCCACATCGGCTTCAACGAGCCCGATGACCACTTCTCCAAGGGTACGCACTGCGTCGACCTCACCGAGAGCACCATTCAGGCCAACAGCCGCCTGTTCGACAGCATCGACGATGTTCCCCGTCAGGCCTACACCATGGGTACCCAGACCATCATGTATGCCCGCATGATCCTGGTCGTCGCCAACGGCGAGGCCAAGGCTCAGGCCGTGCATGACATGTGCTATGGTCCGGTTACGCCCGAGTGCCCGGCTTCGATCCTGCAGCTGCACACCAACTGCGTTGTCGTTGCCGACGAAGCCGCCCTTTCGCTCTGCGAGTAGCGCGAATCCTGCAGCTCGACATAGCCTTGTCTAAGGCCTCCGCTTTGCGGGGGCCTTTTTGCTATCCCTTTCCGCCCACTTGACCAAAAACTTGGCGCAAGCTTGACGAATGCCGGATGTCCAACAGCTTGATTCATTCTATACCAGATTCTATGCAAAAATGCCACTAGAAGGTCGTAGACGGTAGCGGGTGCTAGGCGAGTTGAATGACATGGCTGAACCTTGTTCATCTGCGTTACACTGCCGCTTAGATGGGACAAGCTGACAAGCTGATTTACCTGCTTAAAGACCGATTAGTCGGGGGATTAATAACAATCGGCCCTCGCTGTACAAAAACTTGCCGCTTGCGTACCAAAAGACAACCTAAAACACAAGGTCGCTCTATTCATAGCGCGGCTTGTATGGTCTTGCGGCTACAGTGTCCATACGGTCGAGTTGAGGAGCGGGAATGGTAAACGATTTGAGCGGTATAGACGACCTCGAGCTGATGCCGCTGGGCGGAGGCTATATGGTGCGACGCGAACGCTTGATGAATGAGCTTATCGCCAAGGGCCGAAAGGCCGGCATCGTGGTTCTTTATGCGCCCGACGGGTTTGGGAAGACCTCGGTGCTGCTGCAGTACACCCATGAGGTTAAATGCGACCCGACGCGAGGCCCCGTGCGGATTATCGAGGCCGATCGCGCCACTGGGCGCGAGGTGTTTATGCAGCTCGAGGTGGTTACCGAAGAACTCAAAGACAAACCGCACTCCCTTATCGCGATTGATAATGTGCCAAACCTCGATCAACACGATACCGAAGACCTCATCGACAGGATTCGCGGCCTGCGCGCTATGGGGGTAGGGGTCTTTATCTCCTGCCGTCCTTCAAATCGTCAGCTGATTCATGGGCTGGGCGATTCGGTTAAGATTAATGCGCAGATGCTCAAGGTACATGCCTATGAGTATTCGTCGTGGGCATCGGCGTTTTCGATCAGCACATCGCTCGACTTTTATCAGCTCACGCAGGGCGTGCCCGAGCTCGTTTCGGCATTGCAGACGGGTCCGTATGGCCAAGGTGACGTAGCCGGTCTGCTCGAAAACGAGATTGTCAACGTATATGGCGCGGCACTTGTCGATCTGGCTTCGCTCGACAATAACGCGCTGTTTTGTGTGGCATGTCTCATGGTTTTGATGGGCGAGGGCAATATCTCAGAACTCGAGGCTTGCGGGGTGAGGCTGTCGATGGTCGACCAGTCCTACTTTGTACGCGACTACCCGATCTTTGGCTTGGATCCCGCCGAGCGGAGTTTTACGTGTCTGGGCACGGAGGATAACGGACGCTTGCGTTTGCGTAAGTTGGTGGCCGAGGTTCGCCCCGAACTTGTTCCGAGGGCGGCCCGGATTTTGCTTAAGGCGGGCCGATGCGATGCGGCGATGGGCCTGGCGGACGCCTTTTTGGACCGTAGAGCGGTCCTTGAACTTGCTGGGCAGTATGGGGTCGATCTTGCTCTGACGGGGCACGGGGCCGATATCTGCCGAGCGGCGCTGGGCACGATCGATGCCGACGATCCGGCTCCAGAGCCAACGCCTGCCGAGGCGCTTGGCGTATATCTGGCAGCGGTCAGCGTGTCCAATACAAAGCTCGCTCGCTATATGGCATCGGTTATCGAGCGCGGGGGCGAACGGGCGGCCTGCGAAATAGACCCTGTTTCATGGAGGGTGGCCCAGACACTGACGGCTGTTTGCTATGGGGACAACGGGCTTGGGCTTCCTACGAACCTGGCCGTGCCAGAAATCGAGACATCCCATACCGCACTCGATATGTTGTCTGCGCATATCGAGATCAAGCGATGCCTGACCGAACGGGGAGATGACGGCGGCGTCTTGCAGCAGCTCAAAACGAGCAAGGCCTACGACTGCGAGCTCGACATCGCGGGGATTGTTATACGGGCCGATAGCATGCTGGTGGAGCTCTTTGACGGGTCATTTGCGGGAACCGACGAGCGCGACGACGAGATGACGGTGGTACGGGAGGCGCTCGACGTACGTGGGCTTAAGGCGATGGCTATCTGGGTGCGCATGGTGTTGGCGGCACGGCGGCTCCTTTCTGGCTTGCTGGTAACCGACGATGCGGCGTTCAACGAGCTCGATCGTTTTGCCGTGCGCATGCGCGACAACCAGATTCAGCTGTTTGGCCTGTTGCTAGAAGGCTGGCAGTCGCTGGCAGAGGGACGGCCGGTTAATGCAAAGTTCCGTGCGGTCCAAGTGCTCAAACTTGCCGAGGAGTCGATTGCGTACATGCGCGATAACGCATTGCTGCTGGAGCGCGCGGCATATCTACGTAACACCTCGATGGTTTCGGTGCGCGAGGAAGCGGAGTTGCTCGATATAAGCCAGACGCAGGTTGGTGGCGCAGAAGCCTGGATGGTGGCGCTGCATTTGGCCTGTGCGGGCCGAGACAGCGACCTTGCGGCCTGGATGTCCATGAATCGTGCGGGGATTCTAGAGCCATCGTATCGGCTCTTTGCGCGCCTTGCCATGCATTGTCTGGGCGAGCCGGCGGCCAGGATACGCAAGAAGCTTCCCGTGCGCGAGCTATCGCGGTACTCGCTGCGCGACGATTTGGAAGGGGAGGGCGAGCGCCTGTTCCAGGCCGGCGAGGTTGAAGCCGTTGATACCATCGACCATATCGAGATTCGCATGTTTGGCGCGTTTCGCGCCGAGCGCGACGGGTTTCCCATCACGGACAAAATGTGGCGCCGCAAGAAGGCGGCGACGCTTGCCGAGCGGCTTGCGCTGGGCATGGATGCGCTCGTCGATCGTGAGACGCTGGCCATGGAGCTGTGGCCCCATGCCGAGTTCAATAGCGCCCGCAATAACCTGTACTCGACGATATCGCGCTTGCGGTCGGCTTTGGGACCGACGCCAGACGGCAAGTCGTGTGTGCTCATCCAAAATGAATGCATCGGGCTCAACAGCGACTACGTCAAGACCGATGTACGGCTGTTTGACCAGATAAGCCGCGAGGTTTTGGGAAATCGCACGGGTGCGCGCGGGCCCCATTTAGTTGAGCTGTGCCTGAAGATTGAGCAGCTTTATGCCGGACCGTTGTATGTTCCTAATGGCTGTAATCCCACCTACTTTTTACGTATGCGACGCATTATGCAGTCAAAGTACATCGATTGCATGATTAAGGGAGCAAATGCCGCTCTAGAAGAAAACGATCTGCAGTCGGCGATTTGGCTGGCGGAGTCGGGCCTTCGGCAGGAAACGGCGCGTGAGGATATGGTGCGCTGCGCCATGCGTGTCTACAGTGCGGCGGGGCGGCGGCGCGATATCGTCGAGCTATACAGTGGGCATATGCACCATCTGAGGGAGCAGGTCAATGGCATGCCCGAGCCCGAGACGCGGCGTCTATACGAGCGCTTGGTGGAGGGGCGGCTCAATCGCGTGCTGGTCGAGCGATAAAAAACGGGCGCCCGAATCAATCGGATGCCCGCAGACTACTCGGTATGGCCAGTCAGTTTTAGACGAGCTTGATCTTCTCGATGTCCTTGCGCGAGGACTCGCGATACAGCGAGAACTTGCGGCCGATGACCTGGACGACCTCGGCGTGGCAGCGCTCAGCGAGCTCTTCGGCGGCTTCGCGGGCGGAAAGGCTGGAGCCATCGAGCACGGAGCACTTAACGAGCTCGTGCTTCTCCAAGTAGGCGACCGTCTGCTCGACGGTGCCCTCGTTGACATCGGACTTGCCGATGATGATGGCGGGGTTGAGGTGATGGGCCATGCTGCGAAGCTGCTTGACCTGGGCTCCTGTCAGTGCCATGGGTTCTCGCTTTCTATGTATGGGGCGCCCCGCGACGGGGCCTTAATCTACGTGAGCTGTCCCACGATAGCGCAGGAACGGCGCGGTGTGGGGCGCGTTTGCCCAGTTCAAAAAGAATGCGGATGCCGAGCGAGTGGGCGGCGTGGGCTGCGAACAGGCTATGAGCTGGGCGCAGAGACCGGCTTCCATGCAATAAATGCCCAACGGACCTTGCGGACGTGGTCGAGCATGTAGCGTCCCTGCGGCACACCCTTGGAGCCCGGCTCACCGGCATGGGGGTTCTCGATCATGTGCTGGGCGATGTAATCGCGCAGGCGGTCGATCTTATCCTCGTTGCCATGTTCGAGCATACGGGAAAAATCCGCCACACCTGCCTCAAGGCTATCGAAGGTGTCGCGACGAGGCGATTCAAAGTATGTAACCTGCGGCAGGGCACACATCTGAATGAGGATATTAAAAGCATACACAAAGCCATTACTGCAGGTAACCGAGGCGCCGATAGCGTTCATCAAGTGCAGATCATAGCGCGGGCTGGAGTTGGCGACCATCGTGACAGCACAACGCCGACGAGCCGTACGATCAAGCTTGGCAAGCGCGCCTTTTAGGTTGGTCGTGGTGACAGAGCGACTGGCAAAGGCAACATCTACCGCTTTCGCGACCGGTCCAACCAAATCCCAGTCATCATCCCAAGCAAGCTCAAGCGGCGTTATGCGCCCCTCGAGCCCGTAGTACTCAATGCCGGCATCAAGCGTGCCCAGCATAGCGGGGGAGAAATCAGCCGCAATCACAGGATGCCCAGCCTGAGCAAGCGGAATAGCAATCGACCCAGCCCCACATCCCATATCCAGCACCGATTCACCGGGCTTTAACGCCAACAGCTTTATAAAATCCCGGGCATACGGAGCAGTCTCAAGCGGCCGAAAATGCCGAGCCCGCTTATCCCACTCAAAAGAATCATCAGCCCGCCGCCGATCAGCTTGCAAGCGCATCCACTCCTGATTCCAATCAGCAGAAAGAAGCTCAGAGCGAGCATCCCCATCAACCACGGGCCAACCTCCTAGCAACAAAAAAGCGACTCCCCCCAAAAGAAGAGCCGCAACCAGCATATATCAGAAAAAGAACCGTTCCAATGCCAAACCGCCGCACCAGCCTAGTGGTGCAGGAGCGAAGCAACTGCAACCGGGATAGAACCCAACCGAGGTCCCGTTGTGCGGGAGCCCCGGGGAGGGCAAATATATAAGGTCGATCGCGAGTTCCGCACGAGCCGGAGAGCACTTAATGTGCTCTCCGTGCGAGTCAGGACTGTTCGAGCAGGCGACCTTATATATTTGCCCTCCCCGGGGCTCCTCGCCAGTCCCCCTCAGCTAGTTCTTGAGCGAGTTCAGCGGCGCCGGGAAGCGTCCGCCACGGTGGGCAAGCACGGTGCCGGCGTTGGGGTTCACCGGCATGATGGGCGCACGGCCGAACAGGCCGCCGTACTCGACGCAGCCGCCCACGCCCTTGCCGATGGCGGGGATCACGCGCACGGCCGTGGTCTTGTTGTTGATGACGCCGATGGCCATCTCGTCGGCGATGATGCCGGCGATGGTCTCGACCGGGGTGTCACCGGGGATGGCGATCATGTCCAGGCCAACGGAGCACACGCAGGTCATGGCCTCGAGCTTCTCGAGCGAAAGCGCGCCAGCCTCGACGGCGGCGATCATGCCGGCGTCCTCGGACACGGGGATAAAGGCGCCGGAGAGACCGCCCACGCTGGAGCTGGCCATGACGCCGCCCTTCTTGACGGCATCGTTGAGCATGGCGAGTGCGCAGGTCGTGCCGGGGCCACCGCAGGTGCCAACACCGATGATCTCGAGGATGCGGGCAACGGAGTCGCCGATGGCAGGCGTGGGGGCCAGCGACAGGTCGACAATGCCCTTCTCGACACCCAGGCGATGGGCGGCCTCGCGGCTCATGAGCTCACCGGCGCGGGTGATCTTAAAGGCGGTCTGCTTAATCTTCTCGGCGACCTCCATCATCGATGCGGAATCGGGCAGCGTCTCCAGGGCTGCGGCCATAACGCCGGGGCCCGAGACGCCTACGTTGATGACGGCGTCGGCCTCGCCACCGCCGTGGACAGCGCCCGCCATGAACGGGGAGTCCTCGACCATGTTGGCAAAGCAGACAAACTTGGAAGCGCCGACGGAGTCCTGGTCGGCCGTGAGCTTAGCGGCGTCGATGATGGTCTGCGCAGCCATGAGCACGGCGTCCATGTTGATGCCGGCACGCAGGCTGGCGACGTTGACGCTGGAGCAGACGCGACTCGTGGTGGCGAGCGCCTGCGGGATGGACTGGATGACGCGGCGATCGGCGTCGCCGATGCCCTTCTGGACGAGCGCGGAGAAGCCGCCCAGGTAGTCGATGCCGAGGGTCTCGGCCGCACGGTCGAGGGCATGCGCGATGGGGGTGAGGTCCTCATCCTTGCAGCACGCGGCGATCTGCGCCACCGGGGTGACGGAGACGCGCTTGTTGACGATGGGGATGCCGTACTCGCGCTCGAGGTTCTCGGCGGTCTCGACCAAGTGCTCAGCCGTGTGCGTCACGTGGTCGTAGATCTTCGTGCACATGCGGTCGAGGTTCTCGTCGCCGCAACCCATGAGCGAAACACCCATGGTGATGGTCCTGATGTCGAGGTTCTGCTCCTCAACCATGCCGCGGGTTTCCGCGATTTCTGCGGGCGTGATCGCCATCCTTGCGCTCCTATCTGCCAAAACGAGCATAGTCCCATCTATTCTAACGTGCCGCACACGTCTCGTGGCGCGTGCGGCACGTTTTGGTGCTCGGTTGTTTCCGTTGTGTTACTGCCCAAAGACCTCTTCGGCGATACGCGCGCTTTCGGCGGCATCCTTGGCGTAGTAGTCAGCGCCGATCTGCTTGGCGTATTCGGGGGTGAGCACGGCGCCGCCTACGATGATCTTGACGCCCGGCACCTCGGCATGGAGCAGCTTGATGGTCTCTTCCATGGCCACGACCGTGGTAGTCATAAGCGCCGAGAGGCCGACGAGCTTAATGTCGCGATCCTTGACGGTCTTGAGCACCTCCTGCGGATCGACGTCGCGACCCAGATCAAAGACGGTGTAGCCGTAGTTGTCGAGCAGCATCTTGACGATGTTCTTACCGATGTCGTGGATGTCGCCCTTGACGGTGGCCACGCAGATCTTGCCCTTGTCGGCAATCTCGCCGGCG
Organism: uncultured Collinsella sp.; assembly: GCA_900542165.1. Lineage (GTDB taxonomy): Bacteria > Actinomycetota > Coriobacteriia > Coriobacteriales > Coriobacteriaceae > Collinsella. Next base: position 12,540 of record UQMM01000017.1, on the reverse strand, counting down.
GGCATCAGGCGCTTGATGGTGTCGAAGCCCACGCGCGCGGCCTCGGCCGAGGCCATGAGCTGCGGCAAGAAGAACTTGCCCTGGTCAAAGAGGACGCCGACCTCGTCGAGGGCGGGGATAAAGTGGTTGTTGATAAGATCCATAGCGTCGTGGTCGGCCAGCAGGCGCTCAGTCTCGGTCGCGATCTCGCCTTTGCGGCCCGAGACGACCATTCGACGAATCGGGTCGTCGTCGCCGTCGGTGCCGGCGGTGCCCGCGGCAGGCGCGGCATCACTCGATGCGGCCTGAGCTGCTGCCGGGTTGGCGGCGATCTTGTACGGATCGGTCCAGCCGGCGTAACGCTCGATGTATCCGGTCGAGCCCTCGTCCTCAACGCTCAGGACGCGATAGCTGTAGACGGTATCCATAAAGCGCTTGGAGCCCGGGTTCATGATGGGGGCATCAAGACCTGCGCCAAAAGCGGCAGCCAAAAAGACCGAGCCCAGCAGCGGGCGAGCGGGCAGGCCAAAGCTGATGTTCGACACGCCGAGCGCGCATTTGACGCCCAGACGCTCCTTGCACAGGGACATGGCGCGCAGGATCTGCTCGGCTTGGCGTTGATTGGTCGAGGCGGTCATGACCAGGCAGTCGATGAGGATGCGGTCCGGTCCGATGCCGTAGCGGGCAGCCTCGGCCACGATGCGCTCGGCGATGGCGAAGCGAGCCTCGGCGGTATCGGGGATGCCGCCTTCGTCGAGCGTAAGGCCGACAACGTTGGTGCCGTAGTGGGCGACCAGCGGAAAGATCTCATCCATGATCTGCTGCTTGCCATTGACCGAGTTGATGATGGGCTTGCCGGCGTAGCGGCGCACGGCGGCCTCGACGGCTGCGGGGTCGGTGGAGTCGATCTGCAGCGGCAGCAGCGTGGAGCCCTGGAGCTGCTCGGTGGCCTGTTGAATGATCTTGACCTCGTCGATCTCGGGCAGGCCCACGTTGACGTCCAGGATGTCGGCACCCTGCTCCTGCTGGCTGATGCCCTGGCTTACGACGTAGTCCAGGTCGCCGTCGCGTAGGGCCTGCTGCAGGCGCTTTTTGCCGGTGGGATTGATGCGCTCGCCGATGACGGCGATCTTGTGACCGTCACAGGGAAGGTCCACGACCGTCTGGGCGCTCGTGACCGACATGCTGGGCTTGCGGCGGCGCGGGCTGGGCGTGTGGTTATCGATAAGCGTGCGCAAGGCCGCCATGTGCGTCGGCGTGGTGCCGCAGCAGCCGCCCACGACGCTCACGCCGTCGGCGATCATGCCGGCGACGGCCTCGGCGTATTCGGGGGCTTGGATATCAAAGACGGTGTTGCCGTCGTCGTCCACATGGGGGAGTCCTGCATTGGCCTGCACCATAACGGGCTTGTCGGTAACGGTGAGCATACGTGCGGCGAGTCCCCGGAGCTCGGCCGGTCCTTGGCTGCAGTTGATGCCCAAAACGTCGGCGCCGATGGCGTCGAGCGTGATGGCGGCGACCTCGGGGCTCGTGCCCAAGAAGGTGCGGCCGTCTTCCTCAAAGGTCATGGTGGCAAAGACAGGAAGGTCGGAGTTCTCGCGGCAGGCGAGGACCGCCGCCTTGATTTCGGCCAGGTCGGTCATAGTCTCAATAATAAAGAGGTCCACACCCGCGGCGACGCCGGCGCGCACCTCCTCGGCAAAAAGGTCGTAGGCTTCGTCAAAGCTCAGGGTGCCTAAGGGGCGAAGCAGTGCGCCGATGGGTCCGATGTCACCGGCGACGTAGTGGGCACCGGCCGAGTGGGCGCAGGCGACTGCCGCGGCAAAGACGTCTGCCACGGTGGCGGCGCCGTCGAGCTTGTGGGCGTTGGCGCCAAAGGTGTTGGCGGTGATCACGTCGCAGCCGGCTTCGACGTACTGACGCTGAATGTCGGTGATGACCTGGGGCTCCTCAAAGTTGAGCAGCTCGGGCAGGGCGCCGGCCTTCATACCGGCGGCCTGCAGCATGGTGCCCATGCCGCCGTCGAACAGTAGGTGGCCCGTGCCCTCGATGGCCGCACGCAGGCGATCGTCCTTAATGCGCAGATCGTCGATCGTGCGCGTCTTGTACGTGGCACCGTTGCGACGTGCGGCATCAACGGGTGCCGCCAATGCAGTGCCGTCAGAATCATGAGTGATAAGCGGAGTAAACATTGAGGGCTCCTAATGGCTGGAATAGCAGGTGGTGTGGGCGGCGCGGAAGCGGCAGTGCTCGCGCATGCGGCAGATATTGCAGGTGGGGCGGGTCTGGGCGTCGTGGACTTCGCCGTCGAACAGGCCGATCACCGCGGTCACGCTTTTGGTGGGCATGAGCAGGCTGGTGGGCGTGACGGTAAGCCCGATGAGCCGCGTGGCGTTGAGCGCATTGACGATCGAGCGCTGGGCCGAGAGCGGGCAGTCGCCGTAGCCGGGACTAAAGCGCCAGTTGCCGGCGAGTCCGTGTGCGGCGGCCGCGGTCTTGACCTGCTGGTCCATCTGCTCGACGGCGGCTTCCACGTAAGCGGAACACGCGGCGTCGAGCACGGCGCCCTCCAGGGGATGTTGGGCTCCCGTGGTGCGCAGGCGACGCTCGGCGTCCATGCCGAGGGTGCATGCCATGAGCGCGGCAAAGCGGGCATCTTTGAGATGTCGATAGATATCGCGACCTCGCAGCTCAACGTTGGTGCCAACCAGACGGATGCTGGGCTCTCCCTGCTCGTCCACGCCCGTGGCATCGACGGCAAATACGCGGCGCACGCCACGGGGCTCAATGTCCAGTTCCAGACGTTCAACGACAAGCTCAATACGTCGTGACAGTTCGGGCTCAATCTGCTGACCGCCGTAACCCAGATACCGCAGCATCTCGGCACGGTCGACACGGGGATGGTGCGCAGCATCGACACGGTAAAGCGCCGGCGACGCAAGGTCGGCCGGCACTTCGACAGCGGTTGTATCGATGTGCGGTTTTTCCATTACCCCAGGCGCTCCATAATGGTCGCGGCGATCGCAGGACGGTTCATAGTGTACAGGTGCAGGCCGTCGGCGCCGTGCTCCTTGAGGTCGCAAAGCTGGCGGGCGGCATAATCTACACCGGCTGCCTGCAGACTTTCGGGGTCGTTCTCGTACTTGGCGAGAATCTTGATGACGGGGGAGGGCAGCGACGCGCCGCACATAAAGACCATGCGGCTGATCTGCGACTTGCCCATAAACGGCATGATGCCCGCGGTAATGGGCACGGTGATACCGGCCTTGTCGGCAAGCTCGCGGAAGCGATAGAAGCACTCGTTATCAAAGAAGAGCTGCGTCACAAAGAAGCTTGCGCCGGCGTCCTGCTTTTGCTTGAGGTGTTCGACCGAGGCGTTGAGGTCCTCACAGGCAATGTGGCCCTCGGGGTAGGCCGCGGCGCCTACGCAAAAGCCGGCGTCGACGAGCTCGGGGATGAGGTCGCGGGCGTAGGCGTAGTCCGAGGCGGGCTTGTCGTCCTCGGTCGCGCCGGCAGGGAGATCGCCACGCAGGGCCAGGATGTTTTCCACGCCGGCGGTGCGATACTCGTCGATTTTAGCGGCGATATCGGCGTGCGAGCGGCCCACGCAGGTAAGGTGTGCCACCGAGGGTGTATCGAATTCGCTCGTAATCATATGCGCGATGGGGGCGGTGGTGGCACCGTTGCCCGAGCCGCCGGCCGAGCAGGTGACCGAGACAAAGCTCGGCGAAAGCTTGCACAGATTGCCCGCCACCTCGCGAGCCGTGTCGAGGGTGAGCTCGCCCTTGGGCGGGAACATCTCAAACGAAACGGGTGCGGTGCCCTGGGATGCTGCCTGCTTAAAAACCTCGTCGACGCGCATATCGTGCTCCTCTAGATACGTAATAGTGTGATGTGTTGTAAGGATTCTACAGCACCACTGTGTCACGGCGGAGTTTCACTCGCTATTTGGGGATACCAATCGAAAATGCTTTGCTATCGGCATTCCCTATAACAGGGCGGTCAATCTAGGATGGGGCTATAAAGACTGGTATTCGATGTGAAATACCAGTTAATAGAGCCCCATCTCAAATTGACTACCCTTAAACCATGGGGAAAGGTCTGCAATTTATACAGTTGATTGGCTGTTGAGGGTGGCAACGCCGCCGCGATGCGGTAACCTCATTGATTGGTTTCGCGACAGCAACATAACGGTAATGTTGCGGAAACACGGCGAGTCTAAGCTATGACTCGTTCGTTAGTAATCAACACCGCTTCTCACGCGGTGCCGATACGAAGGGAGTTCCGTATGGCCGAACTTACTGACCGCTTCGGGACCATGGTGTTCTCGGAGGAGGTCATGAAGGACTACCTCCCCAAGGACATTTGGAAGCGCCTTGCTGCAACCCTCGAGGACGGTGAGCCGCTCGACCTGGATGTGGCCAACGCTGTTGCCCACGCTATGAAGGTCTGGGCCATCTCCAAGGGCGCGACGCACTACGCGCACTGGTTCCAGCCGCTTTCGGGCATTACTTCCGAGAAGCACGACAGCTTCCTCGAGCCCAACCACGACGGCACCGCCATCACCAAGTTTACGGGCAAGAACCTCATCCAGGGCGAGCCCGATGCCTCGAGCTTCCCCAACGGCGGCCTGCGTGCCACCTTCGAGGCCCGTGGCTACACCGCCTGGGATCCCACCAGCCCTGCCTTCATTAAGGACGATGTCCTGTGTATCCCCACGGCTTTTTGCTCCTACACGGGCGAGGCCCTGGACAAGAAGACCCCGCTGCTGCGCTCCATGACCGCGCTCTCGCGTGAGTCCAAGCGCGTTTTGGCGCTGTTTGGCAAGACCCCCAAGAAGGTCGTTCCTTCCGTGGGCGATGAGCAGGAGTACTTCCTGATCAAGAAGGACGCTTACCGCAAGCGCAGGGACCTGGTCATCACCGGTCGCACCCTCTTTGGCGCCGCTCCCTGCAAGGGCCAGGAGCTCGAGGAGCACTACTTTGGCGCTATCCGCCCCACCGTCTCGGCCTATATGAAGGACCTGGACGATGAGCTGTGGGCGCTTGGCATTCCCGCCAAGACCAAGCACAACGAGGTCGCTCCCTGCCAGCATGAGCTCGCCCCTGTCTATGGCGAGGTCAACGAGGCCATCGACCAGAATCTGGTCATGATGGAGAAGATGAAGCTCATCGCCTCCCGCCACGACTTGGTCTGCCTGCTGCACGAGAAGCCCTTCGAGGGCATCAACGGTTCGGGCAAGCACAACAACTGGTCGCTTGGCACCGAGTCCGAGAACCTGCTCGACCCGGGCGACACCCCGCTCGACAACCTGCAGTTCATCGTCTTCCTCACCGCGGTGATCGAGGCTGTTGATAACTATCAGGAGCTCCTGCGTGCCTCCGTTGCCTCGGCCGGCAACGATCATCGTCTGGGCGCCAACGAGGCTCCTCCAGCGATTATGTCCATCTTCCTGGGCGACCAGCTTACCGAGGTCGTCGAGAAGATCATCGATGGCAAGGCTTCCGTCCATGCCACGCGCGGCGTGCTCGACCTGGGCGCCGATACCCTGCCCAAGCTGATGCAGGACAACACCGACCGCAACCGCACCTCCCCGTTCGCCTTCACCGGTAACAAGTTCGAGTTCCGTGCCTGCGGCTCCGAGCAGAACGTCTCCGACTCCAACCTGGTGCTCGATGCCGCCGTGGCCAAGTCGCTCAAGTCCTTCGCTGACGCGCTTGAGGGCGCGCCCGAGGATAAGTTCCAGGACGCCGCGCTCGAGTACTGCAAGAAGGTCCTGACCGACCACCAGCGCATCCTCTTCTCCGGCGATGGCTACTCCGACGAGTGGCCCGTCGAGGCCGAGAAGCGCGGCCTTGCCAACAACAAGACCACGGCCGACGCCCTGCCCGCCTTTGTTTCCGATAAGGCCATTGCGCTCTTTGAGGAGACGGGTGTCCTGACCAAGGCCGAGGCCCAGTGCCGCTACGACTGCAAGCTCGAGAAGTACAACAAGCTCATGAACATCGAGGCCACCACGATGGTTCGCGAGGCGCGTCGTACCTATCGCCCGGTCATTACTGCCTATGCCACCAAGGTCGCTAAGGGCCTTGAGACTATTCGTGCCGCCGGTGCTGAGGCCGCCATGCAGTGCGAGCAGAACACGCTCAACAAGCTCTGCAACGGTATCACCACCATCAACGACTCCATCAAGGCACTCGACGCCGTACATCAGAAGGCCGAGGCTCTCGATGGCCAGGAGCAGGCCAACGTGTACGCGCACGAGGTCGTTCCCGCTATGGATGCACTGCGTGCCGCCGTGGATGCGATGGAGGAGATCGTGGCCGCCGACTACTGGCCGGTCCCGACCTACGACGACATCCTGTTCTACGTGTAGAGCGTAACTGACATATCGTCACGGTATTGAGCCGGGGTCCGCATCGTGCGGGCCCCGGTTTTTGTTTGCGAAGGACGTTTAGGAGTCCGTTTTGCAACTGATTCGCCCACGTAATAAGGGGCCGTGGGCAAAAAACGTCAAATATGAGTACTGTCACAAGTCCTGTAACATTATTTATTTGCAAAATATGTAGTGTTACGCAACATATATCCAAGTACTTAGCCGATAAACGTCTGCAATTTTTCCGCCGTAGGACGCCTGACGGCTAAATCGCCTTCTGAAGGCATGAAATCGCTGTAACTAAAATGGTAACAGTACTCATATTTGCCATTTTTTGACCACAGGCCTTGCGATGATGCCGGAATCCGCACCCTGTCGGGTTCGAATCCCGGCATATCGGTAGCAAAAAGCCCGCCACCGCGAGGGCAACGGGCTTCTTAATTTAAATGGTGCCCCCAGCGGGATGTCCGCGTGCGGCTGGCGCCGCTCGCTTCCGTTGCGTCGCTCCGCTCCTTGTGTGCTGCGCTGGAAAACGCTTCGCGTTTCCTCAGCTCCGCACCCTGTCGGGTTCGAATCCCGGCGTATGGGTAGCAAAAAGCCCGCTACCGAATTGGTAACGGGCTTCTTAGATTCTGTGGTGCCCCGTCCGAACGTCTTCTCGAACCGAGATCTGCACGTTCGGGACCATCGTTCTGCTTAGGATACCACGCGCTACGCTTGCGGCATAATCTCCTGCTCGCCGTTCTCATCGAGATACGGGATGAGGTACACGCCGCCCTCGTCGGTCGTGAGCAGGAGGTACTCGCGGTTGTGCCGGTCGCATACGATCTGCTGGTGCACGTCCTCGGGGAGGTCGTATAGGGGGCCGTCGGTACGCGCCTTCGATACGGTCATGCCGTCGTTCGCGAAGGCGCTCATGGCGCACGACGAGAAACCGCACGCGACGAACAGCAAGACCGCGAGCAGGACGATCAGCCCGCAGCCGCCGTTCCTGTCCTCGTCTGCCGGGCTCGGGTACGGCATGGCTACGCCTTAACGAGGAAGTCGTCCGCCTCGGGCTTGCCCGTGGCCTTGCCGACCGCGACGTAGCGGGTGTGGCCGCTGTACGACGTGTAGCGGCCCCAAACGTAGCCGTCGGCGATCTTGTACCAGTCGTCGAGCACGACGGTCTGCTCGCTTGAGTAGCTGGTGACGACATTGCCGCCGAGGGACGGCGCGTCGCGCACGTTGAGCGCGGAGACGGTACAGCGGTACTTGCCGCCGAAGTCCTCGGTCGTATCCTGCGGCGCGGGCTGCGCCTGTGTCGAGGGCGCTGGGGCGCTCGACGCGGTGATGCCGAAGCACTCGAGGTAGATGCGCGCGAGCTCGTCGATGTTGGAGTTGAACTTCTCGCGGTCGCCGTCGTTGTCGATGAAGCCGTTCTCGCACAGGCGGTAGTTGATGCCGCGTGCCGCGGCTCGGTTTACGTTGGCGAGCTCGGAATGGTGCACGATCTTCTCGGCGCGGCCGGGCATGAACGCCGACAGCTTGTCGGCGAGAGCCTTGTCGTAATCGTCGGGCTCGAAGCCGGACTTGATGATGACGTGTGCGCCGTGCGCTGTCGCGATTCCGCTGGCGTCCATATGCAGCTCCACCACCGGGGCGTCGGTGTTCAGGAGGTTTACGCCGCCGTCGGCATACCAGTTGCGCGATGTGTCCCCGAGCTCGACCTGATCGCCTCCAAGCGCCTTGATGCGCTCGCCGAGGGCGCGGACGCGCTCGGCCTCGGTATAGCCGCCTGCGCAGCATCCGGGGTCGCCGGCTCCGTGGCCGCAGATGATAAACAGCTTGGCCATGGCTAGGCCTCCTTCTTCACGTCACCGAGCGCCAAGAGCGAGTCGAGCCACTTGGACGTTACGCCCACGGACTTGAATGCCGCGTATGCCACCTGGACACCGCCGACGGCGGCGAAAATCGAGGTGACCCATGATGCCGGGTCTGCCGGGATGCCGCCAGCCATCGCGGTGAGCGCTCCCGCGAGCACGGATGCAGCGATGGCAATCCATCTGGCAGCGTTGCCGCTCATGGCCTGTGTCTTGATCGCCTGCACGATGTACGGAACGACGAGCACCGTTACCACCGTGAGGCATGCTTGAATCTCTGTCATTGATTTACTCCTGTCTATCTTCCCATCGTCTCCCTGTCGTACAGGAAGTCGACTCGGTCGCACATGTGGTCGACTTTCGCCGCCATGCCCTGGCTACGTGCCTGGCTGTGCACCAAATCGCTGTGAAGGACGTCGTTTGACGCGACCACCGATTCCATGAGGGTCTTCATGCCCTCCATGAGGGCGTTGCTTCGCTCCATCTGGGCCGCGATGCGTCCCTCCATTTGGGACCGTTCACGGTCGCGCTGCGCCCTCTCGTCGACTTCGGCCTGCTTGCGCTCCTCGCGCTTGATGTCGAGGTTTGCTTTGCGCTCGTTCTGCAGCTTGTATTCGGCGAGAAATTGACGCGCGAAGTAAAACGCAATGAGCGCCAGGAGCACGCCGCCGAGCCATCCCGGTCCGTAAGGCGCAAAGAGCTTGAGCACTTCCATCCTGAGCGCCCTCCTTCCGCCTATTCGGCCGTGTACTCCTCGCCGGTGATCACCTTGTACTCGTCGGCGGTGATCCACTTGCACTCGACGGCCTTATGCACTCGCGCCTTGCTCCAGAGAGGTCGGTCGTAGTACTTCTTGACGAGCGCGAAGTGCTTGGAATGCTCGTCGGTCTTCTTCGTAGGCATTACTGGTCACCTCCGACCGTCATGAGCAGGTAGTCGATGTTCGCCGTGTTCTGCTCGGTCTGCGTCGGCTTCGATGCCTGCTCGCGCATCTGGCCGAGCAGCGCCGGCACGTCGGGCGTCTCGCCCCTGTCGTAGGCGGCGAGCGCCGCCGTATAGGCCATCTTCTTGGCCTTCTGCTCGATGTACGAGTCGTCGTCGATGACGCCCGCCTCATGGGCCGCGTCGGGGTCGCCCAGCTGCGAGAGCAGGTTTCGCAGCGCGTTCACCTCGGCCTGCGTGCCGTCGTCCACGGTGTCGGGACGCTCCTCCTCAGTGTCCATGCGGACTCCTTTCTCCTAGGGGATGTGCGGACATCGTATCGGCGGCGTGAGACTGCCCGGCACCGACGACGAGCTCGACGAACAGCCGGTCGAAGTCGCGCACGGTCCAGTGGACGTTCATGCGGAACCTCGGCCTGCCGTCGCCGCGCTTCCGCTCGAGAGACCCGCGGAACGACATATAGGAGACGTAGGCCTGCTCGAGCGTCATGCTCCCCTCGGCGACCATGCGGGCGTGGGTGCGCAGCTTCCGGCGCTCGCGGGCGAGGGACTTCGGTATCGGCGTCACGACGATCCTGCCCGATTCGGTGAAGCGGAACCGCTTCTTGAGGAACGTGAACCCGCGCGTGAGCTTCACCACCTTGGTCTTCCTCTCGTTGATGGTGATGCCGAGCGACGAGCACAGGACGCGGGCCGCGTCGAGGAACCGCCAGAGGGTCTCCTTGTCGAGCGCTATGAAGTAGGAGTCGTCCATGTACCGGCCCGACGCCTCGATTCCGCGCCAGCGCTCGCCGAGGTGGTCGAGCGGGGACGGTATGGCGACGGCCAGCGCCTGGTTCGGTTCGCTTCCCAAACCGAGCCCGATCCTGCCGTTCGCCTCTATCTGAAGGCGCATGAACTCGACGGCCGCGGGGTCTGTGAGCGTCCGCCTCACGAGGTCGAGCGCCGTCCCGTGGTCGATTGTCCCGAAGTAGTCGGAGAAGTCCATGAGCAGGACATAGCCCTCCGCGCCGTGCCTGCGGTAATGCTCGGCGAGCTGCCCCTTCAGGCGCATGAGGGCGTAGTCCGTGCCGCGGCCTCGCATGTTGGCGGCGCACCCGGGTGTGAGCGTCGGCCATACCGCCGGGGCCATGACCGCCCTCGTGACGGCCTTCTGTATAACGCGTTCGGAGAACCGCGGGGCGGCTATCGCCCTGTCCTTCCCGCGCTCGATGACGTGGAACCGGACGAAGCCCTTGCGGATGTCGTTGCCCGCCAGGAGGTCCCGCCGTGCGTAGAGCGAGTTGCGCAGGGAGTGGACCATGTAGCGCTGGACGCTTGCCTTCCAGCGGACGCCCTTCGCGGCGTCGCGTGCCGCCTCGTGGATGTTGTCGAGGCGGGCGGCATTGGAGATGGTGAGGGCCGCGCAGCGCTTCGCCCTGTTCGCGGCCCTCTTCGCATCGCGCCTGGCTCTCCTTGCCTTTCGGCGCTCATCGCTATTCATGATGGCATCCCGCACGGCCTTCGCCTATGGGCGCCGGCGTTCCCAGGCCGCTTAGGGAGGAGCAATGAAACCGCGTCGAGCGCCGAAGCTCGCGGCCATGCAAGGAGCGGACTGCCCTCCCAGCGGGATGCGTCTTTACGGGCGCGTGCCCGAACGTCGGCCCTTCCTTCCTCATGTGCTCGGAGCCCCGCGCACCGGCGGGGCTGTCTGGCGAGTATGAGCAATCCCACGCGCGGGCGAATCCAGTCGTTCGTGGCATCGTTGTAGTTGGCGTTGCCGTTGTTGTTGACGTAGCAGACGTTCGCAGACGAGCCACCCCTGACGGAACGGAGCCACCAGTTGTAGCGGTTAACAAGGGACGACGTCCTGCCATTCTACCGCGCCCCGATCAACTTGACGCCCTTGCGCGCGCCCTTGAGCAGCTTTATCTCGGAGTCGACGAGCCCCGCCATGCGCTCGAATGCCCCGGCGTGCTGCGTGTCCCCCTTCCGACGGTACACCTCGAGGTATGCCTGCGCGTCCTGGTACAGCTGTTCGCAGTCGGCGACGGCCAGCGTGAGGAAGCGCTTGCGTGCCGCGACGTTCTCGGCGGTGTTCGGGTAGAACGCCTCGGCCTTGACGATGTTGTAGACGACGCTGCGGGCCGTCTCTGCCATAGGGACGGCGAACGTGAAGCGCTGCGATTTCGGGATGGCGCTCGACGTGATGATGCCCAGCACCTCCACGCGCAGCTCGATGGCCGTGTTGTAGAACTCGCGCTCGCTCAGGTTTCTAAGCCTCTCGGGTACTCCGCTCAAGGCGATGCTCCTCTCTCGTGACATGAAAAGGCGCACGCGCGAGGCGTGCGCCCGATGGGTGTCCTGTACGGTCCGCTTCGCTACCCTAGGAGGAAGCCCACGCGCGGGCGAACCCAGTCGTGCGCGGCACCGTAGTCGTTGGCGTAGCCGTAGTCGCTGACGTAGCAGACGCGCGCAGACGAGCCACCCCTGACGGAACGGAGCCACCAGGTGCCGCGGCTACCGTCGAGTCGGTGCGCGGTGTCCTTGAAGAGGTCGAACTGGCAGTCGAAGCCGACGGAGTAGCCGGGCGTGCCCCAAACTGGGCAGCCGTAGACCTCCATCTCGGAGAGCGACCAGATCTTGCCGATGTCCTGCCAGCTCCAGTTGTTGGAGTCGGTGAGCGCACCGGAGGCGCTGTAGCGCTCCTCGAGCAGGACGCGCTGCGTGAGGATGTACTTGGTCAGGCCCTCGGGCAGGCACGCCTCGAAGGCCGTCTCCCAGCCCTTGAGCTGCGAGCACAGGTACGGGTTCTTGATGTCTGCCGTGCCCTGGTTGGTGTTCGTCTTGTTCCACGGGATGCACGAGGAGTTGGCGACCCCGTCGTAGGACGAGCTGACCGCGATGGGCGCGGAGGCCACGAACGCGATGTGGTGCCCCTTGCCGCGGTCGTCGCACCACAGGTACGGGTCGATGTGCGCGATGATGAATCGTACGGACTGCTGGCCCGCCACGCCGGAAGCGGAGACGAGCGGAACGTCGAGGTAGTCGCCCACGCGCAGGCCCGCGAAGTTGTTGGCGGCGATGCGCTTGTGCAGTGCGTCGTATACCGTGCCGCCGCCGATCTCTCCGGCGAGCAGCGTCGCGATGCTCTGTCCGCCGTACTTGCCGATGAGTGCCAGGCGGTTGTACTCCGAGCCGGCGAGCGCGGTCTCGGCGTTGGTGCGGGCGGCCTGGTCGATGATCGGGTAGCTCGTGCCACCGACCGAGAAGCGTTCCGCGTTTACGTTTGCCATTTCAGTTTCCTTTCTATGCGAGCACGAGTGTCGTGCCTGATACCGAGCAGGTCGAACCGAGCATCACGGTTCCGTTGCTGTAGGACGCCTTGGACGACGGCGCGTAG
>UQMM01000016.1 GCA_900542165.1 uncultured Collinsella sp. | reverse complement strand
GAGCATAACGGGCGAATACGACAGCACCACGACATGGTCTCCGGCTCGCAGCGGCAACGGCTCCTCCAAGCGCACTTGTACGGTACGGGTCTCGCCCACCGCCATGGGGGCCTCGCCCTCCAAAAGCATGATGCGGCCAACAACCTCGGCCGTGCCGGCCATCACATGCACGCGCGCGCCCGACTCGAGCACGCGCGGCTTGGCGCCCTCGCGACCCAGGTAGGTGAATGTCATCATAAAGCGCAACGTCTGACCAAAACGGCCCTCCACGCCGAGCATCTCACCGCGATCGAGCGCGGCGACAGCATCGCCCACCAAGTTGAGCGCCACGCGCTGTCCGGGCAGTGCCAGCGGCGTGTCACCATGCACCTGAATCCCGCGCACGCGACAGACCGTACGCGACGGCAAGGCCATCAGCTCGTCGCCCACCGCAACCGGCGCATCGTGCAGCGTTCCCGTCACGACGGTGCCGACGCCCTTGATCGTAAAGCAGCGGTCAATCGGCAGGCGCGGCGCGGCATCGCCACGCTCGGCACGCTCGCGACAGGAATCCCAGCAGGCACTTACCTGCTCGTCGAGCACCGCAAGGAGCCCGTCGATCCCCTCGCCCGTCTTAGACGACACGGGCACAATCGGCGCGCCCGCAAACACGGTACCCGACAAAAAGTCATCGACATCGAGCTCGGCAAGCTCGGTCATCTCGGCATCGGCCAGATCGCGCATGGTCAGCGCCACCACCATATGCGTGACACCCAGCAACTCCAGTACATGCACGTGCTCGCGCGTCTGCGGCATTACGCCCTCAACGGCAGAGACCACCAGCACGGCCACGTCGATACCCGTGGCACCCTGCACCATGGCGCGCAGGTAATGCGCGTGGCCCGGCACATCAACCAGGCCGACGATCTTGCCGCTCGGCAGTGCCAGCTCGCCAAAACCCAGCTCCACCGTCATGCCGCGACGACGTTCGACCTCCAGGCGATCGGGATTCTTGCCGGTCAGCGCCTCGATCAGCGCCGACTTACCGTGGTCGACGTGGCCCGCCGTACCTACGATAACGGGGCATTCCACCAGCGCTTCGGTCTCACTCATCGGCGCACCGCCTTGACAACGCATGCGGCAAGCGTCGACGCCGCCGTCTCGATATCGCGGTCGCCCACAAGCGTACGGACGTCAAACAGAATGCGATTGTGCGAGGTTCGCGTGACGACCGGCGTGTCGAAATCTTGGACGAGCGACCGCTTGAGCGCATCAACGGAAAGACGCTCATCGACGAGGCACACGGCAACGCACATGGTGGGCAGCTCGACGGTAGGCAGCGAGCCGCCGCCGGGAGTCGACGACTCCTCGACGATTTCCACCTGAACGGCGCACGGGCAACCCGCCTTATCGAGCCCGGCGACCATACGATCGCGCAGCTTGCGGGCACGTCGTTCCAAGTGGGCCTGCGGCAGCGTAAGCATGCTGAGCACCGGAATATCACGATGGGCCACATCCGCCCCGTCCATGTAGATGCGCAATGTAGCCTCGAGCGCCGTGAGCGCCAACTTGCCCGGGCGCAGGGCACGCATGAGCGGATGCAACCCGCAAGCCTGGACCAGATCGCGACGGCCCATGATAATGCCCGCCTGCGCGGCGCCCAGCAGCTTATCACCCGAGCACGACACCAGATCGAGCCCTGCCGAAACCGAAGCCGGCGTAGTCTCCTCGCCGCCGCGCACCAGGATGTCGTCGGGCAACAGCGCACCCGACCCCTGGTCCTCGTAGAACAGCAGGCCATGCTTGTGAGCAAGCGCCGCAAGCTCCCGAGAACCCACCTCCTCGTGAAAACCCTCGATGCGATAGTTGGAAGGATGAACCTTAAGGATCATCGCCGTATCGGGCGTGATGGCGCGCTCGTAGTCGCTCAAATGCGTGCGGTTGGTGGCCCCGACCTCGACGAGTTTGGCGCCCGAGGCCACCATGACATCGGGGATGCGAAAGCTGCCGCCAATCTCGACAAGCTCGCCGCGGCTGACGATAACCTCTTTGCCCGCAGCATGAGTCGCCAGCACTAGCAGCACGGCGGCGGCGTTATTGTTAACGACCAGCGCGTCCTCGGCTCCGGTAAGCGAGCGAATGAGCTGCGCGGCATGTTCCTTACGCGACCCGCGCGAGCAGGTGTCCACGCTGTACTCGAGCGTGCTGTAGCCGCGCGCGACCTCGGCCACGGCCTTTGCCGCCGACTCCGCGAGCGGGGCGCGACCCAAGTTGGTATGGATAACCACACCCGTGGCGTTGACGGCGGGACGCAGGCTCGGCAGCGCGGAGCGATGCGCACGCCACTCGATGGCCGAGGCCAGCTCGCGCTTGGAACGCGACGCGGCACCGGCGCGAATCGCGGCGCGCTCCTCGTCGAGCTCGGCCGTGACGGCGGCATGCACCACCGCGTCGCAGGTCTCCCCCGCCGCCTTCACCACCGGCCACTCGGCAAGCAGCTCGTTGACGGAAGGAATGGCGCGCAGGCGGGCGCGCACCTCATCGGACATGTTCTGGCTATCGCTCATGTGCGGCCTTTCAAAAGAAACGTGGATCAGTCGAATACATCAGCTGAGTCAATTACTCGTCATTATCCCCGCGCGCGACAATCTTTTCCACGCGAACGGCGTTTTCCTGGGTGAGCGCAGCGCCCGTCAACGGGTCCCAACGCAGTGGCGTATGGTCGAGCGGACCCACGCCCAAGGCTTGAGCGCCACCGGCATCGGAGCCAAACGAACGCCCACCGGGGGCGGCCGACGTAAAAATGCACGCCGGATGCAGATAGGGCGTCGTCTCCACGCGCACGCGATCGCGGCCCATGTCGCTCACAAGCTCGACGACCTCGCCATCGGCGATACCCATGTGAGCGGCGACATCCGCGTTCATCTGCACGGCGTCCAAGTCCGACCCCGCCTCGGCGGCACCGGCCGCCGCGAGCCTGCGCGAGGTATGCGACTCAAAGGGTCGATTGCCGCTAATGAGGCGAAACATCCCCGGGCCAGGCTCCACCATGGGAGCGATCCAGTTGGGTACACGACCCAGGCCGGCTCGTTCCCATACGTCACTTGCCAGCGCAATTTTGCCGCCATCCAAGGGAATCGCCGGCTCGCCCGTACGCGATGGCAACGCAACACCCGTGTCGGCCCAGCCGCGCTCCTTGAGCTCGTCCAGATCAATCCCAAAAGGCTCCACCTGGGCAGCTGCCAGATCGTCAGACGTAAACTGGAAGTACTCGCCCACGCCACACGCCTGCGCCAGACCGGCAAAAATCTCCCGACCGGGACGTGTGTCGTCATGCTGCACAGGCAGCACGGCGTTGCGGTAGAACACTCGCGCGTCGTTGCGGTCCACGACCGTGCCCACGCCGCGGTCGGCCTCCAGATACGTCACGTCGGGCAGCACGAAGTCAGAAGCACGCGCCGTCTCGGACCAGCGAATATCAATCGTCACGAGCAAGTCGAGCTGCTGCAAAATACCCAACCAAGCCTGCGCATTACCATAGCCCGCACCGGGGTTACTGGCATAGACGATGAGCCCACGCAAATCGCCGGCAAGAATCGACTGACCGATGGTCGTGCACAGGCCGCGCACCGGATCGACCAGCGAATAGCGCTCGGACCCCAGCTTGGGCCCGCGCGGTACCGGCGGCGTCGCAAAGCGTGCGGGATCGAGGTCGCCCAACACGAGCGGCGTGGGCGGGTTGAGAGCACCGCCCGCGTGTCCGATGCAGCCTAGCAGTACGTCGACCAAGCAGATAGCGCGCGCGGTCTGGGTGCTATTGGCATACGCGATACCGATACCGCCATGAAAGCCCGCATCCACCACAGTGGCAGGCGCGGCGGCAGCGAGATCGCGCGCCGTGGCGACAATCTCTGCGGCCGGCACGTCGCACATCGACTCGGCCCACTCGGGCGTCCAAGCACGGGCCGCCTGCGCCAGCTCGTCAAAACCCGTGGTATAGCGGTCCACGAACTCGTGATCGTACAGGCCCTCGGCAATCAACACGTGGGCAATACCCAACAGCAGCGCCAAGTCGCAGCCCGGGCGCACGCGGAGCCAGCGATCGGCAAGCGCGGCCGAGCCGCTGCGCCGGGGGTCGACCACGATAATCTTCGCCCCACGCCGGCGCGCATCGTTGAGCGCGTCAACGGCCCCCATCGTCGACGAATCGACAATGGAACGCCCCAGATACATGATGCAGTCGGTATGTGACAGGTCGGAGGCGGGACTATAACCCAGGCTGTGCTCCCAACCGGTAAGCCGGCTTACCTCGCAGGCGCCATCGGCACCGTATACGTTAGGCGAACCCAGCGCATGCATAAAACGATACGCCCAGTAGCGGTCGAACGAGGGCACACCAAGTGTCATGCCCAGCGCACGGGGCCCGCGCTCGTCAACAATCCCCAAAAGGCGCTCGGCAATCTGAGCAAACGCCTCGTCCCAGGTAATCGCATCGAACCCCGAGCCATCCCGGCGGCGTCGCATGGGGTGCACAATGCGGTCGCGCTCGTCAAACGGCATTGCCAGGCGATGGCGCCCGCGGGCGCACAGGGCACGCGCCGCGCACGGATGCCCCACAACCGGCAACTCAGCCACCACACGACCGTCCTCAACGCGTGCCGCAAAGGCGCAATCGGCATAGCATCCCCCGCATGTGGTCACCACGGCGCGACCGTCACGCTTCACAGCAGATGCCATCTCGATTACCCCTTTCATCAGCCAAACACAACAGGGCAACAGCCCGACAACGAGCCCCAGACCCAAAAAGCCTCCCGCACGGCAACGCCCCGCGGGAGGCCCAACGTCAAACAGACGGTACCTTACGCCTCGGACTTCTTAGCGTAGATAAACCAGTAGCCGAGCGCGATCAGAACCGCGCCGCCCACGATGTTGCCCAGCGTGGCGGCGGACAAGTTAAACGCAATGCCCGCAGCGTTGAGTGCATCGGCGCCGGCGACGTCGGCACCATAGCCGAACGCGTGCATCACGGCACCCATGGGCAAAAAGTACATGTTGGCGACGCAGTGCTCAAAACCGCAGGCCACAAAAGCGGCGATGGGCAGCAGAATGCCCACAACCTTATCGACCACGGTCTTGCCGGCGGTACCGATCCACACGGCCAGGCACACAAAGATGTTGCACAGGATGCCACGGAAGAAGATCGTCACCCAGTCGATCGTCACCTTGCCGGCGGCGACGCTCACCATGGAATTGGCGACCGCCTCGCCGTTGAGCTTGTAAATGCCGGCCATATACACCAAAAAGACGATGAACAGGGCACCGACAAAATTGCCGACCCACACGACGACCCATGCCTTGAGCATCTGAGCCAGGGTGATCTTTTTGCTCTTGAGCGCGCAGACCATAAGCGAATTACCGGTAAACAGCTCGGCGCCGCACACCAGTACCAGCACCAGGCCCAGGCAAAAGCACAGACCGCCCACGACGCGCTGGGCACCCCAGCCCAGCGTGCTGTCGCTCAAGAACACGGTAAAGAACAGGCCACCGAAGGCAATAAACGCACCGGCGAACATTGCCAACAGAAAGGCCTTTGCGACCGGCAGGTTGGCCTTGGTCACGCCGGCGGCCTCGGTCTTGGCCTCGATCGCGGCGGGCGCCAGGCAATCGGGAGCGGGATATTCTGCCTTGGAATCTGCCATGTCAATCACTTCTTTCCTAATCAGCAGGGACAAGCGCTCCTATTGCTCTTGTCCCAAGCGGACAAAGTGGGAAAAGTCGTTGGCGGCCACGGCGTCGTACACGGCGTCGACGGCGTCAAAGACCTCCGGGGACATAGGGTTGTAAAACTCCGTATCGCCCGGCTGAATCCCTATGAAGACGATATCTTCGCACGATTGCTCGATTTCCTCGATCAGAATCGACAAAGGGAGCGAATGCGTGGTGAACATCGACTTGCGGGCCACATCGCGCTTATCGAGCAGGCGGATAGACCCGACGGGCAGCGCCATGTCGGCGGCATCGACCAAAACCAAACGCGGCGGACGCTCGCGCTTGACCTCGATGATGTCATCCTCGGGCGTTTGCCCACCGTCGATGGTGTACCAACCGGCGATGGGCGCGTCCTCCATCTTTTTGGAGAGCACGGGGCCGGCGGCATCGTCGGCACGCAGCACGCTTCCCGCCGTGAGCACGATACCCGCAAACGGGGCGCCGTTCACACGGCCATCCACAACGCGACCCATTACTGCAACCTTCCCGTCAGATACACGCCCGACACATCGCGCACGCGCTCAACCAGATCGCGAAACTTCATTAAGAACGCGACCTGCTGGGCATGCAGGCCAAAGTCGTCGTCGAACACCGAGATGCCGGCCTTGGCCGACCCGCGAAAACCGCGCTCGTCGAGCAGCGCATCGCAGGCCTCGAGCAGTGACGGCACCGCCGCCTTGTCGAGCTGGCACTCACCAAAGGAGCGGATGGCCTCGAACTTGGTTTTGGCCTCCCCCTCCGGCAGCGCGTCGACGAGCGAATAAAACACGTCCACCGGCACCGACAGGCGCGGCTCAAAGCAGTCGAGCACGCCGGTGTGGTGGCCCACGGCGAGCGTGTAGTACAGCACGTCGCAGGCCTCCTGGGGAACGTCTTCCTCGGTCTCCACAAACTTACGCGTGAGCTCGTAGAAGACCACCTGGTCGGGCGCATGGCCCAGGCAGGGGTCGGCGACGCCCTCGGCGGCCTCGACGCTTGCGCGCGAGGCGTCGCCAAAGGAGCCGCCGAGCATACCGGGGCCCGCAAAGTAACCAGAGCGGTCCGTGAGCTCCATCTAGCGACCTCCGGCCAGCACCAGATCCTGCAGCGCCGAGTACACCTCGACGCGGCGCGGATCGTCCTGCTTATCGATGAGCAGCGCCATGGCACCGCGGATATCGCCCTTGGGCGCGCCCTCGAGCGTATCCATAAACTCATTGGCCAGGTCGCGGCCGTAACGGTAGCCGCTCATGGCGCGAGCCTCACGCTCGATGGCCACACGCAGCTTGTACGGCACGCCGGGGTGCAGGATATCGGCCTGCTCGCCGGCGGCCTCCACCGTGGTCTCGGCATGGAGCTTTTGGTCCAGCAGGCCAAGTGCCATGGCAAAGCCGTAGATGGTCTGCGCGGGGCTGGGCGGGCAGCCGGGGATGTAGACATCGACCGGCAGAATCTTATCCGTGCCGCCCCAGACGCAGTAGTTGTCGTAGAAGATACCGCCGGTGCAGCCACATGCGCCATAGGACACCACGATCTTGGGATCGGGTGCGGCCTCAAAGGCGCGCAGGGCCGGCATGCGCATGGCACGCGTCACGGCACCGGTGTACAGCAACACATCGGCGTGACGGGGCGAGGGCACGACCTTGATGCCAAAGCGCTCGACGTCGAAGACGGGCGTGATGGAACCGAAGATCTCGATCTCGCAGCCGTTGCAGCCGCCACAGTCAACACGGTAGACGTACACCGAGCGCTTGATCTTCTTAAGAAGGGTCGCCTTGGCCTTCTCGATGCTCTCGTCGAGCTCGATCTTGGTCGGGCGGTACTGGAGCCGCTCGGGCAAAAGCGTGGGTTCGGCCATGGTTACTCCTCCTTCGTTTCAAAATCCATGATGATGCCCTCGACCGGCGCCGGACCGGCGGGAATCTCGGGCGCATCGGGGTTGAGCTCGCGGTCGATATACTCCGGGTTCACGCCGTGGCCGCCCAGATACTCCATGCCGGGGCCCTGGGGCTCGCCGGACGCAAGCGTCTCGTTGGCAGCCATGCCGGCAGCGTTGCCGGTCTTTACGGCCGAGGCGGCGCGCAGGGCGTCGAGCTCGCGCTTGCACTCCTGGCACATACCGACGGTACGGGCGGCCTGGATGGCCTCCATGCCGCCGGCCTTTTGCAGCAGGCGCTTGGCGTAGTCGATCTCCTTATGCGGGGCAAACGGCTTGCCGCAGCGCGAGCAGTGCTCGAGCGTGTAGACGCTCTTGCTGGTGAGGTCGTCCTTGCTCATGACGGCCAGCTCAAACTCCTCGGTGAGCTTGATGGCCTCCATGGGGCAGGCTTCCTCACAGCGGCCGCAAAAGATGCAGCGGCCGTAGTCGATCGACCAGGTAATGGTATCGGCCGCAAGGTCAGTGTCCATGCGAATGGCATCGGCCGGACAAGCCACGCCGCAGGCACCGCAGGCGATGCAGAGCTCGGCATTGTGCTCGGGCTTGCCGCGCATGTCCTTGTTGGTGGGAAACGGCGCAAACGGGTACTTGACCGTCGCGTCGCCGGCCTTGGCGTTAACCTTCCAAAGCTTCAGCATATTAGAGCGCCTCCTCATCGAGCGGAGCGGCCATGGTGCCCTCGCCCGCAAGCGGCGACTTGTCGCGCCAGACGTTCTCGAACTGCTCCTTGTCAAGCACGTGGTCGCGCTTGGCGGCGACATCGGTCACCGTCACGCGGTCGGTGCAGGAGTAGCACGGGTCGAGCGAGCCGACGATCAGCGCCGCGTCGCCCACGGTGTTGCCGCGGAACATGTAGCGCAGGACCGGCCAGTTGCTGTACGTGGCGGCCTTGGCGCGCCAGCGGTAGCACTTCTGGTTGTTGCCGAGCATCGCCCAGTGCACGTCCTCGCCACGCGGCGCCTCGGTGGCACCGATGGCGTACTTGTGCGGGGTGTACTCCCAATCCGTGGTGAGGATGGGGCCCGACGGGCAGTTCTCGAGCATGGTCTCGATCATGTCGATCGAATCGTAGACCTCCTGGATGCGAACGGCGGTACGGCCGAAGGCATCGCAGGTGTCGGCCGTGGCGGCATGCATCTTTTGGACGTCCGGATCGGCGTAACCGTCGAAGGGATGGTCAAAGCGCACGTCGCGGGCATAGCCCGAGCCACGCATGAGCGGGCCGACCGGCGAGAAGTCGCGGGCGATCTTGCGGTCCAGAATGCCGATACCGCTCGTACGCTCAATAAAGTTGGGCGTGGAGAGCAAGACGTCGACGAGTTCCTGAACCTCGGAGCGCAGCTGGTGGATGGTCGTGAGCGTGGAGAGCTTCTGCTCGGCCAAAATGTCGCGACGCACGCCGCCGATCACGTTGAGGCCGTAGGTCTTGCGGTGACCGGAGAGCTTCTCGGCCAGGTCCATGGACTTCTCGCGGACGCGGAAGAACTGCTGGAAGCCGGAGTCGAAGCCCGTGTAGTGCGACGCCAGGCCAATGTTGAGCAGATGCGAGTGCAGGCGCTCGACCTCGAGCATGATGGCGCGGATGTACTGGGCGCGCGGCGGGACATGAATGCCCTGGGCGCGCTCGACGGCCTCGGCATAGGCCACCGAGTGGGCGCAGCCGCAGATGCCGCAGATGCGGTCGGCGAGGAACGTCACGGCGTCATAGTTCAGGCGCGTCTCGGCGACCTTCTCCATACCGCGGTGCACGTAGAACAGACGGTAGTCGGCGTCGACGATCGTCTCGCCCTCAACGAACAGGCGGAAGTGGCCAGGCTCGTCGGAGGTAATGTGCAACGGGCCCATGGGGACGAGTGTGGTCTCCTTGCCCTTGGTATCGGCCAAGAACTCATAGTTTTCCATGTCGCTCGCGGGAGCGGGACGGAAGCGGTAGTCCATGGAGTCCTTGCGCAGCGGATACAGGCCGCTGGGCCAGTCATCGGGCAGCACCAGGCGGCGACGATCGGGCAGACCCTCGGGGATCAGACCGAACATGTCGCGAAGCTCGCGCTCGCCCCACACGCAGGCGGGGACGAACGGCGTCACGGACGGGAACGTCATCTTGGCGGGATCGACCTCGGTGCGGACGGTAACCCAGCCGGGATCCTCCCCCTCCATGGAGATGACGTAGTACACAGCGTAGCGACCGCACAGACTGCGCTCGTCGTTGCCGATGATTACGGGAATCCAGCCGTAACGCTCGTAATACAGGTAGTGGACGGCCTCGGGCAGCTTGTCCTGCTTGACGGTGATCGTCAGCTGGTCCTCGCACTGCCACTCGACCTTCTCGATGCAGCCCGGAACGGCGCGGCGCAGGGCCTCGACATGGCTCTCGCAGCGACGGGCATACACCTTGTTCTCAGTTTCAATCATTCGTTACTCCACCTCGCTCTGAGCGGTCTCGGTACCGAACACAGCGCGGTACATCGGCGTCGCGTGAAGTTCCTCGGTGCTCTGCTCGAGCACGATGCCGGTCGCGGTCTCCACACCGTGCACGAGAGGCAGCGGGGTGGCGATGCCAAACCACAAGATCATGACAGCCAGGATGATTTCGGGGATAAGCATGAGCGCCGGGGCCTCATGCTTGCCCATGCCCTGGGGCGCATGGCCGAACACCGACTTGAGTGCGATGCGGGTGAGCGCGGAGATGGCCACGGTAAGACCGAGGGCGACCACGACGACCAGCCACATGGGACCGGCGGTAACACCGGCGACAAAAGTCAGGAACTCGGAGATAAACATGCCAAAGGGCGGGAAGGCACCAAGACCGAGCAGCGCCAGGACGGCGAGCGCGGCGGTTGCGGGAGCAACCTCGACGACACCCTGGATCTTAGCCAGGCTACGCGTGCCAAAGGCGTGCTGGATGTTGCCGGACACGCAGAAGGCAAGCGTCTTGGTAAAGCCGTGGAACACGCAGTGCAGCAGGGCCGCGGCGATACCCAGCGGACCACCGATACCCAGGCACAGGGCGATAACGCCCACGTTCTCCACAGACGAGTACGCAAAACGGCGCTTGAGGTCGTCCTGGCGAAACATCGAAAGCGCCGCCACCAAAATGGACAGCGTGCCGACGATCAGCAGCAAAAGCTGCGGATACTCGGCGCCCACGGCCTGGATGGTAAAGCCGTAGAAGCGCATGATCACAAGCATGGCGCACTTAAGCAGCACGCCCGAGAGCAGGGCCGAGACAGGGCTCGGGGCCTGGGAGTGGGCATCGGGCAGCCAAGTGTGCATGGGGAACAGACCGGCCTTGGTGCCAAAGCCGATCACGATAAACGCAAAGGCGAGGCGCATGAGCGTCGGGTCGAACTGTTCGGCATACGGCAGCACGCACGACAGGAATGCGGCCTCGTGGGCATTGGGAATCACGTCGGCGGCGTTGGCGTAGATGAGCAGCGTACCGAACAGGCCAAAGGCCACGCCGGCGGTGCAGACCATCGCATACTTCCAAGAAGCCTCGAGGGCCGTCTTGTTCTTGTAGATACCCACAAGGAACACGGTGGAAAGCGTGGTTGCCTCCACAGCGGCCCACGTGAGGATCATGTTGTTGGACAGGCACGCGAGCAGCATGGTGAACACAAACAGGCTAAACAGCGCAAAATACTGCTTGGCGCGCTCGGCGGGCATGGAGCCCTCCTCGATATCGGCCTTTACATAGGGCAGCGAGAACAGCCCCGTAAGAAAACCGATAAAGCCGATGAGCAGCACAAAGATGGCGCCCAGCGAATCGAGGTGAAACCACAGGCCAAGAGCGCTCGCGGTGTCGCCGCTCATAAGGACGTCACCGGCCGTCATAATCGACAGCACCAGGACGGCTGCGACGGAGACCAGGTTGAGACCGGCAAACACGTTATAGGACGTGTTCTTGGGCAAAATCGCCATGACCAGCGAGAACACCAAAGGAGTCGCGAGCAGGGCGAGAATCAACGTTTCCATGGACTACCCCCTCAGCTCGGACAGGTCGCGCGCATCGAGCGAGTGGGAGTCGTCCCAAATGCGACGCACGACGATGGACATGATGATGACGGCAAAGATGGCGTCGGTGGCGATACCGATCTCGATGATCTCGGGAGCGGTGGGGGCCAAAAGCGCGAGCGTCACATGGCTGCCGTTTTCCATAAGGCAGTATCCAAAGATCTGCTTCATGATGTTGCGCTGCGAGATGATGCAGGTGAGGCCCACAAAGAAGTGAGCGAAGCTAATGGCGAGCGCAGGCGTTGCGACCTCGGCCGTGGGCAGGCTGATCTGCGTCACAACGGCAAAGCAGATAGCGACCTCGACGGCGATGATGCAGATGGCCCACGCGGGCTTAAGGCCAGCCTTGAGCGATGCGTCGCTCGGCTCACCCATCTTCTTGTACGCACGGTTGAGGATATAAGGGACCAGGACGACCTTGGTGATAAAGGCAGATCCGGCCCACATAAGCAGCTCCTGCGCACCGGTAGTGGCACCGAGCGTGGCGAGCAGTCCCACGAGCACCAGCGACTGCACCGCATACCAGTTGATGGCATGTTTGATGTTTTTGGAGACGACCACCATGGTGGACGTGACGATCAGAAGGCCGCCAAGGATGTTGACGATCGAATAACCCATGTCGTTCTACCTCCTAACCGATCCAGCTGGCCGAAAGCGGGCCGCTGACGATGACCATGATGATGAGCACGATGAACACGAACGCCATCGCGCGGGGAAGCGGGGCACCCGCAGCGACCTCTTCGCTCGGCTCGCCGGGCAGGCAATAGCCCATCCACTTAAGGAACCATGCAAAGGTGGCAACGGTCTCGGCGACCATAATGCACACGAGCACCAGGATCGCGACGTTGCCGGCACCCACAGAGAAGCCGCCGGCGATGATCTGGAACTTCGAGAAGAACGTGTTCATGGGCGGCACGCCGGCAATGGCGAGCGCCGCGACACCAAAGCCCACGCCCGAGATCGGGTACTTCTTTACGATGCCGCGAAGCTTGGGCAGCATACGCGTGCCGAGCGTAAAGGAGAACGAACCGGCGATCAGGAAGAACAGGGTCTTGGCGAAAGCGTGGTTAAAGATGTGGCACACGGCACCGTCAAAGGCCAGCTGGCTGCCAAAGACCGAAAGGCCCAGACCAAAGAACACATAGGAGAGCTGGGCGATCGTGGAGAAGGCCAGCAGACGCTTCATGTCCTTTTGCGGCAGGTACATAAGGAAACCAAAGAGCATGGTGACCATGGCGTCGATAATGGCAACCCAGCCCACGATCTCGGGAATCTCGCCGGCAGAGACGAGTGCACGCGCGAACACGCACACGCCGACCTTAACCATCGAGGCGCCATGCAGGTAGGCCGAAACAGGCGTCGGCGCCTCCATGGCCGAAGGCAGCCACATGTACATGGGAACCTGTGCGGACTTGGCCCAGGCCGCAAACAGCACGAGCAAAAGGACGATAGCCTTGAGCTTGGCGTCGAGGCCGGCAATCGCGGTAATGGCGAAGGTGCCGGTGTGGGCAAACACGATGGCGGCGCCCAGATACAGGCCGAGCGCACCGATATGCGTAATGATCAGGGCCTTCATGCCAGCCTTCTTAGCCGTAGGCGTCATGTAGTAGCTAATGAGGCCCCAAGAGCACGCACCCGTGATCTCAAAGAACACGAGCTGGCCCAAAAGGGTCGAGCTGTACACAAGACCGGCCATGGCACCGATAAAGGTCGCGAGGTACGCGTAGAAGCGACGACGCGGTGCGTCGGGATGCTCACGGTTATTCTCGCTCATATAGGGAATCGAATAGATCACGACA
Source organism: uncultured Collinsella sp. (assembly GCA_900542165.1). Taxonomy (GTDB): domain Bacteria; phylum Actinomycetota; class Coriobacteriia; order Coriobacteriales; family Coriobacteriaceae; genus Collinsella. The sequence goes on along the minus strand of UQMM01000016.1, from coordinate 34,398 downwards.
AGCAGGCCGATACCCACAAAGGCGGGCGCGAGCAGCGTGCTCATGCGATCGAAGGTGAATCCCATGACGAGGGTCTGCCCAAACGAGATCAGGGGGACCTGTGTGTCGGGCATGCCGGCGCCAGCGAAATTCGCGGCGAGGGCAATGGTGCAGACCGTAGAGACGGCAGCACCCAAAACGCTGAACCACTTGGCGTACGGACGGGGGAACAGGGCGACGAGCACCGAGGCCACCATCGGGGCCGCGATAGCGACCAAGCCGAGAAGGGACAGACTGACTGCAAATGACATTGTTTCTCCCTTCTCCTACACGCCGACGACCACGAAGACAAACGCCAGAACGGCGATGCCCACGACGGCCCAGGTCTGATTGCCAAGCACCTTAAAACGCGAGCGCGAGCAGGAGTTCTCGATCACGCCGCATACGACAAAGTCGATCAGGCACTTAACAAGGAAGATGACCGCGCCCAGAACGGCCGCGATACCCACGGCCGCGGGCTCGCCCCAGGGGACGAAGATCGCGCAGAACCAGGCGACGACCAGGACCTGCTTCATGGACATGGCGAGCTTGGCCATCGCAAGCGACGGGCCGGAAAGCTCAGCGAGCGGACCTTCCTGGAGCTCCTGCTCGGCCTCGGCCTGATCAAACGGCAGCTTGCCGAGTTCCATGTAGCAGGCAATCGCAAAGGCGATGCCGGCGAGGATCACAGCGACCGGCGCGTCGATGGCGCCCGTCATGATGTGCTGGCCCATGGTGGCGATGTCGGTGGAGCCGCACACCAGGGCGGCGGCAAACAGCGCCAGCAGCATGGACGGCTCGATGAGCACGCTCATGAGCAGCTCGCGGACGCCGCCGATACCGGCGTAGGCGTTGGACGAATCCACACCGCAGAGGGCGAAGAAGAAGCGGGCGAGCGCCAGGCTATACATGATGGTGATGGCGTCACCAAAGACCGGGATGGGGCTTTGTGCCGTAAAGAGCGGCAGACCCATCGCGAGCATAAAGGCGACGGCGAAGAACAGCGGCGGCATGATGCGCAGCGCAAAGCTCGCATCCTCGCTCTGGGACTCGGGGCGCGCAAAGAGCTTGGCCAGGTCGCGGTAGTCCTGCATGATGCTGGGGCCGCGACGGTTGTGCATCTTGGCGCGGATCACGCGGCCGAGACCGGAGAAGAACGGCGCGACGGCCATAACGACCACGCCCTGCAGAACGGCAAGTACGATGTTGTTCATGCTCTCCCCTCCTTAACCCATTTGCACGGCGAGCACGAGGAACACCACGAGTGCCGCGACGATGTAGCAGATATAGATGCTGTAGTTGCCGCCCTCGAGCTTAGTCGCGAGGTCGGCGAGCTTCTCGACACCCTTATGCGGGGCATCGACGAGAACCTTGTCGGGTACGGGCTCCACAGCCTCGGCCACACCGGTGAGCTTCTGGAAGAAGTGCGCGATGGACCAGCAGACGGCCGTGCAGCGGTCGCGCAGCGTGTAGAGCGGCTGCATAAACCAGGACACCTCGGAGGCAAAGGTCGTGGCCACGACGGGCATATGCTCGTTGGGAGCATAGCCGCATGCCCACGGCTGGGACTTCTGCACCTTGCCGACGGTCTTGAGCTTGCGATAACCGCAGGCAAGGCCGACGAGCACCACGAGCGCAATAGCGATCGCGGGCGTGGAGGTGGCAGCGCCGGAGTACTGGTTCATGAGCTCCATGCCCTCGGCGGCAAACACGCCACCGTACGGATGCAGCACGGACGCAGCGACATCGACCAGCACGGGCGCGATCACGGGAGCGCCAATGCCCAGCACGACGCAGATGGCCGCGAGCAGGCCCTGCGCAAACACCATGGGGGCGGGAACCTCCTTGGCATTGGCCGCGGCCTCGGAGCGGGGCGCGGAGGCAAAGGAGACGCCATAGGCCTTGACGAAGCATGTGACAGCCAGCGCGCCGGTAATGGCAAGCGCGACGGCAGCGAACACGGCCACGATCATGACGGCCTTGTCGCCCTGCATGGCAGCGTTAAAGAGCGACTGGTAGGTAAACCACTCGGACACAAAGCCGTTGAAGGGCGGGATGGCCGAGATGGCAAGCGCGCCAATAAGGAAGCAGATGGCCGTAGCCGGCATACGACGGAACAGGCCGCCCATCTTCTCCATATTGCGCGTACCCGTGGAGTACAGCAGCGCACCGGCGCCCAAGAACAGCTCGCCCTTAAACATCGCGTGGTTAAACGTGTGGTAGAGGGCGGCCATCAGAGCCAGGACGGCGATGCCGACCGAGTTGAGCGCCATAGCGGCCATGGAGGCGCCGACGCCGAGCAGAATGATGCCGATGTTCTCGACGGAGTGATAGGCCAGCAGGCGCTTGATGTCATGCTCCTGCAGGGCGAAGGCCACGCCGAGGACCGACGAGATCGCACCGAAGACCATGACCATAAGGCCCCACCAGACCTGAACGCCCGAGGCGGAGAGCAGGTCGAGGCCCACCTTGAGGATGCCGAAGATACCGATCTTGATCATGCCGCCGGACATGAGGGCCGACACGTTGGACGGCGCCTCGGGATGCGCCTTGGGCAGCCAGCCGTGCAGCGGGATGATACCGGCCTTGGCGCCAAAGCCAAAGAAGGCGAGCACAAAGCACACGGATGCGACCGCGGGGCTAAACTGCGTAGCGCGGAAATCCGCAAAGGCAAACGAGCCACCGGCGAAGTTGGTCATGGTGAGGAAGCTCGCCATGATGAGCACAAAGCCCACGTGCGCGATCACAAAGTAGAGCCAACCGCCATGGATGGAGTTCTCGTTCTCCTCGATCACGACCAGGAAGTACGAGGTCAGCGACATGAGCTCAAAGGCGACCAGGAACCAAAACACGTTGTCGGCGGTGATGACGAGCATCATGGACGCCACAAAGGTGTTAAAGAAGAAGCCGGCGCGGCCCTTTTTGCCCGGGTACTCATCAAAGTAGTTGAGACCGTAGATCGAGCCGGCAAAAGCGAGCACCGAGATGAGCGCCACGAACAGGCCGGACAGCTGGTTGAGCAGCAGCTGGAAATGGGCAAACGGGAAGAACACGATGGTGTCGACCGACGTGACATCGCCCAGCACGGCCTGGATACCGGCCACAAACGAAAGCACCGCGGCGACGGCGCCGATTAGGCAGCCGGCGGTCTTGGCGGCGTTATCGGCCTTGATCAGCAGAACCGAGGCGAGCGCACCGATGCACGAGACGGCAAGCGATGCGATAAACAGCGTCATGCTATCCATTGTTTACGCTCCCTTCTGCTTTCTCGGACAGGCCCTGGGCCACAGCGGTAACGTCGACGACCGGACCGTTTTCGATCGAGCGCAGGCGCTTGGCCTCGTCGAGCTCGCGATCGGCCGCGCCACCCATGACGGTCAGCGCCTTGGTAGGGCACGCCGCCACACAATGCGGGCCGTCCGGATCGAATGCGCACAGGTCGCACTTGACAGCGCAGGTGTACTGACCAGGAGCCCACGTAAGCAGGCTGCTCAGGGACTTAGGATACGAAGGCGTCGGGTCGCACATGCCTGCGACACCGGCGATAGACGTGCCATCGGGATGGATGGCTCCGAAGGGGCACGCGATGGCGCACAGCCTGCACCCGATGCACTCCTGCTCCTTGACGTGGATGCGATCGCCATCGTGCTCGATGGCATTCACCGGGCAAACCTCGGCGCAGGGGGCACCCTCGCAATGGTGGCAGGCAAGGGCGGCCGAAATACCGCCGGTCTTCACGAGCGCCAAGCGCGGCGTATCCTGAAGACCCTGCATCCGGTGGGCGTCGGCACAGGCGGACTGGCATGTTCCGCAGCCGATGCACCTCTCCGGGTTGATGTCGATGAAGCGGTTCATCCCCACTTCCTTTCAAAATAACGGGCCGGGCTCCCGAACGTACGGGACGCCCGGCCCAAAAAGCCAACGAGAACGGGACTACACGATTTGGTTCACGTGCGTCTCGTCATCGAACTTGGCGGCGCCGGGCTCAACGTCCTGGGGAGCGGCGGCGTCCACCAGAGCCTGCTTGAGCTCGGTGTACTGACGCTCCACCTCGCCCTCAGCCCAGACCTGGTCGGCGATAGCGTCGACCTGGCAGGCGGAGAACTTGTCCTCGGGCGTATGCGAGACCGGGTCGACCTTGTGAATGGTCAGCTCGTTGCACTTGCCGATCCACCACTGGTAGGTCATATAGACCGTGCCCTTGTTGATGCGGTCGCTCACGTCGGCGCGGCTGTATACCTGGCCACGGCGGCTGTGAATCGAGACGATGTCGCCGTTCTTGATGCCGCGTGCCTCGGCGTCCGCGGGATTCATGCGGACAAAGCCGGGCTCGTCGGCGAGCAGCGCCAGCGTCTTGCAGTTGCCAGTCATCGAGCGGCAGCTGTAGTGACCGACCTCGCGAACGGTGCACAGAATGAGCGGGTACTCATCGTCGGGAAGCTCGGAGGGCGCCTCCCAGTCGTGCGCCATCAGGTTGGCGCGGCCGTCCTTGGTGGTGAACTTGCCACCAGCGAACATGTCGGGCGTACCGTGGTCGTTCACATCGGTGCTCTTGACCGGCCACTGGGCGTAACCGCCCTCGGGAGCCATCTTCTCGTAGGTTGCGCCCACAAAGTTGGGGCACAGGCTGATGCACTCGTTCCAGATCTGCTCGGTGTTGTCGTAGTGCATGGGGTAACCCATACGCGTAGACAGGTCCGCGAAGATCTCCCAGTCGTGACGGCACTCGCCCTTGGGCGGAACGGCCGCGTCAAAGTGCTGGAAGCTACGGTCGGATGCGGTAAAGACACCCTCGTGCTCGCCCCAAGAGGTGGCAGGCAGGATGACGTCGGCGAGCATGGTCGTCTGCGTCATAAAGATGTCCTGGCAAATGAACAGATCCAGCTCGGAGAGCGTCTTGCGCATACCGGCCGAATCGGGCTCGGTCTGCACCGGGTCCTCGCCGTAGTTGTAGAAGCAGTGCACCTTGCCCTCGTCGACCAGGTGGCCCAGGTCGGTGAGCTTGTAGCCCTCCTCGAGCGGGAGCTTTTCCTCGGGCACGCCCCAAGCCTTGGCAAACTTGGCACGCACTGCGGGGTCAGTGACTTTCTGGTAGCCAGGGTACAGGTTGGGCAGCATGCCCATATCGCAGGAGCCCTGGACGTTGTTCTGACCGCGCACGGGCGCGAGGCCGGAGTTGGGTTTGCCGATCTGGCCGGCAACGCAGGCGATGGAGGCGATGGTGTGCACCGTCTTCAGGTTCTGCTTCTGCTGGCATACGCCCATACCCCAGCCAATGATGGCAGAGGGCTTCGCCGTGGCGTACATCTCGGCAGCTTGGTGGATCAACGCGGGCTCGACACCCGTGATGTCCTGTACGGATTCGGGAGTGTAGTTCTTGATGGTCTCCCACCATTCGTCAAAGCCGTTCGTGTGCTCGGCGACGAATTCCTTGTCGTAGAGGCCATCGTTGACCAAGCAGTTGGCAAAGGCGTTGAGGAACGCAACGTTGCAACCGTTCTTGATCGGAAGGTAGAGATCGGCGATACGCGCGGTTTCGATATGGCGCGGGTCGGCGACGATGATCTTGCAACCCTTTTCTTTGGCTCGCACGATACGCCTTGCGACGATGGGGTGCGAATCGGCAGGGTTATAGCCGAAGAGGAAAATGCAGCCCGCATCCTCCATACCGGGGATGGAGCATGACATGCAACCTGAACCAACCGTGTCCATCAGACCGAGGACAGTAGGGCCGTGTCAAGTACGGGCGCAGTTGTCCACGCTGTGGGTGCCGATGCACGCACGCGTAAACTTCTGCATGACGTAGTTCGCCTCATTGCCGCCGCCTCGCGAAGAGCCAGTGGTCATGACAGCGTTAGGACCATATTCGTCAATTATGGCCTGCATCTTAGATGCGGTGAAATCCAGTGCCTCGTCCCAGCTTACGCGCTCAAGATCCGCGCCCTTAGTGCGGCGGATCATCGGGTGCAGTACGCGAGGAGTCAAGATCTTGGTGTCGTTGATGAAGTCGTAGCCGCTCATGCCCTTAAGGCACAGCTCGCCCTGATTGGTGATGCCGTTGAGCGGTTCGGTACCCACGACCTGGCCGTTTTGGACCAGGAGGTTAAACTGGCAACCGGCGCCGCAGTACGGGCAGATCACTTTATGCTTCTCCATGACACCCTCCTTCCTTTTTCTGCTACCGATTACTCGGTACTTATTTGACAATCATTGGGCCTGTCGCCCCAACGCTTACGCCTCGTTTTCGATGGTGGCGCGGGCACGCTCGGCAGTCAGTTCTGCCAGGCGCTCCTCGTCAACCAGGGTGAGGCCCTTGGTCGGGCACGCCTCGGCACACGCCGGACCGCCGGGACGGTCCACGCACAGGTCGCACTTGAGCACGAAGCTCTTGGTCTGCGAACCCACGCGAACGTCGCCCATCAAGACCGGAACCTGCGTGGTCGCCACGCTCACGGCGCCAAAGGGGCATGCCATGGCGCAGCTCTTGCAGCCGATGCAGTTGTCCTCGTTGACGCCGATACGATGGTTCTTTGGATCAAAGAACAAGGCGCCCGTAGGGCAGGCCTTGGCGCACGGAGCGTCCTCGCAGTGGTGACATGCCACCGGCGCGGAAATCTCGTAGGTGCGCGTTACGCGCAAGCGAGGTGCGGCGATGTTGCCGGGAATATCGTGTGCCTCGATGCACGCCGCCATACAGGTTTGGCACCCAATGCAGCGCGAGGAATCGGCTACGACTCGTTTATTGCCCATGTTGTTCACTCCCTCCTGAATCCCATGCCGGAGAGACCCTGCCGACGTTGCCCCGGACCGCCCGTGGTCCGGCATCGGCGTATCGAGTGCATGCGGCGAAACAGGCACTTCGATAGAATTCCTCCAACGATATACAGGTTAAATATACGCAGTTGCAGGGGGCAAACTTGAGCATAGGCCCTGCAATACGGGTGTATTGCAGGGGTTTTGGCAGGTTGGAATTATTCTCTAGAGGCTATAAAGGTGAGTGTATTACATGCGTACGCCTCAGAGATTTTTACGCACTCTCATTTTGGATGTATTACGCTTGTATACATGTTAATGGTTATTTACTTGAGCGAAATAAAGTAATCGTTATAAGATGCTCAAGTATCGGCACATGCCGCATTTGACCGACTATATTGCCCGCTCATTAAGGGGGCCAGTGATGTCATCGACTCAAAAACGAGCCATCCTGCAGGTGCGCATTCGCGAGGAAGACAAGCAGCATGCCGAACGTCTCTACGACGCCATGGGCACATCGCTCGCCGAGGCCGTCCGTCTTTTTGTCGCGCAGAGCATTTTGATGCGCAAGCTCCCCTTTCAGCCGGTCGCCGTGCGCTCAAAGGACGGCACCGCCGCCTATGGATCGCTCAAAGCATATGGTGACCCCAATCGCCGCTCCGAGGAGCGCAATGCCTGGATTGAATACCTTGCCACAGAAAGTGACGATTCGATTTTGGGCCCCGAGGAAGTAGATATCCATGAGTAGCACCATCATCGACGAGACCGTCATCCTTCGCTATCTGCTCGACGACGACGAGGTCCTGTCACCGCGCGCCGCCAAGGTCATCGCCACGCGCACCGCTCGTGTCTACCCCGAAATCATCACGCGCGTCGTGGTCACGCTGCGCGACGTCTATAAGGTTCCCCGCGTTGAGATTGCTGCGGCCATGAAAAGGCTGCTCGATGACGTCATGGTCGACGAGCCCACCGTTGTCGCCCTTGCCGTCAAACTCTTTGGCAAAACGCATATGGACTTTAGCGACTGCCTCCTCGCAGCCCGAACCGCCATCTACAACGATGATGTCGTGAGCTTTGGCAAGCCCATCATCCAAGGGATGATCGATTACCGCCGCAAGCGCCAAACCGCAGCCGACGCCCGCAGCCACAGCACCGACGCCACCATCGACAAGCTCCGCCACCAATCCCGCAGCTAACCCCATCCCACCCTAAGTTGCGGTGAAATAGTTCCTGTTTTCAAGCTTCCATAGGCCTTTTAGGAACTAATCCACCGCAACTTCCAGGTTGGCCATCCGAAACCGGCAGCCTTGGACCGCTAATCCTACTGTTCGCCACGAAATGGGCCTATTTACTACATTTAACCGAATACCCTCGACCATACCGAAATCCGAAAAATCAAAACCGCTGGTAGACGGCTTGCAGATTTTCCAAAAATGCTGCTATGGTCGACCCCCGCGGGCCAAACGTAGTAGATGGGCCGCTTTCGTGGCTCAACACCAGACCAATCATTTTGGAACAGAGCTTTTTGACCACATTTGCCAGCCGATCGCTAGAGTAGTCAAAAAAGCCCCATCCCAAATTAGCTACCCCGGCCTTCAATAGGTTCGCAAAAGCCAAAAAACAGTCCGTATTTCAGCGCAACTTAGGAGGGGATGTGGGGTCCCGGCATGTATATGAAAATGGCTCTGATTCTCAAAAGGAACCAGAGCCATTCATCTATCTTGTGGAGCGGGCGACGGGAAATCCAAGGGTTTGCTTCGCAAACCCTTGTTTCGCTGCGGGCCATTGGCCCTTGCGTGCTGCGCTGGAAAATGCTCACGCATTTTCTCAGCTTCGCACCCTGCCGAGTTCGATTCCCGTCGCCCGGCACGCTAATGAAAACGGCTCTGGCACCAAAAGGAGCCAAAGCCGTTAAAGCTATCCTATGGAGCGGGCGACGGGAATCGAACCCGCGTCATCAGCTTGGAAGGCTGGGGTTCTACCATTGAACTACGCCCGCAAGATATGGTCGGGACGACAGGATTTGAACCTGCGACATCCTGCTCCCAAAGCAGGCGCGCTACCAAACTGCGCCACGTCCCGAAGGTGTTGAGCAGCTAAGGTCTAAACCTTGCGTGTCCCAAAGCGAAGGAAATTATAGGGGAGACTCCCCGCCTGTGCAAGCGCAGAAACCCTAGCTCCTCGAATGTGCGACAAAACGACTATGGAGCAGGCCAATCACAAAGGCAACCACGGCAACCGGCGCCCACGCGGCTCCAATGTCCGCAAGCGGCAGCGCATCGAACGGCAGCCACGCGCCCGCAAAGAACGCATCGCGGACCGAGGTGATCACACTCTGCACCGCGACCACGCCGCCGACCCACACCCACACCTGCGGATGAGCGTCGCAAAAGCCGTGCACCAGGCCCATCAGTACCAGTACGATGGCAACGGGATACAGGGCGTTGAGCATGGGCACCGAGAACATAAGGATCATGTCGAGGCCCACGTTGGAGAGCACGCACGAAAACGCCGCGAACACAAAGGCGAGAATCGCGAAGGGACGGCGCATGGCCTCCTCGGAAGCCTCCGCTCCCCCTTCGACCACATACGTCTCGCAGAAGTAACGCGAGCAGCAGCTGATAAGGCCAATACACACGTTCATGCAGGCAAGGAAAAAGATCGCGAAGACCACGACCGTGCCGACAAGGCCAAAGTGCATGGAGGCAGAGAGGGCAAGGATGGCGGCGCCGTTGGTGGCATCGGGCATAACCGTGCCGAGCTGCATGCCGGCAAGCGCCAGGCCGCAGTAGATGATGGCCATGAGCACGCCGGCGATCACACCCGAACGCGAGATCTCGAAGGCCACGCGCTTATCGTCGGTAACGCCGAGCTCATGGATGGTCTCGGCGATGATGATGCCAAAGGCGAGCGACGCGAGCAGGTCCATGGTCTGGTAGCCGGTCAAAAAGCCCTGCACGGCAGCACCGGCATCGTAAGGAGTCTGAGGCGCGGCAGCCGGTCCCAGCGGCGAGACCACGGCAGCACCCACGACCAGCACGATGAGCGCAATGAGCGCGGGGCCCGTAATGCGACCGAGTACGCGTGTGATGACACCCGGGCGCAGCGTGAGCGCAAACGCGACGACAAAGAAGCCGACGGCAAACACCAGGCGAGCCGTGCCAAGCGAGACGCCCTCGGGCAGCAGCGGCACCAGCATCTCGAAGGCCGTGGAGCTCGTACGCGGAATGGCCAGGCACGGGCCGATCGCTAAATAGACCGCCGCGACAAAGAACTCACCGAACTTGGGGTGCACGCGGCCGGCAAGCTCGCGCGCCGTTCCGGCAAGCGCCACGGCGATAAAGCCCATGACGGGCAGGCCGATGGCGGCGATGAGAAAGCCGAGCATGGCGACCGGCGTGGCAGAACCTGCCTGCAGCGCCAGCAGTGGCGGAATAATGAGGTTGCCGGCGCCAAAGAGCATCGAGAACAGGGCGATGCCGACGGTGACGACATGGTCGGAGCGCAGACCGCGCGGGGCGGATGAAGCCATGGGTCCACCTTTCGGGTTGAAACAAAAAAATGGGACGGGCAAAAACACCCGTTCCGCAAGTATATACGCTCTAGCAGCTTTAGCAGGCTAAATCGCACAGAGCATCGATAGCCGTGTCGACTTCTTCGGTCGTGTTGAAATACCCAAATGAGAAGCGGACGACGCCCTGGCGCTCGGTCCCCAGCGCGCGGTGCATGAGCGGAGCGCAATGGGCGCCGGGGCGCGTCGCAATCCCCCACCCTTGCATGAGCGCATCCGAGATCTCGGCAGAGTCGATATCGCCAACGTTGAGCGACACGATCGCCGAGCGCGCGGGCTGGTCAAACACACCGTAAAGCGCAATGCCGGGTATTTCGCGAACGCTGGCGAGGAAACGCTCGGCAAGCGCGCACTCGTGGGCAGCAATCGCCTCGACCCCACCCTGGGCCTCGATAAAGTCGAGACCAGCGGAAAGGCCCGCGATGCCGTGGCCGTTGAGCGTGCCCGCCTCAAGGCGCGTGGGCCACTCAAGCGGCTGCAGCTCATCGAAGCTGTGTACACCGGTGCCGCCCATGGCCCAGGGTGCCACATCGACGCCCTCCGCCACGGCCAGGCCGCCGGTGCCCTGGGGCCCCATGAGCCCCTTGTGGCCGGTAAAGCACACAACGTCGAGCCCCATGGCCTGCATATCGATATGCACCGTGCCGGCAGACTGCGAGGCATCGACGATCACAAGCGCGCCGGCCGCATGGGCCATGGCCGCCACGCGCGCAATGTCGACCGCGTTGCCGGTCACATTGGAGGCGTGCGTCACCACCACGGCACGCGTGCCCGGCGTGACCAGCCGCTCGAGCTCGTCGTAGTCGAGCACGCCGTTCGCGTCGCAGCCCGCATGCTCAACGGTCACGCCCTGCTCTGCCGCCAGGCGGTTGAGCGGACGCAGCACGGAGTTGTGCTCGAGCACCGTCGTGACCACACGGTCGCCGCGGCGCACCACCCCGTTGATGGCGGTGTTGAGCGCCGCCGTGGAGTTGGGCGTAAAACAAACATGGTCAGCACGCGGACAGCCCAGCAAGCGCGCAAGCTTGGCGCGGCAGCCGTGGATGGTACGCGCCGCATCGAGCGCACCCGACGCGGCGCCGCGCCCGGCATTGCCGAGCGAGCGCATCGCCTGCGTCACGGCATCGATGACCGCCTGCGGCTTGTGCATGGTCGTCGCCGCGTTATCCAAGTAGATCATCGCACGACCTCCCACATATCGATCACGGTATAGCCCTCGGTGGGAACGCCCGCCGCGGCAAGCTCGCCGCGCAGCAGCTCCTCATCGGCAGGCGACGCCTTCCACGCCAGGCCGCAGCCGGCAGCGACCTCCCCGGGCACGGGAATCGTTCGCCCGGGAAGACCATGCTCAGCGCACAGGGACTCGCAACCCATGGCGGCCGCCGTGGTGGGAAACGTGATGACAAGCGCCGGGCGCTTCTCCCTCATGGCAACTCCAACCAATACGCTACGGGCGCACAACGCGCACGGCCTGCTCCATCTTCTCCACGATCACGTACATGTTGGTGACCTCGCCTACTGCAAGCTGGTCCCTAATGCCATAGTGGTCGAGGCAGGTGCCACAGGTAAGGATCTCGACGCCCTGCTCGGCCAGACCCTTCAGGTCGTCGAGTACCGGTGAGCCCTCGACGGTGAGCTTGGCGCCGCCGTTGTAGAAAAGCATGGTCGCGGGCAGCTCCTCCTGCTGCGTCACGGCAAAGATGAAGGCCTTCATGAGCTTGTGGCCTAGCTCGTCGTCGCCACGGCCCATGCAATCTGTGTAGACGGAAATGACGAGCTTACCCTTGCCAGCGCTGGCGTCGCAGAAGGCAGCGCCATCCTGCTCGGGATCGGCCGCGGCAACGGCGCCAGAGGTCGCCACGGTCACGTGCCACTCGGCGTCAGAAACCTTCTCGACCGAGGCCGTGCAGCCCTTCTCCTGCGCCATCTTGGAGATGTTCTTGACGGCGGTCTCGTTGTCGACCGAGGTCACCACGGCACCCTCGCCGTCAAGCTGCTTGAGTGCCTTAAGCGTCTTGACGACGGGCAGCGGGCAGGCATCGCCCATGGCATTGACTTCAATTTTGGTAGACATAGTTTTTCCTTTCGAATAAATCGTTTTAGAACGGTACAGAGTTCAATAAACGTGTCGTTAACGGACAACGCGAACGGTAGGACCGCCTGGCACCTGCTCGCACACGCGACCGACGACGGCGGCGATGCGCCCCTCGGCATGTAGACGGCGCGCAAGCTCATCCACAGCGGCAGCAGGCGCCGCGATGAGCAAACCACCCGAGGTCTGCGGATCGTACAGCGCATCCAACATGCCCGGCTCCAGGTCATCGTCGGCCGCCACGCGCGGGCCAAAGAAATCCTGGTTGCGGTAGGAGCCCGCGGGGATAATGCCCAGACGCGCCATGTCGAGCACCTGGTCAAAGAGCGGCACCGCCCCCGACGCGAGCTCGATTTGCACGCCCGAGCCCTCGGCCATCTCGCATGCATGCCCGATCAGGCCAAAGCCCGTAATGTCGGTACAGCCGTGAAGCTCGAGCCCCTCGGCCAGACGAATCGGTGCCTCGTTGAGGGTGCGCATCGAGTCGAACATGACTGCGGCCTCGTCCTGCTCGATGAGCTCGCCCTTAATGGCCGTGGTGATGATGCCCGAGCCGATCGCCTTGGTCAGCAGCAGGACATCGCCCACGCGTGCGCCGCCGTTGGCGAGCATGTGGTCGAGTGGCACAAAGCCGCTCACAGACAGGCCGTACTTGGGCTCGTCGTCGTTGATGGTGTGGCCGCCCGCGATGGTGCAGCCAGCCTCGACGCATTTGTCGGCGCCACCCGCCAAAATCTGCCCGGCAACCTCAACGCCCAGGCAATTGGGAATGCACAGCAGGTTCATAGCATGGCTCGGTCGTCCACCCATGGCGTATATGTCCGACAGCGAGTTTGCCGCCGCGATCTGGCCAAACAGATAGGGATCGTCGACCATCGGCGGGAAGAAGTCGATGGACTGCACGAGGCCCAAGTTATCGCCAACGCGAAAAACGCTCGCATCGTCGGAGGTATCGAACCCCACGAGTAGGTTGTCGTTATGCACATTGGGTAAGTCGCCCAGGACCTGGGCGAGGGCTCCAGGAGCCAACTTAGCGGCTCAACCGCTCGCGGCAGTCATAGACGTGAGCTTAATCTGATCGTCAGCCATCGATACCTCCTCTCATTGGTCAATCAGTTCCTCCCAGTATACGCATGAATGCGAGCCTGCAGCGGATGCATTAATTGAGCGCCTGCGCGCGAATCGCCGCGCCAATGGCACCGGCAAAGCGGGCCTGGGGCGAGGTGGTGACCGGCGACCCCAGTAGCTCGCCCAACCGCTCCACCACGAAGGCGTTCTCGCACAGGCCACCGGTCAGGTAGTACGGGGCGCCCGCGGCCTGCCCGGCCATGGTCGCCACGCGCGAAACCACGCTGTCGATCACGCCACGCGCAATGTTCTCGCGCGGCTCACCGCGACCGATCAGGCTGATAACCTCGCTTTCGGCAAACACGGTGCACATGCTGCTGATCTTGGTGGGCTCGCCGGAACACGCCAGGTCGGCCATCTGCTGCTGGGAAATGCTTAGGCGGTCGGCCATGATCTCCAAAAAGCGCCCCGTGCCGGCAGCGCACTTGTCGTTCATGGCGAACTTTGCCACGCGGCCTCCTTTAAGCTGGATGACCTTGGTGTCCTGGCCGCCCACATCGACCACGGTGCCATGGTCGCCAAACAGACGCACGGCACCGGTACCGTGGCAGGTAATCTCGGTAACGACTTTATGCGCATAGGGCACGGCGACACGGCCGTAGCCGGTCGCGATCACGCGCACGTCGTCGGCAGCCACGTCATAGCCGGCCGCTGCCAGTGCCTCGCGCAGCCGCTCGGAAGCATCGACCGAGGAGAACCCGGTTGGCTGCACGCACGTCCACGCCACCGAACCCTCCCCGTCGACCACAGCAGCCTTAGCCGCCGTAGACCCGATATCAATCCCGATCCCTATCATGGCTCTCTCCCAATCTAAACATCAAAGGTAGCGGCGCGTTCAGGCGCCTTGGCATCCTCCCTCACGTGTAACAAAGGGCCAGTCCCTTTGTCACATACCGTCACCTACAGGGTTTCGATAAAGGCGGCGATGCGCGTCTCGATCTGGCCCATGTCGCCGTTGCTGTAGTCGGTCTCGATCTTCATATACGGAATGCCCGCACCCTCGACGGCCTCCTGCATGCGTGCACTCTCCACGTTAAAGGTGTGGCACGCCTGGAGCACGCTCTCCACTACGCCATCGACGTGATACTTCTCGCACATGGCCAGCGTGTTTTCCATACGACCGTCGTTGGGCGTCATGACCGAGCAGTTGATATCCAGATAGCGGTCGGCGATGGCGCGCAGAATGTCGGGAGCCTCCGGGTCGATCATCATGGCCGCCGTGCGCTCGCCCGAGCAGTCGTCCATGCACACGACCACACCGCCGTTGGACTCGATAGTACGGCCGATCTTGTTGATCACGCCGCCCACCGGGCAGCCGGTGATCAGAATGCGCTTGGCGTCTGCCGCGACCGGGCGCTCACCCGCGTCGTAGGTCTCGCGCAGCTTGACAACCTTTTGCTCCAGCTGCTGCGTATAGGCCTCGATATCAAAGCTGAACGTACCGGCAAACATGGTGCTCATCAGGTCGACGCCGCTCATGGCCGCCGGCTGGTTGGCCTGCAGCGCAAACATCTCGAGTTGGGCGGCACGCAGGCGATTACGACGACGGACAGCGGCGCGCAGGTCGTCATCGGTGATCGTAATACCGTAGAAGTTCTCGAGCTCCTCCTTAAGCAGACGGCACTCCTCGTACCAGCCCTCACGCTCGTAGGCACGATCGCGACCCTGCGGAAGATGCAGAATGTGCGTGCGCTTGAGCTCGTTGAGTAGCTCGTACATCTTCTTCTTGCCGTCGCAGGTGGTCTCGCCGATGATCATGTCGCTAAAGTACGTAAACGGGCACTTTTGCGAGTAGGCAAAGCCGTAGGTCGACTTGATGAGCGGGCAGAGGTTTGCCGGCAGCACCTTCTCGGCCTCGGGAATCACCTCATCGGACGTACCGCACAGAGCGACACTTGCGGCCCCCGCGGCATCGATAATCTCGAGCGGCGTATAGCTGCACAAAAAGCCGACCAGGCGATTGCCCGCCTGCTTGTAATCCTTGACACGAATAAACGCCGCCTTGCGCTGCTCGTTGAACTCCTCAAACGTGCGCGGCAACGGCTGCTCAATATTTTCCGACATATAACTCCTTAACAAACCTTTTGACCAACCGAGGAAACGGCTTTCCCAGGAGCCCGAGGTTGCCGTGAAAGAGGAACGCCGCGTATTTTGGTACGTAAGCGACGGTTTGAACGGCAAGATCGGGTGCCTGGGGAAGCCGCCGGAACGGATACCCCTAAATGGTTTCCAAGAAAGCCTCGATCCTGGTTTGCAGTTGGCCTGCATCCTCGCCGGCGTAGTCGGTCGTGATGTGCATAAACGGAATGCCGGCTTCCTCGGCGGCCTTCTCAACGACAAACGACTCCATCTCGTAAAGCGTGCAGAACTGCAGGGCCACGTCGACGATGCCGTCGGCATGCAGGTCCTTGGCCATCTGGACAATATCCTTCATACGCTGGTCGTTGGGCGTAAAGACGGCGCAGTTAATCTTGAAGTAACGCTCGGCGATGGCATCGAGCATCTCGTCAACCGTCTCACCGGACTCGTCAACCAGATCCTTGTAGTAGCGCGAGCCCGTGCAGGACTCCTCGCCCACCACAACGCCGCCGGCCTTCTCGATGAGGTTGAACAGCTTCCAGTTGGGCACGGCCATGGGCGTGCCGGTGTACAGGATACGCTTGGTCCCCTTGGACGCCACGCCCTCGCCGGCCTCGACACGCTGCTCGCACTCAGCCGCCATATCGTTGATGGCTCCGGTCAGACGCGGCGTGTCGTCCATAAAGGCGGCCTGAACGGTCAGCAGGCTGTCGAGACCGCTGATGGGCGCCGGGTCGGCAGCGCGCGTGGCAGCGAGGCGCTGCAGGGCGCGACGCTTCTCGTTGACGGCGTGGATGGCGGCCTTCAGACGCTCGGGCGTAATCTTGACGCCACACTCTTCCTCGATCTTGGCGGCGAGCTTCTTGACCTCGGCCTTCCAGGTCACGAGCGTCGACTCGTCGTGCACGTTGGGAATATCCATGACGTACATGTTCTTTTGCGTGGCAAAGAACTCGTAGGCCTTCTTCTTGCCATCGCAGGTGTTCTCGCCCACCACCAAGTCACTCGACTCAATGTAGGGGCAGACCTCGCCCAGCTTAAAGCCGGCAAAGCTCTTGATAAGCGGACAGGTGTTGCGCGGCAGGTGCTCCTCAACCTTATCGGTTGCCCAATCGGCACCAGAGCATAGACCCACGGGGATACCATCGCAGGCAAGTACGATCTCCTCGGGCACGTAGACGCAGAACGAGCCGACGATCTTGGTGGCCTCGCCGGCCTCCTTCTTGTCGAGCATCTCCTTAATACGGCCGCTGTGGATGTTGGTGGCGACAAAATCCAGGTAGGACGTAGACTTGGGGCGATTGTTCTGCGTCAGGAACATATCGCCGTACATCTGGCCCACGGCGCCCAGCAGCAGGTCGTGGTCGGCAAGATTCATGCCGAGGCTCTCCCACATCGGATGGAAATCAAATTCTTCAGCCATGACGGTTCCCCTCTCGAACCAAAAACGGATAACGGCGGTATCGATGCACGACGGACGGCGATTGTCCGGCCGTGCTCAAACCCGGAATTTTAGGGAACCTGCCTTGCGGACGGTTATTTAGTTGTGCGTCGTCTCTCCCGGAGCCGTGAACATACCTGCTCATATGCGGCTCCGAGCCATATATAGGGCACGCGCGGCAACGCGGCGAATGTATGTCGTCTGCGGCATGTGCGCACCCTCCTCTACAAGTTGAGGTCAACTATATCAACGGTCGTCGACCATGCGAACACCGTTGACATTCGTACGACAACCTCGTGTGCCGTCGTTTAATAAATAATTATCTGTGTTGATAAGAGTTTGTCATTCCCCATTCGGCGAACGGCAAGACAAAGCCGCCGAGACTTATATCCCCGACGGCATTACCCGGCGCTACCGACAAACCAGATGGATCCTGCTGGCATCAAAATGCATACGCAGGGTCTCGCCTTCTTGCGGTAACCCATCCGCTGGTACGCTCAATTTGTTGACCTTCCACTGCAGACGCGTTGGCGCATCGGCCCGCGGCGCATCCAACAGCACCAGGCGCTCAAAACGCGAATCGCTCACGCGCGCCACGTGCAGGTCGTAGCTGTTGCGACCCCGCTCGGCACGGTTGTCCACATGGAAGTAGCTCGCGCGAATGCCCAGGTACGCCACATTATCGGGAACCTCGCGACCCACGTTAAAGGTCATGCCCCAATCGAGCGCCTCAACTTCTTCGTCGCCGATCTTGCGCGCCCGGCTTGTGTTCTTGCAGCCCGTCAGGCGCAGCGCCGCCAGCGTCTGCGGACGGCGGACCACGTCCTCGACGGAGCCGATCTCCTCGACATGTCCGTTATGCATCACGCAAATGCGCTCGCACAGGCGGCATGCCTCGTCAATATCGTGGCTCACGTAGAGCACGGTGCGGTTGCATACATCGAACAGGTCGAGCATGTTCTGTTCGAGGGCGCTCTTAAGATAGGAATCGAGTGCGCTCATGGGCTCGTCGAACATAAAAATGCCCGGATGCGCCGCCACCATGCGCGCAAGCGCCACACGTTGCTGCTGACCGCCCGAGAGTCGCGCGGGATAGCGGTCGGCAAAATCGGCCAGTCCAAAGATACCCAGGTAGCGCTCGGCAAGCTGCTTGCGCGCCGCGGCGTCGCCCGCATCCTTTACGCCGGCACATACGTTATCGGCCACTGTCATATTAGGGAACAGCTGATAGTTTTGGAACAGCAGGGCGCATTTTCGCTCCTGGGGCGACAGGTTGATGCCCGCCCCCGAGTCAAAAAAGGTCACGCCGTTGACGACGATCTTGCCCTCGTCGGGCGTCTCCACACCGGCAATGCAGCGCAGCGTGCAGCTCTTGCCACAACCCGAGGCGCCCAGCAGCGCCACGCGCTCCTCGCCGGCCTCAAGCTGCATGTCGAGCATAAAGCCGGGATAGCGCTTTTTGATATCCAGAACGAGTGACATGACCTATCGACCTCCCTGCGGCGCCGCATCATCGCGCATGAGCTCGGCCAGCGCCTCGCGATCGATACGCAGGGCATCGCCGCCGACTGGGTCGAGCGAATCGCCCTGTCCGGCGAGATCTTTGGCCTGTTTGCGCTCCGCACGGGAAAGGCCCCGCTCGCGATACTTTTGCGAATGAGCGGTGTACATGTTGATGAACAGGATGACCAAAAAGCTAAAGACAATCACGACGACGACCCAAAAGAGGGCCACCGACGTGTTGCCGCCCATCCACTCAAAGTAGATGGCGATGGGAATGGTCTGCGTAATACCGGCGTAGTTGCCCGCAAAGAACAGCGTGCAGCCAAACTCGCCCATCGCGCGGGCAAAGGCGAGCACCGTGCCGGCGGCAATAGAGGGCCACCCAAGCGGCATCATAAGCTTGGTAAAGATGAGACGCTCGGACCATCCCAAGGTTCGCGCGGCGTCGAGCATCTGCGTGTCGAGGCTCTCGAAGGCTCCGAGTGCCGTACGATAGACGAGCGGGAACGACACCACCACGGCAGAGATCACCGCCGCCGGCCACGTAAAGACAATCGAGACGCCGTGCGCGATAAGCCACCGACCGACCCCGGTCGATCGACCAAATAGCATAAGCAGCAAAAAGCCGCACACCGTAGGCGGCAGCACCATAGGAATCGTAAAGACCGAATCGAGCAGGCCCTTGATGCGACTCGAGGTACCCATGGTCTTCCACGCGGCGAACAGGCCCAGCGCAAACGCGATCACCAGGGCAAGACCGCTCGTTTTAATGGACACCCAAAACGGGCGATAGTCGATGTCGCACAAAAAGGAGGTCAGAGAGGTCCAGGGCCCCTGCTCATCCCGCAATACGACAGACGATGCTTCTACCATGTGAGCGCTATCAAGCCAACGCGCGCCGCCCTTGGCATCACCCGAGGCTGATGCAATCACCACATAGCGGTCCCCATCCGCACCGCGCTCGTCAAAGCCATAGGTATACCCGCCGGAATCAAACGTTGTTTCCGCCGTGACATACCAAGGAAGATCCACGTCCCCCAGCTGCGCACCTCCCATGCAGTTTGCGCTGTCGAGCTTACAGACGAGGGCCTTGAGACCCGATACGCACTCGTTGTCCTGCGGATCCAATCCATACTTCTCGACCGCCTTGGGCGATATCCACACCACAACGCGATCGGCAGCAGGCGCCACCACAAGGTCCACGTCCTCGTCAACGGGAAACCGGTAGCCCTCAGGCTGGCCCTCCATGGCACGAGCGGTCCCCTTGGCCAGCCGCTCAAAACCCTCGATCCCATAGGAAAGCCCATGAGCGGTCGCAGCAACCTGGGCCCCGTCCTCAGCGTCCCCAGCAAACGCAAATCCCGGCACCCAGCAAAGCGCGAAGGTCAAAGCACAGGCGACAAGCATGCGGAATCTATTAAGCACGAAAAGCTCCAAGCGAATACAAGAACGGAGTGAAACACAAAACGATGGAATTATCGCGCCAAGCCGCACTACGCGGAAAGCTCAAAGCCGTACTTGGCCCAAATCTTCTGAGCCTTCTTGTTGGTCAGACAGAAGTCGATGAACGCCTTGGCTTCGTCGGCGTGCTCGGAGCTCTCGGCAACGGCACCCGGATACACGATGGGCTTGTGCGAGTCCTCGGGACACACGAAGGCCTCCTCGATGCCGTCGTAGCGGAAGATATCGGAGCTGTAGACAAATCCAGCCACGCAGTCGCCCGTGGACACATAGGCGGCGGCGGTACCAACTTTGTCGGCCAGGGCCACCTTGTCGGCGATCTCGGGCGCATACTCGCCGTCGTCGCCCTCGGTGCCGGTGTAGAGGCCCACGGAAGCCAGCGCCTGGTTGGCGTACTTGCCGGCGGGGACGGTCTTGGCGTCGCCGATGGCGATCTTGCCGTCCAGGTTCGCGACGTCGGCGATGGCCTCGATCTTGGTGTCGGAGCCCTCGGCGCGAATAATCACGAGGTCGTTGACGAACATGTCCTCACGCGTGTCGGCGTCGACGAGCTCGGCGGTCTCAGCGTCATCCATGGTACCCTTGGAAGCGGTGATGAGCACGTCGACCGTGGCGCCGGCCTTCATCTGCTCAACGAGGTCGCCGGAGGCCTTAAACTGCGTATCGGCAAAGGTGGTGCCGGTCTGGTCGGTGTAGAGCTCCTGGACCTCGGGAAGGGCCTTCTCGAGGGAGTTGGCGGCAAAGACCTGCAGCTCGACGGTTTCCTTCTTGGAAGAGGCCTTGGCGGAGCCGGCATCGGATCCGGCCGGCTCGGACGTCTTGCTGCCCGAGCAACCGGCAAGACCAAGGCCGGCAGCGGCGACAGCAGAAAGTGAGACGAATCCGCGGCGAGAAACCAAATCGAACATATTCAACCCTTTCGGACCTTGTGCCCGGGTACCCCACCGCGGGCTTTAATCTGCAACCAGATTATACTTCTGCGCGAATAATGTTAGTGAGAAATTATTCTCGCCAGAGAATATAGTTTCGAGTTAGCGTGCACCTCGGCGTCGCTTCGGCGGAAAACAAAGGCGGAGCAGCCGTTTAGGTCGCCCCGCCGCAGGTAAACCGCTTAGTTGGTATGTCCGCCGCCCGCTGTCATCTGAGCTGCGTGCTCCAGCTGATCTGCTATGGCCTCCCAGCTTTCGCGGGCGGCCTTCGTAGAACCGGGAAAGTTTACGACAAGTGTATGACCTCGTTGCATGCAAATAGCGCGCGAGAGCATGGCGCGGCGCGTCTTGGTCATGGAGTACGCACGGATCGCCTCGGCAATACCCGGCACATCGCGGTCGCAGACGGCACGCGTCGCCTCGGGCGTCACATCGCGCATCGAAAGCCCCGTGCCGCCGCAGGTGAGCACGACATTGGCGTGACACTCATCGGCGGCCTCCACGATGGCATCACCAATCTCGCTGACGTCGTCGCGCACGACCACATGTGAGGCGACCGTCCAGCCCTGTGCCTCGATAAGCTCCTCGAGTGCGGCCCCAGCCTCGTCCTGGGCAAGGTCGCGCGTATCCGAGCACGTCACGATCGAAATCTTCAACTCCATAGCGATCCTCCTATAGCACCGTTCCCTCAGGCAGGTCGACACGCACGACATCCACGACGTCGCCCGCCGCAAGGTCGCACGGTCCTTCGTCAATACGCAACAGGCAATTGGCCCGCTGCATCGTGCCGAGCAGCGCCGAATTCTGCGTCTTGGCCTCGGTCACCAACAGCTCACCGGTCTCGGGGTCGCGCAAAACCGTGGCGCGATCGAAGAAGCGGCGATGCTGTCGCTTTTTCACGCCATGTGTGAGCGTCGCCTGCTGCACGGGACGCACGCCCTCGGCAAAGCCGCGCATCTTGCGGATCGCCGGACGGGCAAGCATCTCAAAGCCTACATACGCCGCGGCCGGATTGCCTGAAAGCCCTAGGTAGGGCTTACCCCCGAGCAAGCCAAACGTGATGGCCTTGCCCGGACGCATCGAGATGCGGTCAAACAGCACCTCGCCCTCGCGCCGGACGAGCGCCGTCACATAGTCGTAATCGCCCGCCGAGGCGCCACCGCTCGTAATGACAAAATCGCACTCTCGCGTGGCGCGATGTACCAGCTCGGCAATCGCCTGCTCATCATCGGGCGCGATGCCGTAGAACACGGGCTCGGCGCCGGCATCGAGTGCCTCGGCCATCAGCGCCGAGGAGTTGGAATCGCGAATCTGACCACGCGCCGGTACCTTACTCGGTGCGACCAGTTCCGTGCCCAGCGAGATGATGCCCACACGCGGGGCAGCGTGCACCTTCACGCTCGCGTATCCGGCGCTCGCCAGCAGACCCGCGCCCGCCGGAGCCACGACCTCGCCGGCGTGCATCACAACATCGCCGGCATGGGCCTCCTCGGCAGCAGAGCGAACGTTCTCCCCTACCTTGGCCGGCGCCGAGAACCTCGCTCGCGAGCCCTCGTTGCCGTCACCGTCGAGCACATCGACGATCTCATACTTCACCACGGCATCGGCACCTTCGGGTACCGGCGCGCCCGTCATGATGCGGACCGTCTCGCCCGCGCCGATTGCGCCCTCAAACACATGGCCCGCGGCCTCGTGTCCGATAACGTCAAGCGTCACCGGCGCCTCGTCAGACGCCTGCGTCAAGTCCGCCGAGCGCACGGCATATCCGTCCATAGCGCTGTTGGCAAACGGCGAGATGTCGATATCGGCCACCGCGTCCTCTGCCAAGGGAAGACCGGCAGCCTGCCACGCGGGAATCTCGACAACTTCGGTGCGATTCACGTGCGACAAGACGATCGCCTGTGCGTCCTCCAACGGAATGAGTATCTCTGCCATATACACCTCTAGCATGCAGCGGCGCACATCACGGGCGCCGATTCTTTATGTTTATCTCAGTATAATCCCTCGCCGCCTGCTCAAGACCTGGCCTGCGACCGCGAATACACCTGTCGGTAACGGACGGCGAAACAGAGCCGAAACCAACCTGCCGGTTTGTCTCGTTTGGCACGTTCTATAATGCTCGTGTTGCAACCCAAAAGAGGAACGTATGGCTTTTACCGACAAAACCGAAAGCGCAAACGAAACGCAGGATCATTCCCAGCCGCTCGACGATGGCGGCTTTTTCTCCCTGAACGACGTCATCACGGCAGGCAGGCATCAGCTCACCCGCTCCGAGCAACTCTTGGCTGCCGACACGCGCCGCAACGCCCGCAACCTACTCGCGAGCGCCAAGTTGCTCGTACTCGTCGTCATCGTCTCGGTCGCCATGGGCGTTGCCGCTTGGGCGTTTTTGGCCTCGCTGAATATCGCCACCGACTATCGCGAGCACCATGCGTGGATTTACGCACTGCTTCCCGTTGTGGGCGTTGCCACCGCATGGGTGTACAAAAACCACGGTCTTGCCGCCAAACGCGGTAACAACCTGGTCATCGACTCCGCTCTGGGCACACGCCTCATCCATATGCGCATGGCCGTCCTCACCTTCGTCTGCTCCACGCTCACGCACCTAACGGGTGGATCGGCCGGTCGCGAGGGAGCCGCGGTTCAGATTGGCGGCACCATCGCCAGCAACATCTCGAGCCTCGCCCACCTTAAAAAGCATGACCACCACGACCTCATGCTCGCCGGCATCTCGTCGGCCTTTGGCGCCGTATTCGGTTCGCCCCTTGCCGGAGCTTTCTTTGGCATGGAGATGTGCTTTATCGGCAAGATCGACTACACCGCGGGCATCTACTGCCTGGTCGCCTCGTTTACCGGCTACTTTACATCACTCGCCCTGGGTACCGAGTACGAGGCGAATGTTATCGTCAGCGTTCCCAACATGACACCACGGACGGTTGTCATCGTTGTTATCAGCGCCATTATCTTCGGTCTGACGGCACGCCTCTTTGCCTGGTCAGTTCGAACCGTCAAGAGCCTGTACGGTCGCTTTATCACCAATTATCTCGTTCGCGCACTTATGGGCGCACTCGTGGTTTTGGCCGCCTATGCCCTTCTCGACGTCTGGGACTACGCCGGCCTTTCCACGTGGCTTTCCGGCGCCGGATTTGCCGGCAACACCACCCTGGCAGACGCAGCCATCAAGTTGGTCGTCACAGCGCTTACCCTGGGTGCGGGCTTCCAAGGCGGCGAGGTCACGCCCCTGTTTGGCATCGGTGCGGCGCTCGGCGGCTGGATCGGTTGCCTCGTCGGAATCGACCCCAGTTTTCTGGCGGCTCTCGGCATGCTCGGCGTGTTCTGTGCCGGCCTCAACGTGCCCATCACCACTTGCATGATGGCCATCGACCTGTTCCACGGCACGGCCGCCGGGTTCTTTGTCATCGTGGCCTTTATCAGCTATCTCGCCGGCGGACACCGCGGCGTTTACCCCGCCCAGCGCATCATCTCACCCAAGCGCCGTTCGCTTATTGTGGATGAGGGCGGAACGGTAGCGGATGCTATCGAGCGCCACAACGACCTGATAGAGTAGACGTTAGTATTCGCCGTGCAGCCACAATCGGGGGCAATTCGACCTGAACGCGACCGCACCGTCACGTCATACGCCGGGAGTCGCCCCATGCACGCAACTGATTTTGGCCGCACGCTCATCATCGCCAACCCAGCCGCCCAGTCGGGTGCGGCGCGCGAAGTTGCCGAGCGCCTGCAACGCTTTTTGGATATGACCGCGCGCGCATCCCAGTTTGACCTGGTGCTGACCGAGCGCATGGGACACGCCAAGGAGCTGGCCGCACAGGCTCAGGGCTATCGCACCGTTATCGCCCTTGGCGGCGACGGCGTGATTCACGAGGTCGTCAACGGGCTTATGACGCAAGAGGAGGGCACCCGCCCCGCCCTTGCCGTCCTGCCCGTGGGCTCCGGCAACGATTTTGCCCAAACGCTCGGCATCGACGATTTCTCCGGCAAGGATTTTGGCGCACTGCTCACCTGTGAGCTGCAGCGTCAGGACATCGGGCGCATTCGCTCATGGAACCCCGCAAGCGGCAGCGGCGAGGCTACCGTTGAGTACTACGACCAGACGCTTTCGGTCGGCATCGATGCCGCCATCGGCCTTGGCACCACCGAGCTACGCAAAAAGACCGGCTTGACGGGCGCTCCGCTCTACACTCTCTCGGGACTTGAGCAGTTTGGCCTTCGCTATCGCAACTACCCCATGACAGTCAGTTTTGACGGGACGCCCGCCGAGCGCGTGAGGGCGATCATCATGGCGATTCAGCTGGGTCCTACCTATGGCTCGGGCTATCGCATCTGTCCCGACGCCGACCCCTGTGACGGCATACTCGACGTCTGCTACGCCTGCGGCCCCGTTCCGCGCGCGGTCGCGCTTCCCATGTTCCTTTCGGCCAAAGATGGCCACCATACCAAGCTGCCACCGGTTCGCATGCGCCGTTGTCGCCATGCCGAGCTTACCTTTGAGGAGCCCGACTACCCCATCCAGGCCGACGGCGAGCCCGTTGTCGCCTCGCGCATCGAGGTCGACATCCTCGCCGGCGCCCTCCACGTCTGGCGCCCCACCCGCTAACCCCACCTAAGTTGCGGTGAAATAGGGACTGTTTATGCAGCTAAAGCCGCAAAACAGTCCCTATTTCACCGCAACTTACAAGGAGGCTATTCGTCGCTGCCCGGTTTGCGTCGGTTGGCCTTTTTAATGGCGTTGAAGCGTTTGTCGTTGAGCCTGCGCTGGCGAGAGCGTTGAGGCACCTTGGTCTTTACGCGTCGACGCGGTGGACGCCCGCGACGCTCAAGCTCTGCCCTCAGCTTACGCAGACAGCAGCTGCGATTCTGAAACTGACTGCGGCTCTCACGCGCCGTCACGACAATCCCCGAAGGGATATGTTTCATGCGTACCGCCGAGTCCGTCGTGTTCACGCCCTGTCCGCCCGGACCCGTCGCGCGAAACACCTGCACCTCGCAATCGCGCGCCAACTCCTCGGCCGACATCTCGGCATAGCGCGCATACTCGCGCCATCCCATCTTGTCCCCATCCATATCAACACCTCCCCTCATACAAAAAATGTGACAAAGGGACAGTCCCTTTGTCACATCGCATACCAATCGCTTGTGTTGCGCGCTTAGGCGAAGGTGATCTCGCCGTTCTCGCAGTCCATATCGGCGATACGCGCCAGGCTCTCAACGCGGAAGCCGCGCTTACGGAGCTTATCGCCGCCGCCCTGGAAGCCCTTCTCAACGGCGATGCCAATGCCGGCAACTTCGGCGCCCGCAGCCTCGCAGATCTTAATAAGGCCCTCAAGCGCGCAGCCGTTGGCCAGGAAGTCGTCGATAATCAGGACCTTGTCGCCCTCGGACAGGAAGCGCTTACCCACAATGACCGGGTACTCCTTCTGCTTGGTAAAGGAGTAGATGGTCGTGGCATACTGCTCGCCGTCGAGGTTGATGGACTGCGCCTTCTTGGCAAAGACCACCGGCACGCCGCCAAAATGCTGAGCCGCGATGCAAGCCATGCCAATGCCCGAAGCCTCAATCGTCAGGATCTTGTTGATCTCGACACCCTCGAACAGTCGGGCCCACTCGGCGCCCATGTGGTCGAACAGCTCAACGTCGCATTGGTGGTTGAGGAAGGCATCAACCTTAAGGACGTTACCGGCCTTTACGATGCCGTCATGGCGAATACGATCCTCAAGCTCCTGCATGGCGCAACCCCTTCTCGCGGCAACGATACCGCGCGATTAATAAACGTTGTTCGATAGTCTACCACGGACCGACCCCCGCCCGTCCCACAAGCCGCATCGCACCACAAACCAGTCTTTTTGGGACGGCGCGAATCGTGGCAGACAGCCTCCCAACACGCTAATGGCGGGCGCGCATCTTCACCAAACGCACCATGGCAAGCGCAAAGCCCACAGCGGCCACAGCCATCAACACATAGAACACCGAACGGAAACCAAACAGGAACACATCCGGACGTCCTGCAACAAAACTGGTCACGGCCTCGCCCATCGCCACGCTCATCTGTCCATACAGGATATTCGACGCCACCGTAATGCCGAGTGCCATACCCGCATAACGCGCCAGGCTACCCAGACTACCCGCAAAGCCAAGTGCCTCGCGCGGAGCCGAGCCCATGTACAGCGAGTTGTTGGGGCTCTGGAAAATCGACGTACCGCACGACATAAATGCGACGCAGCACACGATCACAGGGATAGAAGAGTGCTCGTCGAGCGTGCTTACTGCAAAGAGACCGCACACATACACGCCCAGGCCGACCGCCGTGGGACCCTCGCAGCCAACACGGTCCGAAACCGTTCCCGAAAGCGGGCCGATAAAGGCATTCACCATTGGCAGCGCCAAAAAGAGCAATCCGGAAATGTCAGAACCAAAGCCGTGGGCGTCCTGAAAATAGAACGGCAGAATAAACTCGGATGCGCCAATGCCAACGAACACGATGAGCATGCAGGCAAGGTTGATGGTGAAGGCCGAATTTGCAAAGCAGCGACGAGCGGCCTCGGCAAGGGGCATGGGACGTTCGCCGGCCTCTGGCCTAACATGCGGCAGCGTGTAGAGTCCCACGATAAACGAGATCACGCCAATGGGCAGGTTGATGAGGAAGATGCTCTCCCAGGGAAAGCTTGCCACCAGCATGCCGCCGAGCACGGGGCCACACATCATGCCGAGGGCCACAAAGGTCGCGAGAATACCCATGGCACGGCCTCGTTCGCGCGCCGGAAACGACTCGGTGATGATACCCATGTTGTTAGCCATGGCCGCCGCGCAACCGATGCCCTGAACAATGCGTGCCAGGATAAGAACCTCAAGCGAGGCCGAAAGGCCGCACAGCAGCGAACCGACCGAAAAGACGATGACGCCCAACTGGAACACATTCACCTTGCCGCGCACGTCGCCCAGACGGCCAAACGGCAACATAGCCACGCAAGTCGCAAGCAGATACACCGAACTTACCAGCTGAATGCGATCGAGGCCCACGCCCAGCTCCTTTTGCATCACGGGCAGCGCCACGGTCACGACGGTCGAATCCAGACACACCATAAACGTCATGATGAGCACGGTGAACAGAATCGCCCACTTGTTCTTGCCATGGGTGTCGCCCTCTAGGACAATGTGCTCGCGGCGCAGCTGCTCTGCAGTTTTCTCCATATCCATCCTTTCGAGTGGCCTAACGCAAAAAACGGGGCCCCGATCGCCTGCAAACAGCCGCGATTGGGGTCCCGCCTACGGAATCGGAACGAAAGGTCACCGAAGCTTTCTGCCAGCATCGGCACCTTGTACGGAGCTAGCCTAGCACTGCTCGAGTGCCTGCTCAAGGTCGGCAATCAGATCGGCCGTGTCCTCGAGGCCGCACGACAGGCGCACCATGTCGGCGGAGATGCCACAGGCGATGAGCTCCTCATCGTTCATCTGGCGGTGCGTAGCGTTAGCGGGATGCAGGCAGCAGGTGCGGGCGTCGGCCACATGCGTGGCGATCTGGGCGAGCTTGAGGCTCTTCATAAAGGTCTCGGCCGCCGCGCGACCACCATTAAAGCCAAAGCTCACAACGCCGCAGGTACCGTTTGGCATGTACTTCTGAGCGAGGTCATAGTACTTGTCGCCCTCCAGGCCCGGATAGCTCACGAAGCGCACCTTGGGATGGCTCTGCAGGAACTTGGCAACGGCCAGGCCGTTCTCGCAATGACGCGGCATGCGCACATGCAGGCTCTCGAGCGAGCTGTTCAAGAAGAACGCCGCCTGCGGGTTCTGCATGGGGCCAAGATCGCGCATGAGCTGCGCGGTGGCCTTGGTAATGAAGGCGCCCTCGCGACCGAACTTCTCGGCATAGGTCACGCCATGGTAGCTCTCGTCAGGCGTGGTGAGACCCGGGAACTTGTCCGCATGGGCCATCCAGTCAAACTGGCCGTGGTCGACGATCACGCCGCCCAGGTAGGCAGCATGTCCATCCATGTACTTGGTGGTGGAGTGCGTAACGATGTCGGCGCCCCACTCAAAGGGACGGCACATCACGGGCGTCGGGAAGGTGTTGTCGACCATCAACGGCACACCGTGGTCATGTGCGGCCTTGGCAAAGCGCTCAATATCGAGCACGGCAAGGGCGGGGTTTGCGATCGTCTCGCCAAAGACGAGCTTTGTGTTGGGCTGGAAGGCTGCCTCGAGCTCCTCATCGGTGCAGTCGGGGGCAACGAACGTGCAGGTCAAGCCCATGCGACCCATGGTGTGGGCGAGCAGGTTATACGTACCGCCGTAAATGGCAGAGCTTGCGACCACGTGATCGCCGGCACCGGCAACGTTAAAGATCGCGAGGAAGTTCGCAGCCATGCCCGAACTCGTGAGCATCGCTGCGGTGCCGCCCTCCATCTCGCAGATCTTGGCGGCAACCAAATCGCACGTGGGGTTCTGCAGACGGCTGTAGAAGTAGCCAGACTCCTCCAGGTCAAACAGCTTGCCCATGTGCTCCGACGTGTCGTACTTCCACGTGGTGGACTGGTAGATGGGCACCTGGCGCGGCTCCGCATCTCCCGGGTGATAGCCGCCCTGAACACATGTAGTACCGATAGTCTGCTCGCTCATATCTAGCTCCCTTACCTGGGTTACGTTTTATTCGGTTCACGATACCGCTACCCTGCACCCCTCTCAACCCATCCCCAAGGTAGGTTATGGGACAAATTGATTAGGGGTATTTATCTCAAGCCTTGGGCATTTGCTCGATAGATAAAAATGAGGCATACATGAAGCTCTCGATGATTACATGCCCCGTCACGGGTACCATAGGCGGGTACACCGTGACCAAGGAGACAACGATGAAGCAGATCGATACCACCCAGCTCGACACCGCCGCCTGCCAGGCTCAGGCTGCCGAATACCACGCCCGCGGCTTTAACTGCGCACAGGCCGTTGCCTGCACGCTCGCACCTGCCGTCGGGCTCGACCCCCAGACCGCCTTTACCCTCACCGAGGGCTTTGGCGCCGGCATGGGTGGCATGACCGAGACCTGCGGCGCCATCTCGGGCGCCGTGGCCATCATGGGCTTTGTAATGAGCGACGGCATGGAAAACCCCAAGACCAAAGGCCAGACCTACAAGCTGTCGCGCGAGATTGCCAAGCGATTTGGCGAGAAGAACACGACGACCGTCTGCGGCACGCTCAAGGGCATCGGATCGGATAAAGGTCCGCTCCGCAGCTGCCCCGGCTGCATCGACGATGCCGTCGAGATCGCCTGCGATGTGCTAAAGCAGCTCGCCGAGTAAACGGCAGCAACATAAAACGACGGCCGGCGCGTTTGGGATCCATCCAAAAGAACGCCGGCCGTCGTCGTTAGAACTCGGCAAACTCGGGAGCGCCGACCTCGATCTCCTCGCGCCCCGCCATAAGCTCGCGCATCTTAACGCAAAACGACTCCTGCTCCCCTGCCTTAAACACAAAATGAAGTGTCACGGCATCCGCGAAATCGGTATCCGAAACCTTGGCACCCGAATCCTGCGCCAAACGAAGCACCTGCTCATACTGCGGATAGGCCACATGCACGTCAACCGGCACGACGCTTGTCATCTCAACGATCTGCCCTGCCTCCTGAGCCGCGGCCACCGCCGCCTGCGTCGCCGCGGTATAGGCGCGTACCAAGCCACCAGGCCCCAACAGCGTGCCACCAAAATAGCGCGTCACCACGCAGCAAACATTTTTGAGCCCCGCACCGCGCAGCACCTCGAGCGTCGGCATGCCGCTCGTGCGGCTCGGCTCACCATCATCGCTCTGGCGCTCGCGCCCATCGACCAAAATCCACGCGGGAACATTGTGTCGAGCGTCGTAATGACGCTTGCGAACCATCTCGATAAAGGCATTCGCCTCATCCTCGGACTCAATATGGACCAGCTGGGCAATAAACCGGCTCTTGCGGTCCACAAACTCGCCCGAAGCCTCAATATTCGATTGCAGAGTAAAATAGCTGTCCAACAAAGTCCCTCAACAGAATAAAGCGCAGCAACAAACAGCCTCAATAATACGGCAAAGACAGTACCGGTAACCCCGGTAAATAGAACGGCAAAGTCAAGGACCAGGCAAAAACAGCGAGACGGCGTCAGCTGAGTCGATTTGGCCCGAAAGAGGAGGGAGCACGCCTTATGGCGGCGACCGACGAATGAGCGCCAAATCGGCCAGCTGACGCCGTCGAAGGCGAGAACCCGTCAGCGCGAGCAAGGTGCCTTGAAAGACGAGGGCATTGACCTTATGGTCATGCCCGAAGGCTTGAAAGGCAGATTGCCGCGCTGACGGGTTCGCAGCGTCAACATAGTTGCCAAGTGGGCCTATAAGCCGGGTTCTGTCGTGAACGGTCATTTATCTTGTCTGCACGTTACCATGCAGCTCCACGCACGCTACCCGAACGCGGACCGGGCCGGCCCATAGCGTTCCTACTCGCGCTTGCTCCGGATGGGGCTTGCCAAGCCGCCGTGTTGCCACGACGCTGGTGGTCTCTTACACCACCGTTTCAGCTTTTCCCTTTACGCCTTGCGGCGCAGGTGGGAGTCTTCTTTTCTGCGGCGCTTTCCGTCGGATCACTCCGCCCGGCCGTTAGCCGGCATCCCGCCCTCTGGAGCCCGGACTTTCCTCACGCGTACTGCAAGCAGCACATCGCGCGACCGTCTGGCCCACTCAGCAGTGCAAGAGTGTAGCACACCGTCACCACAGGCAATGGCACAACACAAGCGTTCGACACGATAAACCAAGAACCACGCCATGCAGTACAATAGGGTTGTCGATGGGCAACGTCGTCAGTCGAGACGCGACCGCGCTCCGCACCCCTCCGTCTACTCGGTGCGTTCCCGCCTCCTCCCCGAGGCGGGATGTCGGCATTTTTTCATGCACGACAACCAAATAGCCTGCAGACAGCATGGGCAGCATCATGCATCTCGGCACCAATTGCAAAAAGGGACCCGTCCATTACGGACGGATCCCTTAAAACAAGTGATCGTCAAACCGATTTACTCGGCGTCGGTCTCCTCGTCCTTCTTCTCGGAAGGAAGCGGGGTAACCTCGATCTCGACGCCCAGAGTCTCAGCAGCGGACTTCATGGACAGGGAGATACGACGACGGTCGAGGTCGATCTCCATGACCTTGACCTGAACCTTGTCGCCCACATGGGTGACCTGAGAAGGCTGATCGACGTGCTTGTTGGCCATCTCGGAGATGTGCACCA
This sequence comes from uncultured Collinsella sp., assembly GCA_900542165.1. Lineage (GTDB taxonomy): Bacteria > Actinomycetota > Coriobacteriia > Coriobacteriales > Coriobacteriaceae > Collinsella. The sequence goes on along the minus strand of UQMM01000016.1, from coordinate 2,169 downwards.
GGCCCTCGATGCCCTCGCCCAGGTCGACGAAAGCGCCGAACGGGACAAGCTTGGTCACAGTGCCCTCGACGATAGCGCCGACGGGGTACTTCTTGACCAGTGCACGCCACGGATCCTCGGTGGTCTGCTTGAGACCCAGGGAGATGCGCTCGCGGTTGAGATCGACGTCGAGAACCTCGACCTCGACCTCCTGGCCGACCTTGACAACCTCAGAAGGATGGTTGACGTGGTTCCAGGAGAGCTCGGAGATGTGGATGAGGCCGTCGATACCGCCGAGGTCGACGAAGGCGCCGAAGTCGACGATGGAGGAAACGGTGCCCTGGAGACGCATGCCAGACTTGAGCTTGGACAGAATCTCGGAGCGCTCGGCCTTACGGGACTCCTCGAGCACGACGCGACGGGAGAGGACGACGTTGTTGCGGTTGCGGTCCATCTCGATGACGCGAGCCTCGATGCGGGTGCCCATGTAGGAGGTGAGGTCCTTGACACGACGGAGGTCGACGAGGGAAGCGGGCAGGAAGCCACGCAGGCCGATGTCGAGGATCAGGCCGCCCTTGACAACCTCGATAACCTCGCCCTCGACGTTCTCGCCGGAGTTGAACTTCTCCTCGATGCGGTTCCAAGCACGCTCGTACTCGGCACGCTTCTTGGACAGGACCAGACGACCGTCCTTGTCCTCCTTCTGGAGAACCAGAGCCTCGATGGGATCACCGAGTGCAACGATGTCTGCAGGGTTAGCGTCCTTGCGGATGGACAGCTCGCGGACCGGGATAACGCCCTCGGACTTGAATCCGATGTCAACGAGCACCTCGTCATGCTCGATCTTAACGACAGTGCCGTTAACGAGATCGCCCTCATCAAAGTCGGTAATCGTACCGTCGATGAGGTTGTTCATCTCCTCCTCATTGACATCGTCAAGAGAGAAAATGGACGAGTTCTGAATCTCACTCAAAGGTGGACCCCTTTCGAACTACGGGGCCCCGATTGCTAGGACCTACAGAAGGGTGCGACAAGCACACAACGTTTAGGAACACTCGGGAGCCGACAGATACTAATGTGACGCTTATGCAATCACGTTCGTATAGGTTACGGGGAAATGAGTTCGATTTCAAGCGTGAACTGCGATTTTTTACTCGTGTGGAGACTTTTTCGTAATCTTATGAACACACGTCTCCACAACTTGACGATAACCAGCCAGGCATTTGGCTTTGGGGTAAAGTATCCGGAGCCAACGATTCTGGAACGATTTATCGAGAAAGGTGCCCGCGTGCTCAAAGCAGTCGTTTTCGATATGGACGAAACGCTTCTCAGCATCAACCTCAACGCGTTCATCCTTCGCTATTTTAAGGATGTCTCGTCGATGCTCGCGGATATCGGTCGCCGCAGCCACGGTGGCACGATGGCACGCCTCGGCACTATCTTGGTTGACCTCAACGCCAATCGCCGAAGCGGCACGGATAATCGCACCAATCTTGAGTTCTACCAAGAAGAGGTTGAGCGCCGGTGCGGCATTTGCCTCTCGGACCCACTCATCTACGAGGCGTTTACCTACTACGACCGCGAAGTTCTTCCGTACAAGAACGACGATGTCATCAACGCCCACGCCATGCCGGGCGCACACGCCGCGCTTCAGGCCGTACAGGATGCAGGGCTACGTTGCGCGCTCTTTACCAACCCCAGCTTTCCGCAGGGGGCCATCGAGTGCCGCATGGGTTGGGGCGACCTGGCCGACGCCCCCTTTGAGCTCGTCACGCACATGGGAAACACCACCCGCTGCAAGCCCGATGCCACCTACTATCTAGAGCAGCTTCAGGTGATGGGGCTCGAGCCGCACGAGGTCCTTATGGTGGGCAACGATCCCAAGCGCGACTTCCCCAGTCCCGCCTGCGGCATTCAAACTGCCTATGTTGGCCAGGGAAAACCCGGCCGAGCCACCTGGCGCGGAACCATGGAAGACTTCGCCCGCGACTTCAACGCCGTAATCGAAGCCTTCTACGAGCACCAAGTAGCCGACGAACTGTCATAGGACCCCTCGCTCGCTCCAAACAAAATAACGTCGCAGACCGAATGTGACAAAGGTTCAGCCCCTTTTCACATTACAAAGATGGCGCCGATGTTTTGGCAACGACAGACACTATGACCCAATCCGAGGGCACTAAAAAGATAGGA
>UQMM01000015.1 GCA_900542165.1 uncultured Collinsella sp. | reverse complement strand
ACCAAGTTGCCATGGAGGAGTACGAGCAGCTCAAGCGCCGTGCCGACTACATCGAGGAGCAGCTGGCCGATTTGGAGAGCGCGCGCAAGGCGCTCACCAAGATCACGGTGGCCATTGATCGCAAGATGCGCAAGGCGTTCCTGGTGACGTTTGAGAAGGTCGACGCGAACTTCCGCGAGATCTTCGCTATGCTCTTCCCGGGCGGTCAGGCTCATCTGGAGATGACCGATCCCGAGCATCCTGCCGAGACGGGTATCGAGGTCGTGGCGCAGCCGCGCGGCAAGCGCATTACCAAGATGATGCTCATGTCGGGCGGCGAGAAGAGCCTGACGGCGCTTGCCCTGCTCTTTGCCGTGTATCGCACGCGTACGGTGCCGTTCTATGTGCTGGACGAGGTCGAGGCAGCACTCGATGACGCCAATCTGTCCAAGCTCATCGGCGCGCTCGATGTGTTGCGTTCCGATACGCAGCTCTTGGTCATTTCGCATCAGCGCCGTACTATGGAGGACGCTGACGTCCTCTATGGCGTCTCGATGCAAGCCGACGGCGTCAGTCGCGTCGTCTCGCAAAAACTCGATCGCGAAACCGGAAAGGTCGTGAATGCATAATGGGATTCTTTGACGCTCTCTCGCGCGGACTTGAGCGCAGTCGCGAGGCCCTCAACGAGGTCTTTTACTTTGGCGGCGAGGTCGACGAAGATTTTTGGGAGGACCTGGAGGACACCCTCGTCATGGGTGACATGGGCGCCGAGGTCGCCATCAAGGTCTCCGATGACCTGCGCGATGCCGCGGCCAAGAGGAACCTCAAGACCGCCCCGCAACTCCGTCGCGCCCTGGCCGAGCAGCTTGAGCAGCACTTTGTGCCCATCGAGCGCGATCCGTTTTCCGATACGCCGAGCTGCGTGCTGTTTGTGGGCATTAACGGTGCCGGCAAGACCACCACTGTCGGCAAGATTGCGAGCGCCATGGCCGCCCGCGGCAAGAACGTCGTGATCGGATCGGCCGATACCTTCCGTGCTGCCGCTATCGAGCAGCTCGATGTGTGGGGCCAGCGCGCTGGCGTCCCCGTCATCAAGCGCGATCGCGGCTCCGACCCGGCAAGTGTTTGCTACGACGTGCTCGACGAGGCCGACAAGCGCGGCAGTGACCTGGTGCTTATCGACACTGCCGGTCGTCTGCACACGAGCCCCGAGCTCATGCGCGAGCTTGCCAAGGTGGTCAACGTGACGCGTAAGCGCGCCGCCAATATGGCCGCCGGCCCCATGCCCGTCTCAGTCGTGCTCGTGATCGATGCCGCCACCGGCCAGAACGGTCTGAACCAGGCGCTCGAGTTTAACGAGGCACTGGGCCTGGACGGTATTATCATGACGAAGCTCGACGGCACGGCTAAGGGCGGTATCGCCATGGCCGTGGCCGAGAAGCTCAAGCTCCCGATCCTGCGCGTGGGCGTGGGCGAGCAGGTCGATGACCTGCAGGAGTTCAATGCCAAAGATTTCTGCCGCGCCCTAGTGGGCGAGTCCAATTAAGGAGTGACTAGTGTTTGATTCCCTGAGCGATCGCCTCAACGACACATTTGACCGCCTGCGCGGCAAGGGCAAGCTGACCGAGGCCGATATCACCTCGGCCATGCGCGACATTCGCATGGCGCTGCTCGAGGCCGACGTCAACTTCAAGGTCGTCAAGGAGTTCGTCGCCAAGACCAAGGAGCGCTGCATGACCGCCGAGGTCATGGAGTCGCTGTCGCCAGCGCAAAACGTCGTCAAGATCGTGCTCGACGAGCTCACCGAGATGCTCGGCTCCACAGAGAGCAAGCTCGTCTTTAGTAACCGCATTCCCAATGTCATCATGCTCGTGGGCCTGCAGGGCTCCGGTAAGACCACGGCGGCCGTAAAGCTGGCCTACCTGCTCAAGAAGCAGGGCCGCTCGCCGCTGCTCGCCGCGTGCGACGTCTACCGTCCCGCCGCTGCCGACCAGCTGGCCACGCTTGGCGGAGAGATCGGCGTGCCGGTTTTCCGCGGTGACGGCGCGCACCCGGTCGATATCGCCAAGGGCGCCATCCAGGAGGCCGTCGACCACCTGCGTGACGTGGTCATCGTCGATACCGCTGGCCGCTTGCAGATCGATGAGCAGATGATGCAGGAGGCCGTGGACATCAAGAAGGCCGTCAAGCCCGATCAGGTGCTGATGGTCGTCGATGCCATGACCGGCCAGGATATCGTCAACGTCGTCTCGACCTTTGCCGAGCGCACCGACTTTGACGGTGTGATCATCTCCAAACTCGACGGAGATGCCCGTGGCGGCGGCGCGCTTTCCGTGCGCCAGGTGACCGGTAAGCCCATCAAGTTCGTGAGCATGGGCGAGAAACCCGATTCGCTGGAGCCGTTCTATCCTGATCGTATGGCCAAGCGCATTCTTGGCATGGGCGACGTTGTCGGCATTATCGAGAAGGCCCAGGAGGCGGCCGACGCCGAGCAGCTCGAGGCTGCCGAGCGCATGCTGCGCGAGGGCTTCACCATGAACGACATGCTCGACCAGATGAAGGCCGTCAAGAAGATGGGCGGCATGAAGGGCATCTTGGGCATGCTTCCCGGTGGCCAGCGCGCGCTCAACCAGATGGGCGGCAACCTGGACGAGGGCATCTTCGACAAGAACGAGGCCATCATCATGTCGATGACCAAGGAGGAGCGTCTGCGTCCCTCCATCATCAACGGCCAGCGCCGCGCCCGCATCGCCAAGGGCGCCGGCGTGACCCCCACTGAGGTCAATAGCCTTATGAAGCAGTGGGGCGAGATGAATAAGATGATGGGCCGCATGCGCACGATGGCCAATCAGGCGCAGGCCGGCGGCAAGAAGGGCAAGAAGGGTAAGAAGGGCAAGAAGATGCGCATGCCCAATATTCCCGGCCTGGATGCCATGGGGCTGGGCGGCCTGGGCGGCTTGGGAACGGGCGGCCCCAAGTCTGATATGGATCTGCTGCGCCAGATGGAAGCGCAGATGCGCAATAAGAAGTAACGACTGGTTGAGTCGTGTATGGCGAAGGCCGCCTGGATGGTACTCCAGGCGGCCTTCGCCGTTGTGTGGTTTGTTGCGCGAATGGCACGTCTTGGCGCCAGGGCATTTGCCGCTAGTGGCAGCCACAGCCCTCGTGGCCCTCGTTCTCGTGATGGCCGTGGCAACCGCAGGATTCGCCGTGCTCATGGGTGTGCTCGTGGTCATGGCCGTGGCAGCCGCACGTGGCCTCGCCGGTCTGTGCGAGCGTGCCGGCAATGAGTGCCTCGACGCAGGCGTCGCAGCTGCCCTGGGCGCCTGCATAGACCGTGATGCCGGCCTGGGTAAGTGCATTGATGGCGCCGCCGCCGATACCGCCGCAGATGAGCGTGTCAACGCCACTGTTGGCAAGCAGACCCGCCAATGCACCGTGACCAGTGCCGCCGGTGCCCACGACCTGCTCGTTGAGCACCTTGCCATCCTGGATGTCGTAGATCTTGAACTGTTCGCTGCGGCCAAAGTGCATAAAGATGTTGCCGTTGTCGTACGTCGTTGCCACCCTCACGGTGTCGACCTCCTTTGCTGGCCATGCGGCCGTTGTCGTGGTGATGGGGGAGTACGCGATGTTGCCGCCTTCGATGACGATCGCCCGTCCATTGACCAGCGCGTTTGCCACCTTGCGATGCGCGCGGCTGCAGATTGCCGCCACCGTGGCGCGGGCAATGCCCATGCACTGGGCGACTTCCTCTTGGTTAAGGCCTTCCAGGTCACATAGGCGTAGGACCTCGAGCTCGTCGACCGTCATGACGATGGCGTCTCCGCTGGCAAGGCCGTCAGGGGTAAAGCCGCGATATTCAGGGATGATCCCAACGCGGCGCATTTTTTCGCGTCTTCCTGCCATACACTCTCCAATTCTGACATATGTCAACAATAGAATAACGAACATGCGGATTTTCGCAATGAATTTCTGGCATATGTCAGAAAGTGAGGGCTTATGTTTGGGCTGTGGGGCCACGTGCGCCTGGGCTACAATAAATCTCGCTTATAGGCGACTGACAGGAGGGTCAATGAGCAAAGCTGATCAGCAATTTGTAACCATGTGCCGCGATATCTTGGACCATGGCACCACCACCGAGGGCCAAAAGGTCCGTCCGGTGTGGGAGGACGGCACCCCTGCCTATACCATTAAAAACTTTGGCGTCACGGCGCGCTATGATCTGCGCGAGGAGTTCCCCGCGCTCACCCTGCGTCGTACGGCGCTTAAGTCTGCCATGGACGAGATTCTGTGGATCTATCAAAAGAAATCCAATAACGTGCATGATCTCAACAGCCATATCTGGGATGAGTGGGCCGATGAGACCGGTTCCATCGGTAAAGCCTACGGCTATCAGATTGGTCAGAAGAGCCATTACGCCGAGGGCGACTTCGACCAGATGGACCGTGTGCTGTACGACCTTAAGCACACGCCGTATAGTCGCCGCATTATGACCAATACGTACGTGTTTAGCGATCTGTCCGAGATGCACCTGTATCCGTGCGCCTACGGCGTGACCTATAACGTCACACAGCGCCCGCAGGACGACAAGCCGACGCTCAACATGATTCTCAACCAGCGCAGCCAGGATATTTTGGCCGCGAACAACTGGAATGTGTGTCAGTACGCCATTCTGCTCATGATGGTGGCGCAGTCGGTCGATATGATCGCTGGCGAGCTGCTGCATGTGATTGCCGATGCCCACATTTACGACCGTCATGTCGATATCGTCCGCGAGCTTATCGAGCGTCCGCAGTTTGCGGCTCCCAAGGTAACGCTCAACCCCGATGTGCATGATTTCTACGCGTTTACGACCGATGATCTGATTGTTGAGGGCTATGAGCACGGCCCGCAGGTCAAGAACATCCCCATTGCGGTGTAGGTGACGCGCATGACGTGTAAGCTTTCTGCCATTGTCGCTGTGTGCGATGACTGGGGCATTGGCTGCGAGGGTGACATGGTCGTGTCCAATCGCTCCGATATGCGCCATTTTGTAGCGTGCACCAAAGGTTGCCCGGTCATTATGGGACGCAAGACACTTCTGAGTTTTCCCGGCGGACGACCGCTCAAGAATCGCCGCAATATCGTGCTCACGCGCGATGAGGATTTTGCGCCCGAGGGCGTCGACGTGGTACATAGCGTTGATGAGGCGCTCGCCGCGGTTGTCGACGAGCCCGTTGCGTGGGTTATTGGTGGCGGCGAAGTGTATCGGCAGTTTTTGCCGTATTGCATCGAGGCTGAGGTCACGCATAACCACTGCGTCCATGTCGTGGATACGTACTTTCCCGATTTGGAAGCCGATCCTGCGTGGGAGATTGCGCAGCGTAGCGGGGTCGCGACGATTGCTGCCGGTGAGGGTGACGAGGGCATCGATTATGAGTTCGTGACGTATCGTCGCGTTGATGCGTAAACCCGATTATCCCTTCGGTATTATCGGGTTGGAATGAGTGGCGGGGCAGCGCATGGCGTTGCCCCGATATTTGTATAGGTGCTGCAAAGAAAGGTGCGGGCTGGCTGCTATGACTGATGCCGTTGAGGTGCTGCGAATCGATTCGCTCGAGGACGAGCGGCTCGATGCCTACGTGCGACTGACCGAGCGCGAGCTGCGCTGCGTGCTGGAGCCGCAAAAGGGCATCTTTATTGCGGAGAGCGCCAAGGTCATCGAGCGTGCTGTGCGCGCCGGATACGAGCCGGTGAGCTTTCTTTTGGGCGAACGCTGGCTCGACCAGATGATGCCGCTGTTCGAGCGCCTGGTTGTGCGCGAGGGCGCAGGTCCGGTTCCTGTGTTCGTTGCCTCCATGGAGCTCATGGAGCAGCTGACGGGTTTTAATGTGACGCGTGGTGCGCTCGCGGCGTTTCGTCGCCCGCGTCAGATTCCGGTCGATGAGTTCTTGGGCGGTGTCGTTGAGGCGGCGGGGGATCGTCCGGTGCGCGTGTGCGTGCTCGAGGGTATTGTCGATCACACCAATGTTGGCGCGATTTTCCGCTCGGCTGCCGCATTGAACGTTGACGGTATTTTGGTCAGCCCGACGTGCTGCGACCCGCTGTACCGTCGCTCGGCCCGCGTGAGCATGGGCACCGTGTTTCAGGTACCGTGGACGCGCATTGGCAGTGAGGCGCGCGTGTGGCCGCATGATGGCCTGGCCGCGCTTCATGATGCCGGCTTTTCGTGTGCCGCTATGGCGTTGACGGACGGCTCTGTTTCACTTGATGATCCTGTGCTGCAGAAGATTGATCGCTTGGCGATTTTTATGGGCACCGAAGGTGCCGGCTTGGGCGTTAAAACTATTGCCGGCTGTGACCGCGCCGTGCGCATTCCGATGGCGCACGGGGTCGATTCGCTCAACGTGGCCGCGGCGAGTGCCGTCGCCTTTTGGCAGCTGTGCCCGCACGTGAGCAACGAGTACCACTACCAGCCGGGTTTGTATCACTAGGCAGATATTCCGCACTGCGCTCTTATTCGGGGTGTTTCGGCCGACGCCGGTCGGTGCTAAGCTGCTATTGGCTTTGGTCTTAAATTGCCGTTTTGTTGTTTGACGTACGCTGGCGGGGAGGGCGTGTGGCTAAGAAATCTACGGCTATCGATGTAACGAAGGGTGTCATTTGGCAACAGCTACTGTCGCTGTGCGTTCCCATCTTTTTTAGTTCGTTTTTTCAGCAGACCTACACGCTTATCGGTACCTATATTGTCGGTCAGTTTGGCGGCAAGCTCGCGCTGGGCGGCATTCAGGCCACGATGGTCCTCACCGAGCTCTGCATTGGCTTTTGCGTTGGCGTTGGCGCTGGTTGTGCCGTTATCACGGGTCAGTTTTTTGGCCAGCACGATGAAGAGCGTCTGAGCCGTTCGGTCCATACAGCCATGACGCTCGCGCTGGTGGGCGGTATCGTTTTCTCGATTCTTGGCATAGTGTTCGTTGAGCCCATGCTGGTGCTTATGAACACGCCGCATGAACTATTGGCCGAGGGCGTGGCCTATGCTCGCTGTTATTTTGCCGCGATGGTTGCGGCACTGCTGCTTAATATGGGAACCGCACTGCTGCGTGCCGTGGGCGACACACGCGGGCCCGCCGTGATCATTGCCTCTGGCTGCCTGGTTAACGTGGTGCTGGATATCATCTTTGTCGCTGTGTTGCATATGGAGGCGCTGGGCTGCGGCATCGCAGTGGCGCTGACCATTTGCTCCAATGCAACGATGATCGTGTTTCGCATGATGCGCGCTCCGGGTGCATGGCGTCTTTCGCTGTCTAAGCTCGGCATTGATCGCGGTATTTGCAAGAGTATGATCTCGTGTGGTCTGCCACTCGGTTTTCAATCGGCTGCCTATTCGATCTCGAACGTGTTGATCCAGGTGTCGGTTAATTCGTTTGGCGCCGATGTCACGACTGCTTGGGGTCTATCTGGGCGCCTGGATGGCATTATCTGGATGGTGACCGAGGCGCTCGGCGTATCGATCACTACGTTCTCGGCGCAGAACTTTGGCGCGCGCAATTACGAGCGCATGCGCAAGGGCTACCATACGTCGCTCGTGCTGTCGTTTATGCTCATTGGTGGCCTGTCTGCCGTGCTGCTGGTGTTCTCGGGTCCGCTGTCGCGTTTGTTTGTCGACGATGCTTCGATTTCGGCGTACACCACGACGATTCTTCATTTTATCGCGCCGTTCTACGCGATCTTCTCGATTATCGAAAACGCGTCGGGCTCCATTCGCGGTGCCGGTGTGAGCTTGCAGCCCATGATGCTCACGATTTTTGGCACCGTCGTGCTCAGGGTGATCTGGGTGTTTGCGATCATGCCGTTCGATCCGTCGCTTGAGCACCTGCTGCTGGTTTACCCCGTAACCTGGCTCATCACGGCCACGATGTTCACCATCTACCACCACAGCGGCAACTGGCTCGGCCGCGCCACCGCCTAATGATTCCTTGGGGACGGAGGAGAACGGATCATTGCTCTTCGTCGTGATATCGATGATCCGTTTTCCTCCGTCCCCTTCGGATAGATTAGTATTCGATGCCTTGACGGGCTAGGAGGCCTTCGTCGAAGTAGTGTTTGACGGGGCGCATTTCTGTGACCAGGTCGGCGAGGTCCGCGAGGGGCAGCAGGCCGCGGCAGGTCAGTATGAGCTCTGTGGTGTCGGGTTTCATCGCGATCAGTTGCCCGTATAGATTTGAACCTTGCCGACTTCCAGTGATGCCATCTCTATCCTTTCGTGCCCGGCGTCGGTTTATCGCCGGCCGGGTTGGGTATTCTAGTTAGCATTATCAACCCCAGTAGATGGAGTTCAAGCAGATGGAGATGGATGACAACAAACGTAGACGGAATATGATCCTCTACGTGCTCATCGCCTTCGTCGTCTACCTCGTGCTCTCGACCGTTCTGTTCCCTAACATCGGTCACACGCAGCAGATTACGAAGACCGATTACTCGACGTTTGTCAAAGCGCTCGATAAGAAGAGTGTCGACAAGGTCGAGTACAACACGGACGATTACTCGATTTATTACACCAAGAAGGGCGAGGACGAGAACATCGCCTATAAGACGACCGGTGTGCCGAACGATGCGGGCTTTACCGATCGCGTGCTTGAGTCTGGCGCTTCGCTGGAGTCGGTCGTTCCCGATAAAAACTCGGGTTTGATGACCTACTACCTGCTCACCCTTATTCTTCCCATGGCGATTTTCTTCCTCATCGGTTGGTGGCTCAACCGCCGCATGAAGAAGGCCATGGGCGATGACGGCCCGTCGATGAACTTTGGCGGCGGCGGTTTTGGCGGCGGCGGACTGGGTAAGTCCGGCGCGCGTGTGATCGCCTCCAAGGACGTGGGCGTGACCTTTAAGGATGTCGCCGGCCAGGAAGAGGCAAAGGAGTCCCTCAAGGAGGTCGTCGACTTTCTGGAGAAGCCGCAGCGCTACGAGGAAATCGGCGCAAAGCTGCCGCGCGGTGCTCTCCTTGTCGGCCCTCCGGGTACCGGTAAAACCCTGCTTGCCAAGGCTGTTGCCGGCGAGGCCGGTGTTCCGTTCTTTAGCATTTCGGGCTCTGAGTTCGTTGAGATGTTTGTTGGTCGCGGCGCTGCAAAGGTTCGTGACCTGTTTAAGCAGGCCAAGGAAAAGGCCCCGTGTATCGTCTTTATCGATGAGATCGATACCATCGGTAAGAAGCGCGATGGCGGCGGCTTTAGCGGCAACGACGAGCGCGAGCAGACGCTCAATCAGTTGCTGACCGAGATGGATGGCTTCGATAACCACAAGGGTATCGTTGTCCTTGCCGCAACCAACCGCCCCGACAGTCTCGATCCCGCTCTACTGCGCCCCGGTCGTTTTGACCGCCGCATCCCCGTCGAGTTGCCCGATCTGACCGGCCGTAAGAACATCCTCGAGCTTCACGCCAAGAGTGTGAAGACCGAGCCGCCGATCGATCTGACCGCGATTGCCCGCGCCACGCCCGGTGCCTCGGGCGCCGACCTGGCCAATATCATCAACGAGGGCGCCCTGCGCGCCGTTCGCGAGGGTCGCAAGCGTGCAACCCAGGACGACTTCGAGGAGTCGGTGGAGGTCGTCATTGCCGGCCAACAGCGTAAGTCCACGGTGCTTTCCGACCATGAGAAGCAGGTCGTTTCCTACCACGAGATCGGCCATGCCATCGTCGCTGCCCGCCAAAAGGGTTCCGCGCCGGTTACCAAGATCACCATCGTGCCGCGCACGAGCGGTGCTCTTGGCTATACCATGCAGGTCGAGGAGGACGAGCGCTTCCTGACCACGCGCCAGGAGGTCCTGGACAAGCTCGCCGTCTATTGCGGTGGCCGTGCAGCCGAGGAGCTCATCTTTGGTGAGATGACGACCGGCGCCGCCAACGATATCGAGCAGGCCACCAAGCTCGCCCGTAACATGGTGACGCGCTTTGGTATGTCTGATGAGTTTGGCATGATGGCACTCGGTACCGTTCAGAATGCGTACCTTAACCAGGACACGTCGCTCACCTGCGCCCCCGGTACGGCCGAGCGTGTGGACGCGATTGTCGCCAAGCTGATCGAGGACGCGCACGATCGCGCCCTGCAGATCCTCAAGGAGAACAAGTTCAAGCTCCATGAGCTGGCTCGTTATCTGTACAAGAAGGAGACCATCACGGGTGAGGAGTTCATGAACCTCCTCACGCGCGAGAATCCGCTGATGCCCAAGCAACAGTAAAGCCGCGGTCGAGCCAGTAAACGCCGACGCCCCATTTGAGCAGCTTTCTCAAATGGGGCGTTTTGCTTGAGAGGGATGGAAATGAAGATCGTGGTGAGCGCCTGCTTGATGGGCGAGAGCTGCAAGTATAACGGGCTCGACAACTATCATCGCGAGTTGGTCGAGGCCTGCGAGCGTACAGGGATCGAGGTCCTCTTGGTGTGCCCTGAGGTCTTTGGGGGCCTGCCCACGCCGCGCAAGCCGTCCGAGATTGTGAACGGAGAGGTTCGTACCTGCGGGGGCACCTCGGTCGATCGCGAGTTTCGCCTGGGTGCTCAACGTGCGCTCGATATGTGTGAGCAGGCGGGCGGCCCGTCCGAGATTGCTGCGTGCGTCTTGCAGGATCGCAGTCCGTCGTGCGGCGTGGGCCATATCTACGACGGATCCTTCAGCGGCACGCTCACAACGGGTAACGGTGTCTTCGTTGACCTGCTCCTGCGCCACGGCTACCGCGTGATCCCGGCAAGCGAATTCGACTCGAGCATGTTGCAGCAATAAAAAACCGCCACAAAGGTACTGTCCCCTTTGTGGCGGTTTTGGTCGGTTAGGCCAGGATAGAGTGGCCGTAGGCGTTGGCGGCCTTGATGGCGGCGGCGAACTTTTCGTCGGTGAAGGGCTCCGGGTTGCCTTGCTTCCACTCGTTGGTGGCGTGTGCGAACTCGCACAGGGCCGGGATATCTCCCTCGGTAAGGCCGACCTGCTCAAGCGTCACGGGCAGGCCCATCTGCTTGTTAAAGGTGGCGTAGCGCTCAAGGTTCTCGGTGTCTCCCGTATAGGCAAACAGCACGAGCACACCCAGGCTTACGACCTCGCCGTGCAGGTAGGTGCCCTCACGCGGAATGCTACACGTGGCATTGTAGAACGCATGTGCCACGCTCGAGTTGTAGTAGTAATCGTTCTGGTTGGTCAGGTTCGAGACATAGCCCGTGTTGACCACGATATCGAGCGCGATCTGCTTAACGGCCTCGCTCGACAGGTCCTGGCGCACGTCCTTTAGACCCTGCACGCCGTAGGTAAACAGCGGCTCGGAGCAGGTGTGGGCGAGTGCCAGGCCAAGACCGGCGGTGTGCTCCAAATTACCGGCGCTCGTGGCGTACTCGACCTCGGGCTGCTTAGATAGGGCATCGCCCACGCCGGCCCAGAAGTACTCCGCTGGCGCCTCGGCGATGATCTTGGGGTTGATGAAGATGTGCGCAGGGCGGTTGGGGTACGAATAGCCCTCGAGCGAGCCGTCGTCGTTGTAGACAACGGCAATGGCGGTCGCGGCCGAGCAGTTGGAGCATATTGTAGGCACGGTAAAGACGATCTTCTTGAGCTCGATTGCTGCGGTCTTCACGGTGTCGAGCGCCTTGCCGCCGCCGCATGCGATAAGCACGTCAGCTTCCTGGCAGGCAGGGGAGTTCACGACCTTGGCGATATTGGCACGCGTGCTGTTGGTGCCGTAGACGCGCGTCTCCAGAATCTCGACATCGGTACCTTCAAGCGCCGCCTCGATGCCCGGCAGCGCCGCAGCCAGGGCTCGCTTGCCGCCGATGATGGCGACCTTCTTCGCGCCGTACTCCGCCAGTGCGGCGGGTAGCTCGGTAAAGCAATCCTCGCCGACGGTATAGTCGCTCATTCCAATTGTGCGCATAGGTACCTTCTTTTGTTCGATAAAGTGCTTACAGGTATTTTGCTCCTAGAGAAGGGCTGTAATAGCGAGAAATTTCGAACGTATAAAACCAGTGTTGAGGGTTTTTCGCCGGCGCGGAACGTGCTAGCATACTCCGCATAAGCGTTGATGGGGACGAGTAGTCGGCCGTCCGCATGCTACAGAGAGCGGGGAGCGCTGAGATCCCGTGCATGCGACCGATGAAAATCACCCCGGAGCTGCGGTCCCAACGGATGTGCCGCACAGGTTCGTCTTAGTAGACATCGCCGAGATGGTCGTCGATACAGGCCAGCCGAGTAACGGATGCGAGCGCGCGAATATGCGGGCGAGGGCATCTAAGCTGGGTGGTTAAGCGAAGAGCTTTTGCGGGCGCACAGCCCGTTTTGTGGCGCTTCGTCCCAGCTTGCAGGGACGGGCGCTTTTTTGGTGCCCAACGGGCGTGCGCGCCCACGACATGAAAGGGGTACCGTGGCAAACGAGTACAAGCAGACGATGAATCTGCCCAAGACCGGTTTTCCCATGCGTGCCGGTCTTTCCAAGTCCGAGCCCAAGCGACTCAAGGACTGGCAGGACAACAAGGTCTACGAGCAGGTTCTGAAGAAGAACGAGGGTCACAAGAAGTTCGTGCTGCACGATGGCCCTCCGTACGCCAACGGCCCGATCCACATCGGCCACGCCATGAACAAGATTTCCAAGGACATGATCAACCGCTACTGGATGATGCAGGGCTATGAGGTTCCCTATGTCCCCGGTTGGGACTGCCATGGTCAGCCGATCGAGCATAAGGTCGAGGAGAAGCTCGGCACCGAGAAGTTCAACCAGACCCCCACGGCCAAGATCCGTGAGCTCTGCAATGAGTTCGCTGTCGAGAACATCGAGCTTCAGAAGGCCGGCTTCCGCCGTCTGGGCGTGCTCGGCGACTGGGACAACCCCTATCTGACACTCTATCACCAGCACGATGCCGCCGACATCGAGGTCTTCAAGGCCATGTTCGATAAGGGCATGATTTATCGCGGCCACAAGCCGGTTCACTGGTGCAAGCACTGCCACACCGCGCTGGCCGAGGCTGAGATCGAGTACTCCGATGAGACGAGCCCGTCCATCTTCGTGCGCTTTGAGATGACCTCCAAGCCCGCCGGCCTCGAGAACTTTGACGGCCCGGTTGACTTTATCATTTGGACGACCACGCCGTGGACCATCCCCTCCGACCAGGCCGTTTCCCTCAAGCCCGGCGCCGCCTATGTCGCCGTTGAGCACGAGGGTCGTGCCGAGGTCATGCTCGAGGACCTGGCTCCCAAGTGCTGCGAGGAGTTTGGTTGGGAGTACACCCCGGTTATGGTCGACGGTAAGCCCTATGTGGTTCCCGCCGAGACCTTCCATCACATCCACTACAAGCAGCCGATCTTTGACGGTGTTGAAGGCGTGGCGCTGCTGGCCGATTACGTCGGTGTCGATGACGGTACCGGTATCGTCCACAACTCGCCCGGCCACGGCGTCGACGACTACTTTGCCTGCCTCAAGGAGGGCATTACCGACATCTGCATGCCGGTCGATGACGACGGCAAGTTCTACACCGGCGAGGAGTTTGGTACCGGTGGCCCCTTCAGCGGTATGGATACCGATGAGGCCAACCCGCACATCATCGAGTTCCTGCGCGAGCGCGGCACCCTGGTTCTCGAGAAGAAGATCACGCACAGCTATCCGCACTGCTGGCGCTGCAAGCACCCGGTGCTCTTCCGTGCTACCGACCAGTGGTTTGTCTCGATGGACAAGACTGGTTTGCGCGAGCAGGCTGGCAAAGAGGTCCGCGAGAACGTCAAGTGGTATCCGGCCCACGCGGCAAACCGCATCGGCGCCATGGTCGAGCAGCGTCCCGACTGGTGCATCAGCCGTCAGCGCAACTGGGGCGTGCCTATCCCCAGCTACACTTGCGCCGACTGCGGCGAGAAGGTTATGAACGACGCCACGCTCGACGCCGTCATCAAGCTCTTCCACGAGAAGGGCTCCGACGCCTGGTTCACCGACGCTCCCGAGAGCTACCTGGGCGAGGCCTGCGTCTGCCCCAAGTGCGGCGGCCATCACCTCAAGGCCGATAAGGACATCCTCGACGTGTGGTGGGATTCCGGCGTCTCCTGGAAGGCCGTCTGCGAGTACCGTCCCGAGCTGGAGTATCCGGCGGACGTGTATCTCGAGGGCTCCGACCAGCACCGCGGTTGGTTCCAGAGCTCGTTGCTCACCTCGGTGGGTGCCAACGGCCACGCTCCGTACAAGGCGGTCGTCTCGCAGGGCTTCACCCTCGACGGCCAGGGTCGAAAGATGTCCAAGTCGCTCGGCAACGTCATCGACCCCAACAAGGTCTGCGACGAGATGGGCGCCGACATCATCCGTCTGTGGGTTGCATCTGTCGATACCAGCTCCGACGTGTCCATCGACCACGAGATTCTTGCTCGTACGTCCGATGCCTACCGTCGTTTCCGCAACACGCTGCGCTTCCTGCTCTCCGAGCTCGAGGGTCAGTTTGAGCCCGAGACCGACGGCGTCGCCTTTGCCGACCTGCTGCCGCTCGACAAGCTCATGGTTGCCCGTCTGACCCAGGTTCAGGCCGAGGTCGACGATGCCTACGCCAGCTACGAGTTCCCGCGCGCCTACCGTGCGCTCTACGACTTCGTGGTTACCGAGCTCTCCAACGTGTATCTCGACGCCCTGAAGGACCGTCTGTACTGTGAGAAGCCCGGCTCGCTCGAGCGCCGCAGCGCCCAGACCGTGCTGGCCGAGCTCTTCTCGATGCTCATGCGCGACCTTCAGCCGATCCTGTCCTACACGGTCGACGAGGCCATGGCCTATGCGCCCGCCGGCTGCGTCGATCACCAGAAGTACGCCGCGCTGCTCGATTGGTACAAGTCGCCCATCACGTTCGACGAGGCCAATGAGTTTGAGGGCGTGCTCGAGGCTTCACTCGAGCTCCGTAGCGCCGTGACCAAGGCCCTTGAGGATGCCCGCTCCGCCGGTACCTTCACCAAGAGCCAGCAGGTCCGCGTCAAGGCGGTCGTTCCCGCCGAGAAGTACGCGCTGCTGACCGGTGATAAGGCCGTCGACCTGGCCGAGTTCTACATCGTTTCCGATGTTGAGCTGACCCAGGGCGAGGAACTCTCCGTTGCCATCGAGGCAGCCGAGGGCGAGTGCTGCGACCGTTGCTGGAACTATCGCACCACCGTCGGCGAGTACAACGGCCACGCGCATATTTGCAAGCGCTGCGCGAATGCCCTTTAAGGCACGGTAACTCGGCATTTTAGTTATTGGGAGAATTTGGACGCCTTCGGCCCATTTGCTCCGCTGAATAAAAGCGGCATTCTGTTTTTCGGAATGCCGCTTTCTTTTTATGCTGGTTATTTATCTGGCGTTAGCGAATATGTCGTGCGCTCTGCGTGTGGCAATATAAGATGGTTAATTGCGTTAAACGGAATTCGATGTTCTTGAGGGTAGGGGATTGATTTGGGTCGTGCTGGGGATATGACGCCGCCTTTGCGTTGGCGGTTGGGTGTTGCTGGTGGGGTGGCGCTGGTTGTGCTGTTTGTTGACCAGTTGACCAAGCTTGCGGTTCGTGCCGTGGGCGATGCACTGCATGTGACCGTCATCCCCGGCGTGATCGACTTCCTGTTTGTCCGCAATATCGGCGCTGCCTTTAGCATGGGCGAGGGGCATGGCATCGCGTTTGCCGTGCTGGCGTTGGCGGTCATTATCGCTATTGCCGTGTACCTCGTTCGTGCACCCCAGCTTGCCCATCTTGAGGTTGTGGGCATGGCGATGGTTGCGGGCGGTGCTATTGGCAACGCTATCGATCGTTTGGCCTTTGGCTTCGTGACCGATTTTATTGCCACCACCTTCATCGACTTCCCCGTCTTCAATGTGGCCGATATCGGCATTACCTTGGGCGTCGTGCTCGCCCTCTTCGGATACATGTTCTTGAGCCCCGCGGCCCGTGAGGTCGACGCGACCGCTGAGCTTAACGCCCGTGACGAGGCCCGCGCCAAGCGCAAGGCCCAGCAACGCGGGGAGCGTGCCCGCAAAATTCGCGAAAGGAACGAGCGCTAATGGCCGACATCCATATTCTTGTTGCCGACGATGCCGCCGGTCAGCGTCTTGACGCTTATCTGGGCGTCAATGACGGCTGTCCTACGCGTTCTGCCTGTGCGCATCTGATCGAGGGCGGCGCCGTCGCTGTCAATGGCGAGACCTGCCTGTCCAAAAAGTACGCCGTGCGAGCCGGCGACCGTATTTCGGTCGATTTGCCCGAGCCGCACGATCCCACCGATGTGATTCCCGAGGCCATCCCGCTCGACATTCGCTATGAGGACGATTATCTCATTGTGCTCTCCAAGCAGCGCGGCCTGGTGTGCCATCCTGCGCATGGTCATGAGAGCGGTACGCTCGCGAATGCCCTGGTCTATCACTGCGGTATCGACCATCTGGGCACCGTGCAGGGTGAGGACCGACCCGGCATCGTGCATCGCCTGGATCGCGATACCTCGGGCCTTATGCTCGCGGCAAAAGACGACGACACCCAGCGCGCGCTTCAAAATCTTATCCGCACGCGCACGCTCGATCGTCGCTATATCACGCTTGTCCACGGGCACATCGCCATGGACGAGGGCACCATCAATACCGGTATTGCCCGTTCCACGCGCGACCGCGTCAAGATGGCGGTTTCGGACGACCCCTTTGCCCGTCAGGCCATTACGACCTTCAAGGTGCTCGAGCGCTTCGATTCCACGCGTTTTGACGACGGCTATACGCTCGTCGAGTGCCACCTGTTTACGGGCCGCACACATCAGATTCGCGTGCATATGCGCCATATCAACCACGCCTGCGTGGGCGATCCGCTCTACGGCAAGTGCGATGCACGCGCCGATCAGGGTCTGACCAGGCAATTTCTTCATTCCTGGCGTGTTGCATTCGACCATCCCGTGACGGGGGAGCGCATTGAGTGCCGCGACGAGTTGCCGTGGGATCTCGCCGCGGTTCTTGACGACCTGGCCCCGCGCTCGCTTGGCCGCACCGCTGCCGGCGACGAAATCGTTCCGCAGCTCGGTCTGCTCGAAGCCTAGCCAGTATTAGGTGGTTTCTTGAACTCGGTAAGCCTGCGGTAAGATATACGGTTGTTTACGTAACGCGTTCTCGGGAGCCTGCATGCTCGCCTTTTTACAAACCAACACACCCATCGTGATCTTCAACCAGATTGTTGTCACGCTGCTCACGGTCTGCTTTCTGTACCAGGTGGTCTTCTTTGTCATTGGCGCTCTTCGTGGCGAGGTCGCGCCTCCCAAGGCCAAAAAACTTCACCGCTATGCCTTCTTCATTGCTGCGCATAACGAGGAAGCCGTAATTGCCAATCTCGTACGCTCCATCAAGGACCAGGACTATCCGTCCGAGCTTATCGAGGTCTTCGTGGTTGCCGACGCCTGCACCGACAACACCGCACAGCTCGCGCGCGAGGCAGGTGCCATTGTTTACGAGCGCAATGATCTTGCCCGTAAGGGTAAGAGCTGGGTCATGGACTTTGGCTTCGACCGCATCCTTAACGAGTATCCCGACACGTTTGAAGGCTACTTTATCTTCGATGCCGATAACGTTATCTCCCGCGATTACGTGTCCAAGATGAACGATGCCTTTGACCAGGGATTCCATGTGGTCACGAGCTATCGCAACTCCAAGAATTTTGGCAGCTCGTGGATCTCGGCAGCTAATGCTACTTGGTACCTGCGCGAGGCGCGCTTTCTCAACAACGCGCGTAATATCTGTAAGACGTCTTGCGCCGTCTCGGGTTCGGGCTACCTCATCTCCGCCAGTGTTATTGAGGGCATGCACGGCTGGCAGTTCCACACGCTGACCGAGGACATTCAGTTCACTACGTTCTGCGCTATTCACGGTATTCGCATTGGCTATGCGCCGGCGGAGTTCTTTGACGAGCAACCCGTGACGTTCAAGGCATCCTGGAAGCAGCGTATGCGCTGGACCAAGGGCTTTTACCAGGTGTTCTTTACCTACGGCAAGCATCTGGTCAAGTCGACGTTCCGCTATCATCGCTTTGCCGCCTACGACATGTTCATGACGATCGCCCCGGGTATGCTGCTATCGCTGATCTCGATGCTCGCTAATGCGACGTTCTTGATTGTGGGTGGCCTTTCGCATGGTTTCTTGGCTACCGAAGTCGAGATGCAGGCGTGCGCCGCTTCGCTCATTATGACCTTCGCCATGATGTATCAGACCTTCTTTATCCTGGCGCTGCTCACGACTATCTTTGAGTACAAGCACATTCACTGCGCGCAAAAGTGGCGTCTGGTGACTAACCTGTTTACCTTCCCGATCTTTATGTTCAGCTATATCCCCATCACGGTGGCCGCGCTGTTCCTGAAGGTCGACTGGGTTCCTACCCAGCATGCCGTAAACGTCACCCTCGACGAGGTCATGCAAGGCGCCAAATAACCACCACCAAAACCACCGCAAAGGGGACAGGCACCTTTGTGGTGGTTTTTGCTTTTGCGATGCAGCTCGAGGAGGTACTCGATGTTTTATATCCCGTTTTGGATTTGCATCTTTGCCGGCGCGGCGATTGATGCCCGTCAGCGACGTTTTCCCAATGAGCTTGCCGGTGCGTGTGCGGTGACGGCGTTAGTGGGCGTTTGGCTCGACAAAGGCGTTAACACGGCGCTTGACCATGCCGGTCTTGCGGTCATCGTCTACCTTGCCCTTGTTCTGACTGAGTCCCTCTGGCGTCGTTTTCGCCAAACCTCGGGCATTGGCATGGGGGACGCCAAAGCACTCTTCGCGCTTTGCACGCTCGACCCTATGGGTGGCATCGTGGCATTTGCCGTCGCGCTCCTGGTCCTTGCCCTCTCCTGCGTCATCACAAAATCGCGCTCCCTGCCATTGCTCCCGTTTTTGGTGCCGATTTTTGCCATAATCGAGGTTGTGGGCTGCACTTTGTAACCGATTGCGCATCCTTCTTAAGGAGCATGCCATGGCAACTAATCAAGAAACGGCCGTCATTAAGGCGCGCATGGACCGTATTCCCTCGGCGTTGTCGCCCGAACTTGTCGAGCGCATTGCCGCCGATCGCGCTTCGGGCTATGTCAACCCGTATCGTTGTAACGGCTACCAGGTCATTCGTCGTATTGATCGCGCCGCCGACAAAGGCACGCTTATGCGTCCGGCGTTTATGCGCGACACCGAAAAGATTCTTCATCTTCCGGCGTACACGCGTTATGCAGGCAAAACGCAGGTCTTTAGCTTTCGCAGTAACGATGACCTGTCGCGCCGCGGTCTGCATGTGCAGCTTGTCTCGCGCATTGCACGCGATATCGGTCGCGCCCTGGGGCTCAACTGCGATTTGATCGAGGCGATTGGCCTGGGCCACGACTTGGGACACACGCCTTTTGGCCATGCGGGCGAGCGCTTCCTCAACGATATCTATCATGAGCGTACGGGGCGTTATTTTTTCCATAACGTGCAGTCGGTCCGCGTGCTCGACGCGCTGTACGGCCGCAACGTGTCGCTCCAGACGCTCGACGGCGTGCTATGCCATAACGGCGAGTACGAGCAGCGTGTGTTTGAGCTCTCGGACATGGGCTCCTTTGACCAGTTCGATCAGACGGTTGAGGACTGTATCGCCACGGGCTATGGCGCTATTGAGCACCTGCGTCCCATGACGCTCGAAGGCTGTGTGGTCCGCATCTCGGATATCCTTGCCTACGTCGGTCGTGACCGTCAGGATGCGATCGCGGCGGGCCTGCTTTCGCCCGACGCTTTTGATGATGGCCGGGGCGGTGCCTACAATAGTTGGATCCTCACGCATGCCTCCATCGATATCGTTGAGCATAGCTATGGTAAGCCGCGCATCGAGATGAGCGAGGACCTGTTTGAGGAGATCCGCCGTGCCAAGCGCGAGAACTACGAGAAGATCTATAGCAAGGGCGGTATCGAAGGCGACTCCGAGGCGGAGCTGCGCGAAGCCTTCGAAAAGCTTTACGACCGTTGCCTGCAGGATATAAACGAAGGTGACGAGTCCTCGTATATCTTTAAACACCACATTTCTCGCATCGAGCAGCAGCTTTCCTACTACGATCGCGCCTATGCCTGGCAGAACGATAAGGACCAGGCGGTCGTGGATTACATTGCGAGCATGACGGACGGTTATTTCTGCGAACTGACGAGCAAGCTGTTCCCGGGTCTAAAGTTTCCGCATCGTACCTATATTAACGAACGGTAGTTCGTATCCTTTCGGTATACTGGTTAGTTGAAAACGTTTTTGATTGATGCACGGGATGGCTATGGACGACCTTTTTTCTGCCTCGACGCGCGAGCGTTCCTTTAAAAATGCGCCGCTCGCGGTGCGCATGCGACCCAATTCGCTCGACGAGTACGTGGGCCAGCAAAAGGCCGTCGGTAAGGGCTCATGGTTGCGTGCCGCGATCGAGCACGACGTGCTTTCGAGCGTGATTCTGTACGGGCCAGCCGGTACGGGTAAGACGACGCTGGCCCACATTATCGCCAACCATACAAAGAGCGAGTTTGTCGAGGTCAGCGCCGTGACGGGCACCGTAAAGGACTTGCGTCGCGTGATTGACGAGGCCAAGACGCGCCTGAATACGTACGACCGCCGTACCATTCTATTCATCGATGAGATTCACCGCTTTTCTAAGTCGCAGCAGGATGCCCTGCTACATGCAGTTGAGAACCGTACCGTCATTATGATTGGCGCTACGACGGAGAATCCGTACTTCGAGGTCAACTCGGCGCTGCTCTCACGTGGTCGAGTCGTGGAGCTTGAGCATTTAAAGGACGAGGATATCGCCATGCTTATCGAGCGTGCGCTCGAGGCACCTCAGGGCCTGAACGGCAAATTCTCGGCCGATGATGATACGGTCAAGACCATTTGCACGCTGGCAGCGGGTGATGCACGCTCGGCCCTGACGACACTTGAGCTGGCGAGCGAGATTGCCGTCACGCGTCCCGATACCGAAGGGACGCCAGCGCCGGCGGCGGGGGAGCGTTATCCCATCACCGTGGATGACGTAAAGATTGCCAACCCGCGTCGCGGTTTTACGTATGACAAAAACGGCGACATGCACTACGACATCATCAGTGCGTTCATTAAGTCCATGCGCGGTAGCGACCCCGATGCCACGGTCTACTGGCTTGCGCGCATGATCGATGCAGGGGAGGATCCTAAGTTTATCGCCCGTCGCATTATGATTCATGCTTCTGAGGACGTCGGCAACGCCGACCCGCAGGCGCTTTTGGTGGCACATGCCGCGTTTAAGTCTGCCGAGGTCATTGGCTATCCCGAGTGCCGCATTAACCTGGCTCAGGCTGCACTCTATGTGTGCTTGGCGCCTAAATCCAACGCGTGTGAGGTTTCGATCGATGCGGCGCTGGCCGATATCCACTCTAGTGGGCTTCGCGAGGTGCCGAGTTATCTGCGCGATCGCCATCGCCCGGGCAGCGATGAATACGGTGTGTATAAGTATCCGCACGATTATCCCGAAGGCTGGGTCGACCAACGCTATTTACCCGAAGGCTTAGAACGCGGTGCATTTTGGCAGCCTGCCGGCCGTGGTTGGGAAGAATGGCGCGTAGAGCAAAGCGAACGCGACCGCAGCGGGAATGCACCGAAGTAGCTGCTGATAATTTTGTCCCACGTTGCTGCTCTTAGCATGTTCGGTCCCCTTTGGGGTACCATGGAAAACGTCTGTATTTCGATTCTTCCGGGAGGCTTGTATGAGTCCCATTCAAATCGCCCTGCTGCTACTCGCCGTTGCCGGCGTGTGGGCCATCGTTGAGCTCGCGCTTACCCTGCGCAAAACCCGCACCGTTGTCGATTCGCTCGACAAGACGGTGACCGACCTCAACAATACGATTGCTGAGGCACAGCCCGTGGTGGCAAAGCTCGATGGTGCTGTTGACGAACTCACGCCGGCACTTGCCCAGGTGGAGCCGCTGCTCAAGTCGAGCAAGACCGCCGTTGACGCTCTGACGTCCAACCTCGTTGAGGTTGAGGCCGTCGTTCGCGACATCTCCGAGGTTACGGGCAGTATGGCCGAGGCCAGCAATGCTGTGTCGAGCGTGACTGATTCTGCGGCAGGTGCCGTGCAGAAACTCTTTAACAAGGTGAAGGCTCCTGCAGCTGACACCGAGCGCAAGCTCGCCGCTGCTGCTGCGGAGGCAGAGCGGCCTACCGAGCGCGTCCTAATTGACGAGGACGATGACGCTGCTGGTGACGATGATGGCCAGAATCCAGCTGTTAAAGCGGCCCAGTATTACACCTACATGCCCTCCGAGACCTCTGAGGAGTCCTGCGATGAGTAGCGAAGCAACCTGCCCCATCACGCTGACCGTTGCCGGCGACCCGCGTCTCGCTCGCCTTGTGCGCATGACGGCAGCCAACGTTGGTGCCCTGTGTTCCATGTCTGTCGATCGCATCGAGGACATCCGCATGGCTGCCGAGGAAGCCTTTATCTTTGGCTGCACGGCTGTTGATTCCGACGACATCTCAATCAAATTCGATGTCGATGAATCTCACGTTGGCATGACCTTTACCTTTGGCGATCAGGCCACCGTCGACGAGGATGACCAGGCTACTGTTTATGCCGAGCTTATTTTGGCGAGCGTGTGCGACTCCTACGAAAAGACTGCGGCGCCCCTGACGCTTTCCCTCGACCTCAAGGCGGATATCTAATATGACCGAACGTTCCCGGAGCGGCAAGACCGCTTGGGACAAGGAGAAAACCCGCGAGCTGTTTCGTCGCTACAAGGAGACTGGTGATCCGGACGCCCGCGAGCAGCTCGTCATGTCCCATATGAACCTGGTAAGGTTTCTTGCCAATAAATTTAAGAATCGCGGCGAGCCGCTCGACGACCTGATGCAGGTTGGCTATCTGGGTCTGCTCAAGGCTATCGACCGTTTTGACCCCGAGCGCGGACTCGAGTTCACGACGTTTGCGACACCCACTATCCTGGGCGAGATCAAACGCCATTTCCGCGATAAGGGCTGGAGTGTGCGCGTACCGCGTCGTCTGCAGGAGCTCTCGGCCAAGGTCAACCAGGCTACTGACAAACTTACCAACGAGCTACAGCGTTCGCCCAAGGTTGAGGAGATCGCTGAGTATCTAGATGTGACTGTCGATGAGGTCCTCGAGGCTATGGAATCGTCTTCGGCCTATACCTCGGTGCCCATCGAGGCTCCTGGTGCGTCCGATTCCGACGATGCGCCCTCGATTCTCGACCGTTACGCCGACGATGACAACGAGCTCGACTTTACCGATGACCGCCTGGTGATCGAGGAAGCCATCCGCGATTTTTCGCCGCGCGAGCGCGAGGTTATCGAGCTGCGCTTCGTGAAGGGCATGACCCAGATCGAGATCGCCAAGAAGCTGGGTATTTCTCAGGTGCAGGTTTCGCGTCTGCTGCGCCGCACGCTTAAGAAGATTCAGGACAAGATCGACCCCGACGGAGTGATGGTTCGTTCATGAGTGAGCACCCTCAACAAACCGATCGCGTGCTGCGCGACACCCGCATTCTGACGCTGCGCATTTGGGCTGTTGTCGGCTGCATTGTTATTGCTGCTGTCATCTTTAACCTTATGGGCATCCTGGCACCGGTTATCGAGTTTTTGGCAGTCGGCTCCATCATTGCTTTTGTGATGTCCCCGATCACCAACTGGCTCGAGCACCATGGCGTGAATCGCGGCATCGGTTCGCTTATCGCGCTTATTGTTGTTGTTGCCGTGCTCGTCGGTGTCGTTTGCATCTTGTCGCCGATTCTCTTTGGTCAGATCATGGAAGTCCTGAGCCGCCTGCCCGAGCAGCTTCGTGTTGCGGGTGGCGATCTCAATGAGATGATCTCGCATGCCAAGACGCTCAACAACACGCCGCTCAAGGAGTATTTGGACGATAATCTTTCGTCCCTGGTTGCCGTGGCATCGAAGTATGTGTCTCAGATCGCTGCCGAGCTTGGCCGCGGCGTGTTCCCGCTCATCACCAATACGGCCTCGCAGTTGTTCGTGATCTTCCTTGGTCTGGTGCTTGCATACTGGATGGCCTGCGACTACCCTCGCATGCACCACGAGATTTGCACCATCATCGGTCAGGAGAAGGAGACCTCGTACCGCTTTATGGTCGCCATCCTTTCTCGCTCTGTCGGCGGCTATATGCGCGGTATGGTCGTGACGTCCATCTGCGGTGGTTTCCTCGCCTTTATCGGTTTTATGATCATCGGCCATCCGTATGCGGCGCTCATGGCTATCTTTACCGGCATCATGCATTTGGTTCCGGTCGTCGGTCCTTGGGTGAGCGCAGCAATCGCCACAGTGCTCGGTTTCATGTTCAGCCCCATGCTGGCGTTATGGACGCTCATCGTGACGATGGTCGCGCAAAACGTCACCGATAACGTGATTTCCCCTAAGGTTATGCAGAGCTCGGTGCAGGTGCATCCCATCATGAGCCTCACGGCGCTCGTTATCGGCTCGGCACTCATGGGCCCCATCGGCATGATTATTGCCATCCCGCTTTGTGCGGCCCTTAAGGGTATCTTCGTGTACTACTTCGAGAATGAGACCGGCCGTCAGCTTGTGGCCTATGACGGCGCCGTGTTTAAGGGCACGCCGTACCGCGATGCCGATGGCAACCCGGTCGCCGCCTACGACGCGCTCGGCGACGACACCTTCATCTACGAGTCCGAGCTCATCGGCAACGAGACTGCGCCCGAGGCCAAGGCGATGCCTAAGCCCGAGTTCGATAATCCCTGGATCAAGCTCTCGGGTTTGCAACCCGATGCCACGGGCTTCTTCAAGAATCCCTTCGCCAAGGACGATGACTCCAACTCGGACGACGATACCAAAACCGGCATCGACGGCTCCATGGACGATTCGGATTCTAAATAAGCCCCGTTAGCGTTTCTTGAAGTTGTAAATGACAAGAAACGCGAGCAAAGCGATTGATAAGGGGCCGGCTACGTAGAAAAAGAGAACGTCAATTGTGCGTAGAGTGTAATAAGCCTTATCGCCTGACATTACTGCATACAATACGTAGCCAAATGCTGGTTGGTTTGCGTACCAGCAGGAGAAGGCCAAGAGCGCTAAAAGTGCTACTACCAGAAGTGCATTCAGGACAAATCGTTTGGTATTCATCGTTCGCTCCTTCCGGATGATTCTTATATGGTATTTTACTAAAACTATTTTTTAAAGGATTGCTTAGTCCTAAATTGCATGCACTTTCGCTGGAGGGTCGCTGTTTGGCGGCCCTCTTTTTTGCACTTGCGCGGCGGGATGGTAATATCGTTACGTTTGAACTGTTTCGATGTGAAACCGAGGAGATTCCCTCTATGAGTGCTGACTACCCGTCAATGACTACGGCCGAGATTCGCTCCAAGTTCCTCAACTTCTTTGAGGAGCGCGGTCTTAAGCTCTATCCTTCTTCGTCCCTCGTCCCCGACGATCCTTCGCTGCTGCTTGCCAATGCCGGCATGAACCAGTTTAAGGAGTACTACCAGGGCAAGAAGACCATGAAGGAGATCGGCGCGATCTCCTGCCAGAAGTGCGTCCGCACCAATGACATCGATTGCATCGGCGAGGACGGCCGTCACTTGTCGTTCTTCGAGATGCTCGGCGATTTCTCTTTTGGCGGCGTCTCCAAGGAGCAGGCTTGCGCCTGGGCCTTTGAGCTCATCACCAAGGAGTTCAAGCTGCCGCTCGACCGCCTGTACTTCACCGTCTTTACCGAGGACGACGAGACCCACGACGTGTGGCGTTCTTTGGGCGTTGCCGAGGACCACATCTCCCGCTTGGGCGAGGACGACAACTTCTGGGCCGCTGGCCCCACCGGCCCCTGCGGTCCGTGCTCCGAGATCTACTTTGACATGGGCGAGGAGGTCGGCTGCGGCAGCCCCGACTGCAAGCCTGGCTGCGACTGCGACCGCTTCCTTGAGTTCTGGAACCTCGTGTTTACCCAGTACGACCGTCAGGAGGACGGCTCCATGCCGGAGCTGCCGCACCGCAACCTCGATACGGGCATGGGCCTGGAGCGCATGGCCGCCATCATGCAGCACAAGACCGCCAATTACGACGGCGATTTGATGCAGCATCTCATCAAGCTGGGCGAGGAGATCAGCGGCAAGACCTATGACGCCGACGATTACTCCGGTGCCAGCCGCTCCCTGCGCATCATCGCCGACCACTCCCGTGCTGTCGACTTTATGATCTCGGACGGCATCCTTCCCGGTAACGAGGGTCGTGAGTACGTCCTTCGCCGCCTGCTCCGCCGCGCCGTGTTCCACGGTCGCCTGTTGGGCATCGAGGGTGCCTTCCTGACCAAGTTTATCGACGAGGTCAACGCTCAGATGGGCGAGGCCTATCCCGAATTGCTCAAGAACGTCGCGCTCGTCAAGGGTATCGTTGCCTCCGAGGAGGAGCGCTTCTCCACGACGCTCGACAACGGCCGCGTTTACCTGGACGAGGCTCTGGCAGCGCTTGCCGAGGGCGCTGTGCTTCCGGGCGATGTCGCCTTTAAGCTGCACGATACCTTTGGTTTCCCCATCGACCTGACCGTCGAGATCGCCGGCACCGCCGGTCACGACGTCGACATGGACGGCTTTACTGCCTGCATGGAGGACCAGAAGGCCCGCGCCCGCGCTAACGCCAAGGGCGATGCCTGGGGCAGCTTCAACGATGTGTGGGTCGAGCTTTCCGACAAGGTCGCTGCGACCGAGTTCGACGGCTATGACAACGATGTGATCGAGGGCGCCAAGGTTGTCGCCATCGTGCGCAACGGCGAGTCCGTCGATTCCGCTGCCGCCGGCGAGGACGTCGAGGTCGTGCTCGACCGCACCCCGTTCTATGCCGAGATGGGCGGCCAGCAGGGCGACGCCGGCAAGCTTTCCGCTGAGGGCGTTGTTCTGACCGTTGCCGACACCAAGAACCACAACGGCCTGTATGCCCACGTCGCGCACGTTGCCGATGGCACGCTGACTGTCGGTGCCGCTGTTACCGCCGCGCTCGACGCCGAGCGCCGTGGCTTCCTGCGCCGCAACCACACCGCCACGCACCTGCTCGACGCTGCCCTTAAGCAGGTCCTGGGCGAGCACGTCTCCCAGGCCGGCTCGCTGGTGACGCCCGAGCACCTTCGCTTTGACTTCACGCACTTCGAGGCCCTTTCCTCCGAGCAGCTCAAGGCTGTAGAGGACCTGGTCAACCAGCAGATCTTCGCCTCCAAGCCGGTTGTGACCCGTGTTATGGGCATCGACGAGGCTAAGGCTGCCGGCGCTGTCGCTCTGTTTGGAGAGAAGTACGGCGATGTCGTCCGCGTCGTCTCCGTGGGCGCCGAGGACCAGCCGTTCTCCCGCGAGCTCTGTGGTGGCACCCATGCCGCCAATACCGCCGAGATTGGCCTGTTCAAGATCATTTCCGAGTCCTCCACGGGCTCCAATGTCCGCCGTATCGAAGCCGTGACCTCCAAGGGTGCTCTCGACTATATGGCCGACCGCCTGGCACTCGTTGACGCCGCCGCCGCTGCGCTCAAGTGCCGCGTCGACGAGGTTCCCGCCCGTGTGGAGAACCTGCAGGTCGAGCTGCGCGAGACGTCCAATAAACTCAAGAAGGCGCTCACCGGTGGCTCTTCCGATGCGATCTCCAGCGCCATCGAGGGTGCTGTCGAGCTCGGTGGCTACAAGCTCGTCGTTGCTGAGCTCCAGGGCCTTGAAGCTGCCGACCTGCGCAACGTATGGGATACCGTGCACCAGAAGGTCGCCGGCCCTGTCGCTTGTGTCGTCGCAAGCGTGACTGAGAAGGGCACTCCGGCCCTGCTCGCTGCCGGCTCCGATGACGCCGTGAAGGCCGGGTTCCACGCCGGTAACGTGATCAAGCAGATCGCGGGTCTGGTCGACGGTCGCGGTGGTGGCCGTCCCAACATGGCCCAGGCCGGTGGCAAGAATGCCGCCGGCATCGCCGATGCCCTCGCGGCCGCCAAGACCGCGCTCGGCGCCTAAGAATCTAGGTAGTCGCTGTGGTCGCGCTTGCGCTGGACATAGGGGAGACCAGGATCGGCATCGCCGTCTCGAGCCGTGATGGCATGATGGCGATGCCCGTCAAGGTGCTCCCGGCCGCCGAGGTCACCGGTATGGCCAAGACGTTCCGCTACCTGGTCGAGGACTATGAGCCCGACATCCTGGTTAGCGGACGTCCCTTGACCATGGCCGGTGAGCCCGGCCCCCAGGCCGAGCGCGTTGCCGCCGTGGCGCAAAAGATTGCCGACAAGCTCGATCTTCCACTGGAGTTTGAGGACGAACGTCTGTCTTCGCAAGAGGCCAAGCGTATCCTGCGCGAGCAGGGCCTCAACGAAAAGCAGATGAGGGGCAAGATCGACATGATTGCCGCCAGCCTGTTTTTGCAGACGTGGCTCGATCGTAAAAACGAGGAGGTTTCGCATGCCTAGCGCTTCCGATCCGCGCCAGCAGAATCGTACACGGCAGCCGGCGTCGCGCCCTGCTCAGCCTGGCCAGCGTCCGGCACAGCCGACGCAGCGCGCAGCTCAGCCTGCCGCGCGCTCGGTGCAGTCCTTCTCTCATTCGGCCCAACCTGTTCAACGGACGGGTCAGCAGCCTTCTGCTCGTTCTGTTCAGCATTCGGCTTCTCACGCGGCTCAGCAGCCCACTGCTCGTACGGCCCAGCCTGCAGGCGGTACCCGCTTTAAGCAGCAGGCACCTACCCAGCGAACTCAGGCCCCTCAATCGCATTCGCATCACACTCGCGGTTCGCATGGCGTTGCTCCGGCGACCCGCTCGAGCTACAACACGCATGCTCGTCGCGGTGCTCAAAAGAAGAGTGCTCCGGTTCCCATGATCATCGGCGTTGTGGTGGCGGTGCTTGCGCTTGCTGCGATCGCTTTCTTTGTCGTGCCGGCCGTCAAGGGCTTCTTCGCCGGTGGGGATACCAAGGTCACGGCTGGTCAGCAGGTTACGGTGACCATTCCCGACGGTGCTTCGGGCGATACTATCGCCTCGATTCTCTCCGAGAACCATATCGTCGAAAATCCCAAGGATTACTATGCGGCGGTGAAAAAGCTCAACGCCGATATGTCGCTCAAGCCTGGCACCTATTCGTTTACCACGCTCATGGATGCGACCAAGGTTGTTCAGCAGCTCATGGAAGGTCCCAACGCGGGCTCCAATGCGCTGACTATCCCTGAGGGCCTAACGGTCGATCAAGTCGCCGACCGTGTGGCCCAGGCCTACGACGGCATCTCTAAGGAAGACTTCCTCAACCAGGCCAAGGCCTCCAACTACGTGGACGACTATAGCTTCCTTAAGGGCGCCGCCAACGACTCGCTTGAGGGTTTCTTGTTCCCCAAGACTTATTCGTTGGGCGATTCGCCGACGGCCGATGACGTGATTCGTGCTATGCTCGATCAGTTTAAGACCGAGTACAAGTCGCTTGACTTTGCGAGCTGCGAAGCCAAGATCAAGGAGCGCTATGGTGTGGAGATGTCCGACTACGACATCGTCAACTTGGCCTCTATCGTTGAGCGCGAGGGCCTCAACGCCGATCAACGTGCGCACGTGGCCTCGGTCTTCTACAACCGCCTTGCTGGCAAGCTCGACGGTCTGCGCTATCTCAACAGCGATGCGACCATGATGTATGTCACCGGTGGCGAGGTTACCGCCGACGACCTGCAGAGCGATAGTCCGTATAACACCTATAAGCACGAGGGCCTGCCGCCCACGCCCATCTGCTCTCCGTCGCTCGAGGCGCTTAAGGCCACGCTTGAGCCGACCGACTCCGATGACCTGTATTTCTACATTACGCAGGACGAGGAGTACTTCTCGCAAACCTACGAAGAGCATCAACAGTCTTGGAATTAGCATGAGGATTTTTAGCCCCAAACGATACGTTGCCTCGGTCGATCGCATCGACCTTGATACCCTGTGGGCCGACGGCAAACGCGCCATTCTGCTCGATCGCGATAACACCCTGGTGCCGCGCGACACCGAGCAGGTTCCCGCCGCGGTTTCCGCTTGGCTCGATGCCGCCCGCGCCAAAGGCTTTAAGCTGTGCATGGTGTCCAACAACTGGCACCGCGACCAGGTCATGAGCTCTGCACGCGAGCTGGGACTCGAGGCCATCAGCCACGCCATGAAGCCGGCGCCGTTTGCCCTCAAGGCGGGTCTTAAGCGCCTCGGCGCCACAGCCGACGAGGCGGTGCTGATCGGTGATCAGCTCTACACTGATGTGTGGAGCGGCAATTTTGCCGGCGTCGATACTATCCTGGTTAAGCCGCAGGCAACCCAGGACCTGTGGTACACGCAGATCTTCCGTATCTTTGAGCGCCGGGCCCTGCGCGACCTTCCCTGCGAGGAATAGGTTTCGCCATGTCTCAGCACATCAAACACGGCTGCGACCATATCTTCTTTATCGGCTTTTTGGGCGCGGGCAAATCGACACTCGCGCGCAACGTCGGCACTATGTTCAAGCGGCGTTTTATCGATACCGACCGCCTGGTCGTGCGCCGTTGCGGCAAGTCGGTAACCGAGATTTTTGAGACCGAGGGCGAGGATCGTTTTCGCGAGCTCGAGACCTCGGCGCTCCGTTCGCTCCAAAGCGAGCGCAGCCTGTTGGTTTCGTGCGGGGGCGGTATCGTCGAGACGCCGGTGAATATTGAGTTGATGCACGAAATGGGTACGTGTGTGTACCTCGAGGGCGACTTCGAGGATTCGATTCGCCAGATTCGTCGGTCCGACACGCGCCCCGATTTCCGCTCGCCCGAGCATGCCGCGCGCCTGTTTGAGCATCGCCGTCCGCTGTATCGACAGGCCGCCGACCTTACCCTTGATATTCGCAACAAGTCCTTCGAGGACGTTTCCTACCTTTGTGCCGAGATGCTTTTGGAGCGTGGACTGCTATGATTCGCCGTCAACTGATCAATTTCCAAAACCGCAGCGTCGATGTCCGTGTCGGATTGGGTGCGTTCGATGAGCTTTCGCGCATGTTTGCCTCGGCCGTGGGCAAGCCTAAGCGCGCGATGGTGGTTTGGAACGACGCCACATCCGAGCGTTTTGGCGAGGTCGTCGAGCATGCGCTGGTCGACGCCGGCTTTGCCGTGTCGCTGCTCGTCTTCGAGGTTTCGCCTGCCGGCGCTACGCTGGCCGATGCCGATACCGTCTTTGGCGCCCTGTCGGCTAACGGCATTACCTGCGACGATTTGGTTGTCGCCGTTGGCGATGCCTCAACCTGCTCGGTTGTTAGCTGGTGCGCCAACCAGTGGTGCGGTCGCACCGAGTGCGCGCTGCTGCCGACGACGTTCGACGCCATGCTCACGGTCGCGACGACCATGAAGCCGCTCGTCGCCTCGTCGGCCAATGCGCTTCCCGCTATCGCGTTTCGTCCCGAACCGGGCTTGGTCGTGTGTGACCTCGACCTTGTTCGCGAGACGGACCCCGAGGACCTCAAGCTCGGCTTTGTGGTACTTGTTGGCACCATGCTTTCGAGCAGCAAGTCCCGCTGGAATCAGTTTATTGAGACCGTCCCCGAGATTCTCGCGGGCGAGGAGGTCGCACTCGTCAATGCCGTCCAATGGTCTCAGACTGCCCGCAAGGACGTGCTGACGGCCACGAACCCGAGCGCTCGCCATGCGCTCGATTTTGGCAAGACGGGGGAGCGCACCCTGCGCGCTTGCTTGGGCGATGCCGCTTCGCAGGTCCCTGCCTATCAGCTGTTATCCGAGGGCATGCGCTTTGAGGCGCGCCTAGCACATGATGCCTGCGATTTCGATATCGATTACGTCTTTGAGGTCGATGACTGCCTGGAGGACTTTGGTATCGAGGAACTTGCCTTCGATCTGGAGCCTGCCGCATATATCGAGGAGTTCCGCAGGCAGCAGTTCGCGCGTTCAAACCGCAGCATGCTGCCGCTGCCCGCGGCACTCGGCGCCATTCGCCTAACGAACGTTGAGGACGAGGTTCTTGAGCGCCATGCTCACGCCTACTTGGCTTCTCGCAAAGAACTTCTCTAAGTTTTATTGACATCCATCGTCTTTCGTATCATGTTGAGGGGCGGGTTTCCAATCGGTTGCGGATCGCATGCGATTCCGTCGTTCGGTTGAGACCCGTCCCGTCTTTTTAGAGACAACAAGAAAGGAATCTGCATGTCTGAGTTTGCTGCCGGTCCCGCCGGTCGTATCGAGCGTGTCCGTGCCCTTATGGCCGAGCGTGGCTACGACGCCATCGTGGTACGCGACGAGGCCAACCTTCGTTGGCTTACGGGCGTGAAAGGCGTCTTCGACTACACCTTCGAGTTTCCGCACGCTGCGTTTATTACGGCCGACCAGTGCCTGTTCCACACCGACTCGCGCTACCTCAACAGCTTTGAGGAGAACACGCCCGCCGGCAGCCCTTGGGTCTACGACATGGACGAGGGCACCATCCCCGGTTGGGTCGCCGGCAAAATCGCGGCCAACAAGTGCCGCGTCTGCGCTGTCGAGGACGACATGCAGATCAACTTCTATCAGGGTATTCAGCGTGGTCTGGAGGATCGTTCCGTCGCCTGCATGCTGCCGCTGATGCATGCCGACATTCGCAAGATGCGCGCCATTAAGGACGCTGAGGAGATCGAGCTCATGCGCCATGCGCAGTCGATCACCGACGCCGCCTTCCAGCACATGCTCGGCTTTATTAAGCCTGGTATGACCGAGAAGCAGGTTCGCAACGAGCTCGAGAACTTTATGTTCGCCAACGGCGCCGATAGCCTTGCCTTCGGCTCCATCGTGGCGAGCGGTCCCAACACCGCCAACCCGCATGCCGTGCCGAGCGACCGCGTGATCGAGAAGGGCGATTTCGTTCTTATGGATTACGGCGCGGGCTACTGTGATTACCGCTCCGACATGACACGCACCGTCGTGATGGGCGAGCCCACGCAGGAGCAAGTCGACCTGTACGCACTCGTGCGCCGCACGCACGAGGAATGCGTCGCCGCCATCCATCCGGGCGTCGAGGGCAACGACATCTTTAAGCTCTCCAAGAAGATCATCGGCGATGCCGGCTATGGCGATTACTATAACCATGGCTTGGGCCACGGCGTCGGTATCGACATCCACGAGCTGCCCAACTTCAACCGCAGCAAGAACACCATCGAGGTCGGCTCGGTTATCACCATGGAGCCCGGCGTCTACCTGCCCGGCGTGGGCGGCGTGCGCCTGGAGGACTACGGCGTGGTCACCGAGAACGGCTACGAGCCCTTCACTAAGACCCCGCATGACCTGCACGTTATCGATTGCTAGTCTACTTCGGTAGATAGTTTGGGGCGGGGCGTTCGGATCGATTCGGACGTCCCGCGTTCTCTTTTTATGCGCTCGCTGCAGGCGCCGTCTGCAAGTGTATAATTTCCATCGTATGTAATTTGGACGCTTGTGCGTTCTGCCCGTAACAAGAAAGGTCGCTATGCCTACCATTTCTACCGCCGACTTCAAGAACGGCCTCGGTCTCCGCATCAAGGACAAGGTCTACACCATTGTCGAGTTCCAGCATGTCAAGCCGGGCAAGGGCGGCGCGTTTGTGCGCTACAAGACCCGCGACATCAAGAGCGGCCGCGTCGTCGAGAACACCTGCAACGCCGGCACCAAGTTCGAGAGCGTCATGCTCACCACCCGTGAGTTCCAGTACCTCTACAACGATGGCACCGACTACATCTTCATGGACAACGAATCCTATGAGCAGGTTCCCGTTCCCGAGGACATGGTGGGCGAGAACTCCAAGTGGCTGCGCGAGAACGACGTCTGCCAGCTGCTCTTCGCCGACGATGAGCTCATGGGCGTGACCCCGCCGATGTTCATCGAGACCACTATCGTCCAGACCGACCCGGGCTTTAAGGGCGACACCGTCCAGGGTTCCACCAAGCCGGCCACGATCGACACCGGCGCTGTTATCCAGGTCCCCATGTACCTCAATGAGGGCGAGGTCATCAAGGTTGACACCCGCGACGGCAAGTTCGTCTCCCGCGTCTAGCAACCAACTCTTCTAGGAGGATTCATGCCCCAGGAAATCAAGATTGACGGCATCGGCATTTCGCCCGATGTTCTGACCGCCATCGTCTCGCGCGCCGTGTCCGATGTCGAGGGCATCGCCTCCGTTGGCGTCAAGGACCTTGCCACCAACCTTGTCTCCATGATGCTCTCGTCCAAGGCCCCCGCTTCCGAGCCGGCGGTCGAGGCCGAGGTCGTCGGCGACAAGCTCGCACTCACTGTGCGTGTCGTGGTGTTCTTTGGCTATCCGTTCAAGAAACTCGCCGAGGCCGTTCGCGCCGCAGTGGTCGCCGCCATCGATGCCCAGGTTGGCGTTGAGGTCGAGCGCGTTGACGTTTGCATCGACGGCCTCGTTTTCCCCAAGGAGTAACCTTTGAGCCTTAAGGTTTATCGCGGGCGTACTCTTGCCCGCAGTCAGGCGCTTCAGCTTCTGTTCCAGGCCGAGGCCACGGACAGCCCGCTCGAGCGCGTCCTCGAGGGTGATTTCCTGATCTCGAAGGGTCCCCTCGACCCCTATGCGCTGGAGCTGTGCCGCGGTGCCTATGAGCATATCGACCGCATCGACTGTGCTCTGCGCTCTGTTGCCAAGAACTGGGATCTTATGCGCATGCCCGGCGCCGACCGCAACCTGCTGCGTATCGCCGTTTACGAGATGCGTTTCCTCACCGACGAGGAGGTCTCTGACGCCATCGTGATTAACGAGGCCGTCGAGCTTGCCAAGGCCTATGGCACCGACCAGTCCGCGTCGTTCGTCAACGGCGTGCTGGGTAAGATCGCTCGCAGCGAGGAGCTGCCGGGCGAGGACCTATACCAGGAGCTGCTGGCCGAAGATCGCGCTCGCGAGGAGGCACAGGCTGCCGAGGCTGCCGGAAAGGTTGCGGTTGCCCAGGCCGAGACTGGCGTGCTGTCCGAGGACGTGGACGCTGCTGAGGTCGCCGAGGCCGAGACCGGTACCGTCGAGGAGTAGCCATGCCAGAGGGTTCCGTCCGCAACTTCGACGAGATTTCGGACCGCTTGGACCAGATCATAGCTACCGTTCGCTCTAAGGATACGTCCTTGGAGCGTTCGCTCGATCTGTTTGACGAGGCGATTGAGCTGGGCTCTCGTGCGGTCGACATGGTCGACAAGTTTGAGCTGACGCCGCGTGAGGCCGACAAGCTCGAGCAGGAATACGATGAGGATGCGGCAAACGAATCCCAGGATAGCTAGGCCGCATCTCCGGATACGAATGGTTGATGGCATTCATGAAACGCGTGCGTCTTGATGACGAACTGATTTCACAGGGCATCTGCGCCGATCGCGCGGATGCCCTTCGCACTCTTATGGCTGGCTTGGTCTCGAGTGGCGGCGAGCGCTTGACTTCGCCGGGCCTTAAGGTGACCCCGGGCCTGCCGTTGCACGTGAAGGGGCGCATTCCCTATGTTGGCCGCGGCGGTCTTAAGCTCGAAGGCGCGCTTGATACGTTTGGTATCAATCCGACGGGCCTTGCCTGTCTGGATGTGGGCTGCTCTACCGGCGGCTTTACCGATTGCCTGCTCAAGCGCGGAGCTGCGACCGTTGTCTCGGTGGACGTTGGTCGCGCCCAGTTCGATTGGTCGTTACGTCAGGACGATCGCGTGACGCTGCATGAGCGCACAAACGTGACGCAGCTGCCTGAGCTTGGCTATGCCGGCGCCATCGACCTGGCTGTGTGTGATGTCTCGTTTACCAGCATCGCGAACATTATCGATGCGGTGCTGGCGTGCCTGGCGCCTACGGGTGCATTCTGCACGCTTGTAAAGCCGCAGTTTGAGGCTCCGGCGGCGCTGGTGGGTGAGGGCGGCATTGTGACCGATCCCGCCGTGCGCCGCGATACACTCGTTGCGGCAGTTGAACTCTTTGCTGCCAAGGGGCTGTTCCCGGTCGATGTGTGCGTGTCGCCCATTCATGGTGCCAAGGGAAACGTTGAGTTTTTCCTGTACGGCACGAGATTTGACCCCGGCGACCGCACGCAAGACGAGCTGCAATCCCAGGTATCGGTTTTGAGCGAGAAAGCTGCAACGCTATGAAGGTCTTTCTGGTTCCCAATTACTACAAGCAAGAGGCGGTTGAGAGCGGCCTGATGCTCGAGCTTTGGCTGACGCGCCAGGGCTATGAGGTCGCATGGGCTGCCGACCAGCGATCGAAGATTCAAAGCACGCCTGATATTGACGGCTCCGATCTGGTCATTACGCTCGGCGGCGACGGTACGTTGCTGCGCGCTGCCCGCATCCTCAACCATCGCGAGATTCCTATCCTCGGTCTTTCCTATGGTCACCTGGGCTTTTTAACTGCTGCGAGCCCCGAGGAGCGCGACATTCTGCAGGTCGTGAGCGA
Organism: uncultured Collinsella sp.; assembly: GCA_900542165.1. GTDB lineage: Bacteria > Actinomycetota > Coriobacteriia > Coriobacteriales > Coriobacteriaceae > Collinsella. The sequence goes on along the minus strand of UQMM01000015.1, from coordinate 12,049 downwards.
CGCCCTTTCCGGCGAGCTGCACGTGAGCCGTCGCGCCACCATCGCCGCGGATATCGTGTCCGTGCGCGACGATGGCACGAAGGATGTCGTGCGCACGTTCGCCCTCAACGACATGGCGCTCACGCGCGGCCCCCTGTCCGATATGGTTGAGTTCGACATCACGGTGTCGGGCCACCATATCGATCGACTGCGTGGCGACGGCGTGGTCGTGTCCACGGCGACTGGTTCTACGGGGTACGCGCTCAGTGCAGGTGGCCCCATTGTGAGCCCCGACTATACGGGTATGGTCTGCGTACCCATTGCGCCGCACACCATTCAGGCCCGTGCCTTCTTGACTTCGCCGAGTGATGTCGTCGAAATCTTTATGTCCGATGATCGCCCGAGCGTTCCGGCGATCGCTATCGATGGACAGTTTATTACCTGCGACGGCACGGTCGAGAGCGTGGCCGTGCGCCGAGGCCCAGGCGATGTGCTGCTGCTCGACTACGGCCCCGAGAGTTTTTACAACTCGGTGAGCCGCGTATTCTACGGAGTCCGTCATGATCGATGAGCTGCAGGTTTCTAACATTGCACTCATTCGTGAGGCGACGCTGGTGCCGAGTGCCGGCCTGACTGTCCTGACAGGCGAGACCGGCGCCGGCAAGACCGCGCTGCTCTCGGCCCTTAAGCTTATTTTGGGCGAGCGTGCGGATTCGTCGACGGTGCGCGAGGGCGAGGCGCTGGCGAGCGTCGAGGCACGCCTGTTTGACGGCCCGCACGACACGGAGGGCTTCACGGTCCAGCGCAGCCTTTCTGCCGAGGGCCGCAGCCGCGTGAGGATTGACGGCCGCATCGCCAGCGTGCGCGAGCTTTCGGAGCGCGTCGGCGTGATGATGGATCTGTGCGGTCAGCACGAGCACCAGCGCCTCCTCGACCCGGCGCATCACGTTGCCATGGTCGATGCCTGGGCGGGGCGCCCGGCACTCGAGGCACTCGAGCAGTACCGTGCTTGCTTTAAAGCCTCGCGCGCGGCTGCCAAGGAGGTCCGTCGCGTTGAGGAGGCCTCGCGTGCGCAGGGGAGTCGTGTCGAGGAGGCGCGCTTTGCCCTCGAGCGCATCGGCGAGGTCGACCCTAAGCCGGGCGAGTATGAGGAACTCGAGGAATTGCTGCCGCGCTCCGAACATGCCGAGGTACTGGTTGCCACAGCTAACGATGCCCATGCATCGCTTGCCGCCGAAGGGGGAGCGCTCGATGCCGTGAACAGCGCCGTGGCAGAGCTTTCCCGAATGGCTGCCGTCGATCGCAAACTGGGCGACATTGCCGAGACGCTTTCGGATGCCTGCATCTCGCTTGAGGATTGTGCCAACGAGCTGCGCGCCTATCGCGATGGGGTCGCCTTCGATCCTCGCGAGCTCGCTCGCATGCGCGAGCGGTATTCCGACCTCAAGGGCCTGCTGCGTCAGTGGGGTCCGACCATGGACGATGTTTTTGCCATGCGTGATCGCTCGCAAGAGCTGCTTTCGCTGGTTGATGATGGCGATGAACAGATCAAAATGGCGCGTGAAGCGCTTGGCGCGGCGGAGCACGAACTGTTTGCTGCCGCCAAGGCGCTTAAGCGCGCTCGCAATACGGCGGCCCCGCGCTTCTGTCGCGAGGTTGGCCGCCAGATGGCTCGCCTGGAGATGGGTAGTGCCGAGCTCGTCTGGGAGTCGCGCGATCTTCCCCGTGCTGAGTGGACGCCGGTTGGTCCTTCGAGTTACGAGCTGCTATACCGCAGCGGTGCCGGCTTGACGCCACGCCCCCTGCGCCGCATTGCGTCGGGCGGCGAGCTCAGCCGCGTCATGCTGGCAAGCAAGGTTGTCCTCGGTAACGCGGACGGTGTCGATACGCTGGTGTTTGACGAGGTCGATGCTGGTGTCGGTGGCTCCACGGCGCGTGCGCTCGCGGGCGTGCTGGCAGATCTCGCCGCTACGCATCAGGTGATTGTCGTAACCCACTTGGCGCAGGTCGCCGTCATGGCCGACAAGCATTATGTTGTCAGTAAGGAACCGGGCGATGTTCCCCAGACGCATTTGGACGAGGTAACCGGCGAAGCGCGTACCGCCGAGATCGCCCGCATGTTGAGCGGCGATCAGTCCGAGGCAAGCCTGGCGCACGCCAAACAGATGCTTGCGGAGGCGCGTGCCTAGGCCGAGCCGCCACATGTATGTCCAATCCGGCCGCCACGAAACGGGTCCATCTACTACGTTTGGCAGGGCATCGGCAACCACGCCAAGAATTGCAAAAAGAAAACCGCAGGTAGAACGCCTGCGGTTTTCTCTATTTTGGGTGTATGGTTGGCGCTTGAGGTTAAAACGTAGTAGATGGGCGGATTTCGTGGCGAGGGGCGTCTATCGGCTCCCCAATCTACCTACTCAACGACCTTATCCGGCTGGATGAGCTCCTCGTAGTAGCTGATATGCTCACGCGCGTCTTCAATCTCGGGCAGCAGGAAGTTGTAGATGACTTCGATGATCATCGTGGCACTGATCTTGGAGAACGCAAAGTCGCCTGTCGTCAGCAGCGCTTCGTGGTTGACGGTATTAAAAGTGTAGTCTGCCAGGCGCGCGAGTGGGGATTTGCTGTCACTGCTGATGACGACTACGGTTGCGCCGCAGTTGCGAGCCGCTTTTGCCATGCGATTCAATCGGCGCGATTTGCCGGAGTTTGAGATAAGCACGATGACGTCACCCGGGCGTAACGTGAGCGCAAAGCCGATTGATGTCTCGCTAATGGTGCTCGCCATGCAGCGCAGGCCCAGCTGCGAAAACTTAAACGTCGCATCGAGCGCGACCGCGTTCGTATTGCCCACAGCTGCAAACTCAATAACCCCTGCATGCTTAAGGGCATGCACAACAGCCGCCAGCGTATCGTGGTCGATCCCGTCGATGGTCGCATTAAGCTCGCTCACCTTGGCAGCCAGGATATTCTTGAGGCTCTGCTCCATATTGTCGAGCGAGACCTCGTCAGTCAGGCCCTCGTTACGCTGGCTTTCCAAATCCCTCGCCAACGAAAACTGAAAGCTGCGGAAGCTACCAAAGCCAAGCTTGCGGCAGAAGCGCGAAACGGTCGCCTCGGACGTGGCGGCGGCGCGTGAGAGCTGAGCGGCCGTGAGGCGCGGCGCCTCGGACTGGTGCTCCAATATATAGTCGACAATGCGCTGCTCGGACTCGCTGTATCCCTGATGGGTGCTTATGAGGGAAAGTGCGCTCTTGCTACTATCGGTCATGGATGGCTCCTGGTTGGCATGAAAATCCAATTTGATTTGCAATGCCATAGTATACGGGCATTTCCAATTACAAGATACACCTTGCCGTTTCAAGTGTTGATGGTAAACTTTCACCTACCGTTTACGGTTATGAAAGAACCTTTCACCGGAGAATTGCACCTTGCCTCTTCTCACGCGGACGGTAGGTTGGTATCTTTCAGTTGTGGAAAAACGCGCATCGAAGCGCGTGTAGGGGAGCGCCCGCGGGCGCTGTACTCAAGAAGGAGGGACACATGGCTAAGTTTGACATCATCGCCGCCACCGGTTGCCCGACCGGCATTGCGCACACCTTCATGGCGAAGGAAGCGCTGGAGAAGGCAGCTGCCGAGCGCGGTCTGACCATTAAGGTCGAGACTCATGGCCAGGTCGGTGTCGAGAACGAGCTCACCAAGAGTGAGATCGCTGGTGCCAAGGCCGTCGTCGTCGCAGCCGACAAGGATGTCCAGGCTGAGCGTTTCGCCGGTAAGCCCATGGTTTCCGTTGGTGTTTCCAAGGCCCTGTCCGTTGAGGCCGCCGGTAAGCTGATTGACCGCGCGCTCGCCGCCAAGGGCGACAGCACGGTTGCAGCCGCTGCCGATGTCGAGGATGAGGTCGAGGAGAAGGAGTCCATCGGCCACGTCATCTACAAGCACCTCATGAACGGCGTCAGCCACATGCTGGTCTTCGTTGTTGCTGGTGGTGTTCTGACCGCTGTCTCGTTCCTGTGGGGCATTACGTCCTTCGATTCGACGGCGTCTGACTACAACAGCTTTGCTGCGATGCTCAAGATCATCGGCGGCATCGCCATGAACCTTATGGTTCCGGTGCTTTCCGCCTACATCGCCGAATCCATCGGCAAGCGCCCGGCGCTCGTCCCCGGCTTTGTTGCCGGTATGATCGCCATCCAGGGCCTGCCTGTTAACGCCGAGACCGGCATGATCGATGCCGGTGGCGCCGGCGTGGGCTTCGGCTTCCTGGGCGGCATCGTCGGCGGCTTCCTTGCCGGCTATGTCATCTTGCTGCTCGAGAAGGTCTTTGCCGGTCTGCCCAAGAATCTGGACGGCCTCAAGGCTATCTTCCTGTACCCGCTGTTCTCGACGGCTATCGTCGGCCTGGTCATGCTCGGCATTTCCGGCCCCATGGCTGCCATCAACACCGCCATGATGGACTTCCTCAAGGGCCTGTCCGCCTCTGGCGCCGTTGTCCTGGGTCTTGCCATTGGCTGCATGTGCGCCTTTGACATGGGCGGCCCGGTCAACAAGGCTGCTTACGTCACCGGTACCGCTATGCTCACCGAGGCTCTGGCCGCCGGTGTTGGCACCGATACCTATAACTTCGGCACCAACTTCATGGCTGCCGTCTCCGCCGCCTGCATCGTTCCGCCGCTGATCACCACCTTTGCCGTCGTTGTCGGCAAGAAGTACTTCAGCCAGGAGGATCACGACGCCGGTGTCGTCAACCTCATCCTTGGTTGCACCCACATCACCGAGGGCGCCATTCCGTTCATGACCAAGAACATCTGGCCCGTCATGCCCATCATGATGCTCGGTTCCTCTATCGCTTCGATCCTGACCATTATGTTCAACGTTCACGATCCGGCGCCTCACGGTGGCTTCCTGGTCCTGCCCGTTGTCGAGAACGGTCCGCTTTGGGTCCTCGCGATCCTCATCGGCGCTGTGGTCGGTGGCATCCTGTTCGTGGCCTTCAAGAAGTACGACTTCGAGAAGAACCAGAAGGCCGCTCCTGTAGCCAAGCCCGTTGAGGCCCCCAAGGCCGCTGCCGTCGAGGCCCCCAAGGCCGAGGCTGCTGACTTCGTGAAGGTCGAGAACGTCTTTGTCGCCGAGGACTTCGCTTCTCGTGACGAGGCTCTGAGCTTCGTTTCCAACCAGGCCGTCAAGGCCGGTATCGCAAGCGACGCCGACGCCGTGATGAACGCCTTCCTGGCCCGCGAGGCCGAGGGCACCACGGGCATGATGGAGGGCTTCGCCATCCCGCATGCCAAGTCCGATGCCATTACCGAGGCTGCCGTTATCGTCGTCAAGGACGAGTCCGGCGTGACCGGTTGGGATACCATGGACGGCGCTCCCGTCAACGTGGCTATCGCCCTGCTCATCCCCGGTGCCCAGGCCGGCACTACGCACCTCAAGATCCTGTCCAAGGTCGCCGAGGCGCTCATGGACGAGGACTTCCGTGCCACCGTCAAGGGTTCCACCGACGCCGCCGAGATCGCCAAGACGATCAACGCCCGTCTGGTCTAATCCCGCAACACGCGAATACCATCGCCCCCTGTAGCAAAGGCGAGGACTCCACTCGGAGCCCCCGCCTTTTTTCATTCCCTTCTGTAAGGTGCGGTGAAATAGGGATTGTTTAAACGTTTCAACCGCAAAATCAGTCCCTATTTCACCGCAACTTCCAGAAGGGCATAGAGGGAACTGCCCATTGAGTCTTTGTCGCGAACAGATCCTCAGCCAGAATTCCGTTCACACGATATTGCTCTGAGCCGACCGAGTTTCCGCAGCTTGCCTGCCGGGCGGGGCGGTTAAGTTTGTCGCGAGTTCCGCACGCAAAGGAAAGCACTTAATGTGCTTTTCGTCTTGCGCAGGACTGTAGAGCAGCAAACTTAACCGCCCCGCCCGGCAGGCAAGCGTACAGGAACGACATCTGTCCAACAATTCGTGCGAAACATAATGAAAAACCGTTTGATGTGAGTTAATATAAACAACGTCGTGAATCTGACTCCTGCCACATGCATGACAGGGGTTAAACACAAAAAGGAGTCAACTATGGTTTCTGAGAAGGCTACCCTCGTTAATCCTCAGGGTCTGCACATGCGTCCGGCTGGTCTGTTCGCCTCCACCATGGGCAAGTACGCCTGTGACGTGACGGTCGTCACCCCCGAGAAGGAGGTCAACGGCAAGTCCCCGATGGCCCTCATGGCTGCTGGTATCCCCTGCGGTACTGAGGTCGAGGTCAAGTGCGACGGCGCCGACGAGGCCGAGGCTCTGGCTGCTGCCATCGAGCTCATCAAGAGCGGTCTTGGCGAGTAGAACTCAAACGGGTCGCATGTTGAACAACTAAGTTCATATTTGGGGGCGCAGTGACCTGTTGTAAGGTAGCTGCGCTCTTTTGTCATGGATATGGCAAAACGCTTTATCACATGACACGGAGAGAGGAATGGGAATGTATCAGGGAGTCAACGCTTCCGAGGGCATCGGTATCGGCACCGTCATGGTCGCCGTCGATCCCGACTTGACGTTTGAGCCGCACGAGGTTGCTGATTCGGCAGCAGAGAAGGAGCGCTATCAGTCCGCTCTTTCGGTCTTCTGCGAGAAGACCCAGGCTCAGGCCGACCATATGAAGGAGACGGTGGGCGAGGCCGAGGCCGAGATCATGAGCGGACACATTGTCCTGGCTCAGGACCCGGGCATGACTGACGCCATCAACGCCGCCATTGACGGCGGTACCTGCGCCGAGCAGGCGCTCATGGACACCTCGACCATGTTTGAGAACATGTTCCTGTCCATGGACGACGAGATGTTCCGTCTGCGCGCGGCCGACATCGCCGACATCCGCACCGGTATTCTGGCCGAGCTGCTGGGCAAGGAGGTCGTCGACCTTTCCGTCCTGCCCGAGAACACCGTCGTTGTCGTGCACGACCTCACGCCGTCCATGACCGCCACGATCGATAAGGCCCACGTTGCCGGCATCGTCACCGAGACCGGTGGCCGCACGTCGCACTCCGCGATCATCGCGCGCGCCCTCGAGATCCCGGCTGTCCTTTCGGTTTCCAACAGCTGCACCGCGCTGCGCAACGGTATGACCGTTGTCGTCGACGGTGGCAAGGGTATCGTCGAGGCCGATCCCGACGAGGAGACGCTCGCTGCCTATACCGCCAAGGCCGAGGCCTTCGCTGCCGAGAAGGCGGCCCTCGAGGCCTTCCGTGGCAAGCCGTCCGTGACTGCCGATGGCATCAAGAAGATCATCGCCTGCAACATCGGTAACCCCGATGACGTGCCCAACGCGCTCGATCACGACGCCGAGGCCATCGGTCTGTTCCGCTCCGAGTTCCTGTTCATGGACTCTGCTGAGCTTCCTTCCGAGGAGGAGCAGTTCAACGCCTACCGTAAGGTCGCCAGCGCGCTCAAGGGTGCTCCGGTCATCATCCGCACGCTCGATGTGGGTGGCGACAAGGAGATTCCGTATCTGCATATGGTCAAGGAAGACAACCCCTTCATGGGCTTCCGCGCCGTGCGTTACTGCCTGGCCAATCCCGACCAGTACAAGGTCCAGCTCCGCGCTCTGCTGCGCGCTAGCGCCTTCGGTGACGTCAAGATCATGATCCCACTCGTCACCTGCGTCGAGGAGGTCTTGGCTGTCAAGGAGCTCGTCGAGCAGTGCAAGGCCGAGCTGACCGAAGAGGGTCGCAAGTTCAACGAGAACATCGAGGTCGGCATCATGGTCGAGACGCCCGCCGCTTCGCTGCTCGCAGACCGTCTTGCCGAGGTCGCCGACTTCTTCTCCATCGGCACCAACGACCTGATCGGCTACACCATGTGCGCCGACCGTGGTAACGACACCATCTCCAACCTGTACCAGGTTTACTATCCCGCCGTGCTCCGCTCGCTCAAGAACATCATCGAGAGCGGCGTGAAGGCCGGCATCATGGTCGGTATGTGCGGCGAGGCCGCTGCCGATCCGCTGCTCGAGCCGCTGCTGATCAGCTGGGGCCTGGAGGAGTTCTCGATGAGCGCTCCGTCGATCCTGCGCGCCCGCAAGACCATCAGCCAGTGGACCAAGGCCGAGTGCGACGAGCTCGCCGAGAAGGCACTCGCCTGCAACACCGCCGCCGAGGTCAAGGCACTGCTCGAGTCCGCAGCTCGCTAATTTGGTATCAGAGGTAACCGCGTGGTTGGAATGGGCCGGCCACGCGGCCCTCACATATACAGGGGGTACTGTAAATGTTCTACACGCTAACCGCTAACCCGGCTGTCGACATGACGGTTTCGAGCTCTCCGCTCGAGCCCGACGAGAACGTCCGCACCGGCTCGGCCAGCTACACGGCTAACGGCAAGGGCCTCGACGTGTCCTTCGCCTTTAAGAAGATGGGCGTCGACACCGTCGCGCTCGGCTTCTTCGCTGGCTTCACGGGCAAGTTCATCGTCGAGGAGGTCATGAACCTGGGTTGCCTCTGCCGCCCGGTCTGGACCGACGGTATCACGCGCATTAACACCTACGTCAACGATGGCCAGCACGAGTACGGCATCCTGAACCCGGGTGCTCCTATTACGCCGCAGCACCAGGAGGAGCTCTACAACATCCTGGACACCGCGGGCGATCTCGAGTGCCTGATCGTTTCCGGCTCCGTGCCTCCCAAAGCTACGCCCGACTTCCTGGCTCAGGTCATGGAGCACGCTCAGGCTCGTGGCGCCGACGTCGTCCTGGACCTGTCCTCCGACAAGCTCAAGGAGCTCGCTCACAAGAAGCCGCTGCTCATCAAGCCGAACCATCACGAGATGAAGGCCATCTTCGGCGTGCCGGTCGACACCGACGACGAGGTCCGCGTTGCCATGAAGATGGCTCACGACGCTGGCGTTCAGAACGTGCTGCTCACCCGTGGTAGCCGCGGCGACGCTTACTTTTCCAACGGCGAGGATATTTGGTACGCCAAGCGTGAGTTCAACATCAAGCTGGTTTCTTCTGTCTGCGCCGGCGACTGCACCCTCGCTGCGTTCCTGCACAAGTGGTACAGGGATCGCGACAACGTCGAGGAGGCCATGAAGCTCGCTATGGCCACCGGCGCCAACGTTGCCGAGTCCGTCGGCATCGGCGACTTCGGTCACGTCGACGAGTACAGCAAGCGCGTTGCTGTCCGCAAGCTCGATCGTCAGTAATCGAAACGCGACATATTCGTGCGCATGCGGCGCCCCGGTTTCGGCCGGGGCGCCTTTTTTGTTCCGTTATTGGAGAGAGATGCTCTGCCGTACTTCATCGCTTCCACACCGTTCACCGAGTTGTCCTAGCCTTTTACCGTTGGGTGGAATATACTTTCATTAACACGTTACTTCGTGAAAGGAACATTCATGATTTACACGCTCACTGCAAATCCCGCCATTGACTACAACATCGCCTGCGACGGCCTTGCTGCCAACACCGTCACGCGTACCCGTAACGCCGTCTACACGCCCAACGGCAAGGGTCTCAACGTCTCGTTCACCCTCGATCACTACGGTGTCGACACCACGATCCTGGGCTTTTTCGCCGGCTTCTCGGGCGAGTTTATCGTTAAGGGCGCCGAGGCCCTGGGCGTGCCCGTCAAGCCCGTTTGGACCGACGGCATCACGCGCGTCAACGTGTTCCTCAATGCCGGACCCGACACCGAGTACAACATGGTCAACGCCGGTGCCGCCATCAACGAGGCCAACGAGCAGGAGATGTTTGAGCTCATCGATTCGCTCGATGACATGACCTGCCTGGTCATCAGCGGCTCGCTGCCTCCCAACACTTCCGAGGGCTTCTTGGCCGAGGTCCTGCGCCGCGTCAAGGCCAAGGGGGCCGAGTTCGTCCTCGACATCTCGAGCCATCAGCTGGCAGACCTCATTGCCATGGAGCCGCTGCTGATCAAGCCCAATGACGACGAGCTGCTCGACATCTTTGGCATTAAGGTGAGCGGTGGCGACGATGAGTCCGTCAAGGGCGCTATGGCCGAGCTGCACGCTAAGGGCGCCAAGAACGTGCTGCTGACCCTCGGTGGCGCCGGTGCGTACTTCTCCAACGGCGAGCACATCTGGTTTGCCAATCGCACCTTCGACGTCAAGCTGCTGTCGACGGTGTGCGCCGGCGATTCCTCGCTCGCTGCCTTCCTGTCCGTATGGCACGACGCTCCCGAGCGCGTCGAGGATGCCCTCCGTCTGTCGATGGCCACCGGCGCCAACGTGGTCGAGTGCCCGGGCCTGGGCGACTTTGCCAAGGTGGACGAATATAAGAAGCACATCGAGGTTCGTCAGGTCTGCTAGCCGCATCGAAAAATCGCTGCCGAACACCCGCTTTGGATCTCCGAGGCGGGTGTTTTTTGCTCGCTGAACGCATATGGCGTCTGCTGTCTCGTTTTATGGAATTGACGACGCGATTGCGTGTGCGCGCTTTCTCGTTTCTTGTTAGACTTCTTGAGAACCATCGATTAACGCTCACAAGTGCAGGAGGCCATAGGCATGTGCAATGTTTCGCTCAACGGTAATCAACCGTCCGATGCGTCCCTGTGCGTCCTACGCGCGCTTGAGGCGGCTGGTCTTGAGGCTTGGTACGTGGGCGGTTGGGTGCGCGACGCCCTGATGGGGTGCCCCAGCCACGATGTTGATATGTGCTGTAGCGGCCTGTGGCAGGAGTCCAAGGCGGCGCTCGAGGCCGCCGGCATCGCGGTTGTGGAGTCTGGCATTAAATTTGGCGGAATCACGGCTATTTCCGATGGCGAGCGTATCGAGGTCACCACGTACCGTTTGGATGGCTTTTACACCGATGGTCGCCATCCCCAGAGTGTGGAGCGTGCCGCCTCGCTCGAGGACGATCTGGCGCGCCGCGACTTTACCGTCAACGCCATGGCCTGGCATCCCGAGCGCGGGCTTGTCGACCGCTACGACGGCCAGGGTGACTTGGAGCGCAAGCTGATTCGCGCTGTCGGCGATCCCAAGCGTCGCTTTAACGAGGACGCCCTGCGCATGTTGCGTGCGGTGCGCTTTGCCTGCCGCCTGGACTTTATGATTGAGCCCGAGACTAAGCGAGCGCTTGCCGAGTGCGCGCCGCTGCTCGACGCCGTGGCGCGCGAGCGTGTGGGTATTGAGCTCGAGGGCATTCTTTCGACCGGTCATGGGGGAGACGCGATGCTGCGCTACCCCGAGCTCATCTGCGCCGCCGTGCCCGAGTTGGCAGCGGGTCGCGGGTTTGATCAGCGCAGTGTCTATCATGCGTTTAACGTCTACGAGCATATCGCCCGTGTGCTTACGGTGGCGGGGGAGCTCGCGCTGTGTGACGGCGTCGCGCCCTCGTCGAGCCTTATGTGGGCGGCGTTTTTGCACGATGTGTCCAAGCCCGAGTGTTTCACGGTCGATCACGCCGGCAGCGGACACTTCTACGGTCATCCCGAGCTCGGCGCCAAGAAAGCGCGCGTCATTATGGATCGCCTGGCGCTCTCGCACGACCTGGTGCGCGACGTGTGCCTGCTCATCAAATATCACGACAAGCCGCTGCGCCCCGAGCGCTCCTGCCTGCTCAATATGATGCGCGCGCTTTCGGGCGAGGGCGTCGACACGCCGCGTTTGATGGACGAGCTCATGGATCTTAAGCGTGCCGACACGCTCGGCAAGGCCCCGTCGTGCTTCTATTACGTTGAGACGATTGAGGAGATGCGCGCGATGGCGCACGAGCTGCTGAAGGCGGGGGAGCCCTATACGCTCAAGATGCTCGCCATCAACGGCGGCGACCTGATCCGTGCCGGAGTCAAGCCCGGGCCGGAACTGGGGCAGCTACTCAACTCCGCCCTCGACGCCGTGATCGAAGACAACATCCCCAACGAGCGCGAAGCTCTTTTGGTCCATCTCAACTTGAATTAGCTACCCAGTTTACCTGTGTGTTCCATAACCTGCCGACAATTTTTCGGCAATTTGGAATTTCTTCTTGCGCTGACGTTTTTTGTCCCGTAATATATTTCCTCGCAGCACGGCAGTGCAGATGTCATGTGGCCCGTTCGTCTAGCGGTTTAGGACGCCGCCCTCTCAAGGCGGAGATCACCAG
>UQMM01000014.1 GCA_900542165.1 uncultured Collinsella sp. | reverse complement strand
CACCTGCAGCGCCCGCCATCCCCGAGGACTTCCCCGTCGATTTCGCAACCGAGGTCTTCTGCCCCGGCCCGCTTCTGCACCAGTTGTCGACCTATCTCCCCTACGGCGCCGATACCCTCGGCATCGTCGGCGAGTACTACTGGATCGCCCGCGAGCGCGGTACCATCGAGGCCGCGCGAAACCGCGCAAGCTTCCCCCTGCGCTACACGCAGGCCGGCGAGCGCCGCGAGGTTACCGTGCGCATCCGCCGCAACACCACCGGTGGCCTCGGATCCACCTGGGCCATCGATAAAGTCGAAGAACCCGAGCAGTAACGACAAACGGCTCAAATCCAAATCAGGATTTGAGCCGTTTTTATTTGTTGATGTTGCGTAACCAACAGCGAGCGGACCGCAAGTGCGCCAGGTTGCCGTGAAAGAGGAGCGACGCGTACTTCGGTACGCGAGCGACGGCTTGAACGGCAAGATGGGGTGCTTGCGACCCGCGCAGCGTCGAGCAGTTACGCGGTTTGGAAAACCGCGTAACGATCTAGTCGCGCGTCAGCTTACGGTGAATACGATGCGGCTGGGCTGCGTCCTCACCCAGGCGCTCGATACGGTTGGCCTGATAGGCCTCAAAGTTGCCCTCGAACCAATACCAGTTGCCCGGATTCTCGTCGGTGCCCTCCCACGCCAGAATGTGCGTGGCGACGCGGTCCAGGAACATACGATCGTGGCTAATGACCACCGAGCAGCCCGGGAACTCGAGCAGCGCCGCCTCGAGCGAGGACAGTGTCTCGACGTCGAGGTCGTTCGTGGGCTCGTCGAGGAGCAGCAGGTTGCCGCCCTGCTTGAGCGTGAGCGCCAGGTTCAGACGGTTGCGCTCGCCACCGGAGAGTACGCCAGCGCGCTTCTGCTGGTCCTGGCCCTTAAAGCCAAAGCTCGCCACGTACGCGCGGCTGGGGACCTCGGTCTCGCCGACCATCATGTGGTCCAGGCCATCCGAGACGACCTCCCACAGGTTCTTGTCGGGGTCGATGCCAGAACGGTTCTGATCGACATAGGAGATCTTGACGGTCTCGCCCACCTCGAGCTCGCCCGAAGTCAGCGGCTCCAGGCCCACGATGGTCTTGAAGAGCGTAGTCTTGCCCACACCGTTGGGGCCGATGACGCCCACGATGCCGTTACGCGGCAGGGTGAAAGAAAGGTCGTCGATGAGCACACGGCCATCGAACTCCTTGTGCAGGTGATGGGCCTCGAGCACCTTGTTGCCCAGACGCGGTCCAACGGGAATGCGGATGTCGGTCCAGTCGAGCTTCTGGCTTGCGCGGGCCTCGGCCTCCATCTCCTCGTAGCGAGCCAGACGGGCCTTGTTCTTGGCCTGGCGAGCCTTGGGCGAGCTGCGTACCCACTCGAGCTCGGCCTCCATGCGCTTGGCGAGCTTGGCATCGCGGTTACCCTGTGCCTCGATACGCGCGGCCTTGGTCTCCAGATACGTGGAGTAGTTGCCCTTGTAGGGATAAAGGTGACCGCGGTCGACCTCGCAGATCCACTCGGCAACGTTATCCAGGAAGTAGCGATCGTGCGTGACGGCAAGCACCGCGCCCTGGTAGTTGTGCAGGAAGTGCTCGAGCCACAGGATCGACTCGGCGTCCAGGTGGTTCGTGGGCTCGTCGAGCAGCAGCAGGTCGGGAGCCTCGAGCAGCAGCTTGCACAGGGCCACGCGGCGGCGCTCGCCGCCGGAAAGCACGTTGACCGGCATGTCGGAATCGGGCAGCTGCAGGGCGTCCATGGCCTGGCCGAGCTTGGAATCGATATCCCAGCCGTCGGCGGCGTCGATCTCGTCCTGGAGCTTTCCCATCTCAGCCATGAGGGCGGCCATGTCGCAATCCGGGTCGCACATCTCCTCGCCGATCTTGTTGAAGCGATCGACCTTGGCGATCATGTCGCCAAATGCCATGCGCACGTTCTCGATGACGGTCTTGTCGTCGTCGAGCGGCGGCTCCTGCTGCAGGATACCCACGGTGTAGCCGGGGGTAAGCCTGGCATCGCCGTTGGAAACTTCCTCGATGCCGGCCATGATCTTGAGCAGGGTCGACTTACCCATGCCGTTGGGACCCACAACGCCGATCTTGGCGCCAGGGTAGAAACTCAGAGTCACGTCGTCAAGGATTACCTTGTCGCCATGGGCCTTGCGAGCCTGATACATCTGGTAGATAAACTCTGCCATTTGCCTGTTTTATCCTTTCTACCTGCTGTTTCCCTATTCTTGATTCGCTTTAGTGGAAACGAAATGAGGGAACCAGCTCTGAAACGTAACGAAAAAGGGGCATGGTTGCCCATACCCCCTAATACTACCTGGGAAAAGTCCCCCGGAACATACTATGAACTGCGTACGCTAGTTTTCCGCAACCTTAACGAGCGGCTCGCTGCGATTTGCGCCACAGCAGATACGAGTAGACGTAGATGGCTCCGACCGAACCAAACGCCAGAACCGCAATCACCGCGGCGACGACTTCACTCGAAAGCACGCTGCCTGCCACGCCCATCACAATCAGGCCAATACCCAGCACCATAAAGCAGGCGCCGCCAAAACGCTGCGTACGGCGCCAGTTCTCGGGATCGGCAAGCGCCCAGGGTGTCTTGATACCGAGCGTATAGTTCTGCTTCACACGCGGCAAGTAGTTGCCTACGCCGATGAACAGCAAACCGACAACACCGGAAATCAGCACGTTAACCGAACCGACCGCCGGCACCACGCCCCAGACCGTAAGCTCTCCCAGCCAGCTTATGGCGCACATGAACAAGGTGAAGGCGATTACGAAGCCCTGGTAGAACTTGCCCGAGGTTCGATATGCCTCACCTTTGGGGTCGATGCGCGGCACCACGCAGAACATTGCGAGAAGCGCCAGAGGCAGCACGCCGAGCGCGGAGGCCATCCAGCTAGGACCCCAACCGTCGACGGCGCCGTTCGCGCCCCAGTGCGTGGGAATCTGCGCAGGCAAGCTCGGCATCACCATGAGGTGCGCTACGACATTGGCGACGCACAGAGCGACCAGCGCAATCCACACGCGCGACGATACCCCCGTGGGGTGAATGCCCTTGTTTTCGTTATTCATCCTTATCACCTTCCGTGTTTGTAAAACCCATAAACCAGCCAATCAAATCCTGCATGACGGTGGTGTTTAAGCTGTATACGATGTTTTGGCCATGGCGCTCGTCGGTCACCAACCCGGCGTTTTTGAGCGTCGCCAAGTGATGGCTCAGCGACGGCTTACTGATATCGAAATGCTCGGCAAGCTCCCCCGCCGTGCAATTGCCTTCGCGCAGCAACTCCAAAATGCGCCGTCGCGTTGGATCGGCAAGCGCCTTAAAACCCTCTCCCGGCATAAGACCTCCTCTCATCATCTCTCATGACGCGCACACTATACTCGATATTTAGATGTTTGTCTAACTATCTAATCTTGTACTCAAAAAAATAGCCGCCTCCGCGTAATGCGAAGACGGCCACTTCTCACGCTACAAACGTGTTTTTGAGTTGGCCAACCCGCTGCAACGGGTGCCATCTGCTTCAATCTTATGCGAACCCCGATCCCATTTCAACAAGCCCAAGGGCTCAAATGGAATCGCGATAACACCTATAATGGCGATAGCTAAAACACGATTCGCTTCCCCATCGGAGGATGTCTATGACCGAAACCGCTGCCGCCCTCGTCGAGACACGCGACACCAAGCTCGAGATCATCATGGGCCGCGAGGCACTCGATAAGCTCGCCGATGCTACGGTGTTGGTGCTCGGCTGCGGAGGCGTGGGCTCCAACTGCTGCGAGGCACTCGCCCGCGGCGGCATTGGTCATTTCGTCATTCTGGACAAGGACATCGTCGCGCCCAGCAATATCAATCGCCAGGCTATCGCCTTTCACAGCACCATCGACAAGCGCAAGGTCGATGTTATGGAAGCCATGATCCACGACATCAATCCCACCGCCACCGTTATCAAACGCACCGAATACCTGCTGAGCGACAACATCGACGAGTTCTTCGCGAGCGTTTTGGAGCAGACGGACGGCAAGCTCGACTACGTCGTCGACGCCATCGACACCATCTCGGCCAAGCTCACCATTGCCAAATATGCTCAGGACCACGACATTCGTTTGGTTAGCTCCATGGGCGGGGCCAACAAGCTCCATCCCGAGTGCCTCCGCTTTGCCGACATTTTCGATACGGTACGTGACCCCATGAGCCGCATCATGCGCAAAGAATGTAAGAAGCGCGGAATCAAGAGTCTGCACGTGCTGTTTAGCTGCGAGGAATCGGTTAAGACCCAACCCCGCGACCCGTCCAACATCCACGAGCGTACCGAGTTGGGTACCGCCAGCTTTATGCCGCCCATCATGGGTCAGATGATTGCCGGCGAGGTTATCCGCCAGATCAGCGGGCGCGGCACCGAGCGCGTACGCGCCGACGGCCAACGCCTGGACTAGCAGAATGTCCTGCGATGGAACCGCAATTCTTTGACACGCATTGTCATCTTGATTTGATGCTCGGCCCCGATGCTGCAGCCAGTGAGTCGGCGGCGTCGGGTCTGGGGCTCTTTGACTGCGGGGTCGACCCACGCGACTTTTCGGCCGCAAACGAGCGCGCCCGTCGCCAACCAAGCATCATCGCCGGCGTTGGGCTTCACCCCTGGTGGCTCGCCGACGGCCGCTGCGGTCCCGCCGAAGTCAACCTGCTTTGCGAGTTTGCTGCCCAAGAGCGCTACATCGGCGAAGTCGGACTTGACTTTTCCGCTCGTTTTGCCTTAAGTGAGCCGCTACAAATACAGGCATTTGACTGGCTCTGCGATACACTCGTGCAGCATCCTCTTACCGGGCGAGTGATATCAATTCACGCCGTTCGTTCAGCAGGAGCCGTACTGGACGTCCTCGAATCGCATGGACTACTCATCCCAAACTCCGACTCCCCCGCTATCATCTTCCACTGGTTTAGCGGCACTTCGGACGAACTCGCCCGCGCGCGTAATGCGGGCTGTAGTTTTTCCGTCAACGAACGCATGCTTGCGTCTAAACGTGGACGCGAATATGCCCGACAGATTCCACTCGACCGTCTACTGCTCGAGACCGATGCGCCAGCCGAGCCAAACACAGAAACAAGCGCACAGTCGCTCATCAGATCGCTCACAAGGACCTCGATGCGCATTGCCTCACTCAAAAACTGTGACGCTAAGCACATTGAGTCGGCAGTTTTAGCAAATGCGCGCTCTGTATTTGACCTTCGCTAACCCCTGTGGGCAAAAAATGCCAAATATGAGTACTGCTACCGGAATGGATACATTACTTTTAACTTCCCAACCGCCAGAATAATCCTCGATTGTCCGCTAATTAAAGCTTTTACAGTCATTCATCCTGCGTTTTCGCAAATCTTAAACCCCTCCAGACGCTCAAATCACATCTGAAGGGGTTGATTTTGCTGCGACTAAATTAGTCACAGTACTCATATTTGGCATTTTTTGCACACCGAGTCCCGGGGAGGCACCCGCACCTCCCCGGGACCGCTCGGCTATTCGACGATTGGTGCTCCGTGGCCCCAAGAACCTTCCATGCCGCACACGGTCGAAGCAAACCCAGCAGCAAAGTCGAGCGCGCGCTCGATGGCCTCGGCGCCATCCTCACCACGCTTGACGGAATCGAGATAGCACATCAAAAACGAGGTGAGGAACGAGTCGCCCGCCCCCATGGTGTCCTTCATGTCCGTCACCGGTTTAGCCAGCTGGCGGTAATAACGCTCGCCGTCGTAAGCAATGCAGCCCTCGGCGCCCGCCGTAGCCGACACAAAACGCGGACCCAGACCCTTCACCCATGCCAGACGCTCGCGAATCTCGTCCTCGCTCGCGGCATCCGCCGCACTAAAGAAAGCGAAATCGACGTAGGGCGCAATCTGCTCGTAGTACTCGTCGGTGGAGTCGTCCGAAAAGTCAAAAGAGACCGTGACGCCCGCAGCCTTCAACTTGGGCAGCTCGCGCTCGGTAAAGCAGTAGTTGCCCGAATGAACCACATCGAACTGCTTCATGTACGCAAGGTCAAAGCGATCAAGGACATAGCGCGCATCGCCACGGATACCGCCCTCGTTGGAGCCAAGGAAGACACGGTCACCGTCAACGACGGTCACGCGAGCCGCCCCGTTCTCGCCAATCATCTGCTCGCACTTGTCAAGCTCGATACCCTCATCCTCGAGGCTTGCAATGACATGCTCGGCAGCGGCGTCATTGCCAAAAATGCCCATGTATGCAGAGCGTGCGGCACCGCATTTCTTGGCATAAACGGCGAAGTTCACCGCATTGCCGCCGGGATACATGGTGTGGATATGCTCGTAGCGATCGACGACGTTGTCGCCAAATCCGAGCGCGTTAACGTTAAATGCCATGGCCTTTGCCCCTTCTAGTACTCGACAACACCCATATAGCGGCGGAAATCGGGATCGTGATCAAACACCTTGCCGCGTGCGGCGCGCAGCTCGCAGTTCATGGCGTAGAACAGCACCGGGTCCAGATAGGCACGGACGCTCGCCGGCACGGCTTCCATACCGTACTCCTTGGCATCAAGCACCATCAGCGTATCGGTATGCGTCTTAAGGAACGCCAGGGCGCGCTCGTCCATAGCACGGCACTCGCTGGAGCCCATCTGCAGGAAGTAAAAAACGCCATCCTGAGTAGCCTCGAAGGGGCCGTGGAAGTACTCGGCAGAGTGGATGTAGCTGCAGTGCTGCCACTGCATCTCCATAAGAGAGCAGATAGCGAAACCGTAGGTCTGGCTAAAGTTGGGACCGCTGCCCAGAATGTAGAAGAACTCGTGCTCCTGGCAAAGCTTGGCAAAACGATCGCCCAGCTCGGCATTTACCTTCTCGCGTGCCGGAGGAAGAATCTTATCCATCTCAGCAATACCGGCATACATATCGGCAAGATCGGCGTAGCCCTCCTGCTGATCGAGCAGCTCGGCCGCAAGCGACAGCGAAATGCCAGCGGGGACCTCGGCCTGCGGCACGCCCTCGCCCCACGGGTAGACCCACGTGGTCCACTTGCCGGAGTCAATCTTGGATCCAGCGTTGTCGGTCTGGGCGATCACCGTAGCGCCGGCAGCAAGGGCAATCTCACAGCCCTCGACGACCTCGGGGGTGTTGCCACTGTGGCTGCAAGCAATGACCAGGGATTTCTCACCCAAGCGGCGCGGGCGCATGATATCAAACTCGCGAGCCGTATAGATATACGAAGTGAAGGTGGTTGCCTCGCGCTGCAGAAGCTCATGAGCCGGGATCAAATCGATCATGGAGCCACCGCAAGCAATCCAGTAGACGCTGTCGAACTTGCCCTTCTCGGCAATTGCCTCTTTGATCAGGTCGTGTGCGTTCATATCCAGTTCCTTTCTTGTTTGGTCCACAATCAATGACGTTGGTTGCGTGGCCGATAGTTGTTTTAGTCAATCAGATATTTCTCGAATGCGGCCATGTTCTTGGCATCTGCCGCCGCCGGGTCATCATAGTAACGACCGTCCGTGATTTCCTGGCCCAGCATGCCGTCGAAACCATGGGCGTTGAGCGTGGCAACGAAGGCGTCCATATCGTGCTTGCCATCGCCCCACACCAGATGGCCATACGGATCACCGTCGATAAAGTGCATCTCGTGAATTGCCCCATCACCAAAGGCGGCAAACCAGTCCTCGAGCGTCTCGCCTGCAACGCCCATCGCGGTTGTATCAACCATGGGCTGTAAGTACGGGCTCGCGACCTCGTCAATCATGCGCTTCGCATCGGAAACCGTCGTCACAAGGTTGCTCTCCTCGGGACGCAGGCTTTCCATCGTAAGCACCAGACCGTGCTCGCCGGCATACTCCGCCAGAATGGACATGTGCTCGCGGCTGCGCTTCCAGGCTTCCTCGCGGTCCTCGTCCCAGTCGCCCCAGCCCGAGTTGACGGACATACGGTCGCACCCAAGTACCTCGGCAAGCTCAATGCCGTGCTTAAAGTACGCCAGGCTGCGCTGTTCATGCAGCGGTTTGCGTGCGCAGTATTGCCAAGGATAGACAACATTCTCGGGGCACAGAGTACGATACCTAAGCCCACGGTCTGCAGCTTTTTTCGCCAGGACCTCAGCCTCAAAGTAGCCCGTATGGTCGAGTGTCACATGCGGCTCCGCACACCACAGCTCAATGGACTCAAAGCCCAAACGCTGCTGCACATCAAGGAAGTAATCGAGCGACCACATGATGTAGTGGATATTCATGCCCGCAATCTGTTCGCGGCGCAGCGTCGGCTTGGATTCAGACATCTTATGCCTCCTTATTTCGATCGAACACGATTTGTCCGTCCGACATCGTCATATCAACCGAAAGATCGCGTGCGTCGCGATAATCGAGGTCGAACACATCCCGATCGAGCACGCAGATATCAGCAAGCTTGCCGACCTCGAGCGTACCCAGCTCGTCTTCGCGCATCAGATCGTACGCGCCCCCGGCAGTCCAAGCACGCAAGAGCTCGACAAGCGTCAGCGCGTTGGCCTCATTCACGGGCAGTCCATCGTCGAAGTATCCGCCGCACGCACTGTAGATTGACTCGCCCAGGCTCGGAATCAGCAGCGGCAAATCCGTACCACAGCACACCGTGCATCCGGAATCTTCCATGCCGCGGCGATTCCAGCTGTGCAAAAGTCGCGTCTTGCCAATTTGTCGACGCATCATCGACAGGCAATCCTCGCGCCGGTCCAGCGTCAGAATCTGCGGATAGACCTCGCAAATTCCACCTAACTTGCCAAACTTGACAAGATCGGTCGGATCAGAGTTCTCGAGATCGGTAATCGCATGGCGGCGAAGCAACCGTCCATGCTCGTCTCGAGGCAGCGAGGCATAGAGCGCCACGGTGCGACGAACGGCGCCATCGCCCTGGCAATGCAAGGAATATCGGAAGCCGTCAGCATCAATTGCGCGCAGCTCGTTCTCAATCAGATCCCACTCGGGCTCCTCGACAACCGTCTTGCCGGCAGCGCCCGCATCGGCCGTGTCCTCATAGGGGTCAATCATCTCGGCAAGCCCCGCCCATACGCCGCGATCGGTCATACGGTTGAAGCCAGAAAAACGAACGAACGGTCCCCGGAAGCGCTCTCGTGCCCCGCGGGCATATGCCAGATTTGCACCGGCACCCACCGGCTGCGACATCATAGAGACGCGAACCGTCAGCTCACCAGATTCCTCACGGCGAGCCATTTCGTCGGCAAAACCGTAGTAGTCATCAAACGCCATCTCCTTGATGGCGGTAACGCCGCGCTCGTTAAGCATGCTCATGTAGTCCGAATACCCCGCACGTACCTCGGGCAGCGCGAGGAAATCGCTCATCATACGCCAGATCTTCTCGGCATAGCACGCCTGGGGTGTAAAGCCGTATCGTGCACTGGCGGCAGCATTGAGAACGCAGGTCTCCGCACCCGGTGTAAAGCAGACGACAGGGATATCGCCAAAACAATCGTCAAACACAGCTGCCGTATTTGCGTTCTCGGCATCCGATGCCAACGTTTCGGGTAGGCTGTGGCCAAAAGCCGCCGCGCAATCCGGATGATCTTCTTTCCATGCACGCAAGAGCGACACGGCCTCTTTGGCATCAGCGATGCCGGACAGATCAGACCCCAACGTCCGCAGCGCCCAGCCTGTATAGAAGGTATGCACATCGATCAGGCCAGGCATGACGGTACGGTCGCCCAGATCAACTACCTCGTCCGCCTGGGTCAAATACGAAGCTACCTCACACTTGGTGCCAACCGCCTCAATTCGATTGCCACGGACCGCTACGAAACCTTCGAACGGCAGGTCCCCCGTACCGGTAAAGACGCTCTTAGACGTCAGGACCGTTAAACGATCAGACATCACAACCACCTACACCGGAAGCATGCCAGAGATTGCCGTTACGATCAGGCCAAAGACGACCATGAAAATGAAGAACTTCCAAATGGTCTTCCACCATTGGCCAAACGAAATCTTAGCCACGGCAAGGCCGGCGACCGTCATGCCCGCCACGGGGCTGATGGTGTTGATGGTCTGGTTGGCAAACTGAAGCGCGGTGACGGCCGCCTCGGGATTGAGGCCCATGAGCTCGGTCAGGGGGCCCATAACGGGCATGGTGAGCGCCGCAAGTCCAGAACTCGAGGGAACCAGCAAAGAGAGCAGGCCAAGGACGATATACATAAACGTGGTGTAGACGGCGGCGGGTGCACCGGCGAGCGCAGTAGCGAGCGCCTGGAGAATGGTGTCGATGATCATGCCACCCTCGGCGATGACCAGAATGCCGCGAGCGATACCGATAACGATGGCGGCGTACGCAAAGTCGGCGAGACCCTTAACGAACTCCTCAGCGATTGTCTGCTGGTCAAGACCGCCCAGGATACCGGCAAGCAAGCCCATGCCAAGGAACACGGCGGAAATCTCATTCATGTACCAGCCCTGGGTAACAAGACCCCAGACGATGATGCCCATACCGCAAGCAAAATCGATAAGCACGAGCTTCTGACGGATAGTGAACTCTTCCTCGATGGAGGCATCGGTCACGGAAAACTCAACACGCTTGAGCTTATCGTCCTCGTACGTAATGGACGACTCGGGATTTTTCTTTACACGCATGGCGTAGCGCATGGCCCATGCGATACCGACGGCAGTGAAGATGACCCAAGAAACGGCGCGCAGCCACAGCTGAGGATTGCCCTCGATACCAATGATGCCTTGGGCGATCAAAACATTAAACGGGTCGATGGTCGAAGCACAATATCCCAGGTTAGGACCAAGGAAGCAGATGATAAACGCCGTCATCGAGTCATACCCGATACCCATCATGATGGGAATGAAGATGGCATAGAACGGTAGGGCTTCCTCAGACATACCAAACGTAGTGCCGCAAATGGACAGCAGCGTCATCGTGATGGGAATGATGAGGATGTCCTTGTTCTTGAGCTTTTTAATCACACGGCTCATGCCGGCATTCAAAGCGTTGGTCTTGGTGATGATTGCGAACGATCCGCCAATCAATAAGACGAACGCAACGACGTCGGCAGCCTCCTGGATGCCCTTGGTGGGCGCTTGCAGGACCGCGAAGATATCCTGACCCAGATTGATGGTCTCGCCGGTCTCGGAATCGGTGTAGTTCTTATCGACCTGTTCATAGGTTCCAGCAACGGCGACTTCACGCTCGCCCGCCGCTGTCGAAATCGTCTTGCGCTGATACTGACCGGAGGGAACGATCCAAGTCAGAACCGCGAAGACAACGATCAGCAAGAACATGATCGTATAGACATGCGGTAATTTGAACTTAAAACGTCTGTTTGTCTTCTTCGCCTTCGTATCTGACATAGATACCTCCAAAGAACTCGAGACTGCATCGCATCTCGCTTCAACGCTTGCACAAGGCAAACGTTCTATGACGTTCTATAGATTACCAGCAGCTTTTCCCGTCATCAAGATAATTTCAAATTGATTGCCGCAACGCGGTTGAACGGTTGCGTTCGCACCGTGAACGGTATGGAAACGCCCGGTGAGATGATCCACCGGGCGTTTCCATTCGCAATGTCCTAGATGTCAAAAACGTAGCGAGACCCAACGATCCGCTGACGACCGATGATAAACGGCCGCCGTTGCTCATCGAAAAAGAAGGCTTCCATATAAAACAAGGGTTCGCCAACGGGAACCGCCAGCAACCGAGCGACCTCGGGCGATGCGCACGCGATCTCGAGCGTGCACGGGTCGGTAAACGCGGGCATGCGGCCCGTCTGGTTGCGCACGAACTCAAAAATGGATTGGTTAGATAGAGGCGCCGTTGATAGATAGGCGTTGTCCTCGTAAACGTATATGTTGTTCTCGAGCATGACGGGGACGCCATCGGCAGTACGCACACGCTCGACGCAAATCAAGTCAGTTCCAACGGGAACACCAAAGAACTGTGCTTCGGTAGAATCCGCCGGCAGTATCTTTCTCGAAATGACACACGCCCCCGGTTCCATTCCGTTAACGCGGCATGCGTCCGAAAAACTCTGGACGTCATCCTTCTGGCGAATCTTGCGCTTGAGCTTGGGGGCATTGACGAACGTGCCTTTCCCCTGTCGCTTCGTTAGATAGCCCTGCTGGACGAGCTCCTCAATAGCGCGTCGCACGGTAACGCGGCCAACTTTATAGCTCTCAGCCAATTCGAATTCGTTGGGTATCCGCGCGCCTGCCTTGTAGACGCCGGAGTTGATTTCGTTTTTAATGATATCAATGACCTGTTGGTACAGCGGTATCGCTGCTTTACCGTCAGTTAGCCCTTCAGTCGGTGGCATATACCCTCTCCCAGCACAATTAAGTCTAAAGCGGGCCCAAGGGCATTCAGCAAGCCCTTAAGCCCGCATTAGCATTAAGTATGCTAGGTGTCGCACCAAAATGTCGGCTATTTACTCATCAGACCCGAAAAACGCGCAACTACCGCGCTCCTAAGAAAGCGTGAGCAGCTCCGGCAGCTGGTCGATAATCTTGTCCGCGGCATCCTGGCTAAAGCCAAAGCGCTCCTCGCGCTTGGCAATGACTGTCAGGCCGGCTCGCTTGCCGGCAGTGATGCCAGGCACCGAATCCTCAACGCAGCAGCAGCGATTCGCGGGCAGCCCCAGCAGGTCCAGCGCATGCAGGTAGATGTCGGGCTCGGGCTTGCTCTCCTTAAACTGCTCGCCGCTCACCACATACTCAAAGGCATCCGACAGCCCGCATGCGTTGAGCACTTCCTCGATGCTATCCATGGGAGACGAGCTGGCAAGCGCCACGCGAACGCCGCGGCGCGGCAGCTCTCGAATCGTATCCACGGCGCCTGGGTTAATCAAAGCCTGATAGTCGCGCGGACGCTCATGCGCCCACTCGTCCCAACGGGCCAACGCTTCCTCGCCAGTGAAATGCCCCTTACCGGCGCGCTCAAACCAATCGACCAACATATGCAGGAAGAACTGATGCGAGGTACCGACCTGCCCATTCAACTCCTCTTGAGTCAGGTTAAGCCCAAGCTCCTTGGCAAACGCGGCAGTCTCGCCCAGGTAGTAATACTCGGTATCGACAATGACGCCGTCCATGTCAAAGATAACGGCGTCGAACGGAAATGCGGACACGGCACCCTCCCTAACAAAAGGGCGCCTGTAAGCAGGCGCCCGAACCATGCATTATCGGCGATTCTAACCCAGCAGCTTATCCAGCGCCACCGCAATACCGTCTTCATTGTTATTGGCGGTCACCATCTGGGCCACGGCCTTAACCTCGTCAACCGCGTTGCCCATGGCAACACCGGTGCCGGCCCACTCAATCATGGACTTGTCGTTCTGGCCGTCGCCAAACGATACGACCTCACTGGCATTGATGCCGAGCTTAGGCAGGGCACCCTCGAGTGCGCGGGCCTTGTCGATACCGGGCGCCGTGTACTCAAAGTACCAGTCGGCCGTAAACATGCCCGAAAGCGTCTGCTTAAAGGGCGCATACATCTCCTCGTAATGCGCCTGCAGGTAGGCCGGATCGCCCGCCGTCAGCAGCTTGTCCACGGGATAAGCATCAGCGACCTCATGCAGGCTCTCCACCTCGCGAATCTTAAGATCGCACGCGTCGCGCTCATACTTGACGATATTCTTCTGCGAGCCGTCAGGCAGCGTGATCATGCAATGGTACGAGTCCTCGACGTGCAAATCGCGACCGAGCGAAATCATAGGGATCACGTCAAAATTACGCAGGTGATCAATCAGACGATGCAATTCGTCGGCAGGCATAGCCTGATCGAACAGCACCTCGTCGGTCTGGGCATCGACGACGTGTGCGCCGTTAAAGGCCACCAGCAAACCGTCATGGTTTTGAAGGTCGAGCTCTTGCGCCAAGGCGTGCAGCCCCCATGCGGGACGGCCCGAAGCCAAAATGAGCTTAATGCCCGACTCCTGCGCCGCGAGCAGCTTCTCGCGCGTACGCGGGCTAATCACTTTCTGATCGTTGGTGAGCGTACCGTCGATATCCATCGCGATGGCTTTGATTGCCATATATGCCTCCCTGTCATTGAACAACCTTGTCTGAGCCATCATACAGAACACCCATCGCGACTCCGTTTACAACGGGAAAAATGTCATATTGTCCCGAACATGAACGGCGTGTGGTCGTGAAGCTTTATCGCTCAGGTCAAATACGTCTGCTAGCGACGCTCATCCGTCGGTGCGCCCTCGACGATCGCGATGCCCGCCGATGCACCTAACGCGCTGGCGCCGGCCTCGATGAATGCGCAAGCCTCTTCGTAATTATGGATACCGCCCGCCGCCTTGATTGCCACGGCATCGCCGAGCACCTCGTGCATCAGCCGCACGTCCTCGAGCTTAGCACCGCCAAAGCTTCTACCGGTCGATGTCTTAAGGAATCCCGGCTTGGCCTCCAGCGCGATCTCGCATACACGGCGCTTGGCGGCGTCGTCGCCGTCCAGCTTGCACATCTCGACGATTACCTTGTCAGTGATGCCATGCGCGCGACAAAAATCAGCAATGGTAGTCATCTCGCGCTCGATGGCATCAAAATCGCGGTTCTCGATCGACCCCTGATTCAAAACATAGTCAATCTCGGTAAAGCCACACGCAGCGTATTCCTCAAACCTCGCAAGCTTCTCCTCAAGCGTCATAGTGCCCTGGGGAAAGTCGATAGCGCCGGCAAGGATGATGTCAGAGCCCTCGAGCATGGCGCGGCCCGTCTCGTACTCCTGCAGGTTCGCAAATACGCAGCGAAAGTTGTACTTTAACGCCTTCTCGACATACTGCTCAAACGTGTCCTCGGGGGCATCGATATAGTCGATGTATTTATTGATGGGTTTGGCAAGCGTCATGCTGGGCCTCCTTGTTCAGGGCTGGCAACCGATTCGTGGCTTCACGCGAAAAACCACGTTCAATGTACGCCCGGCATGCAAGGACAGCGTCCGCATTCCGACAAGTGGTATGAGATTAGCCGTAAACGTATAATTTACGGACAGCGAATGGCACCGCACGCGGATGCCGACAGCAAGACATCCCCCCCCCTCAATACACCCTCATGCCCATTTAAATAGCAAGGGGCCCGTATCTGTTGGGATACGGGCCCCTTTCGGCCGTGACCTATCTCAGCAACAAAGACTACTTGCGGTGAGCGCGGTAGAACTCGATCGCACCATCTTATCCGAGCCGGGGCACGTTCGCATAGCGTGGCGCGTGACGGTTGCAAAACCACCCCATTTGAAACAAACGCAAAAAAGTACTTGCAAAGACACGTTCCGACATATAAGTTGATAAAAGACCGCCGTTGCGGTTTTAAGCAGATCGAGCATATGAAGTTTCAGTTTTCAGCGTGTAAGAGAAGGAAGATCGGCAAGTACAACCCCAAACGCAATGACAACTTAATGAGGTAACTGCCACATGTGAGGCACCCAGGGCATTGCTGTCTCGATTTTGAGCACGATGCCTTCCGCCTTGCATGGGCCGTTCCATCCCGCCCCTGCAGCAACTGCCTCACGGGCTCATTGAAAACCGCATAGCACCCCAACGTCAGCACATCACCCACGGCAAGCACATCACTCACGACAACCAACACATCAACAAACAGCACGAACATCAACCGATTGGAGAAGCTATGACAAACCACCACGCTGAAGACGGCGATAAGAAAAGCATTCTGGATGCCCGCATTGAGCGAGCATATGCAAACGAATATGACGCCGCCTTTGCCGCCGCGACCATCAAGAACTACGCGTCGCTACCGCTCGCGACGATCTTGGCCGACCACCCTCAACTGCTGAAGCGCTGCACAAAGATCATGGGCGACCCCGACATTCGCAAGCTGACAGACCCCTATGCCCCAAAACGCGACAACGATTCGTACGTTCTTACCGTAGGCTGCCTAGCCCATATGCTTACGGCGCTCGACACGAAACTCAAGCTCGAATGGGAACCCGACGAGCGTCATGAACTCGAAAGCAAGCGGAACACCCTGCGCACCGCACTGTTCCTTCCGTTGGACGGCCTCAAGCGCTGCAACGTCGAGCTCAATACACAGGCGCGGCAAAAGCCCGGGACCACAGGGCAGAAAACTCCAAGACCCCATGCGGCCATCGTCGACCGCAACCGATATAACCGCATGACCGCGCATTTTTCTGCCGAGGGAGCAGCCATAAGGACGCTGATCGACCTGCTGTGCCTCCTGAGCATCAACGAGCTATTTGAGGGCTATCTCGCCCTTGTTCCCGCGACGGCACCCAAGTCGGTAGCAAAGATCATCGAGACCTGCAGACGCCAGTTTGAGCGCCATCGCAATGGCAGCGAGATGAACGCCAGCATCGCGCAGTACTACGCGGCTCATTACAAAAATGACGGATGTGCCCCTGTCGAGCATCAGCTGCGGCTCGCCTACACCACGCCCGCCGCAACGCTCTATCGCTTTGGAGCCCTTGGCGCTTGCGAGCCGCACGAACAGGCAGCCTGCCCCACAACCGAGCTCGATCTCAGGCTCGGACGAACCCTGTAGCCCGCCAGCCCCTCCGCGGGCAACAATCCTATTCCACAACACAACCAACAGAAAGGAGTCCTCATGGACACCAATCATTCCCCCATCATCAGCCCCCTCACCATGCGTGAATCCGCCCGAGGCATCACGCTCACCAGCATTTACGATGAGATGCTCGCCCGTCGCGAGCTCTCCGTCATGGGAAACATCGAAACCCCGATGGCCCACGACCTATGCCAGCAGATCCGCCTGCTCGATGCCACCGACCCCAGCCGCCCCATCACCATATTTGTCGCCAGCGCCGGCGGAAGCGTGCGATCGGGCCTTGCGATCTATGACGCCATGCGCCTCGCATCGTGCCCCATCCGCACCGTCTGCCTGGAATTCGCCGCGTCCATGGGCGCCGTGATCTTCATGGGCGGCGACGATCGCCGTATGGCGCCCCATGCAGAGCTCATGATTCACGACCCGCTGATCCCCCAGGGGGCAGGCGGCTCGGCACTTGCGCTGCAGGAAACCAGCCGGCGTCTCATGCAGACCCGCAAGACCCTCACGCAAATCCTCTCGGACCGCAGCGGCCTCACGCCCAAGCGCATCCAGTCCCTCACTGCAAAAGACACCTACCTTTCGGCCGAGCGCGCCGTCGAGCTCGGCTTTGCCCACGAAATCCTCTCGACCACCAAGGAGGTCGCCCATGTCTAACCTCGCCAGCCGTCTCGCCGCATCTGAGTCCGCATCGTCCACCATCCTCGCCAAGGATCGAACGCTTTCCTGCGACACCCGCCAAACGGGACTCAACAACAATGCACTTGTGATCGGTCCCTCGGGAGCCGGCAAGACCCGAAACGTCCTCAAGCCCAACCTGCTGCAAATGAACGCAAGCTACATCGTGCTCGACACCAAAGGCACGCTCTGTCGCGAAGTGGGACCCGTGCTGGCAGCCCACGGTTACCGCGTGCAATGTCTCAACTTCGCCGACCTCAACACCGTCCCGGCCCTTGCGCCCGGCATCGAGCGCTGCGGCTACAACCCCCTGAGGCACATTCGCCGCAAGGCGGACGGCAGGCCCAACCAGCAGGACATCCTCTCGGTGGCAAAGGCCATCTGCCCCATCGAGGACAACAACCAGCCTTTTTGGGATCATGCGGCGGCAAACCTGCTGTCGTGTCTTATCGCCTACGTCACCGAACAGCTACCCGCCGACGAGCAGACGATCAGCTCGGTCATCAAGCTGATCGAGCACCTGCAGGACGGTGCCACAGGTCGATTGTTTGACGACCTGATCACGACCGACCCCCAAAGCTATGCCCTCTCGCTATGGCGGCGCTACGCCATTACGCAAAATGCCGAGCGCATGCACGCGAGCATCGTCGGCATCCTTGCCGAAAAGGTCATGTGTCTGGGATTCGACGGTGCGGCACAGCTCTATCGTGAGTGCCATCAGGCGGACTTCGCTTCCATGGGACACACCCCCTGCGCCCTGTTTGTAACCGTGAGCGATATTGACCGCAATCTCGATCCGCTGACCGGCCTCTTTATTTCGCAGGCGTTTATGGGCCTCATTCGTGAGGCCGATAGGCAGCCCGACGGCAGCCTGCCCGTGCCCGTGCGCTTTATGCTCGATGACTTCGCAAATCTGCAGATCCCCCAGATCGACAACGTGCTCTCGATTATCCGAAGCCGCAACATCTGGGCAACGCTGCTGCTGCAGTCGACCAACCAGCTCGATGCGCTCTATGGCGAGGCACGCGCACGCTCCATCATGGGCAACTGCGACACGCATCTGGTGCTGGCGTTCCAGGATCCCGAGAGTGCCCGGGTGTTTTCCGAC
The DNA here is from genome assembly GCA_900542165.1 of uncultured Collinsella sp. Taxonomy (GTDB): domain Bacteria; phylum Actinomycetota; class Coriobacteriia; order Coriobacteriales; family Coriobacteriaceae; genus Collinsella. The sequence goes on along the minus strand of UQMM01000014.1, from coordinate 31,027 downwards.
CGCGCCGACGCGCTGCCCAGCACGCTCATGGCGACGCCGATCGATCGCTCGTGGCTCTTTGTGCGCGGCTGCACTCCCGAACAGGTCGAGCGCTTTAGGCTCGAAGACCATCCGCTCTACGGGGAGCTGCCCGAGGCGCAGCGAGGCCATGCGGAGACCGAGCTCTAGACGCAGGGCCCTCGCAGCACGCGACGCTCCGGCGAAGATCCTTAAAGGCCGTGCGCCCCGGGGCCACGGCAAAGCAAAGGGGCCCGCATCCGATGGGATACGGGCCCCTGACTATAAGGCGCGATGCGTTAACAGCAGCGACTACTTGCGGTGAGCGCGGTAGAACTCGATGAGCGCCTGGGTCGAAGCGTCCTGCTCGGCCTTGGCGGCGTCGTCATGGAAGGCTGGAGTGATCTGCTTGGCAAGCTGCTTGCCCAGCTCGACGCCCCACTGGTCGTAGGAGTCGATGCCCCAGACCGTGCCCTCGACAAACGTGATGTGCTCGTACAGGGCGATGAGCTCGCCGAGTGCGAACGGGGTCAACGTGTCGCCAAAGATCGAGGTCGTCGGACGGTTGCCCTCAAAGCAGCGGGCCGGGACGATCTGCTCGGGCGTGCCCTCGGCGCGCACCTCATCGGCCGTCTTACCAAAGGCGAGCGCCTTGGTCTGGGCCAGGAAGTTGCCCAGGAACAGCTCGTGCACGTCCTGGCCGCTGTCGGTCGCAGGGTTGGCGGTATTGGCGAAGGCAATGAAATCGGCCGGGACCACCACGGTGCCCTGGTGCAGCAGCTGGTAGAAGGCGTGCTGACCGTTGGTGCCGGGCTCGCCCCAGAAGATCTCACCGGTGTCGGAGGTCACGGCGCTGCCGTCCCAGCGGACATGCTTGCCGTTGGACTCCATGGTGAGCTGCTGCAGGTAGGCCGGGAAACGATGCAGGTACTGGCAGTACGGCAGCACGGCGTGGCTCTTGGAACCGAAGAAGTTGACGTACCAGACGTTGAGCAGGCCCATCAGCGCAACGGCATTGTTCTCGAGCGGCGTGTTGCAGAAGTACTCGTCGATAGCGTGGAAGCCCTCGAGGAACTGCTGGAAGCGCTCGGGACCGAGCACGACGATCAGCGACAGGCCCACGGCGGAGTCGACGGAGTAGCGGCCGCCGACCCAGTTCCAGAAGCCGAAGGCGTTGGCGGGGTCGATACCGAAGGCCTCAACCTTCTCGAGTGCGGTGGAAACGGCGACGAAGTGCTTTGCCACGGCCTCGGCGTTCTGCTCATCGGAGCCGTCGATGGCGCCCTGGGCCTTGAGCTGCTCGAGCATCCAGGTCTTGACCTCGCGGGCGTTGGTGAGGGTCTCGAGCGTGGTGAAGGTCTTGGAGACGATGATCACGAGCGTGGTCTCGGGATCCAGGCCCTTAAGCTTCTCGGCCTGGTCGTTGGGGTCGATGTTGGAGATATAGCGGCAGTCGATACCGGCGTCGGCATAGGGACGCAGAGCCTCGTAGGCCATGACCGGGCCCAGATCGGAGCCGCCGATGCCGATGGACACCAGGTGCTCGATCTTCTTGCCGGTAACGCCCTTCCACTCACCGGAGCGCACGCGCTCGGCGAAGGCATACATGCGGTCGAGGACCTCGTGCACGTCGGCGACGACATCCTGGCCGTCGACGATGAGCTGGCCCCTCTCGGTTGCGGGGCGGCGAAGCGCGGTGTGCAGGACGGCGCGGTCCTCGGTGGTGTTAATGTGCTCGCCGGAGAACATGGCGTCGCGGCGCTCCTCGAGCTTCACCTCGCGGGCAAGATCGCACAGCAGCTTGACGGTCTCATCGGTCACCAGGTTCTTCGACAGATCGAAGTGCAGGTCACCGGCGTCAAAGCTCAGCTTGTTCACGCGCTCGGCATCGGCAGCGAACCAGGCCTTGAGGTCGATACCATCGGCCTCGAGCTTCTCCTGATGAGCCTCGAGTGCCTTCCAAGCGGCAGTCGACGTAGCATCGATAGGTGCGGCAACAGTTGCCATAGAGTCCTCCTCAGCATACGGGCGCACGCCTCCATGCGCCCGGACATTCAGATGCCACTATTCTAGCGCAGGTCAAGACTACAATCAGCGAGCGTTGCCAATCGGCCCCCAAACGGCAACCGATCAAAAAGGGACAGGCTTATTTTGGCAGGTCAAACGCTTTACCAACCAAAAATAACCCGTCCTTTTATGGCAAATATTAGGCCGCGGCGCAGACGCTACCGAGTAACTCACGCAGAGGAGACCCGATGCCCTCCAGCAGTTCGGGCGCGATAATGGCAAAAACGGGAACCTCGCCGGTGCCCACGACAGCAGGCACCTTGCCCTCCGAGACAATGCATCCATAAGGCACAAAGCCGTCTTCGCCGGCATCGAGCGCCGCCATGCGACGCGCGAGCTCGCGCGCAAAGCCGGCAGTATCGGCATCGCCAATCGCCAGGACAAAGTCCACGCCTTCGTCGGTCGCCAGGGCTACGGCCTCATCGACCAAATCGTCTCCCCCATCGCCCCCGACCAAGCCGCAGCGAAAAAGCACGCGTTCGAGCAGAGCTCGATCAAGCGAGCCGAGCGCCGCCGAGACGAGCTCATCGTGCGTATGTTTGTCACCGCCCAACACGACCAGCGCCTTGGTGCCACCGTAGTGAGCGACCAATCGTCCGCACCAGCGAGCCACGTCTCCATCCGCAACAAGGCGCGTCGGCATACCAAACCCATAATTGACCATCTTTTCCACAACCCTTCCGTGCGTATAGGCGGTATCAATCGTTAGGCTCATGCTACGAAGCGAGGTTTTCCGAGCTGTTTCGCACTCTTTAGAGCTGCGTTAAAACCCGATCCAACCGCACGACCATACCTACCAAAACAAACCAGTCCCTTTTTGACAGGTTTTGACGACGTCCGGACGAGCGGGTATTATCGAACAGGTATTCGATAAGAACATGTGTTTGATGAAGGGACACGGATGGCGCACGAGCAGCACACCTATATCTGCATCGACCTCAAGACGTTTTATGCCAGCGTCGAGTGCGTCGACCGTGGGCTCGATCCGCTCACCACCAACCTGGTCGTTGCCGACGAATCGCGCGGGCGCACGACCATCTGCCTCGCCATCACGCAGGCCATGAAGGACTTAGGGATTCACAATCGCTGCCGCCTGTTCGAAATTCCCGATGGCATCGACTACATCACGGCCGTACCACGCATGCAGCATTACATGGAGGTGTCGGCGAAAATCTACGGTATCTATCTGGAATACGTCAGCCCCCAGGACGTGCACGTCTACTCCATCGATGAATGCTTTATCGACGTGACGCCCTATCTGGACCTCTATCACACAGATGCGGAAGGGTTCGCCCGCACGCTGCGCGACGAGGTCCTCGCGCGCACCGGCATCACGGCGACGGTCGGCATCGGCCCCAACCTATTCCAGGCCAAGGTAGCGCTCGACATTACCGCCAAGCACGTACCCAGCCGCATCGGCATACTCGACGACGAGACCTTTCGCAAGGAGATCTGGCCCCATCGTCCCATCACCGATATCTGGGGCATCGGTCCCGGCGTGGCAGCCCGCCTCGAGAAATACGGCGTCTACGATCTGATGGGCGTCGCGGCGCTCGACGAAAACCTGCTTTACGACGAGCTCGGCGTCAATGCCGAATATCTCATCGACCATGCCTTCGGGCGCGAGCCGACAACCATCGCCGATATCCAAGCCTATCGCCCGCAAGCAACTTCGACCACCACAGGACAGGTGCTCTCGAAGGGTTATGCCTACGAACAGGCCTATACCGTCTTGCGCGAGATGGTCGACAACGCCGTTTTAGACTTGGTCGATAAGCACGTGGTCTGCGACAGCATCTCGCTCTTTGTGGGCTACGCGAGCGAACGCGCCGACATACGCCGCCTCGACGCCAGCGGTACAGCGCAGTATGTGGACGGATGCGGGCACCTGCGCTCGAGCACATCGAGTATCGAACCCACCGCAACCGCCGGCCCCGAGCTCGCGCCCCGTGCGCCCAAGCCCGTCCAGCGCGATGACGAACGGCGTCGCCTGGTGCGCGAAGCGCAGGCAATCGATGGCATCTTTGTGGGAGAGCATGGCGGCAAACCGCGCGGTGGCTATGCCGCACTCTTTGCGCACTCTAACGCCTCGCGAAAGCTGAGCGAGCGTACCAATTCGTTTAAGAAGATCATGGGCTATTTCGATGAGCTCTGGGCGCAGACTGTCGATCCCAAACGACCGGTCAAGCGCATCAACCTGGGATTTGGCAACCTCATGCCCGAGGAATTTGCCACCATCGATCTGTTCAGCGATATCGAGGCCGATGAGCGCGAGCGCGACCTGGCGCGCGCCGTCCTGGCCGTGAAAGGCAAGTACGGCAAGAACGCGCTCGTCAAGGGATTAAGCTTTACCGCCGGCGCCACCGCGCGCGAACGCAACGAACAAGTTGGAGGACACCGTGCCTAAACCCAAACAACAGCCCGTGCGTCCGCCGACCGCCTTCGAGCGCCTGGCGGACCCCGAGGGCAGACGCCGCGCCGCCGACCCCAACCTCACTGCCAACGGTGCCGTGCGCGCCAACCGCGCCGCACAGTTTATGCCCTTTGCCGCCCTCACGGGATACTACGAACTCGTGCGCAAGCAGGAAATCACCGTCGAGCCAAAACGTGAGCTCACGGAAGAAAAAGCCCTCGTGCTTTCTAAAAAACTCGAGGGTCTCAAACGTGGCGACTTGGTTCGTGTCACCTATTACGATACATACGGCTATCGCAGCCGCACCGGCATCCTCGACGAGGCGCTCCCCGCCTTCAAGCTCCTCAAGCTCCGAGACATCGCCATCGACTTCGACGACATCCAAGACATCGAACTGCGCGGACGAGCCTAGCCAAGGAAGCGCATCCAGAGCGACGCTTACAGCGTCATGACGTAGTAGCCCGCGTCTTTCACGGCCGTCTCGAGGACATCACGATCCACCGGCTGCTTAGAGCGCACGCGTGCCGTGTGGTCCGCATACGTCACCGTTGCCCACACGCCATCCAGTGCATTGAGGGCATTGGCCACGTTCTGAGCGCAGCCGTCACAGCTCATGCCGCCGATGAGCAGCTCATCGCTATAGGGATAGTGTGACGCATCGGTATCCACCACAACAACCTTTTTGGCCTTCTTGCCGCTCGCACCATCGCTGCAGCAACTCTTCCCGTGTGTCGAAGCGGCAATGCGACGCAGTCCAAAAAACATGCCGACGGCAATGACGGCCAGCACGATGAGATTCGCAGGGTTGAGCAAGTCACTCATGCGTTCCCCTTTCAAGTAGCACTATCTAGATACCCCCATGGGGTGTCCCCATCTTAACCCAAAATCATGTCCGTTCGGTCAATTAGTTTCCCGCTTCAAACTTTTTTGTTGACCATGGCTTACTTTCGTGTATAAGTTTTCCTAGGCTAACAACTAAGGACCCAAAAGGAGCATCGTGACTCGAACCATTGACATCCCAACATACCAAACGGCTGTCGTGCGCAACTGCTCCCCTACGCTCGCAGGTATCAAGCCGGCTTCGCTCTTTACCTATCCCGGCGTTTACGCCAACCAAAACGGAAAACCCAGCGCCGCCCATATCGAAGAGCGACGCTCTCGCCTGCTCGCCGTCATAGCCCAATGCAACCGCGAGCTCCAGCCACTCGGGATCCATATGAGCGTTTTGGTCTGGCGCCCCTGCGGAGCGCTCATCTATGTGTACCGCCCTGCGGACCTCATGCGATACCTCTCCGACCCCCGCGCCACGACGGCGCTTGTTGCCGAAGGTTACGATGTCCACAACCTGCACGCATCCCTGGTGCATCTCGCCGCGCGCATCGCGCTGGCAAGCAGCAATGCCGCAGAAAGCGCCTATGACGGCAGCGTCTGCGCACTCGCGCGAAATGGGCACTGCGATACGGGGTGCATGTGCGAGTTCCCCCACGAAATTGGCTATTTTTTGGGCTATCCCTACGAAGATGTCCATCAGTTTATCGTCCAGCACGGCGAAAACTATAAGGTCTTTGGCGCATGGAAGGTATACACAAACGTTGAGCAGGCGCTCACGACCTTCGATTCCTATCGCGCATGCACGCAATACCTTACCTACATCTATCAACAGGGCTGCACCCTGGGACAACTTGTCCAGGCAACCCGATAGAGCATACAAAACGCGGCCGCACGCCGCACAACCGAAAGGAAGACATATGAGCAAGATCGCAGTCGTCTACTGGAGCGGTACAGGCAACACCGAGGCCATGGCAAACTTCGTTGCCGAGGGCGCAACCGGTGCCGGCGCCGAGGCAGAGGTCATCTCCTGCGCCGACTTCTCTGCCGACAAGGTCGCCGAATATGATGCCTTCGCCTTCGGCTGCCCCGCCATGGGTTCCGAGGAGCTTGAGTATGACGAGTTCCAGCCTATGTGGGACGAGGTCAAGGAGACCCTCGGCGATAAAAAGGTCGTCCTCTTTGGCTCTTATTCGTGGGCCGAGGGCGAGTGGATGGACAACTGGAAGGCCGATGCCGACGAGGCGGGCGTCAATGTCGTCGATTCCGTCATTTGCTACGATGCGCCCGACGATGAGGGCGAGGCGGCCTGCAAGGCCCTGGGAGCAGAGCTGGCCTAACGAAGCCGTCAGAAAGTCGCAAAGCAGCTGACAGCCGAGCACCGCACAACAACAGTCGTTCACGCCCAAACAAAAACGGGGGCCGGATACTATCCGGTCCCCGTTTGTTATATCGACAACTTCGACGCGCCGCTACGAGATATTGCCCAAGAACGCCTTGGTGCGTTCGCTCTTGGGATGGTCGAAGACCTCGCTCGGCGTACCCTCTTCCACAATGACGCCGCCGTCCATAAAGACGACGCGGTCGGCGACGTCGCGGGCAAAGCCCATCTCGTGCGTCACGACGATCATGGTCATACCGTCGCGTGCCAGGTCGCGCATGACACCCAGAACGTCGCGAACCAGCTCGGGGTCGAGCGCCGACGTGGCCTCGTCAAAGAGCATCACGTGCGGATTCATCGACAGGGCGCGGGCGATGGCCACGCGCTGCTGCTGGCCGCCCGAAAGCTGACTCGGCATAAAATCGATGCGCTCGGCCAGGCCGACCTTGGTCAGCTCCTCGATGGCGATCTTCTCGGCCTCTTCCTTACTGCGCTTGAGCACCTTTTGCTGCGCAAGCATGACGTTCTTTTTGACCGACAGGTGCGGGAACAGGTTGAACTGCTGAAACACCATGCCCAAGTGCGTACGTACCTTATTGAGGTCGACGCCCTTGGCACACACATCCACGCCCTCAACGACAATCGAGCCGCTCGTGGGATGCTCCAGGCGATTGATGCAGCGAAGCATCGTCGACTTGCCCGAGCCCGAGGGGCCCAGGACCACAACGACCTCACCCTTGTGCACGTCCAGATCGATATCACGCAGAACCACGTTATCGCCAAAAGCCTTTTGGAGGTTCTTGATGCTGACAACGACCTCGTTGGAATTCGTTTCACTCATGACAGGACCTCCTTACAGACCGGCGATATGATCGGCGGGCGTCGCGACAACCTGTCCGGCGCTCTTGGTGGGACGCTTCTTTTTGGTTTCGGCCGTGCCCAGAAGTCTCGCCTCAAGACCGCTCACCAAGCGCGCAAGCGGCAGGGTAATGACCAGATAGAACAGAGCGGCAACCACATACGGCGTGATGGAGCCCGTCGTGGCCACGATGGTGCGGGCGTTCATGACGATCTCGACGACACCCACGGCGGCAAGCAGCGACGTGTCCTTGTAGAGCAGGATGAACTCGCTGGTCAGCGTAGGCAGGACATTGCGGAACGTCTGCGGAATCATGACATAGAGCAGCGTCTGGAAGGCATTCATGCCCAGCGAGCGAGCAGCCTCGTTTTGACCCTTGGGGATCGACTGAATACCGGCACGGAAGATCTCGCACAGGTACGCAGACGAGTTCATGGCCATGACGATAACACCCAGCACATAGTCGTCCACTTTGACACCGGCCAGCGGCAAGCCAAAGAACGCAATGTAGATCTGCAAGAACGCCGGCGTGCCGCGGATGATATTCACATAGATGCCGGCAAGGCAGCGAAGGATGCGCGACTTGGAAATGCGCATGAGCGACAGCGCAAAGCCAAAGGGAATGGCCAACGGAAATGCCACGAGCACGATCGAGAGCGACATAAGGAAGCCCTTGAAGACGATCGGCAGGCTCTGGACCAAAATGACCGGGTTCAGGAACAGGCGCAGGAACATATTGGAGTTCCACGCCTCGACCCACGGCTGCTCTTTAAGGTCAGCCAGGAAGTTATCGAAGGCCGTCACGCCCTTGATCTCAACCGACGGAATCTTGGAGATCTTCTTGGTCGACCCGTCGGCGAGCGTATAGGTGCCGCTAAAGGCCTCATCGCCGCCCTCGACGGGGAAGGTCACGCCGTAAACCTCGACACGGAAAAAGCCGCCGGCAGGCGCCGTCTCGCCAAAGTCAATCTTGAGCGTCTGGCCGTCAGCCTTGCACGTGGGCTTCATGGGCGTACGATCCATGAGGTCCTCGCCCGAGAGCATCGTCAATCGCGTGTCATCGGTACCAAACGTCGTGCCGTCGACAAACGTCAAAGAAAGACCGCTCAGCTCCTCGTCGGCATCGGCCTGAACTTCCCAGGTAATGCGCGTCTCGGTGCCGCCGACCACATCGCTGCCCGAACCGGTGTTGGGTCGGGCGGTAATCTTTGCGGTCTCAAGCGCCTGAGCGGTCGTGGGCGCATATGCCCCCGCGCACACCAGCGCGAGCGCCACGGCCATGACGCAGGCTAGCTTTTGGAGCAAGGCGGACAGTGGAAAACACTGCTCCGCGGCCCCTTTGTTCAGTCGAGACAAGGTGGCTCCTATCGTAGAAGTTGCCGGCAAAACGAGACGGAAACGCTCTCCGTCAAGAGAAGCGCAAAGGCCCTCTCCGCAAAACGGAAAGGGCCCGCGCGCAATCAAGTAGTTATTTTACTTGATATTGTACTTAGCCATGAGGGCGTCGACGGTACCGTCGTCGGTCAGGTCCTTGATGGCCTGGTTGATGTCGTCCTTGAGCTTGGTGTTGCCCTGGTTGATGGCGATGGCGTACTCCTCGCCGGTGCTGATCTGCTTGATGGTCTGGCAGGTGTTGAACTGCTCGGCGGTCAGCTGGCTGGCAACGGAGCGGTTGGTGACTACGGCGTCGCCCTTATCGGACTGCAGAGCGCTGAAGCACTCGGTGGCGTCCTTGTAGGGGACGATCTTGGCCTTCGGGAAGTTCTCCTGGGCAAAGGCCTCGGCGGTCGAGCCAGACTGGACGATGATGGTAGCGTCGGAATTGTTGAGCTTCTCGCTAAAGTTATCGGCCGTGATGTCGGTGTTATCGACCTTGGTCACGATAGCCTGATCATCCATGTAGTAGGAATCAGAGAAAGTGACTTCCTTCTCACGCTCGGGCGTGTCGGTGATAGCCGCGATGGAAACGTCATACTTGGCGCCCGAAGCGACGCCCGGAACCAGCGTGTCAAAGTCATTGTTGACATACTCGACATCCAGGCCCAGCTTGTCGCCGATAGCCTTGATGAGCTCAAGGTCAAAGCCCTGATAATCGCCGTTGTCATCCTTGTACTCAAACGGAGCGTACTCGGCAGAGGTGCCGACAGTCAGCGTACCGTCCTTGACGAGCGCGTACTCCTTGGAGCCGTCGACTTTCTCGACCTTAGCGTCGTCAGAGCTGCTGGAACCGGCACCAGAACCAGAGGTGGCGTTGGACGAGCCGCAGCCCGTCAGTGCGAGGGCGAGCGCCATGGCACCCGTGGCGGCAAATGCGCCAAGCTTCTTGAGCTTCATAATCAGTCTCCTTCCGGTGACCTCGTTTGATTCAGAGGTCTGCAAAAACTGTTGGCTATTATGCACCTGGAATTACGAATCTGCAACGAGAAAACTGATTGAAACAAACCCATAACGTGAATGGAATACTCTACTTTATGACAGTCATTACTGCTGCAATGACCTTAATAGTCTAATTTCAGCTGCATAACCTGCAAGTTCGTTCGGAGTCTCCAAAATAAACGGCAGCGAACGCAAACGGCCATTCGATACAATATTCTGCATAACCTGCATACCGCCACCAAATTCCTCGCTGCCAAGGTATCCCTTGCCGATGCACTCGTGACGATCTTTATGGGCGCCACAAGGGTTCTTCGAATCGTTGATGTGTACGGCATGCAAGCGATCGATACCCACCACGCGGTCGAACTCGTCGAGTACGTCGTCCAGATCATGGATGATGTCGTAGCCGGCATCGCTCACATGGCAGGTGTCCAAACAAACGCCCAGCTTATCGGACAGCTCTGGGCGCTTGGCGGCAACGCCCTCGATAATGCACGCCAGCTCTTCAAAGCTACGGCCCACCTCGGTGCCCTTTCCTGCCATGGTCTCGAGTAATACCGTCGTCTGCTGCCCCTCAAACATCACCTGGCACAGCGTGTCGACAATCATCTGAATGCCGACGTCGGAGCCCTGCCCCACATGCGCACCGGGATGGAAGTTGTAGTAGTTGCCGGGCAGTGTTTCCAGACGCTGCAAGTCCTCGGCCATTGCCTCCAAGGCAAACTCGCGCGCCCGCTCCTTAGCGGAGCAGGGGTTATAGGTATACGGGGCATGCGCCACCAGCGGTCCAAAGTCGTTTTGCGCCATAAGCTCGCGCAGAGCCGCCACGTCATCCATGTCAAGTTCTTTTGCCTTGCCACCGCGCGGGTTGCGCGTAAAGAACGCAAAGGTATTGGCGCCAATGGACAGCGCCGTCTCCCCCATTGCCCGATAGCCCTTCGTCGTCGAAAGATGACACCCGATCGTCAGCATCTCCAACTCCCTCTTCATCAGTTGCGGTGAAATACGGTCTATTGGTGCCATATTTTGGCGCAAACAGACCGTATTCCACCGCAAGTTATAAAAGAGGCATCAGGGGAAAAGGCCTCCAGGCATTCCAAGCGCTGGCGCCATGCCCCCCACGCCCTAAAGTTTCAAACGAATCGCATCGATGATGCGTGCGCAGCGCCGTGTGGCGGCTAGGGACATGACGGGGCTTTCGAGTTTCCCCGCCTGAATGAGCTGCGTCGCATGCGATGTCTCACCGTAAAAATCATCGACCTCAAATGGTGCATCGATTTCGAGTACTCGACCGTCGGAGTACTTCACATGGGCGAGCTCGGGGCGATGGAGACGCTCGATTTCCAACGAGCCCCGCTCACAGGCAATCGTTAAGCGGCTTTCATATGTTGCTTTGCCGTCGCACACCATATGAATGGGTATACCGCCGACGCTCATATGGATCTCGTCGGCCCAATCGACGCGACCGCCCGATACGTCACGCCAGCGAACTTCACGGGACGAAACCTCGCACGCGCCCGCGAGCAAATCCTCAAACCAACCGACCGCATAACAGCCCATGTCATATAGACAGCCGCCCTGCAACGGATCAAGCAGATAGCCCGAAGGAGACTCGCCGTAATCGAGCTTTTGCACGCTTTCAATCGAGACAATACGGCCAAGCTCACCCGACGCAAGCAAGTCTTTCACGCGAGCGCGCATCGGGCAAAACCGATTCTTCATCGCCTCCATAAACAGCACGCCGCGCTCGCGAGAGGTGGAGGCAATCGAGAGAGCCTCTTCCTCACTCAAAACGGCCGGCTTTTCGCACAGCACGGCCTTTCCGGCGCGCAGCGCGCGACAGGCCCAACGCGTATGCATGCCATGCGGAAGAGCCAAGTAGATTGCGTCGACATCGGGGTCGGCAATCAGCGCGTCATAAGCCGCATCGCCGTTATCGTCGGCCGAGGCATGGCCATGCGCAGCATCGATCGAAAACGCTCGGCAAAATTCCTCGACATGTGCAGGAGTGCGACCGGCCGCAGCCACCAGCCGTGCCCCGTCGACCTTCTTGAGCGACGATGCAAATCGATGAGAAATGTGCCCAGCGCCCAAAATGCCCCAACGAACCCCACGCGAATCATTACATGAATCCCGATGGCCCACGACAGCCCCCTTCAGTTGCGGTGGAATAGTCCCTGTTTAAGCCCTATTCTGCCGCAAACAGGAACTATTCCACCGCAAGTTATAAAAGGGTCACGAGGAGCGCGTTTTGCCGAAGGCCTTAAGCACTGCCGTCACGGGTCCAGGCTGGAAGCGTCGGCGCACGTCATCGAGACGCTCGGGGATATCGATATGCTGTGGGCAGTGGCGCGCGCATTTGCCGCACTTGACGCAATTGCTCACCAGCTTGGCCTCGCTCGTCCGCACCGCGCTCGCCGTAAAATACTGCGACAGGCCCGTAAACCAGCTGTGCGCATAGCTTGCGTTGTAGGCGGCGAAACACCCAGGGATGTTGATGCCTTTAGGACACGGCATACAGTAGCCGCATCCCGTGCAGGGCACGCGATTCGATTTCTCAAACTCCGTCAGCACGTGCGCGATGGCATCGAGCTGAGTAGCTGTCATCGAATCCGGCAGGGCCCGATCGGCCAACACCGCGTTCTCATCAACCTGCGCGGTATCGGTCATACCCGAAAGCAGCATCGTCACCTGAGGATGATTCCACACCCACGAAAGACCCCAGGCGGCAGGAGTGCGCAAATGCGGGTCACGGGCACTATCGAGCACAGCGCGAGCCCGTGGCGGCAGTTTGCCCGCTAAACGCCCGCCCAGCAGCGGCTCCATCACAAACACCGCTAGGCCTCGCTCGGCGGCGGCCATGAGCCCCGCCGTTCCCGCCTGATAGCGCTCTCCAGCGTAATTGTACTGGATCTGGCAAAAGTCCCACTCATACGCATCGAGCATCGTGAGAAAGTCCGCCGCGCTGCCGTGGTATGAAAAACCGATCTGGCGAATGCGCCCCGAAGCCTTTTGGCGCGCAATCCAGTCCTCGATGCCCAGTGCCACCACGCGCTCCCACTGGGCGGGCGAGGTAATGTTATGCATAAGGTAATAGTCGATATGGTCGGTCCGCAGGCGACGCAGCTGCTCGTCGAAGAACCGATCGAAATCCTCCGCGCACTTGCACGAAGCATGCGGCAACTTAGTCGCCAGCAACACCCGGTCACGCAGCCCCAAGCGCTCAAGCGAGGCGCCCACGCACGCCTCGTTACCGGGATAGAGATACGCGGTGTCCAGATAATTAATCCCCTGCTCCACCGCACGGGAAATGATGGCGTCGGCTGCCTTCGCATCCGGGCGTCCCGGCGCACCGGGAAACCTCATGCAGCCCAGCCCCAACGCCGAGATACGGTTGCCGCTTTTGGGGTCAACGCGATATTGCACGGCCCCTCCCTTCGCCATCAGCGCCCCGGCAAGGCGAAACACAATGGTCACGCAGCCGAAACATCGTTGAATCACAATCGAGAACGTATCGTAACGCAGCAGAAATCGAGCTGTCACGGCACCGGTTTAACATCAGCAAAAAGCCCGACGAAAGGAGACGAGCGTGACCACACGCGAGGACGCCTACCCCTATCCCGGCGAGCAATACATCCTCTCGGTCGACCGCTATCAGATCGAAGTCATGGACCATCTGGACGAGCTTCCCGCCACGGGTGCCGTCATCTTCTGCACCTTCCCCAAGGTCCGCGATGGCGTCGGATACCCCGCCCGCGTTTTTGCCATCTGCCCCACGGCATAAGTTCCCATGCGTTTGTTCTTCTAAATTCAGCCTCCGGTGCACGCTACACGCCCCAGCGGCATACAATCCATCAGGCGCCCCGCACGCGGGCGCCTTTTTGTGAGGAGATGATTCACATGCAGATCAACAAGGTCGCCTTTATCGGCAAGGGCGGCGTCGGCCTGCTCTACGGCAGCATGATTGCCAAGGCCCTCGGCAATGACGCCGTCGAATACGTTATGGATGACGCCCGTTTTGAGCGTCACGCGGGCGATGCGCTCACCGTCAACGGAAAGCCTTGCGATCTCACGTCCGTCCGCGCCAGCGAGGCAGCGCCCGCCGATCTGGTCATCCTGACGGTCAAGACCACCGGTCTCGACCAAGCACTCAAGACTATGGAGCGTGTCGTGGGACCCAACACGCTCATCGCCTCGCTGTGCAACGGCATTACGAGCGAGCAAAAGATTGCCGAACGCTTTGGCTGGGAGCATACCGTCCTGGGTATCTGCCAGGGCATGGACGCCGTATTCCTCGACGGCGCGCTCACCTTTACCAATGCGGGCGAAATCCGCTTTGGTGCAGCCGCCGGCACCGACCCCGCGACCGTCGCCGCTATCGACGAGCTCTATACGCGCTGCGGCATCGCCCATACCGTCGAGGACGACATCGCTCACCGCATGTGGGCCAAACTCATGCTCAACGACGGCATCAACCAGACCTGCATGGCCTACGGCGGGACCTACGGAAGCGCCACGGAGCCGGGCTCCGAGCAGCGTCGCTGCTTTGTTTCCGCCATGCGCGAAACGCTTGCGGTCGCCAACGCCGAGGGCGTTGAGCTGACCGAGGCAGACCTGACGCAAATGGTGCACCTCATCGAGGGAATCGACCCCGCCGGTATGCCCTCGATGGCTCAAGACCGCATCGCAAGGCGCAAAACCGAGGTTGATGAGTTCGCGGGCACCATCTGCCGCCTCGCAGCCAAACACGATATCCAGGCACCGCAAAACGAGTGGCTCTATCGGCGCATCCGCGATATCGAGAAAAACTGGTAGCGCCAACTCGCCGCATTCAACAGCCTTAACAGCAAAACCGCCGCAAGGGAACCTTTCCCCTGCGGCGGCCTTCATCTTCGTCTACGATCGGCGGCCGATCTCACAACAGTTAGCGTTGCGACCCCGGCACCTCGTCCTCATCGTCGCGACAAAGGACAACACCGGCGCTTCCCAGCAGCGTGGCCGCGATCAGCGCGCCGACCACGATAGGAGCAGCCCCGCATGTCCCCTGAATGCCCGCGACGAGCGCGGCCGTGGGACCAAGGCAGCCAAGCATCAACGCGACGGCGGCAACGGCAATATCTCGAGCATTCACAAGACCACTTCCTCCAAGAGAAAGACCTTATTTCTCAAGAACCAGTGTGCCCCGCATCCATACGCCCAGCGTACCGCCACGGTAAGGGCTCTGTTAACTCAAACGCATACATAGAACGGACGTCCTTACGTTGCCCCTAAAGCTCGGTAAAGACGCCCGTCCGCCAAATATCCGTGATGCAGAAAAATTACCAACCGGTGTAGTAGTCGGTGGTTCCGGCAGCGCAGCCGGAGTCATAGACCTTGCAATCACCCTTGGAGCCCGTAAAGGTCGAGCCCTGGGCCATATCGCCCGCGGCAACAACGTAATAGCCGTCGGAATCGCGCCAGAAGCCCTCAGAATCCTGAGTCCATTCGCCCGTGCGATAGTGATAAAGCACATTGCTGCTGTAATAGGTCTCGCGGCGCCCGTTGTAGTTATTGACACCCGCAGAGCGCGTCAGGCCCGACCCGTTCGCGTAGGACGCGGCAGACGCGTAGGACGGAGTGTAACCGGCGTTGTAGTACGAAGCCTGGGCGACCTCGGCAGCCTCCGCCTCGGCGGCAGCCTCGAGCGCTTCGCGCTTGGCATCCTCAAGCGCAATGCGCAGCTCATCGAGCTCGGTCGACTTGGCGTCGACCTCCCCCATCGTCAACAGGCTATCCGCGCCGTCGATGCAACCCTGCAGCACAGCGCGCTCGTCATCGGTGGCATAGTCACCGTACATGTTCATGATGATCTGAGCGCGCATCTCCAGGGAATCGCGCTTGGCCTCCATCGAGGCGTTCCACTCCTGCATAGAGCCATAACCGTCGCTGCGGTAGTCGACGGGCTGCACCAGCGTCGCTTCGGACGGCGTAGGTCCAACCGTATCGGATAGTGTTGCCGCGTGGGCATCAGTTGCGCCGGCGCCCGCCAAAAGTGCCACGGTCAGAGCGGCGGAAAGGGCGGCGGCTTTCGGTTTTCGTGAATCGATCCTCATGTAGCTGGAAACCTCCGTAGTGCGTTTTTGCTGCGTTTGAGCTGCGTGTGATTCGATCGCGCTGCATAGTACCCCGAGCAAATCGCGACCTGCGGTTTTACTCAAAAGGCGCACGTCAATTGCGTAAAACTCACATCCTCTCAACAGGAGTTTTCCACAACTCAAATGCATAAAGCGTGTCAAAAACCCTGTTTTTGCACCCGCTCTATGCAAAAAAGGCGCCTGTGCAACCATTGTTCGCACAGGCGCCTTGAGCAGGCATTTTATGCAGTTATACCTATCGAGTCGCAAGGGGTCCTTGCACAAGTCGCCTTACTCGTCCAGCGCGGCGAAGGCCTGCTTCAGATCCCAAATGATATCCTCGGCGTTCTCGGTACCGATGGAAAGACGGATCGTGGAGGGCGTGATGTTCTGCTCGGCGAGCTCCTCGGCAGAGAGCTGGGAGTGCGTGGTGGTAGCCGGGTGCACGACGAGCGACTTGACGTCGGCCACGTTGGCAAGCAGCGAGAACACCTGCAGATGATCGATGAACTTCCAAGCCGCCTCCTGGCCACCCTTAATCTCAAAGGTAAAGATCGAGGCACCACCGTTGGGGAAGTACTTCTGATAGAGCTCGTGATCGGGGTGCTCGGACAGGCTCGGGTGGTTCACCTTGGCGACGTGGCTGTCACCAACCAGGAACTCAACGACCTTCTTGGTGTTCTCGACATGACGGTCAACGCGCAGCGACAGAGTCTCGGTGCCCTGGAGCAGGACCCAGGCGTTGAACGGGCTGATGCAGGCGCCCTCGTCACGCAGCAAGATAGCGCGGACATAGGTCGCGAAGGCGGCGGGACCGGCAGCCTCGGCAAACGAAACACCGTGGTAGGAGGGGTTGGGCTCAGCGATCTGGGCGTACTTTCCGCTCGCCTTCCAATCAAAGTTACCGCCGTCGACGATCACACCGCCCAGCGAAGTGCCGTGACCGCCGATGAACTTGGTTGCGGAGTGGACGACGATGTTGGCACCATGCTCCAGCGGACGGAACAGATACGGGGTGCCGAAGGTGTTGTCGACGACAACCGGCAGACCGTGCTTCTTGGCGATCTCGGAGATAGCGTCGATGTTGGGGATGTCGGAGTTGGGGTTGCCGAGCGTCTCGAGATAGATGACCGTGGTGTTGTCCTTGATGGCCCCCTCGACCTCTTCCAGGTTATGGGCATCGACGAAGGTGGTCTCGACGCCAAACTGGGAGAGCGTATGCTCCAGCAGGTTGTAGGAGCCACCGTAGATGGTCTTTTGAGCCACCACGTGGTCACCGGCCTGGGCAAGAGCCTGCAGGGTATAGGTGATGGCAGCAGCACCGGAGGCGACGGCAAGACCTGCCACACCGCCCTCGAGTGCGGCGATACGGTCCTCGAAGACGCCCTGGGTGGAGTTGGTCAGACGGCCGTAGATGTTACCAGCGTCGGCAAGACCAAAGCGGTCGGCGGCGTGCTGGGAATTGCGGAACACATAGCTCGTGGTCTGGTAGATAGGCACGGCGCGGGAGTCGGATGCGGGATCGGCGCTCTCCTGGCCAACGTGAAGCTGCAGGGTATCGAAACCAAAGGTGTGCTCGGGGTTGTTGATGAACTGGCTCATGATGATCTCCTTGATCGAACAAAAGTTAATAAATTAGAGAGAAGTAAGTCGCTGTCTCCTGATCACGCCGACGGGCGCAAACAGGAGCCCGGCATTCGTCTTGGTAAGCAATTCATATGCGGGCCTCCTTTCGCATCCCGTTCCGTGGTTGGCTTAATTACCTACCGCCTTTGTGTGTTTTGAATAGTACGAGCATTGTTTCGCTCGGTCAATCACTTAAAAGCGCTAACCTGTTATCGGTTTTTTAGATAGCTATTGAAAGGACGGGCGCCGATGACCCTCCAGCAGCTTCGCTTTCTTATCGCCGTGGCAGAATCCGGCTCAATTAACGCCGCAGCTCAGCGCCTCTATACCGCTCAGTCCAACATCTCAAACGCCGTCAAAAGCCTGGAACAGGAACTCAATCTGGAGATCTTTACGCGCTCCAGCCGCGGCGTCACGCTCACCAACGACGGCACCGAGCTTTTGGGCTATGCGCGCCAGGTCGTAGAGCAGGCCGACATGCTCGAGGCGCGCTACGAGGACGGCGGCACCCCGCAAGCCCGCCTCGCCATTTCCGCCCAGCACTACGCCTTTTCGGTCGAGGCCTTTGTCAACGTGGTCGAGCGCTGCCGTGACAGCAAGTTCGAGTTCATCATGCGTGAGACCACCACCTCGCAGATCATCGATGACGTCCGCGCGTTTCGCAGCGACATCGGCATCCTCTATCTGGACGACTTTAACGCCCGCGTTCTGCAGAAGGCTTTTGCCGATGCGCGCGCGAGCTTCCATCCCCTATTCGACGCAACGGTCCACGTCTTCGTTAGCGAGCGCCACCCGCTTGCCCGCCGCCCGCAGCTGTCCCTTGCCGACCTCACACCCTATACGCGTTATAGCTTTGAGCAGGGAACCTCAAACTCCTTCTATTACGCTGAGGAACCTTTTAGCTATATCCCCTGCGACCGCAACATACGAATCTCGGACCGCGGAACACTTACTAACTTACTTATCACGTCGAACGGTTACACCCTGTCGACCGGTGTCCTCTCCAATGAAATGCAATGGGGTATGGCATCGATCCCGTTAGCAGACGCCCCAACGATGCACGTAGGCTATATCATGCACGACGAGCGCAAGCCCTCTCCCCTCTTGCAACAATACCTCGACGAGCTCAACCGCATCATCCATGCCAACTAACCGTCGGAAGACGGGGTAGAAATCGTAGATTGCTAGCCCCCGGCGGGCATGGCGCTACAATGGTCACTCACACGAAACGTACCCAACGAAAGGAAACATGTGAAGGTCATCATCTATACCGACGGCTCGGCCCGATCAAATCCGGGACGCGGCGGCTACGGCGCCGTGCTCAAGTACACCAACCCCGCCGGCAAGACCTTCACCTCCGAGCTTGCGCGTGGCTACGCCAAGACTACCAACAACCGCATGGAGCTCATGGCGGTCATCGTGGCGCTCGAGGCGCTCAACCGCCCCTGCGACGTCGAAGTCCATTCCGATTCGCAGTACGTCGTCAACGCCTTCAACAAACACTGGATCGACGGCTGGCAAAAGCGCGGGTGGAAAACTGCCAACAAGCAGCCCGTTAAAAACCGCGACCTGTGGGAGCGCCTACTTGCCGCAAAAAGCAAGCATAAGGTGGAGTTCATCTGGGTTAAGGGGCATGCCGGCCACGAGCTCAATGAGCGCTGCGACGAGCTCGCCACCACCGCGGCCGACGGCAGCAACCTAGATATCGACACCGGCTTTAACGAGAGCGACCTGTAACGGCGTTTTCGCACGCTTTTGTGTCCTCCCGCGCTACACTCGTCCTGTAGGCCAAACAATGCAAGGGGGACATATGCTGCGCATCGCAACCATCGGCACATCCATGATCACCGACGACTTTATCCAAGTCGTCAATGCCAACGACCAGGCTACATTCGTAGGCACGCTCTCGCGCGATGCAGATTGCGGCGCCGCCTTCACCGCTAAGCACGGCGGCGAGCGTAACTTCACCGCGCTTGACGAGCTTGCGTCCGCTGCCGACGTCGACGCCGTCTACATCGGCAGCCCCAACGCGCTCCATCACGAGCAGGCGCTCGCCTGCATCGCCGGCGGTAAGCACGTTATCGTCGAAAAGCCCTTCTGCGCCACCGAGGCGCAAGCGCTCGAGGTCTTTCGCGCAGCCGAGGCGGCGGGCGTCGTAGCCCTCGAGGCCATGCGCCCGCTCCATGACCCCGCTTTCCACGCCGTCGAGGACGCCCTAGGCGAGATTGCGCCCATTCGTCGTGCATCGTTACGCTTTGGCAAGTATTCTTCGCGCTACAACGAGGTTCTCGCAGGGCGCGCCACCAATATCTTCGACTGCAATATGGCATCGGGTTCCCTCATGGACATTGGTGTCTACACCGTCGAGCCCATGGTCGAGATTTTCGGCATGCCCTCCGGTCTCACCAGCATGACCACACTGCTCGACCCCACCACGCGACAGCTCACGCACGGCCCCATCGATGGCTGCGGTTCCATCCTCGCCAGCTACGGCGGTGGCCGTATCTCCGTCGAGCTCGCGCACTCCAAAATTACGAATGACCTGCTGCCCTCGCAGATCGAAGGCGAGCGTGGCACTATCCAGATCGACCATCTGTCCACGCCCCGCAACGTCCGCATCGACTATCGCGGCGACGTCGTACGCGGCTCGGCGACCGAGGCACCGCGCGAACAGGGAGACAACGGCCGCGTGCTCGACCTGCCCAAATCGAGCAACACTATGGAATACGAACTCACAGACTTTATCACCGCCATCGGCGGCATCGATAACGTTAAGGAAGAGATTTGGGAGACCACGGCGGGACGCCACGAGCTTGGCCACTACCGCGATGTCACACTCGTCTCACTGCGCATCATGGATGCCGTGCGCCAGCAGGCCGGCATAACCTTCCCGGCCGACGCAGGCAAGCAGGCATAGCTATGGGCCTCTTCGATACGTTCTTCTCCAGCGTCACCGGCGGCAGTCGAGAGC
Source organism: uncultured Collinsella sp. (assembly GCA_900542165.1). Taxonomy (GTDB): domain Bacteria; phylum Actinomycetota; class Coriobacteriia; order Coriobacteriales; family Coriobacteriaceae; genus Collinsella. Next base: position 10,396 of record UQMM01000014.1, on the reverse strand, counting down.
CTCAAAAACCATCAAACGTCGAGCTCGAGCTGCGCCGCAGGCTTACTGTGCTCGCAAGCGACGAGGCCACTCAAGACACTCCCCTGCGCTATTTCCTGCGCTGGGCGGGGCAAGTCCAGGGCGTTGGCTTTCGCTTTACCAACACCAACCTCGCGCAGGCACGCGCGCTCACCGGCTGGGTGCGTAACATGGAAGACGGCTCAGTCGAGATGGAGATACAGGGGGCTCCGGCAAATATCCTATCTCATCTCGAGGCGCTTCATGCCTCCTACGAGCGTATGGGAACGCGTTTTCGCCTCGTAGACGCCCAGGCCCGAGCCCCACTTGCCAATGAAGACGGTTTCACGCCTCGTTATTAGTATTGTGTGCTAAATACGGTATCATTTACCTACGACCGTTGATAGAAAAGAGGCGAGGCGCATGGCGGTGCAAAGAAGGAATACCAGGCAGCGAAAGCTGGTTCTTGACGCCGTGCGCCAAAGCTATAACCATCCCACCGCCGACGAAATCTACAACGTCGTGCGCGCGCAGGATGACAAAATCAGCCGCGGCACGGTCTACCGCAACCTCAATCTCTTGGCCGACGCCGGCGAGATTCTCTCCATCAAGACGCCGGGCGGCAGCCGCTTCGATCGCACGATCGAGCCGCATGCGCATATCATCTGCACCTCGTGCAGCCGCGTCATCGACGTACCACTCCCCTTCGATGCCCAGCTCGACGCCAAGGCATCCGAGCAAATCGGCTGGCACGTCACGTCGCACTACACCATCTTCGAGGGTCTCTGCCCCGACTGCCGGTAGATGTTCGGGACATGCCTTAAAATCCACCTTTCTGCACTCTGTAGCAAAAAGAGATTCCTAGGCATGCCACATATATCTACTCGGCGAGCAGGCAGCGCAGTTCTTCTTCGACCGTGCGCACGTAGCGGACGCGGTCGTTGATGCCACACATAGAGGGATTGCAGCTCTCCATTAGATAAGGATGGCCCACTACGTTGAGCATGTCGCGGTCGTTTTCGTTATCGCCAAACGCCATCATCTCGTCGGGCGAAATTCCCAGGGCACGACCGTAATCGGCAAGCGCGGAACCCTTGCCCGAACCAAAGCCGATAAAGTCCGTCCACTCGGTTCCCGACGTCATCACGTCGACACGGTCGCTAAAGAGGCACTCAAAATACTCCAGGGCCGCCGGCTGATCCACCTCGGGCGTCTGGAAGGCAATCTTAATGACGTCCTCGTCGATGTCCTCGGGACGGTCGACCACCGCCACATCGCAGTGGACCTCATAGCGCAAATGGTCGACGAACGCATCGTTGCCGCTCATGGTGTAGAGGTGTCCCTCACACGAAAGGGTCACGTCGGCATGGGGATACGCAACCACGGCATTCGCGATATCCATAGCAAGGCTACGCTCCATGGAACGCTTGACAACGGCACGCCCCTCGCTCATCACTAGGGCTCCGTTTTCGCATACATAGGCGAGCTCATCGGCCACCGGGGCAAACAGGTAGCGCAAGCTCGCATATTGACGACCGCTCGCCGGCATAAACACGATACCGCGACGATGCAGTTCGTCGATGAGTTCAAAGGCCTCGGAACGCGGCTCGCGCTCCCCCGGATGCAGCAAAGTGCCGTCCAAATCGCATGCAATCAGCTTGATTCCCTCAAGACCCATATGCTTTCCCCCAAAGCACCTCATCAACAGTAAGACGGACTTTGAATAGCTGCCTCTCAAAGTCCGTCTTACTCATACGCACGTTAACCGCGCGCCTTCTTTACGATCGTAAAGTCTGGAGCCATACTCACAACGGCATCCGCCGCACTCGACGCAAAGCGCCGGTCCGCATCGAGTTCACGGGTAACCACCGAGAGCCGTACGCCCTCGACGCCCCGGAGCATGCGGCCCAAAACAGGCTGCACCGGCGTATACATGCGCACGGTATGCTCGTCCGAATCGCCTCGGAAAAGCGGCGTGTGCATATTGCCGATCTCCCAGCACGCATGCGCGAGCGCAATCGGGTCCATGCGGTCAACTTCGACCAAATAAACCTCGGCGCTGCGCAGACGTACGACAACCACCACGGGCACCGCGCCCGTGTGGTCGATAGCGAGCACGTCACCGTCGGCAAGACGACCGCCGTCGGTAGCATCCAGCCGAACATCGACCGTGCGCCCCAGCTCCGTCACGCCCACAAGCGCGCATACATCAGCCTGGTCCCAATCGAGCAGCAACTCGTCAACTTCAAAGACGCCGCCTAACTTCCGGCGAAGCAGGAGTTCATAGGACGGATCGTTGAGATTTCCCAAGCATGTCGTCGAAACCAAGCGTTCAGGCATACTCTAGCCCTCGACCTCAACGAGCTCGATATCAAAGTTGAGGTCCTTGCCGGCCAGCTCGTGGTTGGCGTCGAGCGTCACGGCCTCGGGCGTCACGTCAATGACCACGGCGGGGACGGGCATACCGCTCGGCGTGGACAGGAAGAGCTTCATGCCCTTCTCGATCTGCTCGATGTTGGGAACCTGCTCGGCCGGAAAGGTAATAACCATCTCGGGATTGTGCTCGCCGTAGGCATCGGCGGCCGGGATGTGCACGGTCTTCTTCTCGCCCACTTGCATGTCGACCACGGCGGCGTCGAAGCCCTTAATCATCTGACCGGCGCCGCAGGTGAACTCCAGCGGCTCGCCGCGATCGTAGGAGCTATCGAACTGCGTGCCGTCGTCGAGCGTGCCGCGATAATGAGTCTTGACCTTCTTGCCCTGGTTGGACATGGTAACCTCCGTGATAAGGGCGGCGCACAACGCGGGCCGCCGTGAACATATGGCGCTAACTATACCCTAGTCATACAATTCAAAGACAGTTTGCAAAGAAACGCTGCAACCGGAGGAACCATGGCATATCCCGTATTTGACCTACACTGCGACACCGCCGACCGCATCGGCTGGGCCACGCTCGATCTCGACCTGCGCTTTACCGCCGGCACCGACGGTTATTTCCCCGGCGATGAAACGCATCCGCAAGATTTCGACCTCATCGAGGGCAACGCCTGCGCCATCTCGCTCGCAAAGATCGGCAACACGCCGTGGGCACAGTGCTTCGCCACGTTTGTCCCCGATGAGATTCCCACCGCCCACGCCGCGCGCTTCCAGGCGCAGATCATGGCGCACATGAGCGGCCAGGCAATGCTCAACCACGACCGTATGGTCAACGTGCGCAGCGCCGCAGACATTCGCCCCGCGCTCAAGGACGGCAAGGTCGCTTGCATCCACACCATCGAAAACGCCACGTTCTTTGCCGAGGACCCCGCGCTGATCGAGGTACTCAAGAGCCTGGGCGTGCTTATGTCGTCACTCAGCTGGAACGCGCAGGGACCGCTCGCGAGCGGCCACGACACCCACGCCGGCCTCACCGCCGCCGGCATCGAGGCGCTTACGCAGATGGAGCACGCCGGCATGGTACTCGATGTCTCCCACCTCAACGATGAGTGCTTTGACGAGGTTGTCGCCCACGCCACGCGCCCCTTCGTCGCCAGCCACTCCAACTCCCGTGCGGTTTGCGGCGTCAAGCGCAACCTCACCGACGACCAGTTCCGCACCATTCGCGACATGGGTGGCATCGTCGGCCTCAACTACTGCAGCGAGTTCCTTTCCAACGACGCAACCGACAAGACCGCCGCAGACGTCACCTTCGACCAGCTGGCGGCACATATCGAGCACTGGCTCGACCTGGGCGGCGAGGACGTCATCGCGCTCGGCGGCGACTGGGACGGCGCCACTGTGCCCGCTTTCCTCTCCGATGCCAGCAAGATGCCCGAGTTCCAGAACATGCTTTCCAAGCATTTTGGCAAGACCGTGATGCAAAAGCTCTGCAGCGACAACGCGCTTGCCTTCTTCGAGCGTTATTAATTTCACATCCCCTGAGCGGGCCGGCATGCCGAACGGTCGACATGCCGGCCCGTCCCCAATCTGAAGGACCGCTTTTGACGCAGCAGTTTACGATTTCCGTATCCCGACCGGATGGGACGCCCATCCCCGTCGTCGTTACCAAAAAGCGCGTCAAGAACTTCAACCTACGCGTCACATCGAGCGGCGAGGTCCACGCAAGCGCACCGCTCGGCGCCAGCCGCGAGCGTATCGAAGCATTTGTGAAGCGCAACAGCGCCTGGATTATCAGCCGACTTGCCCAGCGCGAGCAACGTCAGGCGACGGCGCGAGAGCCACTCAGTCCCTCGTCCATCATTGCACTTTGGGGCAAGCCCATCACGGTACAAGATGCGCTCGATCACAACTTTGCATCACCCGCACCGCGACCCAAACAGGCCACCTTCGCAAGTTTTATGGGTACCGACGAGCCAAGTGGGTGCACGCAGGCAAAGCAGCGCACAGCTCTCGACGACCTAACGCCCAAAGAACTCCAGACCCACATCGACCAGCTCTATACGTCCGAAGTCACATCGGCGCTACGCGATATTGTGCACGCATACGAAATCGCAATGGGCGTCGCCGTTTCCCGCGTTTCCGTACGCAGCATGAAAACGCGTTGGGGCTCATGCACGCCCAAATCCGGCGCCGTTCGCATCGCACGAGAACTTGCCGCCTATCCCGTCGAATGCCTCGACATGGTTGTCGCCCACGAGCTCGTCCACTTGCTCGAGCCAAGCCACAATCAGCGGTTTCACGCCCTGCTCGACACGTACTGCCCCAACAATAGAGCGCTGTCGCAGCGGCTCAAGCAGCCACCCATAGAGACGTATTAGAACCGGTTAGCGCACACGCTCGATCTCGACGCCACAGCTTGCCAAGGGCAGGCCAACAGGCGCCCACGGCTTATCGAGCTTGATGCGCACACCAAGCAGCGAGGGATAACGACGCAGCAGCATCTGGGCCGTACCTTCAGCTGCCGCCTCGATGAGCTTAAACGTATGCTCGCGCAGATAGCCATCGACATCGTGGCACACCGAGCCGTAGTCAATCGAGGCGTCCAAGTTATCGTGCTCTCCCGCTGCACGCAGGTCGGCATAGAGCACCAAGGACACGATGAATTTCTGGCCCAGCGCGTTCTCTTCGGGATACACGCCGTGGTTAGCAAAAACCTCAAGACCTTCAACGGTGATGCGGTCGGCATGGCGCAGATCGTCATAGTTCACGTGGGGCACCGCCGTTGCGGTGGATATTTCGCCCCTTCCACGGCGGGCGAGCTCGGCGCCTTCAGTCTTGGTTGCATTCTCGGGCAGTTTCTTGTTGCTCATCGCGATCGTCTCCTTCGTTTAGAACCCCGACCGCGCAAACTAACTACACGCGAATCGACAGGTTCTTTTTATCATCGCTCCAGTTGCAAGCATTGCGCGCGGGGCATGCAAAGCAGGCGCGCGACGCTTTGTCGGCTGCATAGAGCAGACGCTCAAGCGGTTGGCTGTTCACGCGCAGCTTTCGATGGCCCAGAATGGCCGTCTTAATGGCTGCGGCATCGGCCGGCTCAAACGCCACATCATCGGGCATGCCGCCGAGAATCGCATCAGCGACGCGTTCGCTTGCAACATCATGGGATATACCCGATTCATACTGTTCATCTTTGCCGATATCGTGAAGAAGTGCCGTGGCGTAGATGACCTCGCGGTCAAATTCGAGCTGTTCCTCGAGATTCTTGATCCACATAATGCGAGCGACATCGAGCAGATGGTCAATACCGTGGCGGCAGAAGATGCGCCCCGATTCCAACTGCGCAATGTTGCCCAGGTGCCGACGGAACAGCCCGTTGGCACAAATGTAATCAATGCGAGGCATGGCACCAAAGGGGGCCAGGCCCGAAGCCATGAAGCCGCGTCGCGACGTCCCCTCATCGGTCTTCGATGTAAAGTCGTTGACGACCCTCATGCTAACGGCCCAGCATCCTAAAGAACCGCTCCTCGAGCGCGGGATCGGTCTCAAAGACGCCGCGGCGAGCGAGCGTCACGGTCTTGGTGCCGGGCTTTTGCACGCCGCGCATGGTCATGCACATATGCTCAGCCTCCATGAGCACAATCGCTCCCTGGGGAGCGAGATAATCCATGAGGGCGTCGGCAACCTGCGCACACAGCTGCTCCTGCAGTTGCAGACGACGGGCATAGACTTCAACCGTGCGAGCGAGCTTAGACAGACCCGCCACGCGACCGTTAGGGATATAGCCAATCGCAGCCTTGCCATAAAACGGCAGCAGATGGTGCTCGCACAGCGAGTAAAACGTAATGTCGCGCTCGATAACCAAATCGTTCGAAGCGACGGCAAAAGTTTTGGACAGGTGCTCCTCGGCACTCTGGTCCATACCGCCGGCGATCTCACCATACATACGGGCAACGCGCGCCGGGGTCTCCAGCAGGCCCTCACGAGTTGGGTCCTCGCCTATGCCCTCAAGCAACAGCTTAATGGCGGCCTCGACTTTTTCCTGATCGACCATCTGGGCCTCACTTTTCCGATTTCACGTTCGCGCTATGGTACCACGCCCTTTGGCATCGACCACAAGCTACATAGTATGGGTCGAATAGACTGGATCGTCCCGCCAAAGCTCCACAGCGTCGCAAAGCGCAACGCCCTCACGCACAGCACGGTCGCGCGTAGCGTTCATATCAATCACGCGCTGGTTACTCGAGCCCCTAAAGCGCAATGAGATATCGTACAGATCCTGAACAAACGGACCATCCACCAACATATCGAGGCAAGCCAGGATACGGTCCGTCACCTCGGTATGATGACGGCCACCCGGAATAAGCTCCTCGAGCACGTCGCCGGTAAAGCACCAAATGGTCTTGCCCGACCCCGCAGGATAGGCCGCACGCACGCGTTCGATGAAGTCAACGAGACCCGCCTGATTCTCGGGCTCCATGGGCTCGCCGCCCAGAATCGTCAGGCCATCGATAAAGGGATGATCGAGGCTCTCGATAATCTTGTCTTCGACGGTGCGATCAAAGAACTCGCCCGCAGCAAAGTCCCACGCGACAGAGTTAAAGCAGTTCTTGCACCCACGACGGCACCCGCTCACAAACAGAGAAGTACGAACGCCTTCCCCATCAGCAATGTCGAAATACTTAATGTTCGCGTAGTTCATAGGTAACCTTTCTGGGGGTCTGGAGTATATCATCCCGTCCTCAAACAGCTTCGCTCGCTGCGCTCGCTGCAGAACTGCGGGCGGGACGATATACTCCAGACCCCTCGCGAGCGATACTCGGTGAACGAAGCGAACATCGAGTATAGGGTTCGAGGTCTAATAAATACTGAGTTGCAGCTCAACCGACTTCGCAAGCAAAGCGTTGTTGCAAGTCAACTCATTTCCGCTAAGAACTTCGAGGAGCGAGCAGACCGCATGCTGCATCTCAGCTAAGTCAACTTGGCCGCCCCGTAGCGAGGCCCCGGACCTTTGCTCGATATGAGTTCCGCACGAACAGGAGGCGCCAGTGGCGCCTCCGTCGTGAGCCAGGACTGTCCGAAATAGCGAGTAAAGGTCCGGGGCCTCGCTACGGGGCGGCCTGGGATGGTTATTAGAGATGCAGCACGCGGTCGCGGATCTCCTCGGTTCGACCCTGGTTCCAGAACTGGGTACCGATGTAACCGCACGTGCGACGGGCGACATTCATCTTCTCCTGGTCACGATTGCCGCAATTGGGGCACTCCCACACCAGCTTGCCGTCATCCTCGACAATCTTGATCTCACCGTCGTAGCCGCACACCTGGCAGTAGTCGCTCTTGGTGTTGAGCTCGGCGTACATGATGTTGTCGTAGATGTACTGCATCACGCGGATGACAGCCTTGAGGTTGTCCTGCATGTTGGGAACCTCGACGTAGGAGATGGCACCGCCCGGCGAAAGCTGCTGGAACATACCCTCGAACTTGAGCTTGTCGAATGCGTCGATCTCCTCGGACACGTGGACGTGGTAGCTGTTGGTGATGTAGCCCTTGTCCGTCACGCCCGGGATGATGCCAAAACGACGCTGCAGGCACTTGGCGAACTTGTAGGTCGTCGACTCAAGCGGGGTACCGTACAGCGAGAAGTCAATATCGCTTTCGGCCTTCCACTCGGCGCACTTGTCGTTCATGCGCTGCATGACGGCCATGGCAAAGGGCGTGCCCTCCTTCTCGGTGTGACTGTGGCCCGTCATGTACTTGACGCACTCGTACAGACCGGCATAACCCAGACTAATGGTGGAGTAACCGCCCACGAGCAGCTTGTCGATCGTCTCGCCCTTCTTCAGGCGGGCGAGGGCACCGTACTGCCAAAGAATCGGTGCGGCATCCGAAAGCGTACCCATCAGACGCTCATGACGGCACAGCAGGGCGCGGTGGCACAGCTCAAGGCGCTCGTCGAAGATCTTCCAGAACTTGTCCATATCCTGATGCGAGCTCAGCGCGACATCGGGCAGGTTGATGGTCACAACGCCCTGGTTAAAGCGACCGTAGTACTTGGGCTTGTTCGGGTCATAGTTCAGCGCGTTGGCCACGTTGTTAAATCCGTTACCGGAGCGGTCGGGCGTCAGGAAGCTGCGGCAACCCATGCAGGTGTAGCAATCGCCGTTGCCGGCGGTCTCGCCCTTAGACAGCTTGAGCTCGCGCATCTTCTTCTCGGAGATGTAATCGGGCACCATGCGCTTGGCGGTGCACTTAGCAGCCAGCTGGGTCAGGTAGAAGTACGGGGAATTCTCGTGAACGTTATCGTCCTCGAGTACGTAGATGAGCTTGGGGAATGCCGGGGTAATCCACACACCGGCCTCGTTCTTAACGCCCTCGTAGCGCTGACGGAGCGTCTCCTCCACGATCATGGCAAGGTCGTGCTTCTCCTGAGGCGTACGGGCCTCGTTAAGATACATGAAGACCGTCACGAACGGCGCCTGGCCGTTCGTGGTCATAAGCGTCACGACCTGATACTGAATCGTCTGAACGCCGCGACGGATCTCGTCACGCAGGCGGTCCTCAACAACCTCGCGGACCTTTTCGGGAGATGCGGAAACGCCGAGCTCCTCGAGCTCGCGGGCGACCTCGCCGCGAATCTTTTGACGGCTCACCTCGACGAACGGGGCAAGATGGGTCAACGAAATCGACTGGCCACCGTACTGGGAGGAAGCAACCTGAGCGATGATCTGCGTCGCGATGTTGCAGGCAGTCGAGAAGCTGTGCGGCTTCTCGATCAGCGTGCCCGAAATAACAGTGCCGTTCTGGAGCATGTCCTCCAGGTTCACCAGATCGCAGTTGTGCATGTGCTGGGCAAAGTAGTCCGAATCATGGAAGTGAATCAGACCCTCATTGTGAGCATCCACAATCTCCTGGGGCAGCAGCACACGCTGGGTCAGGTCCTTGGAGATCTCGCCGGCCATGTAGTCACGCTGAACGGAATTGACGGTCGGGTTCTTGTTGGAGTTCTCCTGCTTGACCTCTTCGTTGTTGCACTCAATCAGCGACAGAATCTTGTCGTCGGTCGTGTTCTTCTGGCGCTTCAGGCTCTGAACATAGCGATAGATGATGTAATGGCGAGCGACCTCGTAGCAGTCGAGACGCATAATCTCGTCCTCGACCAGATCCTGAATCTCCTCGACCGACACGGTGTGGCCCGCGTTCTCGCATGCCTCGGCGACGTTTTGTGCCGCGTAAACCACCTGGCGGTCGGTAAGACGAGAGCTCTCCTCGACCTCCAAGTTTGCGGCGCGGATGGCATTGACAATCTTATCGATGTCAAAGACAACCTCGGTGCCGCTGCGCTTGATGATCTTCATCCTCTTGCCTCTTTCGCGTCGAAATCGTATTGCGCTTCAGAGCCAAACGATGCCCGGCAGGGCTTGCCCCTGTCTTGCGGCGCCGTCGCGCAATCTGTGTTTTCGAAAACCATAGGCCCTCATGCGGACAATCCTCGCAGCCAATCAAGGGGCTCGAAGATCTATCCAAATGGGGCGAATAAGGTCCTCGTTCTCTGTCCGCCATCTATCATACGACAAAGAGGCATCTATATCCTGTATTCTTTTTTTAGGTCAAACACAACATATAGTGTTTCAGCAGGTCAAAGCAATTAGTCATTTTGCAGACGCATTAATTATGAGGGGTTCTTGGCAAGTCGGTAAAACGTTACCAACACGGCTACCTGCATGGCAGTTATAAAACCCCCTTAGTCAAGCCGCCGACAAATCCTACCAAAACTAAGCCGCTCACGCCAAAAGAATCCAAAAGATTGTGCTTGACCAACATGTTGCGGTCACGATCGGCCAGAGCGTATGCAACCAGCCGGACCTCTACGGGATGCGAAGACCATCGCGTACAGACCTTGGATCAAAATTTGCTGGCATATTTGCCGGCATGTTTGGCGACATAAAACAAAACAGCCCAGAGGACATAGCCTCTGAGCTGCGAACATTTGGTGGGCGTTAGAAGATTTGAACTTCTGACC
>UQMM01000013.1 GCA_900542165.1 uncultured Collinsella sp. | reverse complement strand
GGTTGGGGCCGCTGCGGGTGCCGGAGCCGGTGCCGGTGCGGGAATTTGGTCGCAAGCAGAGGTGGGCACGGATTCGATGACGGGTGCGGGCTCCGGCGTCGCTTCCGGCTTGATTGTGGAATCTGCGGGCTTCACGGTGACGGGCGCGTCTGCAGCTGCAGTTTCAATCTCAACCTGCGTTGCGTTCTCGTTCTCGATGCTCGGCTTTGTCTCGACCGGCGTGGAAGCCATGGTGGTGATGCCGGCGTTGGCGTTTTCGGGGTCATAGACGACCGTGAGCGAGATGGCGGGCTGCGGCGTCTCGGGCTCCGGCGCCGACTCGGTAACGCCTTGATCGGCGGGCTCGTCGGACTGATCGTCCTCGGCCTCGTTGTCAAAGACATCGCTGTTTTGGAACGCAGGCGTCTCGGGTTGGTCAGCGGCTTCTTCGGTTGTCGGCTTGGGAGCCTCGTTGAGCTCCGCAGTGGCGTCCTGCTCGGATATGACTTCGGAATCGGTCGTGGCGGCGATTTCGGTTTCTGCTGTTACCTCAATAGCGACTTCGATCTCTGCCTCGGGCTCGGGTTCCGGCGCGGCTTCAACCATGGTTTCTGGCTTGGGACGTTTAACGTGCTTGGGACGCACGGCCTTGAGGTCCTTCTCGCCGCGTTTCTTCTTTTTGTAGGACTGCTTGGCGCCCTTGGCAGCCTTGGGCTTGTCCTCGCCCTTGGCAAGGGCGGCATCCCAGGCATCGTTGGCGATGACGGTGGCATACAGGCGGCCGCCCTTAAAGACGGTCAGCTTAATGCAGTCGTTGAGCTCCTCGAGCAGCTCGCGCGTGGACTCGAAGCCCAGGTCATAAGCGGTCATGTCGCCGGCGGCGAGCGCCTCCTCGACCTGCGTCATAAACGTTTGCTTGCCGCACCCAATCGCGTCGCGCAGCAGGCGATACAGATAGATGTGGTTGCCCAGCGAAAGCGTGGGCCTAACTATTGTCTTGCTCATGGCAAATCTCCTCTTTACACACCAAAGCATCTTACCATCGCACGGGACGTGCCACCTCGGCACCCAAGGCAAACGGGCGCGAACCGCTGTCGATTCGCGCCCGTTATACAGGTCGGTTATCTATGAGAGGCAAATGTGCTTAGTTGCCCGATGCCGTGCCTTGGCTCGAGTTGTCAGATGCCGTGCCAGACGCGGTTCCGCTCGAGCTGTTCGAGCTGTTGGTGTTGCTGCTGTCTGCTGTGCCCGTTCCTGAAGTGGTGTCGCTTGTCTGGCCGCCCGTGCTCGGCTGTGAACCGTCAGTCGTTTGGCTTGAGTCGGTCGTGCCGGACGGCGTGCCACTGTTGGCCGTAGAGGAATCGGTGCCCTGCGATTGGTTTTGGGTGTTCGAGGACGAATCGGTAGAGGTAGAACTGTCTTGCGTGCCGTCCGCCTGTGCCTGCTGATCTTGCGACTGGGTGTTGCCATTTGCATCGCTCTCGGTCGTGCGCGACGAAAGGATTGGCTCGGGGCGCTCGCCCAGACCCTCACCGGCGGTGGTGATAAGGATGGCGCCGGCGCAGGCGATGACCGCGACGATGGCGATGGCGATCGAGAAGATGATGACCTTCTTTTGCGTCTGGCTGCGCTCTGCCGCGGCTTTGGCGCGCAGGCTGTTAGGGGCGACGCGTGCCGTGGTCGCGCGTCCCGCAACCTGGCGCATTTCCTGCGTGGTCGCGGCGCCGCCCAGGTGCTCCTCGGCATTAAATTCAACGGGCTCATAGGCGCCGGCGGGGTAGTCGACGTCGGCGTGCGTACCTTTGAGGGCTTCGGCGCTGGCAGAGATAAAGTGGCGGTAGACCTGCGAAGACACAACGGTGATGACCGAGCTCACGGCGGCGCCAATCACCGAGCCGGCAATGCCGATCTTTGAAGCAAGCGCCACGCTCGTGGCGGCAGCTGCGGCGCCGGCGATGATCTGGGGAATGGAAATGTCGTCGAACAGGCCCTTTTTGGGTGCGATGGCCATGGTCTGTCCGATGGAATGGTTTTCGTGAACGCCGTTGTTGAGCGCGGCCGGTGTCATGACGCGCGTGCGCGGCGCGTCGGTGTACTTGGTTGTCATACGGGGTCCTCCCGGTGTAAATCTGCTTCGTTTCGTGTAGCCATCAGGGTACCCACCAGATGTGAATCGTACGTGACATTTAACAGATACCATCAACTCATCAATAGCTCACCAAGTTGGTGGGATGCGGTTGCACCCGGCGGTTGAACTACAATAGAGCTTGCTAATTGTTGTGAATGGCGTCTACGCACGGGGGCATTCTTATGAATCTTCACCTTTCTCAGTCTGATGGCTTTTTGCGTGTGGCGGCGGCGTCGCCGCGGATTCGCGTGGCCGATGTCGAGGGCAATGCCGAGGTTGCGCTGGCGGCTGTTCGCGATGCTGCCGAGCGCGGCGTTCGCGCGCTGGTGTTGCCCGAGCTTAATCTGACTGGCTATACCGCGGCTGATCTGTTCCATAACCGCACACTGCTGCATGCCTGCGAGGCGGCACTTGTGCACATTCTCGATGAAACCCGCGATCTGCCGATTGTCTTTACCATCGGTCTTCCCGTTGCAGTTGCCGAGAATATCTACAACTGCGCTGCCGTGTGCTGCGCGGGCGAGCTTTTGGGTCTTACGGCCAAGAAGTATCTGCCCAACTATGGCGAGTTCTATGAGCGTCGCTGGTTTGCTCCATCGCCTGCGGATCCCGTGTGGGTCGAGTTTGCCGGTCAGGGTCCGGTTCCGCTGGGTTCGGGGCTTGTCTACCGCTGCTGTGATGAAGGTGCCGAGGATATGGTGCTGGGCGTTGAGGTCTGCGAGGACCTGTGGGTGCCGGCGCCCCCTTCGACCGAGATGGCGCTTGCCGGTGCGACGGTGATCCTCAATCCGTCGGCTTCGGACGAGATTATCGGTAAGGCGGATTACCGCCGCAGCCTAATCTCCAACCAGAGCGCGCGCCTGTACTGCGCCTATGCCTACGCGGACGCGAGCGAGGGCGAGTCCACGACCGACATGGTCTTTGCGGGCGAGAACCTCGTCTACGAAAACGGCTCCAAGCTCGCCGCGACCAAACTGCTTACCTGCGATATGGCCATCGCCGACGTTGACCTTGACCGCCTGGTTGCCGAGCGCCGTCGCTCGACGACGTGGACGCGCACCGACGATGCGCCGGAGGCCACGGCCGTTGAGTTTTCGTTTGAGGGCGTGCTGGCCGAAGAACCTGTCCTGCGCGATGCCTGCGATATCGACCGCGTTTTTCCGCGCGCGCCCTTTGTGCCGGCCGACCACGGCGACTTGGCCGAGCGCTGCGAGACGATCCTCGGTCTGCAGACTGCGGGCCTCAAGATCCGCCTCGCCCACACAGGTACCAAGGCTGCGGTCATCGGCCTTTCGGGCGGCTTGGACTCCACGCTAGCGCTGCTTGTGACCGTGCGTGCCTTCGATGCACTGGGGCTGTCGCGCACGGGTATCACGGCGGTTTCCATGCCCGGCTTTGGCACGACGCACCGCACTAAGTCCAATGCCGAGTCGCTCGCTCGTGACTTGGGTGTGAGCTTCCGCGAGGTCTCAATCCATGCTGCCGTGGAACAGCACTTTAAGGATATCGAGCATGATCCGGCCGTGCAGGACGTGACCTACGAGAACAGCCAGGCGCGCGAGCGTACGCAGATTCTGATGGATCTGGCCAACCAGGCTGGCGGTTTTGTCATCGGCACGGGCGACCTGTCGGAGCTGGCGCTCGGCTGGGCTACCTATAACGGCGACCACATGAGCATGTACGCCGTCAACGCGAGCGTGCCTAAGACGCTTGTGCGCCATCTGGTGCGCTATGCGGCCGATGTGTTTGGCGGGCGTATTGCCGAGACGCTGCTCGACATCCTCGATACGCCGGTGTCCCCCGAGCTTCTGCCGCCCACGGGCGACGGCGAGATTGCGCAGAAGACCGAGGATTTGGTGGGCCCGTATGAGCTGCACGACTACTTCCTCTACTACCTGCTGCGTTTTGGCTTTGAGCCGGGCAAGATCTACCGCATGGCGCTCAAGAGCTTCGAGGGCGTCTACGACGCCAAGACCGTCCACACGTGGCTACGTACGTTCTACCGTCGCTTCTTTGCCCAGCAGTTTAAGCGCAGCTGCCTGCCCGATGGTCCCAAGGTGGGTTCGGTGACGCTCAGCCCGCGCGGCGATTGGCGTATGCCGAGTGACGCTAGCTCGCGTCTGTGGCTTGCGCAGATCGACGCGCTCAATCCAGTTGACTAAGGTTGGCTAAATTGAACCAATACGGGGGTTGCAAGCGTTACACTTTTGCAATCTGATGGCCCGTATCGCGCGGCGCTCTTGTCGGAGCGCCGCGTTTTTCATATCGAAAGGTGGCACCATGCAGGCATCGCAGCGTCTCGACCGCTTTGGCGCGGAGGTCTTCGCCTCGCTCAACAACAAACTGCTCGCGCTGAAGGCTCAGGGCAAGACCATTTACAACATGAGCGTGGGCACGCCCGACTTTAAGCCGTATGACCACGTGGTCGAGGCGCTCACGCAGGCAGCCCAAGATCCCGAGATGTGGAAGTATGCCCTGCGCGACCTGCCCGAACTCAAGCAGGCCGTGTGCGATTACTATGAGCGTCGCTTTGGCGTTTCGGGCATTACGCCGTCTATGGTGCAGTCGTGCAACGGCACGCAGGAGGGCGTGGGTCATTTGGGCCTGGCCCTGCTCGATCCGGGTGACACCATTCTGGTTCCCGATCCGTGCTACCCGGTCTTTGAGGCGGGTGCCAAGATCGCCGATGCCAAGCTCGAGTACTATCCGTTGGTTGCCGAGCACAATTATCTGCCCTATGTGGCGGGCATCGATCCCGAGGTTGCCGATCGTGCCAAGTATATGATCGTGTCGCTGCCCGCGAACCCGGTCGGCTCGGTGGGCACGCCCGAGGTCTACGAGGAGATTATCGCCTTTGCCCGCGAGCATGATCTGTTGATCGTTCATGACAACGCGTACTCCGACATCGTGTTTGACGGCGAGCCCGGCGGCAGCTTCTTGCAGTATCCCGGTGCGCTCGAGGTGGGCGTGGAGTTCTTCTCGCTTTCCAAGTCGTTTAACGTCACCGGTGCCCGCATCGGCTTTTTGGTCGGTCGCGAGGATGTGGTCTCTGCCTTTGCCAAGCTGCGCGGCCAGATCGACTTTGGTATGTTCTTCCCGATTCAGAAGGCCGCCATCGCCTGCCTGAACGGTCCGCGCGATGAGGTCGAGGCGCAGCGTCTGAAGTACCAGGAGCGCCGCGATGCCCTGTGCGACGGTCTTGAGGGCCTGGGCTGGGAGCGTCCCAACGCGCATGGCTCTATGTTTGTGTGGGCCAAGCTTCCCGGTGGTCGCACCGATTCCATGGCGTTTTGCGAGGAGCTCATGGAGAAGGCCGGCGTTGTGGTGACGCCGGGCGCGAGTTTTGGTCCTTCGGGCGAGGGGCACGTGCGCATGGCGCTGGTCCTGCCGCCCGATCAGATCGCTTTGGCTGTCGAGGCCATTCGCGAGGCGGGCCTGTATTAGAAAGGTATTTCGGCTCGTCAATAGCTCGAAACCGATTTCGTACAGTTATTTTACGAATCCTGCAAACAATTTCGGTAAACGGTCGATTTTTGGCTGCGAATAGGGGCATAATCAAAGTCCCGATTGGATGTATTGGGATTACGGCAAGCCGCTCGGGTCGTTCCCGGGCGGCTTGTTTGTGGAGAGAGATGGGAGTTTCTAATGGTTAACGAGAAGAAGGTCGCTATTGTCGGCTGCGGTTTCGTCGGTTCGTCTTCGGCGTTCGCACTGATGCAGAGTGGTCTGTTCTCCGAGATGGTCCTCATCGACGTGGACAAGAACCGTGCCGAGGGTGAGGCCCTGGATATCGCGCACGGCATGACGTTTGCCGAGCCGATGAAGATCTACGCCGGCGATTATTCCGATGTCGCGGACGCCGCCATGATCGTCGTCACCGCTGGCGCTGCCCAGAAGCCCGGTGAGACCCGCCTGGACCTGGTCAACAAGAACGTAAACATCTTTAAGTCCATTATCCCCGAGATTAAGAAGTCCGGCTTCGATGGCATTCTGCTAATCGTCTCCAACCCGGTTGATGTTCTGACCTATGCTGCCATCAAGATGTCCGGCCTGCCCGAGGGCCATGTCATCGGCTCCGGCACCGTGCTCGACACTGGCCGTCTGCAGCAGATGCTTGGTGCTCACGTCGAGGTTGACCCGCGCGATGTCCAGGCCTATGTCATGGGTGAGCACGGCGACTCCGAGTTTGTCGCTTGGTCCAGCGCTCAGGTTGCCGGCGTGCCGCTGAACACCTTCTGCGAGCTTCACGGTCATCTGGAGCATGAGACCGCCGAGAAGCGCATCGCCGAGGACGTCAAGAACTCCGCCTACACCATCATCGAGAAGAAGCACGCCACCTACTACGGCGTCGCCATGGCTGTCAAGCGCATCTGCACCGCTGTTATGCGTGACGAGCAGACCGTTCTGCCCGTTTCCTCGCTCATGGTGGGCGAGTATGGCCTGTCCGATCTGGCCATCTCCATGCCGACCGTCGTCGGCCGCGATGGCGTTGTCTGCCGCGTCCCCGTGCCGCTGAACGATGACGAGCAGCATGAGCTCACCGCCTCCGCAAAGGCCCTCAAGGACATCATCGACAGCGTCGACTTCTCCTGCTAAATCAAGCTCTTTTGGGCAACAGGCTACAATGAAAGGCGTCCGGGCCACACGGTCCGGGCGCTTTTTTGGTGCGAGGGGGTCAGGTTACTTTGCACCACCCCAATGCACCATAGTTGATGGGAGGGCCATGTCGGATTCGCCTAATTTTTTGACCTATGCCCAGACGGCGTTTGATCCGTTTGAGGAACGGCCGTTCTGCGCGGTGGATAGCCTGGTCTTTGCGTGGTTGTCCTATTTGCGTTTGCCGGGTGATATGGCGGAGCTGACGAACTGGCAGGGCCTAGACGTACGCGAGCTGCTACGCGCCGAGTGCTACCAAGACATGATTGGCGACCTGTGGGATCCGGAGGGGAGCCGTGCCCTGTTGGAGGCTGTGGCAGCAAGCCCTCGCTACCGTGGCGTTCGTGTTTGCGGCTATCGTAGCGTGAGTGATGCCGAGACAACGGAGCAGTTTGCGGCCATGACGTTCCGATTTCCGGCGGGGTTTAGCTATCTTGCCTTCCGGGGGACCGACAGCACGATTGTGGGCTGGAAAGAGGACTTTAACATGGCGTTCCGGTGTCCTGTGCCGGCCCAGGAATCCGCGGCGCGTTATGTAGACGAGGCGGCGGATGCGATTGACGGGCCGCTTTTGTGCGGAGGTCATTCCAAGGGTGGAAACCTTGCGGTGTACGGTGCGGCGATGTGCCCCGATGTCGCCCGTGAGCGAATCGAACGGGCGTATTCCCATGATGGTCCGGGCTTCGTCGAGGAGTTTCTGAGCGGCAACGCCTTCGCCGACCTATCCGGTCGAATCGACAAGACGCTACCTCGGTCGTCGATCTTTGGCATGATGTTCGAGACACAGGAGGACTATGCCATCGTTGAGAGCACCGAGTTCAGCCTGCTTCAGCATAATCCCTTTAGCTGGGTGGTTGATGGTCGCGACTTCGTGTACTGTGAGCGCCTGTCCGCCGGTGCTCGATACGTTGATGGCTCCATTCGCGAGATGCTGCTTGCGGTGTCGCCTAGCGAGCGCGAGCGTTTTGTAGATGCGTTGTTCTCCGTGCTTGAGGCTACGGGTGCTGAGCGGTTTGCGGATATCGCTGGGAATCTGCGCGAGAGCCTGCCCGTGATGCTCCAGGCTGCGCAAGGCTTTGACAAGGATACGCGACACTTTGTCTCGCAGACTATCGTTGCGATTCTTAAGTGTGCGCTTCTGCCCAAACGTCCCCAGATCGACATGCCCGCTGCCGGCAAGAGCTTGGCAGAACAGCTCGAGGCTTGGCAGTCCGAGCTCCTGCGCTAACCATTGGTGCAAAGCAACCTGTCCCCGATGCACCAATCTTCGATGCGCCTGGGGCGGGATCGACCGCTATACTGGTTCGTGCCGAAATCGATCTAGAACGGAATGCCGTATATGAAAATCAATCACGCGATTCTGCATATCCTGGACTTTGACTCTGCCGTCAACGTTATGAGCCAGCGCGAGCTCGATATCGAGAGCCGCACCGTGCGTAATTTCGTAACCACGCACCTGCGGCGCGCTCGTACCTCGGCTGATAACAAGCGTGCCACGTTTGCCGAGAACTCCGCATTCGGCGGCGAGCTCAAGGGCTATTTCTTTGGTGAGCGTGAGTTCGTGGATCTGTCTCAGCAGATTGCGGAGTTCATCTCTTCCGAACTTACCAAGGCCGAGAAAGCCGAGTCCACTGACGTGCTTGTGGCGGACTTTGATGACGATGAGGATGCCCGCTGGTTTGCCGTGATGCTGCTGGGCTCCAAGCAGGCTTTTATGCACGAGGTGGGTCGCGAAGAGGGCGAGGTGCGCAACGACATTGCGCGCCACTACGCCATTCTGCCGAATCCCTCGCAAAAGGTGCCGAGCTATGCCATCGTGCGTGCAAGCACCATGGAGATCGGCTATGTGGATAAGAAGCGCAAGATTGCCGGCGAGGATCGCATGCTCATTCCCGATGGCCTGCTGCAGTGCGACACGGGGGTATCGGGCAAGGAGGTCATCGACACCGTGACGCGTGTGGTCGAGGAAGTCGCCGAGGAGCACGGTGCCAACACGGCTGTAGCACTCGCCAAGGTTAAGGCTGCTGTTGCCGAGAAAGTTGAGGATGACGAGGAACTGCCCCCTTGGGATATCGTCGATGAGGTCTTTGAGGACGAGCCGGTTATCAAGGAGAGCGTGCGCGCGGCACTGACTGAGGAGAAGGTGCCTGAGCGTGTGCCCGTGGAGCGCAAGCAGGTCGAACGCGCGGCGGTGCGCAACCACAAGATCCGTACCGACACGGGCATCGAGATCAGCTTCCCGGCCGAGATGGGTTCGAATTCCGAGTACATTGAGTTCGTCAATGAGCCCAACGGCCTCATCTCCATCGAGCTCAAGAACATCGGAAGTATTGAGAATCGATAAACTGCTCTTGGACGTTGTAGAAAACAAAGGCCGAAGCCTTTTGGGACTTCGGCCTTTTTTGTTTTCGGCTTGGTTGCTGACATTGCGCCGCAGGTTGAGCTCACGTCAGCGAAAATGCCCCTAGGCGAGCAAAGTGACGTGAAAGAGAAGGGAAGCGTACTTCGGTACGCGACCGACGATTGAACGTCAGATTGTCGCTTAGGGGCGTTTGCAGCGTCGAGCCGTTATGCGGTTTGGTAAAACCGCGTAACTTCTACAGCTGGCGCAGACCTTCCTCGAGGCCGGTCTTGCTGTCGGTCTTCTCGTCGCGCATCTTGATGACGCGGGCGGGGACACCGGCCACGACGGCGCCGGCGGGGACGTCCTCGACGCACACGGCGCCGGCGGCAACGACAGCGCCCTTGCCCACGCGCACGCCTTCCAGGACCACGGCGTTTGCGCCGATCATGACATCGTCCTCGATGATGACGGGCGTGGCGCTGGCGGGCTCCACAACGCCTGCCAGCACGGTGCCGGCGCCGATGTGGCAGTTCTTGCCCACGGTGGCGCGACCGCCCAGCACGGCGCCCATATCGATCATGGAACCCTCGCCGATAACGGAGCCGATGTTGATGATGGCGCCCATCATGATGACGGCACGGTCGCCGATCTCGACGCGGTCGCGGATGATCGCGCCCGGCTCGATGCGGGCGTTGATGCCCTTAAGGTCGAGCATGGGCACGGCGGAGTTGCGGCAATCGTTTTCAACGTCGTAGTAATCGATGGAATCGGCATTGGCATCGAGGATGGCCTTAAGCTCATCCCAGTCACCAAAGACGGTCTTGCCACGACGTCCGCCGTAGACGTGCGCATTGCCCCACTGGACCTTCATGCCCGGCTTCTCGCGCACGTACAGCTTGACGGGCGTCTTTTTGGGCGCGGTAGCGATGTAGTTGATAATCTCCTGTGCATCCATCTCGGCTGCATTGCTCATTTGCTGTCTCTCCTTTGAGTAGGTACGGTTGATAGCTAGTTAGGCGAACATGACCTGGTCGAACGTGTAGAAGCCGGGTTCGCGGGTGACGAGCTTCTGCGCGGCTGCCAGGGCGCCGTTGACAAAGATCTGACGGCTCGTGGCGCGGTGGGTGAGCGTGACTTCCTCGTCCTGGCCAAAGAAACCCACCTCGTGTACGCCAGCTACGGTGCCGCCGCGCAGCGAGTGCATGCCGATCTCCTTGGGGTCGCGCGCTCCGCACATGCCCTCGCGTCCGTAGACGGGGTGGTAGCCTGCCTCGGGCTCGGCCTCGACTACGGCGTCGAGCAGCAGCTTGGCGGTGCCGCTGGGGGCGTCGACCTTTTGGTTGTGGTGCGTCTCGACGATCTCGCAGTCAAAGCCGGGCAGCTCGTGTGTGGCCTGAGCCACCAGATGACGCAGGGCGGCGATGCCGATGGAGTAGTTGCCCGAGTGCATGACGCGGGCGTTCTGACCCAGCTCGCGCAGGCGGTCCATCTGCTCGGGCGTATAGCCCGTGGTGCCCGAGACCAACGCGGCGCCCGTGCGCTCGACATAGGCGACGACGGCATCGAAGGTCACGACGTTCGAGAAGTCGATAATCACATCGGCGGCCGGTGCGTTCTCGAGCTCGCTCAAATCGAAGCCAATCTGGGCTACGATATCAAAAACGGGTTGACCGGCGGCGTCGACAACGCCCTCGGCGGTGGTGCGGATGAGCGAGCCCATGCGGCCCGTTCCCATAATGACGGTCTTAATCAAGCAGACCAGCCCCCTTCAGAGCATCGGTAAGTGCAGAGCGCGTGTCGTCTGCCATGGGGCACAGCGGCATGCGGTAGTTTGCCTCGATCATACCCATCTGGGCGAGCGCCTCTTTGACGGGGATGGGGTTGACCTCACTAAAGAGGGCATTGATGAGCGGCTGGCCGGCAATTTGGATATCGCGGGCACGCGCCACGTCACCGTCCAAATAGGCGCGGCACATGTCATGCACGAGCTGCGGCTGCACGTCTGCCCACACGCTGATGGTGCCCGAGGCGCCCAGGCTCATGAGCGGCACGGTAAGCGCGTCCTCGCCCGAGTACATGCGGAAGTCGTCTGACAGCAGGTGGGCGATCTTGGCCGCGTAGGCGACGTTGCCCGAGGCCTCCTTAATACCCATGATGTTGGGGTGCGCGGCCAGGCGCTCTACGTTGCGCTCGCTGATACCGCAGCCGCAGCGGCCGGGGATGTTGTACAGGATGCAGGGGATGTTCACGGCATCGGCGACGGTCTTAAAGTGCTGATAGATACCCTCTTCGTTGGACTTGTTGTAGTAGGGGGTAATGAGCAGCAGGCCGTCGGCTCCCAAGCCCTGGTAAGTAAGCGACTTGGTGAGCATGGTCTGCGTGGAGTTGGAGCCCGAGCCGGCAATGACGGGGACGCGTCCTGCAACATGCTTGACCACGGCGGCGACGACGGAGTTGTCCTCGTCGTCGGTCATCGTGGCGCTCTCGCCGGTGGTGCCCAGGGTGAGGATGGCGTCGGTGCCGTTTTGCAGGTGGAAATCGATAAGGCGCTCGAGTGCGTCAAAGTCGACACTGCCATCCTTTTTAAACGGCGTGACGAGGGCGACGATTGAGCCCTCGAGATTGCGGATGTCCATGTTCTTCTCCTTCGCGTCCGCGATCTGGATGCGTTTGTTCCATTGGGCGGCGACTGTCAGGCGCTCGTCTTGGGCGCGACGGCGGGCACTTTCGGCGCGCGACTTGGCCAGCAGCTCTCGGCCGCTCGGCAGCACGTCGAGCGTGGCAAAGTAATCGCCCGGGCGCTCGGCGCGGCGGATGAGGTCGGCCGAGCCATCGGGGCGCAACAGGACCTCGGCGGAGCGCAGGCGTCCATTGTAGTTGTAGCCCATGGAGTAGCCATGCGCGCCGGTATCGTGGATCACAAGCAGGTCGCCCATGTCGATATGCGGCAGCTCGCGATCGATGGCGAACTTGTCGTTGTTCTCGCACAGATTGCCCGTGATGTCGTAGGTGTCAGTGACGGGCGCTGTGGTCTTGTCGTCGCCACCCGGCTGGCCCATCACCGTAATGTGGTGGTAAGCGCCATACATGGCAGGACGAATCAGATCGACGGCACTGGCGTCCACGCCGATATAGTCCTTGTAGATCTGCTTCTCGTGGATGGCCTTGGTGACCAGGCATCCGTAGGGGCCCATCATAAAGCGACCCATCTCGGTGCAGATCGCCACATCGCCCATGCCGGCGGGGACCAGAATCTCGTCGTAGGCTGCGTGTACGCCCTCACCGATGGCGTGAATGTCGTTAGCCTGCTGCTCGGGCAGGTAGGGGATACCCACACCGCCGGACAGATTGATAAAGGCGACATGTGCGCCGGTCTCGCGCTCCAGGCGCACGGCAAGTTTAAAGAGGATGCGTGCGAGCTTGGGATAGTAGTCGTTAGTGACGGTGTTGCTGGCAAGGAAGGCATGGATGCCAAAATTCTCGGCGCCCTTGGCCTTGAGCATGCGGAAGGCCTCAAAGAGCTGCTCGGTGGTCATGCCATATTTGGAGTCGCCCGGGTTGTCCATGATGCCGTTGGAGAGCTGGAACAGACCGCCTGGATTAAAGCGGCAGCTGACCGTCTTGGGGATGGGCCCCGCAACGCACTCAAAGAACTCGATGTGGCTGATGTCGTCAAAGTTGACGATGGCACCCAGCTTGTCGGCGAGCTCAAAGTCGGCAGCCGGCGTGTCGTTGGACGAGAACATGATGTCGTGTCCCGTGATACCCAGTGAGCGGGCGATCATAAGCTCGGTATAGCTCGAGCAATCGCAGCCGCAGCCGTATTCGTTGAGAATGGAGATGAGCGCCGGGTTGGGGTTGGCCTTGACGGCAAAGTATTCCTTAAAGCCCGGGTTCCATGCAAAGGCGTCGCGTACTTCTTGCATGTTGCGGCGGATGCCCGCCTCGTCGTATAGATGAAACGGCGTGGGGAACTGCTCGACGATATGCTCGAGTGTCTCCTTGTCCACAAACGGCTGCTTGGCCGCATATGCCTCGTTGGGGGTCAATGCCATGTCCCGTAAACCTCGCTATCCAGACGGCGCCATCTGCGCATCGAATCCGCATAGCGTGGACCCAATGTCCGGATAGCGCTCCCGCATTGCTGCAGACAGTCCTGTGGGTATTTCCCGCAGGCCCACCAGGTTGTTCGTGCCCGAAAAGCCCAGTTCGGCGGGTTTCGCCTCCCCGCGGGGTCAAAGCCTGCCGGCTCGCCCGCGGCTCTTCGTGCCCGCGCCTCTATCAAGTGGTAAAGACCCTACCACGTTGCACTTTACCAAACAAGAGTATTCGTATATAACGTTTAAAAAATGCAGCAATATGCTGGAAACATGTGTGCCACAATCCTGTATCACAATATTGTGTGAATGGATATGCCCCATGAAAGGATCCTTTATGACCGAGCTCCAAGAACTTCGTCGCTATCGTCGCGACCTGCATCGCATTCCGGAGCTCGATTTCGATCTTCCTCAAACCATAGCCTATATCGAGGGCGTGCTCGCTTCGCTTGCCTGTGAAGTGACCCATCCCTGCCCCAGCTGTGTTTGTGCTTTCTTCGACGCTGGCACGGGCGCCGCGCATGCCACGGCGATTCGCGCCGATATGGACGCACTGCCCATCGCGGAGGCGACGGGTGCGGCCTTTTCCTCGAAGCATCCCGGAAAGATGCACGCTTGCGGACACGATGGACACATGGCCATGGCCCTTGCGGCGGCAACCTTTGTCGATCGCACGATTCGTGAGCAGCCAGGTGCCATCAAGCGCAACGTGCTCTTTGTGTTCCAGCCTGCCGAGGAGACGACTGGTGGCGCCAAGACAGTTTGCGAGAGCGGTGTGTTCGAGCGCTACGGGGTCGACCGCATTTTTGGCTTTCACGTGTGGCCCGATCTGACTGCGAACACATTGGCGAGCTGTTCCGGCCCGCTGCTGGCGCGCTCGAGTGAGACACACATTCATATTCACGGGACGAGCATCCATATCGCTAAGACCTATGGCGTTCCGGTCGAGGAATCGCACGATGCGGCGCTGGCGGCTGCCAAGTTCTTGGTTGCCGAGCGCGAACTGATGGACGAGCTGGGCACCGACGAACCCTGTATCGGCAAGTTTGGCCTGCTGCAGGCTGGCACCGTTTGCAACGCGGTGGCGGGGGAGGCCCATGTGGCCGGAAGCCTGCGTGTGTTTACGGACGACATGTTCGACCGGGCGCGCGAAGGCGTGCGCCGCGTGCTGGACGATGCCTGTGCCGCAACGGGCTGCACGTATGATCTCGACTTTGCCGAGGGCTATCCACCGGTCGATAACGATCCTGAGTTGTTTGCCCGAATCGCGCCCGCTCTGCCCGAATTGCAGCTCGTGGACGAGCCGCTGCTAATCGCCGAGGATTTCGCGTTCTATCAGCGCCATCTGCCGGGCGTGTTCTTCTTGCTAGGCACGGGCGTGCCAGAGGACCAAGACAACCCGAGTGATTCGGATGGCTGCCCCGCCTATGCAACAAGCGCTCTGCATACCGATAGCATGCTCTTCGACGAGGAAATCCTACTCAAAGGCCTCGATGTCTACAAACGATTACTTTCGCTTGACTAAGGCGTGAAGGACTATTTGTTCTAGAAAACACGAACAAACGTACGATATAATAGAGATGTAAGTCTATAGAAACGTTTGACGTTACTAACGTAAGGCGATACTATGATTGCATCGTATAAAGATGAGGATACCGAACGCTTTGCCATGGGTGTGCGGGTCAGGAGGTTCGTGCCCTTTGAGTGTGTTGCGTTGAGGAAGATTCGCCAACTGCAGGTTTGTGCTTCGCTTGATGATCTTCGCGTTCCACCGGGCAACCGCCTGGAAGCTTTGAAGGGCGATCGTGCCGGTCAATATAGCATCCGTGTTAACGAGCGCTATCGGGTCTGTTTTGAGTGGAGACAGGAGATGGCTTGGAATGTCGAAATCGTCGATTATCACAAGTGATGAGACTTCGGCCGATTTGCTGTCGCCGGTGACTCCTGGTGAGCTTCTCAAAGAGGAGTTTCTTGTTCCCATGGGCATTTCTCAATATCGCCTTGCGAAAGAGACTGGGATTCCGGCTCAGCGTATCGGGCAGATTGTCTTGGGAAAACGTCGCGTGACGGCCGACACCGACCTCCGTCTTTGCCGTTATTTTGGCCTGACGGATGGTTATTGGCTGCGCGCTCAGGTGGCGTTTGACCTTGAGGCCGAGAAAAGGCGGATCGAACCGGAACTCGACAAGATCGTTCCTGTTCAGCAGGCTATCGCACTGTAGTGCTCAAAGATGATGGGGGTGGCGCGGCGATGAGGCGACGCCGACAGTCTGCCGTTTATAGTCCCGGTGGGTGTGGATGCGGCTTGTTGTTGCTTCCGGTTATTGCTGTGAGCATTGGCGTGATGTTTGCGCTTGCTGGGCTGGCTGCGGCGGCACTTGTACTGTTTATCACTGCCATCGGCGTGACGATTTGGCTCTGCCGCAATCGCGAGCAACGCCGTGCCGACGGTAAAACCAATGTCGGATGGGCCATCTTTTTGGTTGTCACCTACCTATTGAGTATCAGTTATCTGGCGTTCTTTATCTTGTTGCTTGTGAGCACCTTTACCGGGGAATCCGTAACGGTGGGGTAGGCTTCGACGAGCTTCTTGAGGATGAAGCGAGGGGCGGACTCTGAATGAACCGCGCCCCGCATCAACAAGTTTCATTCGTTGTGTAGCAATCCGAATGTACAAGCGTTTGGCGTGAGAGCACCGCCGCCAGCAACACGGGAAGGCAGGCTGCAATCGCCAGCCCCCATGCCAGCTCATCGCAATAGATTCCATAAGGACTCCCCAACAGGACATAGGCCAACTAACGAGCCCATCATCCGCTGCGGTCACAAATTGGCTGACAGCTGAATCATCGCTATAAAACGCGAGGTAAAATGCCCAAAGATTGATGGATGGTTCGCAGAATTTGCAAGGGTTATTGAGAAAGCAAAGCTGCGAGAAAGGAAGAGCCATGGCTAAGAAGACGGGAGAGAAAGACACGGTTGGAAGGGCCAAAGGTTTCGAGATGCCCATCGATGAGGAATCGGCTGGCAAGCTGCTCGATACCATCTACAGGAGCGCACTGAATGGCGTCCCTAAGGTGAGTCGCTCGGTCGACGAGATGGTTGAGGACTACACGGGAAAGGCGAAGTCACCCGATGATGCCGCAAGGGCACTCGCAAAGTGGCAGATCATGAAATGCGGAACCTCAGGTTTCGTCACCGGGCTCGGGGGCTTGATTACGCTTCCGGTCGCAATTCCCGCGAACATAAGCAGCGTCATGTACGTCCAGATGCGCATGATCGCCTGCATCGCGAAGATGGGTGGCTATGACGTTACGTCCGACCAAGTTCAGACGATGATCTACATGTGTCTCACGGGTACGACGGCGAGTGATCTTGTCAAAATGGGGCTCATCAAGACTGGGACGAAATCGCTTGAGGTCGCAATCAAGAAGATTCCCGGGGCGGCACTCGTGAAGATCAACCAGAAGGTCGGCTTCAGATTTATCACGAAGTTCGGCGAGAAAGGCATCATTAACCTCGGGAAAATGCTGCCCCTCGCCGGCGGCGTGATTGGCGGCGGTGTGGACGTGGCATCGACGAGCATCATTGCTAAGAACGCCATCAGGATGTTCATGGAGGGCGAGGACCCCGATGGAACCCTGCCCACTGAAGCGGAGGTCGAAAGCATCGAAGATGTTGAGGTGGAAAGCGACCTGCTTTAGTCCTTGCTACGTGCTCCACACCCCATCGCCTAGCCTATGCCGTAGGGGCTGCCCGGCCGTTATGAGGTATCCCGCCTGCTCCTCGCGGTCTATTCGGCACATCGCGCGCATCGTTTGCTTTGAGTCGCAGGCCGTGTCATTGCCGCCCACGATGGCCTTGTGGTTGTTGAATGTGGTCGGGCCCATGTGACCCTTGGGCGGTTCTCAGCCCGCATCTACCAGGATTCTATCGAGCTCGTTCGAGCATCGAGTGTGTAGGGCATGCTCGAGAGCGTCGTCGTCCGCATGGACTACGCCGCGCAGGTTTGTCATGTCGGAAATCGAGGCAAGACGCTGCAGCCGTAGAACCAGTAGTTCAAATCGATGTTGGCAAGCCTCGAGGTGTCATCGGCGATGGACACGCGCTTCATGCTCTTCTATATCGCAACCTTAGCTCTCAGCTAATGAATTCAAGTTTAATCCTTTCTACGATGTGCTGTGTGCCGGCACGGTAGCCGGATCGTAGGAAGGATGCATGATGAAAAAGCTTGAAAACGAAGTGCTGCTGAGCCGTCGCGCTGCACTGAGCGCATTCGCCACCGTCGCCTTGGGGACTGCCGGTCTTCTTGCCGGTTGTGGTAGCGATAAGGCGACCGTCACCGAGGACGCTGGCGATGGCGACAAGAAGGAAGAGGCGAAGAAGGAAGAGCAGTCTACGACTGACCTGGCGGTTGGTGCGACGGTGACCACGGCTGCCGGTCTTTCCGTCGTTGTCGATTCCGTCCAGCCCGGCCTCACAAATTATGACGGTTCGACCATGACGGGCATTCACGTCACGTACGTTAACAATGGCGATGAGGGCGCAGATTACAATATCTACGACTGGAAGGGCGAGGACGCCAACGGCGCTCAACAGAATCAGGGTTACTACAGCGAGGGCTCCGATGAGCTGCAGTCTGGTACCCTTTCCGCCGGTGGCTCCGTGGCGGGCAATATCTACTTTGATGGCGATATCAAGAAGGCACTGTATTTTGCCAACATGTTTGATAAGTCTGCCACTGCAAGCTGGGTGCTGGCCTAGCATGTCGCTACCGTTGCGCCGTATGGGAGGTGAGGTCGTATGCCCGATAAAAAGTTGACTGACGAGTTGCTCAATGAACTTCTCGACGCGCCAAACATCGATGGCTATATCAAAGAACACGACTTTGCCGCCCCGTCACTTTCGGACTACCTGATGCAGCTGCTGCAGGAAAAGGGCTTGGAGCGTTCGCGCGTGGTTCGCATGGCCGATCTCAATGAGACCTTTGGCTATCAGATCTTTACCGGCGCGCGTCATCCGAGTCGCAATAAGGTGCTGCAGATTGCCTTTGCGATGGCGCTGACGCTCAAAGAGACCAACCGTGCGCTGACGGCTGCCGGGGTAAGCGTCCTTAACTGCAAGGACCGCCGCGATGCGATTATCATCTTTTGCATCGATCGCGGGTGCAGCCTCCAAAAGGTCAACGAGGAACTGTATCGCTTTGGCGAGGAGACGGTGAGTTAGCGGCTGATATCTGAGCCGGCGGAGCTGTCGAACAGCGATGCAAACGAACGGGGTGCGGATGCCATGGGGTGTCTGCGCCCTGCGCTATGATGGAGGCTATGGATACTCAGACCCCAACATATTCCAATGACAAGCTGACCGCAGCGCTTGCCGAGCACCTGGCGTCGCTCGATCGCGACGACAGCTATCGCGTGGAGCGTGTACTTAAGCGCTCGTCCGTTGAAACAACCGAGCTCGTGTACTTTGAAGGAACCGGCGGTAGTTCGCTCGGCCCCTTTGTCCGCAAACGCATCGATGCTTCGGCTCAAATCGGCGGGGCATACGAGCGTCTGTTTGCCGCTCAGCGGGCAGGCAGGCGTTTTGAGCACCTGCCCAGAATCGTCGATTGTCGTCGTGTGGGCGACGAGCTCAACGTGGTTATGGAATACATCGAAGGGGAGACACTCGGGGCGCTGGTGGACCGTCTGGGAGCCACCCCCGATTATGCGCGTGAATTGTATCCTGCCCTATGCGATGCCGTGGGCGAGCTCCACGCCGGTTTTGCAATGGCGGGGGAGACGTCGGCGCCGGTGATCCATCGTGACCTCAAGCCGTCGAATATCATCGTGACAGGTGCCAACTATACGCCTGATGACGGCCTGACATTTTCATCGCTGGTGATTATCGACTTGGGGATCGCGCGCGTATGGCGCGATGGCGCCGATGCCGACACCGTCAAGTTTGGCACGCGACCCTATGCGCCGCCCGAGCAGTATGGGTTTGGGCAGACGAGTGTGCGCAGCGACGTCTACGCACTTGGCGCCCTGTTGTTCTTCTGCTTGACGGGAGTCGACCCTAAACCAGGGCTCGACATGCGCGAGCAATGCGAGGCGCGTGGCATTCCCACCCCACTTGCCGATGCCGTCTGCATGTCGATGGCGCTCGACCCGGCCAAGCGTTTTGCGAGCGCGGAAGCGTTGGGACGGGCGACGCGCGCGGCATACGATCTAAGTCGCCCCGTGCGGCCTCCTGCGCCTGCGCCTGTCCGTACTCCGGCCTCGGAGACGGTGTTGACGCCCCAAGGGCTCCAGAACCCCACAGGGCTTCCTAGGCCTGCCGCCTCCGCTGCATGCGGTCTGCTCTCTCGCGTTCCGGAGTCTCTGGGGCGTATTTGGAATACGCTCGTCTGCTTCTCGCTGCTTGTGTTCTTTGCCGGAAGTCACTTTGCCGTCTTTCACCCCACGGGAGCAAACCAAAGCTACCCGACGTGGCTTCTCATAATCGAGTATTTTTTCTTTGTCGATGGCCTTATGGTGCTTATGCATTTTGCGCTGCTCGATAAGCGCCGTCTTCGTCGGCGATTCGCACTGCTCGACAGCTATCGCGGCAAGAAACTCGCGAAACTCTGGCTCAAGGCATTGGGTGTGCTGCTCCTATGCATGATCGTCATAGTCGCGGTTGCCAATGCGACCGGCGTCGTCGATACCTCCGCTACCTAAAAGAAAAGGGCCCCGTTGGGGCCCTTTGCAGTTGCACTTAGATGCGGTTCATCTGAGCGGCGACTTTGTTGTACCAGTCCTGCCACGTGGGCGGGCAGTACTTTTTGGCCGCAGCCGGGGTAAGGGTGGAGCCGTAGTTGGCGCCCAGATAGGCAACGTGAGCGGAGATGCCCTCGCTCCAGCTGCCAAAGCTGCGCCAACCGCCGCCACGTGCACTCCAGCCCCAGGCGTTATAAGAATTGGCGCAATAAGCACCCTTGGTGCTCTCGATGCAGGCGATGGCGGGGGACCAACGGGGGTCGACACCGGTATTCCAAGCGGCGACGGCAAAGTTGTAGCCCTGGCCTGCCATGGGGGAGCCGGCGAGATAATTGTCGATGCGGCTCGTCCACTCATTAATGAACGAATCGTAATCGGAACTACCGGTATTGGAGTTGTTCACCGTGGTGTCGATGGTGGTGTTGGTGTTGGTGGCCTGGCTGCTGGAATTGCTGCCGCTTACGCCCTCGCCCGAGAGCTTCTCGGCGGCAGCGGCCTTATCGGCCTCAAGCTTGGCAAGCTCGGCGGCATTTTCCTGCTCGGCTTTTGCCTGTGCCTCGCTGCGGAGCTGCTGGGCCTGCGCCAGCGCATCCTCGGCGTTTTTCTGCTCTGCCTCAAGCTGAGACTTGGCCTGCTGGAGCTCAGCCTTGTTCTGCTCGAGTTCGGTTTGCATGTTATTGAGCTCTTCGATCTCGTCGACGCTCGAGCTCGTGATCTGGTTGGTGTATTTGCAGGTCGTGATGAACTCACCCAGGCTCTGCGCGTTGACCAGGAAGCTCACGATGGGATTAGTGCCCTTCTGATACTTGTACAGATCGCGCATGGCGGAGCTTGCCTTGGCCTGCTGCTCGGGAAGCTTAGCCTCGATTTCCTCGATGCTTGCCTCATTGGAGTCAATCTGCTTTTGCAGGTCATCGAGTTTGGTACGGGCGTCGTTGTAGGCGCTCGTGGCGGCTTCGATCTTCTGCTGGGCTGCGGAAAGCTGGTCCTGCGTTGCCTGCGAGGCGGCATACGCCGCAACGGGGGAGAGCATCGGCGTGGCCGTCAGCGCAACGGCGAGCGCGACGCTCGTGATGATACGAGCCGGCTTCGACGCAATGAGCGCTGCGGTGCGATGATTCGAATGCTGCATCCAGTCCCTCTGCAATCAATCGTAGGTTATGGTTCGAACGGTATTCTACTACTGCTTTCGACCTCAACTTGAACCTTAAAGGTTCCAAAGGGTCAAGTTGAACTTGAGGCTTTGGCTTTGACCTGCAGTTATGATGAATTGTTGAGAAACCATAGAGTTCAACTTTAACGTTACGGGGGCCTGTTTAAGAGGGGTTTGGGGCTGTAAAAGCTATCTCAACGTGGGGTTTTACAACTACAGCGTGCCCTCCTGGCGAGCCTGCTCAATCTCTTCGAGCGCCTCGGCGGGGGTGAACGAACAGGTGCCGTCGCCGAGTTTGACTACCTGGATATCGTCGCCGATATGGACCTCTCCGCCCTTTAGTACCACGCCGAAAACGCCCTCGTGGGGAAAGATGCAGTCGCCGGCTAGATAGTAGATGGCACAGCGTGTGTGGCAGACCTTGCCGATCTGACTGATTTCGACCAGGACATCGTTGCCAATCTTGAGCTGCGTTCCCAGGGGGAGCGAGAGCAGGTTGATGCCCCGGGTTGTGAAGTTCTCTCCAAAGTCGCCCTCGTGTACGTCGAGCCCGCGTGCCTGCGCCGTCTGGATGGACTCCGCGGCTAAAAAAGAGACCTGGCGGTGCCAATGTCCGGCGTGCGCATCGGTGGCGAGGCCAAATTGCTCTATAACGGTGTCGCGCCCATTGGCGACGGGCGACTTGCGCGTGCCCTTGTGTGCCGACGTGTTGATCGAGACGATGTGGGCGGGTCCGTTGTAGGCGTCGTTTGCCGTGCACAGGGGAGCGGTCGCTTTCGCACGTTCCGCCAGCTCGCGCTTCGCAGCATTGAGGATGGGATTATCGGTCGGATGGTCTTGGGGCACGTGCGCGCCTTTCGCTCGAGGATGTCAATACGCTGAATCCTACAACAATGGTAGGTTCATTGCCCGTTGTCATACAACGGTGAGCGCCGTCTTCGTGCTGGCCTTCGTGCTGGACGATTACGTTGATTGCCATAGATACGGTGGAGCTTTGGGCGCCGGCGGCTTGGCACGCTAAAATAAATCAGTTGCGCAAAGACCGCCCGTTGTGTGGGCAGTTCATGATAGGAAGTTTCCA
Source organism: uncultured Collinsella sp. (assembly GCA_900542165.1). GTDB lineage: Bacteria > Actinomycetota > Coriobacteriia > Coriobacteriales > Coriobacteriaceae > Collinsella. The sequence goes on along the minus strand of UQMM01000013.1, from coordinate 32,032 downwards.
TGGCATTGCAATTTACAGAGCGCGAGTTCATTCCCGTGCTGCTCGGTGGCGACATCAACGCCTATTCGGTGGCGCGCGCCTTCTACGAGGAGTACCAGGTCAAGAGTCTGGTCTTTGGCAAGTATCAGACGGGTCCCGCGTACCGCAGCCAGATTATCGACTACACGCCCAACGTGGATATCGATACCATGCCCGTGATGCTCAAAACCGTCAACGGCATTGCCCAAGCGCATGCCGATAAGACGATTGTCCTTGTGGGCTGTGGCGATAACTATGTTGCCCTCGTGGCTCAGGCCAAGGATGCCCATGAGTTGGCGGATAACATCGTCGCGCCTTACGCTCCCTATAGCATGCTTGAGCAGTGTCAGAAGAAGGAGATCTTCTACGAGCTGTGCGAGAAGCATGGCGTGCCTTATCCGCACACCTTTACCTTCACCATGGCGATGCTGAACGCCCAGGGTGAGGCGCCTGCCGAAGTGCTCGACCAGATCGATTTTCCCTACCCGATGATTCTGAAGCCTTCTGACGGCATCATGTGGTGGCAGCACGAGTTCGAGGGCCAGAAGAAGGCCTATGAGATTGCCGACCGCGCCGAGCTGGAACAGGTCATTCGCGATTCGTATGCCAGCGGCTACACCGACGACCTGATCTTGCAGGATCGCGTGCCCGGCAACGACGAGTACATGCGCGTGCTCACCAGTTATTCCGACCGCAACGGCAAGGTGCGCATGATGTGCCTGGGTCACGTGCTGCTCGAGGAGCATCAGCCCCACGGTGTCGGCAACCATGCCTGTATCATTACCGAGCCCAACGACGAGCTCATGGGCGGCGTGCGCAAGTTGCTCGAGGACCTTCACTTTGTGGGCTATTCCAACTTTGACGTTAAGTACGACGAGCGCGACGGCTCGTTTAAGTTCTTCGATTTCAACACGCGCCAGGGCCGCAGTAACTACTACGTCACTAACAGTGGCTTTAACGTTGCCAAGTATGTGGTGGACGAGTATGTGTTCAACCGTCCATTTGAGCCGGAGTTTGTGACGGCTCAGGACGAGGCCCTGTGGATGGTCGTCCCCATGGGCGTCGTCGACAAGTACGTCAAGGATCCCGAGCTGCGCGCTAAGGTGCATCGCCTGGACAAGGAAGGCAAGGGCGCCGACCCTTCGTTTATGAAGGGCGACTTTGTCTTTAACCGCTGGCTGCGCATGTGGCACACCAAGCTGCGCCACTTTAAGCTGTTCAAGACGTATTACAAGTAGATGAGCGCGGCGCCCGTCCGGTTTGCATCGGGCGGGCGCGGGTATGATACGCGCAATTGCGCAAGCGTCACCAAGGAGGCGGCGATGGAAAAGCTAGGAGTTATCGGCGGCATGGGCGCCGAGGCCACGTCGTATTACTACGACCAGGTGGTGCGTCATACGGCTGCTGCCTGCGATCAGGAACATATCGACATGGTGGTGCTCTCCAAGTCGACCATGCCCGACCGCACGCTGGCCATTAAGACCGGCGAGCATGCCAAGCTGCTGGCGACCATGAAAGAGTGTGCCCAGGCACTCGAGTCGCTGGGCTGTGCGCACATTGCTATTCCCTGCAACACGTCACACTACTTCTACGACCAGATCCAGTCGTTTACGAAGGTGCCGATTATCCACATGCCGCGTGAGTCGGTGCGCTATGCTCTGGCCGGTGCGGTGATGGGGGAGTGCGAGTTCGACCCCAACCTGAGTATGCCGGCCGAGCCGGTGCACAAGATTGGCATCATGGGCACCGACGGAACCGTGGGCGCGGGCGTCTACGGCCGCGAATGTAAGGCTGCGGGTGTTGAGGTTGTCTATCCCAGCGAGAAACGTCAGAACGATGTGATGTCGCTTATCTACGATGATGTGAAGGCCGGACGTGAGCCCGATATGGATAAGTTCGACCGCGTGATGTGGGAGTTCGCCCGTAGCGGCTGCGACCGCGTCATTCTGGCCTGCACCGAGCTCTCGGTGCTACAGAAGTACCGAGAGATGCCCGAGATCACCCTCGACGCCATGGATGTCCTGGTGCGCGAATCCATTATCCGCAGCGGCGCCCCCTACCGCCTCTAGCTTCCGACCTGCCAGAAATGGACAGGTTAATTTTGGTAGGTTTTATCTGGTGAAACAGTAAAGGCCTCGGCTCGTTTGGTGCGAGCCGAGGCCTTTTGCGTTGGGCGGTTGCTGTCGGTGGTGAACTAGAACAGGAAGCCGATGGCGATGAGGGCGATACTGACGATGAGCACGGCGATGTCCAGGCCCTTGATGGGGTAGCGCTTGTACGAGCTGGCGCGCGTACGCAGATAGAAGCCGCGCTGTTCTGCCGCCAAGGCTGTGGCATCGGTCTTGCCCACGCTCGAGATGAGCAGTGGCACACACAGCGGCAGCATGAGCTTTAGCTTCTTGATGGGGTTCTTGGTGTCGTACTCGACGCCGCGTGCGGTCTGCGCCTCCATGATGGCGTTCATCTCCTGACCAAACACCGGCACAAAGCGCAGCGCCGTGGTAAAGGTGAAGGCATAGCGATACGGCACGTGCAGCACCTCGACGCAGGCGTTGGCAAGGTCGTTGAGCTTGGTCACCATGAGCATGAGGATGAGTGGTAACGCCACACCCAGCAGGCGCAGGCAGGCCTTCAATCCTGTGATGAGGCCCGTGTCGGTGATAAAACCCCACACTACGTTGCCATCGCGCATAAAGGCCAGCTGGAGCACCAGCATGATAAGCGCGAGCGGAATCAGCAACTTGAGCAGCGAGAGCAGACGGTCGACGACGCCGGCATAGGCACCCAGCGCAAGGGTGAGTGCCAAAAAGCCCAGCAGCGCCACGTAGGTGTCGGACAAGAAGATGCCGACGATGATGGCGGCGGCGAGGCCCAGTTTGACGACGGGATTCAGGCGATGCAGCAGCGTATCGCCCGGCATGTAGTCGATGACGTTAACCACGGTGGACCATCTCCTTGGTAATTCGAACGACATCGGTGACCTCGCTCACCTGCGCAAAAGCGGGCGAGACGGAAGATGCCAGACGGCGCGAGAGTTCAATAACCTGGGGAGGCTCCACGTAGGCACGCCGCATGAGATCGATGTTCGAGAATAGCTCATGCGTGCGGCCGCGGTCGAGGATGCGACCGTCGGCCATTACCACAATGCGCTCGGCAAAATCCGAGACGACTTCCATATCGTGGCAAACCATGATAACGGCGCAGCCACGCTCGGCCATGGTGCGCACCGTTTCCATAACGGTCATGCATTCGCGGTAATCAAGGCCGCTCGTGGGCTCGTCGAGTACGACGATCTTGGGCTCAACCACTACGACGGAGGCAAGCGCCACCATTTGTCGCTGGCCACGCGAAAGCGAGAACGGTGCCTCATCGGCAGGCAGGCCAAAGCGGTCGATGACGAGTTGGGCACGACGCAGAGCCTCGGCGCGGTCCATGCCGCCCAGTTCCAAGCCAAAGGCGACCTCGTCGAGCACGGTGTCCTTGCAGATCTGGCGGTCGGGGTTTTGGAAGAGGGTTGCGACTTCGCGGGCGATGCGGCTCGTGGGAACGGCTGCGGTATCCAGTCCCGTGACGCGCACGCTGCCCGAGGCGGGCTTAAGCAGGCCTGTGAGCAGTTTGGTGAGCGTGGTCTTGCCGGCACCGTTCTGGCCGACGATGCCCACGAGCTCGCCAGGATAGAGCATCAGGCTAAGGTCGTGGACGGCGGCACCGCCATTGGGATAGGCAAACTCAACGTGATCGAAGGTGAGTACGGGTTCGGCGTCCTTGGCATGAGGACGCAACGACGGTGCATGCGGGGAACCGGCGGGTGCCTGGGCTTCGATGGCCGCGTGTGCGGGGTCGACGATGCCCGAAATCAGGCGCTCAGCCTCATCGACATCCAAGCAGGGGGTACCGCTTACCAGGCCATCGGTTTGGAGGCTATTGAAGATACGCGTGACGCGAGGGCAGTCGACGCCGATGGCACGGAGCTCGTCAGTATGCGCGAAGACCTCGTGTGGCTCGCCCTGCAGCGCAATTTCGCCATGGTTGAGCACGAGCACGCGGTTGCAGTACTCCGAGAGCAGGGCGACCTTTTGCTCAACGACGACGATGGTGATTCCAAGTGCGCGGTTTGCCTCACGCAGCGTCTCGAAGACCAACGTGGAGCTAGCGGGGTCGAGTGCCGCGGTGGGCTCGTCGAGAACCAAGACGCGCGGACGCATGGCGAGGATGGCGGCGATGGCTACCTTTTGCTTCTGTCCGCCCGAGAGGGTGGCGATCTCGCGGTCGCGCAGGTCGCTGATGCCGACGGTCTCGAGCGTTTCGCTCACGCGCCGCTCGATCTGGTCGTGGGGAACGCCAAAGTTCTCGAGGCCAAAGAGCATCTCGTCCTCGACGACCGAGGCGACCATCTGCGTGTCGATATCCTGCAGCACACTGCCGACGATTTGCGACACGTCGGTCAGCGAGACCTCGCAGGTGTCGTGGCCGTCAACCATGACGGACCCAAAGAACGTGCCGGTGTAGTGGTGGGGCACGGCACCCGACAGGCAGGCGGCAAGCGTGGACTTGCCGGCGCCCGAGGGCCCGATGATGCCGATGAAATCTCCCTTGTTCACGCTGAGCGAGATGTGGCTGAGCGCCTGCTCGGTCTGCGTGCCATAGGAGAACGAGACATCGTCGACGTTGATGATCGTTTCCATGGATACCTTTCATAGTCATTGGGGACGTTCTTAAATGACCAGTCGTTTAAGAACGTCCCCAAAAGCTAGTCGTTTGGGACAGTCTTTACCGATGGGGCACTGTGGGTTAGTTGAGCTTCAGGGCCTTCTGGATAGGCAGGTAGAGGGCGCCGACCAGAATGGCGTTAAAGACGGCGGTCATGGCGACGACGGGCAACATGGCGGCGGCGAGCTCGCCGACCACGCCGAGCATGGCCATCTTGATGACCATGAAGATGACGCCGGAGACAAAGGTGGTCAGGAAGGTTGCGACAATGGCGATCGCGGGCTTGACCTGACCGTTCTTGCCGGCGGCGTTGACGATGCCGGCCATGAGCATGGCGGCGATGCCCTCGGCGGCAAAATCGACGAACGGCGAAGTGGTGGTGATCTGGATCACGGCTGCCGAGATGAGGCCAATGACGAGCGCCTGGCCGATGTTGGGGCGAACGACCAGGATGGTGAGGCAGAAGGCCGAGATGATGAACTCGGGGCTGATCATGCCGCCCGAGATGCCCGAGATGGCCTTGCCGACGGTGAAGTTGAGGATGAAGCCTGCAGCGAGCAGGATGGCGAGCAGGACGAGAGCGCGGACGTCGAGTTTGCCGCGGTCGGCGGTCTGGACGGTGCGGGGCTGGGTGGCGGTGGTGTTCTGAGACATGGTGAAAATCCTTTCGGAATGGGAGTGCAAGAGAAAAGCAGAGGCGCGTGATGCGAATGCGATCGGGCTCGAGATAGAAAAAGGCCCCCGGTCGAAACCGGAGGCCTTCCAATCACCTAGAGCGCAAAAACAGGCGTGAGGGACTCACTGTCGACCGATCGTATTCGCATCACGCCACCACCAGTTGTTGAGAGACTTCATCGCGTTCTTCATGTCGGTGGCTCCTTTCGTGATGCCATGGTACGGTCGCACCTAGTTGCTGTTGCGCTGCACTATAGCACAGCAAAGTGTGTGCGGGGAAATCTTTTTTGAAAAGATTTCAGGCGGGTTTCCCGTCGGTCAAAAGAGCAGGCTAAGCGGGCGAGGCTGCCATTGCTGCCTTGCCCGCTCAGCTAGGACATGAGGGCCTTAGGCCTTCTTGCGACGATAGATCACGTAGGCGCAGACACCGATGATGACGACGGCGCCAACGGCCATGGCGGCCATGTTGTTGCCCTCGGACTTCTCCTCGGTGACTTCTTCCTCTTCGGCCTCGGGCTCGGCCACGTCCTCATCGGAAAGGGCCTCGTCGGCGTAGGTGATGGACTCGACCAGGCAGTCGTTGTCAGCATCGTAGTCACTCGGGACGAACTCCTCGGAGAAATCGCCCTCCTGGAGGTAGTCGCGCATCTCCTCGAGCATGGCCTTGCACTTAACATAGGTGTTCTTGGTTGCAGCCTTGCCGGCCTTGTTGGCCAGGGCGGTGCGGGCTTCGGTGCCTTCTTCGGCCTGCATGGCCTCGTCGACGGTCAGGTTCTGCTCGATGAGTTCCTTCTGCAGGGCGTCGAGATAGGCGCGGACGCCGGTGGCGCAGTGGTCGCGGTTCTCATAGGCGAGCGTGTTGATGTCCATGAGGACGTAGTTGATGGAGTTCTTGGGCTCCTCGTTGTTCACGACGTCTTCCTCTTCGCAGTGATCGAAGGAGACATCCTGATCGCTGAAGTAGGGGCTGACCTCGGTGAGCAGTGCGGAGTAGAGAGGGATGGCGACGGAGAACTCGGCGTTGGAGAGCATCTCCCACTGAATGGTCGCGATCTCGGGATCCATGCCGTGACGGATCTGGAAGGTGTGGATCTCGGTGTTGCGGTTGGAGCCGATGGCATAGGCGCCGTCGGTGTTGGCGTTGAGGCCGGCGACATTCTCGCCGCGAGCGGCGAAGGAACGAATCATCTCAAAGGTGTTCCAGTCGGACTTGCCGGGCTGGAAGAACAGCGGCTGCATCTCGTGGACCAGGGCGCCGGTCGTCGCGCGAGCGTCTTCGCGCTCGTCCTTGACGATCTCGTAGTCGGTGCCCTCGGCAAGCGGAGCCATGAAGTAATCGCGACCCTGGATATAGCGCGACCACTGGTGCATACCAGCCTCGCTGATCTCCTCGCCGTAGGTCTTGGCGACGTCGAACTTGCCGTCGGTGTACTCGGCAAAGCCCTTCTCCTTAGGCATGGACTCAATGCCCTCGGAATGGAGACAGTTCTCGGTGTCATCGAGGTCGACGTTATAGGTGAGGTTGCCGATGTTGGGGTTGAGCGAGGCGATATCATCGGCGAGCTTCATGGCAATCCACTGATGGCCGGAAAGCGCGGCGAACAGCCAGGTCTCGGTGCTGTCGGCGATGATGATCTGGTCGTTGGAGCAGACGCCCTGCTCGTCAATCAGGCTGCCGATGAGCTCGACGCCCTCGCGGGCCGTGGCACTCTCGCCCAGGATGACGCTGGCATAGCTGTACTCGCCAATGCCAGTCTCCTCGGTGATGGGGTCGGCCTCTTCGGCCTTCTCGTTATAGGAGGTGCTCAACGTGGCAGAGCAGGAGACGCCCTTCTCGTTGATGCCTGCCTCGGAATATGCGTCGTAGCGATCTTCCCACTGTGAGGGGTTGTCGCGAACGAAGGTGTAGCGGTAGGTTGCGCCCTTGGACTTGTACTCAAAACCGGACTCGACCGAGGTGTACTCGTTGCCGTCCTTGTGTGCGGGCTCAATGCCAAAGTGCTTGACATAGCGCGGACCGAAGTCCTCGGAACGGCCGTAGTACGTGTTGCCGTCTGCCGTGAGCTTGCTGCCCATGTAGATCTGGGTGCAGGCGAGTGCCGAAGTCGGCATGGCCATGATGGCCGCTGCTCCAAACGCAAGGCCGCAGCCGAGCTTTTTGAGCGTGTTGACAGGATGAGTAAACCTCATAATCCCTCCCAACCGTTGAAACCCCGCGGAACCGTGCAGGATTTCAGCTAATAAATACATCTATTAGCCTAAAGGAAGTGTAAAGAGTATTCATTCGACAACAGCTTTTACTCGATGAGCGTGAAGAAATATACGATGAACGGATAATAATACTCATTTTATGGCTTTAGTTAAATAAAGGCACCCTGCATTTACTGTAGCTGAATAAAGCATTAGACGGCGGTCAAAAAGAAAACTCTCCCGCTGTTTAGGATTTGCATAAACAACGGGAGAGACGATAATTGGATGAATATCAGACCAATGTGGAATTACTTCTTTCGGCGGTGAATCACGTTGATGGCGTAACCGACGAGCATGGCCAAGACGATGACAATAAAGCCGATCAGGGGATTGTCGTTCATGGGGTCCTCCTATTTACCAAGCGGTGAGAATTCATCGACGATGAGGTCGAGGCATTGCGGAAGTGCGCGGGCACCAAAGACGCCTGAGTTGCTGGAGATGATCTCGCCATCGAACTGCATGCCCAGCGACGGGGTGCAGGTGATCTTGGCTTCCTTGGTCTGGATGATCTTGAACTGCGGGCGCCCGAGTACCTTGCCGGCGGGGTCGAGTGCGGCGGTGATCACAGTCGGTAGAAGCTGCACAGTTTTTACGGGTTCGATGACCGCAATGTCGACCATGCCATCGTTCATGCGGCAGTCGGGGAACAGGTTGATGTCGTTTTGGATGACCGAGGTGTTGCCGGCCATGCAGCAGATGCCGTCGAGCTCCTCGACAATGCCGTCGTGCTCAATAGTAAAGTGCGCCACCGTGGGGTTGGGCGTGGCGAGCGCGGAGAGGAAGTAGGCGATCTCGCCGATGTCGTTTTTGGTGGGGGCGGCCTTCATCATGATCTCGGCGTCGAAGCCCGAGCCGGCGATGATGATGAAGCCGTGGCGCTTCTCGTTGCCGTTCTCGTCGAGCCAAAAGAGCTCGCCCATGTCCACTTTGACCGTGCGACCGGCGCGGCAAGCCTTGGCGAGCGCCGCTGCCTCGGGGGCATTACCGATGTTGTTAAAGAACAGGCAGGCTGTGCCAGAGGGGAAAACGAGCGTGGGGACACCGCACCCGCGCATCTGGTCGAGCACGTTGGAGACGGTGCCGTCGCCGCCCGAAACGACCACGCGATCGAATTCGCGCACGTCCGCCACGGCATCCTCGGGTTCCATACCATTGCCGATAAAACGCATCACGACCTCGTCGCCGCCCTGCGCGAGGGCGTGCGTGAATGCGTAGATTTCATCTGAGCTGGGGCCCGATGCCGGGTTGTGGATGATAAGGCAGCGCATACTTACGTTCCCGTTCTGTGACTAACCGAGTATAGTTGTAAGGCAATGCCGATATCCTACCCGTGTTTTTCGGGCCTAACCTTATTCGATGGGTTGATATGTACATTTCCACACATCAGGCTCTACTCGACTTTTGCCAGCGCGCCCGTGAGTTCGACGCGATTGCCGTCGATACCGAGTTTTTGCGCGAGCGCACGTTCCATCCGCGTCTGTGTTTGGTTCAGATTGCCACCCCTGCCGAGAGCGTAGCGGTCGATCCCCTGGTAATCGACGACCTATCGCCGCTGGCCGAGCTTATGGCCGACGAGAGCGTGACCAAGGTCTTCCACGCCTGCTCGCAGGATATGGAGGTCATGCTCCATACCGTAGGCGTGCTGCCGCGTCCGATTTTTGACACGCAGGTGGCCGCCGCCTTTTTGGGCGAGCGTCAGCAGATTTCCTACGGCGCGCTCGTGCAGACGTTTTGCGGCGTCTCATTGCCCAAGACCGAGTCACTGACCGACTGGTCGCGTCGCCCGCTGACCGATAAGCAGATTGAGTACGCGATCGATGACGTCAAGTATCTGATCGTGGCCTATACCGAGATGATGAGCCGCCTGCGCGAGCTGGGCCGCGTGGACTGGGTGCTCGACGAGCTGCGCCCGCTGGCTGACGAGTCGCACTATCGCGCCGATCGCCACGAGGCGTTCCGCAAGGTCAAACGCATCAACTCGTGCAGTCGTCACCAGCTGGGTATCGCGCGCGAGCTCGCCGCCTGGCGCGAGGACCGCGCCGAGCGCCGCAACATCCCGCGCAAATGGGTCATGTCCGACGACACGCTGCTTGCGCTCGTTAAACGCAATCCCGTGCGCGTTGAGGAGTTCCGCAGCATTCGCGGTACCGATCAGTTGGGGGAGCGCGACGTGGACGGTGCGCTCATGGCCATCAAGCGCGGCGCAAGCTGCCCGCACGATCGCCTGCCGCTCATGGTGCGCGGGCATCGCCAGATCTCTCCGGAGTTGGAGAGCGTGACGGATCTCATGTACGCGCTCATCCGCCTGGTTGCCGAACGCTCGGGAGTGGCGACCTCGGTCATTGCCTCGCGCGATGACCTGGCCGACTACATTGAGCATCCCGAGCAGAGCCCCTTGCGCGAAGGCTGGCGCTTTGAGCTTGTGGGCTCGCGCCTGGACGATCTGCTCTCGGGCAACATGGGGTTGACGGTCAAAGATGGCAAAATTGAATTGCTGTAAGGAAGCCTAGCCGCTTGAGTGGGTAGAATGCCTCCAACGTGTAACTCGATTCGGAGGAATTCGCATGCCTTATTACTATGGATACGGCTTTGGCATCGACCCGCTGTACCTGCTGGTTGTTCTTGTCTGCACGGTGATTGGTCTTGCCGCACAGAACTATATCAACTCGACGTACAAAACCTGGTCCAAGGTTCGCTCGGACGGCGACACGGGCGCCACGGTCGCTCGCCGCATGCTCGACGCCAACGGCTGCAACGCCGTGGGTATCAAGGGTGTCGCCGGCGAGCTCACCGACCATTACAACCCGCAGGACAATAACCTGTATCTCTCGGATGCCAACCGTTCGGGCGGGTCGGTCGCAAGCGTTGCCGTCGCCTGCCACGAGGCGGGCCATGCCGCCCAGCGTCAAAGCGGTTACGCCATGATGAAGGTTCGCACCGCCCTCGTGCCGGTCGTCAACTTTACCCAGAACACCTGGACCATCGTGTTGCTCTTGGGCCTGTTTATGAACATCGCGGGACTCACGACCCTCGCACTGATCTTCTTCTCGTTTAGCGTGCTGTTCCAACTGGTTACGCTGCCGGTTGAGATTGATGCCAGCCGGCGTGCCGTGGCGTATATTGAGCAGTCGGGTATGAGCTCCAAGCAGGTCAACGGTGCCAAGAAGGTGCTGACGGCCGCCGCGCTTACCTATGTGGCTGCGGCGCTCACCTCGATTATTCAGCTGCTCTATCTTATGGCTCGCTACAACAGAAACTCCAACCGATAACAAATGGGACAGGCAGGCGCCGCGGGGATTCGTGTCCCCGCGGCGCTGTACTATGTGTTGGACTTGAATTTGCGCAGGGCCGGAGCCCATGTGCACGATGACGAAAGGAGGCTGCGTGGCGGGCTGGAATCTAACCGGCAATGCCGTTTCCGCCGAGTTCGACGGTTCGGACGATCAGGAGCGCAAGGAGCTCAGCGTGAGCCAGGCGGTGGAGATCGCCGCCGGCGCGCTCGATGCCATTCCGCAGCTGAGCGTTTTGGGCGAGGTCACGGGTTTTCGTGGTCCCAACGCCCGAAGCGGCCACTGCTACTTTCAGATCAAGGACGACTCGGCGGCCGTCGACTGCATCATCTGGAAGGGCGCCTATCTCAAGCGCACGTTCGATCTGCGCGACGGCATGCAGGTGAGCTTTAAGGGCAGCTTCAATCTCTATAAGGCCACGGGCCGCATGAGCTTTGTCGCTCGCTCGTTTTCGCTGGCGGGGGAGGGTCTGCTGCGTCAACAAGTGGCGCAACTGGCCGAAAAGCTACGCCGCGAGGGCCTGATGGACGAAGCGCGTAAGCGCCGCATCCCGGTGTTTTGCTCCCGCGTGGCGGTCGTTACCTCGCTTTCGGGTGCCGTAATCGACGACGTCAAGCGCACATTGCGTCGTCGCAACCCGCTCGTCGAGCTCGTCTGCGTGGGCGCTAAGGTTCAAGGCGAGGGTGCGCCGGCCGAGCTTATTGAGGGCCTGCGCCGTGCCGCCGCCATCACGCCAGCGCCCGACTGCATCTTGCTGGTGCGCGGCGGCGGCTCCTTCGAGGACCTCATGACCTTCAACGACGAGGAGCTTGCCCGTGCGGTGGCGGCTTGTCCTGTGCCCGTGGTGACCGGCATTGGCCATGAGCCCGATACCTCGATTTGCGACATGGTGAGCGACCGCCGCGCCTCCACGCCCACGGCGGCGGCAGAATCGGTGGCGCCGGCTATGACGGAGTTGGCCGATGTACTCGAGGCGCGCCATCAGCGCCTGGGTGCCGCGATGGCATCGATGATTGGGTCGGCCCAGGTCGACCTGGAGATGCTCGATCAGCGTGGTCGCCGTGCCTGGGATACCTATTCGGCTCGCTTGGGCGATGCACTCGATGCGGCTGCGTGCCGCCCGTGCCTCAACGACCCCACATTTATGGTTGAGCGTCGCGAATCGGAGCTTGCGCTGACTGCTGATCGCCTGTCGGGCGCCATAGTACGCTCGGTCGGGACATTCCGCTCCAACTTTGAGCGCTTGCCCGAGCGTCTGGTTACAAGCACCTCGGGGCTCGATGGCAAGCGCCATGCGCTCACGCTTGCGAGTTCCCGTCTGGAGCATCAGGGACGTTCGATGCTCAGCAAGCCCGCGTCCGACCTGGGCCGAGCTGCCGCGTCGCTTGATGCCCTGTCGCCGCTCAAGGTGCTTGCCCGCGGCTATTCCATCGCGTACAGCGATGATGGGGTGGCCACGAGCGCCAAGACCTTTAAGCCCGGCGACGCCATCCGCGTGCGCATGGCAGACGGTAACGTTGCGGCAACGGTCGATACGGTCGAGTAGACCGCGTTTCATAGCGATAAACCTTTAGGAAAGGAAACAGATATGGCAGAGAAAACCCCGGTCGAGCAGCTTACGTACAAGCAGGCCTCGCAGGAGTTGGAGCTCATCATTCGCAGCTTGGAGTCGGGCGATATGGAGCTCGAGGAATCGCTCGAGAGCTATACCCGCGGCGTCGAGCTCCTCAAGAGCCTGCGCACCCGCCTGTCCGATGCCGAGCAGAAGGTCTCGGTGCTTCTTAAGGACGTCGACGGCAACGACGTGCTCGCCGACGGCGAAGCCGCCAACACCGACGACAACCTCTCGTTCTAGCCATCCCGACCAAATATAATTACCTTGGTCTGTGAGAAAGGAACCAACTATGTGCGATTGCATCTTCTGCAAAATTGCCAACCACGAGATCCCCTCGACCGTTGTCTATGAGGATGACCAGGTCATCGCCTTCGACGACCTCAATCCCCAGGCGCCGGTCCATACGCTCGTGATCCCCAAGAAGCATTACAGTGACATCGCCGACAACGTACCTGCCGAGACCATGGGCGCCATGGCTCACGCCATCCAGGAGGTCGCTAAGGCCAAGGGCTTGGAGGACGGTTTTCGCGTCATCTCCAACAAGGGCGTCAACGCCGGCCAGACCGTCATGCACTTCCACATGCACGTTCTCGGTGGCAAGAACCTGGGCGAGAACCTCATCTGAGGGCGCGTAGGCCGTCGACTTGGCTGCCTTTGGAGTAATCTATGCAGCTTTCTCAACTCGAATACCTTCAAGCTGTAGCGAACTATGGCGGCGTGCGCAAAGCAGCTCGCGCCGTTCACGTGAGTCCGCAGGCCGTTTCGTCGGCAATAAAAAAGTTGGAATCTGAGTATCAGATTGTTTTGCTCGACCGATCGGCGGGGGAGGCTGTTTTGTCTCCGGCGGGCAGAGAATTTGCGCGTCGTGCACGCGTGATCCTGGCGCAAGTCGACGATCTCAAAAAGTACGCTCAATCGGGGAACGGCGGCGTTTCGCCCGACGGCCATTTCCGTCTTTACGCCCCCTGTCTTCACGGGCGGGGGCTCCTTTTTTCCGAAAACTGGTACGACTCGTTTGAAAGCTCGCACCCTCAGATTCATCTTGATGTGTGGCATCAGCCAACGGCAACATGCTTTGAATCACTTATACTTGGAATTTCGGACGCGGCTATCTCGTTTGAGGAACCACGGGACAGCGTCCTTTCTTCAAAATATATGGGTGAAAAGGAGCTCAGGGTTCTTTCATGCCCAGCTGGTCATCAATCTGTTGACGCTATGACCATTCGTGAGTTACTGGGCGGCAGGCTCGCTGTTCCCATTAATTTGTCACCCTGTCTCAATGCAATCAATCAATGTCCCGAAGCTCAGCTGGTTAATTTCCGCTTTCGCGATGTCGAATACGGAAGCAGGGCGCAGGCTGAGTTTCTTCAAGCCGGGGGATTGATATTGAGTTTTTCTGGCTCTTCTCTCGCATCAGATGGATTGGAAGTGAGCGAGTGCTCTATTGAAGGCTCGCATGACGTAGCCTTGCCCATCTACTTTTGCTATCGACAAAATGCCTGGACCGATCGACACCAGACGGTATTTCTTCACCTATTGCGTCATCTTGCTTCGTGAGGCCATTTGGCCTCGTGTTGTCAAGTGAATGTTGACGCCTTGTAACACATGACTGACGGCTTTGCCCTCATGCTTTTCCAAGATTCCGATTCAGATTGTTGACTCTTGGAGGGCGGAGCATGAAAAACCGTACGGTTTTGCTTTATATGACGTTCGTTTTTCTGTCGAACTTCAGCACCATTTTGTATTTTCTGACGGTTTACCTTGAATTCGTCGGATTCTCGATAGTGGCGATTTCTAGCATGATGATTGCATATCAAGTGAGCAAGTTCATCCTCGAAGTTCCCACTGGCTATATTGCTGATAGGTTTGGACGAAAGACAAGCGGTCTCGTTGGCGTCGTGGGGATGCTTGGATACTACGCTGCCCTGCTTCTCGTCCGTTTCCCTCTGCTTTTAATCGGTGCGTTCGCTCTCAAAGGTTTTGCCGTTGCATGTCTGAGCGGATCCATAGAAGCGATTTACATTGACAGCGTCTCTCAGGACCAGCTCGTAAGACTTAATGTCGTTGAGCGATTTGTTTTCTATGCCTCTTATGCCATCTCCGCTTGCGTGGGTGGTTTCATTTCGTCTGTCGGTGCATATCTCATTGGTCTTTCGGCAGATATCATCGCAATGGTGTTGACGTTGGTTGTCGTTGTCTGCATTCCTGAGATGCGAAGAGGGGGCACTGCGGGGGCACCTGAGCGTGGAATTAGCCCGAAGATGATCGGTGCCGCTATTGCGTGTAATGGCATTCTTCGTTCAGCGTTCATCATGGACTGTTCTCAGGCATTTGCTTTTGTCGCCCTGGAAGACTTTTTCTCACTGCTGCTTGCGGGCCGCGGAATGAATTCCGTCGCTTCGGGTGTGACCATTGCGGTCCAGCTCCTTGCCTCGGCCTCCATGGGGCTTATTGTGCCCAGTGTGATTGCTCATGTCGACAAGGGCCGTTTTGCGCGTATTTGCGGCATCATTCGCTTAGTATTGACAGCTTTGTTTTTGATCCCCCTTACTCCGGCTAATTTGCTGCCCGTGTTCTATGTGCTGCAGACGGTTGCGTACTCGTTGTTTGCTCCAATTAAATACTCAATTTTTCAAAATGCTGCTGATTCTTCGATGCGCTGTTCATTGATTTCGGTTCAAAGCCAGATGGTGGCGGTGGGTGCTGTTCTTTTCTATCTGCTCAACGCTGTGTTGAGCAGCGCTGCGGGCATTCGAGTCGTATTGCTTGTCGCGCTCGGGATTTCTTCTTTGGTGTATATCCCCGCGCTATTTCGTCTTACAAGCCAAAGGACATGAGTATTTAGACACCGATAACTTATATATCAACGCCAATAAACCCGAGCGCGAGGGCGTTTGGGTTTATTATTGAAGCGTATGTAACCTGGCGGCGCCACACCGCCTGTTAGTAGGGAGACACATGAACGTTCTGGTCGTCAACGCGGGATCTTCGACCCTTAAGTATCAGGTCATCGACACCAAGTCCCACAAGGTGTCCGCAAAGGGCTCCTGCGAGCGCGTCTGCTTTACCGGCGGTACCTTCACCCACGCTGCTAACGGTTCCAAGAAGGTGACCGAGAACGTCGAGTTCCCCGACCACAAGGTCGCCATCGAGGTCGTCCTGAAGGACCTCGAGGCCAACGGCGTCAAGATCGAGGGCATCGGCCATCGCATCGTTCAGGGCGGTTGGTACTTTGGCGATTCCTCCCTCGTCGACGAGGACGTTCTCGCTAAGATCCGCGAGGTCGCCCCGCTGGCGCCGCTCCACAACAACCCCGAGGCCAACGTTATCGAGTTCTGCCTGGAGCAGTATCCCGACCTGCCCAACGTCACGGTCTATGACACCGCTTTCCACTTCAACATGCCCGAGGTCGCCAAGACTTACGCTCTACCCAAGGACGTTTGCGACAAGCTGCACATCCGTAAGTACGGCGCCCACGGCACCAGCTACCGTTACATCTCCAAGAAGGTCGCCGAGATGACCAACGGCGAGGCCCGCAAGGTCGTCGTGTGCCATATCGGCTCCGGCGCTTCCCTGTGCGCTATCGAGGACGGCAAGTGCATGGACACCACCATGGGCCTCACCCCGCTCGATGGCGTCATGATGGGCACCCGCTGCGGCTCCATCGACCCGGCTACCGTGTGCTACCTGCAGCGCGAGGGTGGCTACACCTTCGACGAGGTCGACGAGATGATGAACAAGAAGTCCGGCCTTTTGGCTGTGACCGGCGGCAAGACCAACGACTGCCGCAACGTCGAGGAGCTCGCCGCCGCTGGTGACCCCGATGCTCAGCTCGCCTTCGACATGTTTGTCTACAAGATTGCCGCCAAGGCTGCCGAGATGGCTGCTTCCATGTGCGGCATGGACACCCTGGTCTTTACCGCCGGCATCGGCGAGCACGCTCCGGCTGTCCGCGCTGGCGTGGCCGACCGTCTGGCCTTTATGGGCGTCAAGATGGACCATGCCCGCAACGCCCTGCGCGGCGACGGCGCTTGGTGCCTGTCCGCCAAGGATTCCAAGGTCAAGATTTTCGTCATCCCCACGGACGAGGAGTTCATGATCGCTTCCGACGTCGAGCGCATCGTCAACGGCAAGTAATTGCAAGAGGGGAGGGGCTGGACGACCGAGCGCCGTTCGGCCCCTCTTTTGTGCTCGTTGGGCGATATGCTTGATAGCTATTTATCAAGTTGTGATAACTTCTTATTAAAATGCGGCCGCCTTAAGGGGTCTGCGTCGACCGTATTGCACTGCAAAGGAGTCTCATGAACGTACTTGTTGTCAACGCCGGCAGCTCAAGCCTTAAATATCAGCTTTTGGATACCGATACCCGCGAGGTTTTCGCCAAGGGCAACTGCGAACGTATCGGTTCGGACATGGGCATCTTTGGCCACTCCGAGAACGGTGGCGCCAAGCAGACCGAGGAGGTCCCTTTCCCCGATCATCGCTCTGCTATCGCTCGTGTGCTCGAGGAGCTCGAGAAGACCGACTTTACGATTGATGGCATTGGTCATCGTATCGTTCAGGGCGGCTGGCACTTCGATGATTCCGCAGTTGTCGACGACGAGGTTATGGCCAAGATTCTCGAGGTGGCCCCGCTCGCCCCGCTGCACAACTACGGCGAGGCCGCGGCGATTGAGTATTGCCGTGAGAAGTATCCGAAGCTGCCCAACGTGGCGGTCTTCGATACCTCGTTCCATATGACCATGCCCGAGGTCGCCTATACCTACGCGCTGCCCAAGGACGTGTGCGACAAGTACCACGTGCGCAAGTACGGCGCCCACGGCACGAGCCACCGCTATGAGTGGATGATGGCCAAGGAGATCCTGGGTTCGCGCTGCCACCGTCTGCTTTCGTGCCACTTGGGTAACGGTGCTTCGCTCGCTGCTATCGAGGACGGCGTGTGCCGCGACACCACGATGGGCCTCACGCCGCTCGACGGCCTGATGATGGGCACTCGCTGCGGTTCCATTGATCCGGCCACCGTGTGCTACCTCCAGCGCGAGGGCGGCTACAGCTATCAGGAAGTCGATGACATGATGAACAAGCAGTCTGGTCTGCTTGCCATCTCGGGCATCTCCAACGACGCCCGCGACATCCGTACACGCGCCTCCGAGGGCGACGAGCGCTGCCTGCTCGCCTTCGATATGTTCGCCTACAAGGCCATGCAGCAGGCTGGCTCCATGATCGCTTCCATGGCGGGCGTGGACACCATCACCTTTACCGCCGGCATCGGCGAGAACGACTGGTCGATCCGCAAGGCCTTCTGCGACTGCTTTGAGTGGCTGGGCGTACGCATCGACAACAATAAGAACCGCGAGGCCGTGGGCAACGGCCCGCAGGTCATCAGCGCCGCCGGTTCAGCCGTTACGGTCATGGTCATCCCCACCGACGAGGAATACATGATCGCCCACGACGTCGAGCGCCTGACCAAGAACAACTAACGCGCGCATTTGCAAGTAAACGAAAGGCCTCCAGAGCAACAGCTCCGGAGGCCTTTTTGCTAGCAGGCGGAAATACCAGTCCCAAAGTGACCATCGCCAGTAACGCCTGCACTCCCAGCAACGGCACCCGGCCATCCAGATCTTCAGCCTCAGCTCGTAGCCAAGCCGCCGTCCACTCCAGATACCCTGACTGCCACGTGACGGCAGGGACCCTACAGGGTAAAGCTCTGAAAATATTCCACAGGACGGAGGAAGCCCCCGCCGCACGTAGTGCGCAGCGGGGGCTTCCGACATGTCCGAGGACGTTTTCAGAGCTTTACCCTGTAGGGTCCCGAGGGGATATGTTCGCTACTCAGCCATCTGAGCCTGGACGGCGGTGATGGCCACGACACCCACGATGTCGTCGGCAGAGCAGCCGCGCGACAGGTCGTTAACCGGCTTGGCGATGCCCTGCAGGATGGGGCCGTAGGCGTCAGCACCGGCGAAGCGCTGGACCAGCTTGTAGCCGATGTTGCCGGCCTCGAGGTCGGGGAACACGAGCACGTTGGCCTTACCGGCGACGGAGGAGCCGGGGGCCTTGAGCTGGGCGACGGTGGGGACGATGGCGGCGTCGAGCTGCAGGTCGCCGTCGATGGCGAGCTCGGGAGCCTTCTCCTTGCAGAACTTCACGGCCTCCTGGACCTTCTTTGCGACCTCGCCACCGGCGGAGCCCATGGTGGAGTAGGAGAGCATGGCCACGTGCGGCTCAACGTTGCCCATGAAGGTGGACCAGGAGTGGGCCGAGGCGATGGCGATCTCGGAGAGCTCGTCGGAGGACGGGTTGATGTTGAGGCCGCAGTCGGCGAAGATCAGCGTGCCGTCGGTACCGAACTGCGGGGTGTCGGTGCACATCACGAAGAAGGCCGAGACCAGCTTGGTGCCCGGGGCGGTCTTGAGGATCTGAAGCGCAGGGCGCAGGGTGTCGGCGGTGGAGTGGCAGGCGCCGGAGACCAGGCCGTCGGCATCGCCCATCTTGACCATCATGGTGCCAAAGTAGGTGGCGTCCATCACCTGGGCGCGAGCCTGCTCGATGGTAACGCCCTTCTTGGCGCGGAGCTCGGCAAACTTCTGCGCGTACTCCTCGTGCTTCTCGGCATTGCGCGGGTCGATGACGGTGGCGCCGGGAACGTCGATCTCGTCGGGGTTGCCCAGGATGACGATCTTTGCCAGGTCCTCCTCGATGATCTTGGTGGCCGCGACGATGGTGCGCGGATCCTCGCCCTCGGGCAGGACGATCGTCTTAAGGTCGGCCTTGGCGGCAGACTTCATACGGTTAAGGAAATCGCTCATGTTACTCCTTACAAGCGTTTCGCTAAGCTCCAGGCGCCCGGCTGTTCACGAATAAACCCGCTGCTAGCGGGTTTACCTTTCAATTATGTACGCCGCGATGCTTGAGCTTTCCTTGTGTGGCAAGCTCATTATAGGACGCATTAGCGCTATAATCGCTCTGATAAATATGTCTCGAAGAATGTTCGAGAAAAGCCCAGCTAACGAGCCCGTGGCTTTTGACAAGGAGTATCGATGCAGATTACCTCAGGCCTGCCTGAAGGCTTTAACGCCGGCGCGTACGACATGATTGTCGTCGGTGCTGGATATGCCGGTGCCGTTTGCGCCCGCCGTCTTGCCGAGACCATCGGCTATCGTGTTGCCGTTTTGGAGCGCCGTAGCCACATTGCGGGCAATGCCTATGACTGCACTGACGAGGCCGGAATCCTGATCCACGAGTACGGTCCGCATATCTATCACACCTTTAACGAGCGCGTGCACAATTTCCTGTCGCGCTTTACCAAGTGGACGGATTATCAGCACAAGGTGCTCGCCAACATCAACGGTACCCTTATGCCCGTGCCCTTCAACCATGCGAGTCTCAAGCTCGCCTTTGGTGACGAGCGCGGCGAGGAGCTGTATCAGAAGCTCGTGGAGACCTTTGGCAAGGATGTCAAGGTGCCCATTATGGAGCTGCGTAAGAAGAACGACCCCGACTTGGCCGAGGTCGCCGATTACGTCTACGAGAACGTCTTTTTGCATTACACCATGAAGCAGTGGGGCCAGACGCCCGATCAGATCGATCCCTCGATCACCGGCCGCGTTCCCGTCTTTGTGGGCGATGATGACCGCTACTTCCCGCAAGCTCCCTTCCAGGGCATGCCGCAGGAGGGCTACGCGGCGCTCTTTGAGCACATGCTCGACCACGACCTGATCGACGTGTTCTGCGACGTGGACGCCCGTGACCTCTTTGAAATCGACGAGACTACCGTCAAGATCGACGGCAAGGTCTACGGCGGCGAGATTGTCTATACCGGTCCGCTCGATGAGCTGTTCAACCTCGACTTGGGTGCGTTGCCGTACCGCACGCTCGATATGAAGTTCGAGACGCTCGATATGGACCAGTTCCAGCCCGTGGGCACCGTCAACTACACCACGAGCGAGGACTACACGCGTATCACCGAGTTCAAGAACATGACCGGTCAGGTCCTGCCCGGCAAGACCACCATCATGAAGGAGTACTCTAAGGCCTATACGCCCGGCTCGGACGAGACGCCGTACTACGCCATTCTTGAGCCCGAGAACCGTGAGCTCTATGAGCGCTATCTTGAGCGCGTCCAGAACCTGACGAACTTCCACCCGGTGGGTCGTCTGGCCGAGTATCGTTACTACGATATGGACGCTGTGACCAATTCCGCCCTCGATCTTTCGGATGAGATTATCGCCTGCCATGCATAAAGTCATAACATTCGGTATTCCCTCGTATAACGCCGCCAAGGACATGGACCATTGCATCACCTCCATCTTGGAGGGGAGCAATTACGCCACCGATATCGAGATTATCGTGGTGGACGACGGCTCCAAGGACGAGACGGCCGCCAAGGCCGACGAGTGGGAGGCCCGTTATCCTGGAATCATCCGCGCGGTGCACCAGGAGAATGGCGGTCACGGTATTGCCGTCCTTTCGGGTCTGCGCGAGGCGCAGGGCACCTACTACAAGGTTGTCGACTCGGATGACTGGCTCGACGCTGCGGCTCTTTCGACTATGCTGTCGATTCTGCGTGGCTTTGAAGAGCGCGATCAGCGCGCTGACCTGTTTATCTCGAACTACGTGTACGAGAAGGTTTACGAGGGCACGCATACCGCTATTGGCTACAAATTTGCCCTGCCGCGCAAAAAGATCTTTTCCTGGGATCAGATCGGTCATTTCCGCCTGGACCAGAACCTACTCATGCACAGCCTGTGCTATCGCACGGATGTGCTGCGCGAGTCCAACCTTCCCATGCCGCCGCACACGTTCTATGTGGACAACATCTACGCCTACGTGCCACTGCCGCGTTGCAAGACCATGTACTACGCCGACATCGACCTCTACCGCTACTTTATCGGCCGCGAAGGTCAGAGCGTCAACGAGGCAACGATGGTCAAGCGTCTGGACCAGCAGTTCCGTGTTACGCGTATCATGATGGAGTCGTACCACCTGTACAGCGATGTTGAGTCGTCGCGCCTGCGTTCGTACATGATGGGCTACTTCACCATGATGATGGCGATCTGCTCGGTGCTTACCAAGCTTTCCGAGGAAGATTGCGCCGACGAGCGCCTAAAGACGCTGTGGAATGATTTGAAGGCCTACGACGAGCGCATGTATCGTCGTGCCCGCTACGGCGTGGTCGGGTTCTTCACCAATCTGCGCGGACGGGCCGGAGACAAAACTACACTCGGCCTATACCGTCTTGCCTCAAAGATCTTTAAATTCAACTAGCTGCTGAGTAATCGCTGCTGATAGGTTGACTGGGCCCCTTGGCCTTTAGTTTGCTACTGCGAACAGTCCTGCTCGCACGGAAAGCACATTAAGTGCTTTCCGGCTCGTGCGGAACTTGTATCAAACTAAAGGCCAAGGGGCCTCTGCTATAAGAATCGATTGTCAGCTAGTTGAATTTGAAGATCTTCGACGCGCGGTACACAGGGGCCTGGGCTGAAAAGAATCTGGTTGGTAGGTTGCCCGGTGGGGCTTGGTTATGTTTGTCGCGAGTTCCGCACGAGCCGAAGAGCACTTAATGTGCTCTTCGTGCGAGCCAGGACTGTAGAGCAGCAAACATAACCAAGCCCCACCGGGCAACCGGTCAGGTTAGGTTACTTCGCGGCGCCGGGGATGCCGTGGGAGGTTTTGGCGGTTTTGGCTCCGTTTACGATGGCAGTTTCCAGGGCCCTTACTGCGAGCATGCCCAGCAGGTCTAGGGGAACGGCGGCGCTTGCCTGGGCGCCCAGTTTGCCGCTGGCGAGGGTGTAGATGGTGTCGCCGTCGTTGGTGGTGTGCGTGGGACGGATGGCGTGTGCGTAGGCGTCTGCGGCCATCTGGGAGACCTTGGTGGCTTGTGCCTTAGTGAGTTCCACGTTTGTGACGATGCAGCTGATGGTGGTGTTGGTGCGGTCGAGCGGCATCTGCATGGATCCGGCGGCGGCAAAGGCTGCGAGTTCCATGTCGACGATCTGGTCGCTATCGGCTGCGGCGCGCATACCGGCGACCCACTCGCCGGTGAAGGGGTCGACGACGTTGCCGCAGGCGTTGACCGAGACCACGGCGCCCACCTTGACGGGGCCGAGCGCCACGGCAGCAGTTCCAAGGCCGGCCTTCATGCAGGTGGCAGGCCCCATGAGCTTACCCACGGTAGCGCCCGTGCCGGCGCCTACGTTGCCCTGTTCGAGCTTGGTGGGGGTGTGGTCGAGTGCTTCGCGCACGGCGGCGATGCCGGCCTCAATGTCGGGGCGCACGGTGGGGTTACCAAAGGCAAGGTCGAAGATACAGCTGGAGCACACGATAGGCACCTGCGTGGGGCCGACGGGAAGGCCGATGCCGCGGCTCTCAAGCTCGCGAGCGACGCCGCTTGCAGCCTCGAGGCCAAAGGCCGATCCACCCGAAAGGCAGACGGCGTGGGCCTTGTCGACGGTGTTCTCGGGTCGCAGCAGGTCGGTTTCGCGCGATGCTGGAGCACCGCCGCGAACGTCAACGCCGCCGGTGGCGCCCTCGGGTGCCACGATTACGGTGCAACCGGTGCCGGCCTCCTCGTCCGTATAGTTGCCATAGCAAAAGCCATCGACATCGCAGACGTCAATGGCCTCGAGCAGTGTATCCATGTTTAACTCCTATCGGTTTTCCGCCGCGCCTTGTGCCCGGTCGGGATCCGTACGGTACGCCAAAATTGTAGGCGCCGGGGGATACCCAGCGCCAGATGCAATTACGAGAGTTTTTGAATCGCGCGCGCGACGCGGGCGATGGGTAGGCCCACCACGTTATAGAAGTCGCCCGAAATATCGTGCACGAGCATGCGTCCTCCTGTGCCCTGAATGCCGTAGGCGCCGGCCTTGTCCATGGGCTCACCCGAGGCGACGTAGTGCTCGATCTGCTCGTCGGTGAGCTCGTAGAACGTCACGTCGGCCACATCGACAAAGGACAGGCTCTCGGCGGCATGCGGGGCGGCCGTATCGCCTGCCTTAACGATGCAGACGCCGGTTGCGACCTGGTGCGTGCGGCCCGAAAGCTCACGGAGCATGGTGCGCGCCTCGTCCTCGGTTGCCGGCTTGCCCAGAATCTTGCCGTCAAAGGTGACGATGGTGTCGGCCGCGACCGTCAGCTCATTGGGCTCGGCATGCTCGGCGGCAACGGCGGCGGCTTTTGCGCGTGCTAAGCGTTCAACGAGCGTAAGCGGGGCCTCGCCATCAAACGGCGTTTCGTCGATATCGGCAGGAATGATGCGAATGTCATAGCCCGCCTCGCGCATCAAGTCGATGCGGCGCGGTGATTGCGAAGCCAAAATCATAGCTGAATGCCCTCGGCAACCTTCTCGACGGCCTTGTCGCCGGCGAGCGTGCGCAGCAGCTCCAATGCAAAGGGGAGTGACTGTGCCATGCCGCTGGCAGTGATGATGTTGCCGTCTTGCGTGACCTTCTCGCCGGTATAGGCGCCTTCGGGGAAGCTTTTCTCAAAGCCAGGGAAGCACGTGGCATGGCGCCCCTCGAGCAGGTCGAGCTCGCCCAGGATAAACGGGGCGGCGCAGATGGCGGCGACGTGCTTGGTTGCGGCGAACTCGTGGACCACGTCGCAGACGCGCTGATCGGCGCGCAGGTTGGTAGCACCGGGTAGGCCGCCGGGCAGCACGACACAGTCGTATTCGTCAAAGTCGATCTCATCAAAGAGCGCATCGCAGGTCACGGGGATCTGCAGCGAACTTACGACCTCACGCGTGGGCATGATCGAGACGAGCGTGGCACGTACGCCGCCGCGACGCATGACATCGACCATGGTCAAGCATTCAATAGTTTCAAAGCCATCGGCGGCGAGAACGGCAACGCTGGGCATGAGGGTTCCTTTCATAGGCGGCATACAATTAGCCGTCTTATACCCCGAAGACCTCCGCTTGCCACGCTCGATTTCCCAATGATTTTTCTGAGCAATGATTAAGTGGCTAGTTGCGCTTAAGGTGGACGACGGTCTCGCAGTGGAAGGTTTGTGGGAACAGGTCGACTGGCGTGATCTTTACGGGGGAGAAGGTGCCTTCTTCGACAAAGCGTTTGAGATCGCGCGCCAGGGTGGCCGGGTCGCAGCTCACGTAGGCGACATCGCGAGCACTCGTGCTGGCGATAAGGTCGATCGCCTCGGGGGCGAGGCCTGCACGCGGCGGGTCGACCACCAAGACGTCGGCATCCTGGTCGGGGAACTCGCGCACCGCGTCTCCGCCAATGACGTCGACGTTATCGAGCTTGTTGATCTCCAGGTTACGGCGCAGGTCGCGCACGGCGGGGCCGTAGGCCTCGACGGCGGCGACAAAGTCGCAGCGGCGGGCGAGCGGCAGGGTAAAGGTGCCGGCACCGCAGTACAGGTCCACGGCAAGCTCGTCTTCCTGCGGGTCGAGCGCTTCCATGACAAGATCGATCAAAATCTCGGCACCCTTGGTGTTGACCTGGAAAAAAGACGGGGCAGACAAGCGCATCTGACCCTCGGCGATATTCTCGGTCCATGAGCCCTCTCCGGCGAGCATTTCGACCTTGGAGACACGACGGGCCTTCTTTTCGCCCTTGCTCATCACGCGCACGATGCTCGTGGGATGAGCGGCGTCCGCCAGCACGCGGGAGACCTGCGAGCGCGGAAAAGAGCCTGTGGGCGTCCAGAGTGCGACCTCGAGTGCCTTGGTGCGGCGCGATGCGCGAATGCCCACGCGTTCGAGCCCCAAGTCATGGCTGCCGCTTAGATAGTTGAGTGCGCCGACGACCGATTTGAGCGCCTTCGGGAAGCGCTTATCGAACAGCGGGCACGTATCGACGGTCACGATTTTGCTGGGGTCGACACCGTGCATGCCAAGGCGCACGCGACCGTTGACGACGGTCGGTTCGAGCTCGATTTTATTGCGGTAGCCCCAGTCGTCCTTGGTGTGGCAGATGGGCTGTACCAACTCATCGACCTGCTCAGGAGCGAACTTGCCGATGCGCTCGAGCGTGGAGCGCAGGTTTTGCTCCTTGGCGGCGAGCTGTGCCGTGCGTGAGAGATTGCCCCACGAGCAGCCGCCGCAGATGCCCACGAAGGGGCAGGGAGGCTGAATGCGATCGGGGCTTGGCTCCAGAATCTCGGTGGTGCGGGCACGCATGAACGACTTGCCGTCCTGTACGACCTCGGCCTCGACGGTGTCGCCTGCCACGGCGCCCTGCACAAAGACGGCCTTGCCGTTGTCGGCGTGCGCCAGCCCGTCGGCGCCGTAGGTCATCGATTCTATAGTGAGCTTCATATTCCTGCCTGTCATTCGCGTTGTTGTTCGCACCATGGTAGCAGGGAAAAGCGCCCCGCATCCGAGGCTTTCCTCAAATGCGGGGCGCTTCTACAAACTGCTTCTACAAACGACTATTTCGTCTTGCCGGTAATGAGCGTCTTAAGACCCAGGCCGATCAGGCCCAGGCCCATGCGCACGCGACCGGGGCGATGGCGCTCGATGGCCTTGGTCTTGCCAGCGGGCTTATCGCGACGGGCGCTCGTCTCGGGTGCGGGCTTGGTGACCTGCGTCTCGGGCCGAGGTGCAGGTGCAGGCTCGGGCTCAATGACGGTCGCCTGGACCTCTTGGACCTTGGGTGCTACTGGCTGCGGCTCGGCCTCGGGGGCAGGTTCCGCCTCAATGACGGGCTCGGGCGCGGCCTCGGCGTTGCGATAGGCACGCTCCAGTAGAGCTTCCTGCGAGTTGAAGGGTTTCTCACCCTCTGCACGCTCTACGGGGACCCAGGTGCCGTCGCTCGTGAGGCTGCGGGCCTTCACGTTGTCGCGCAGCTGCATGCCCATGTACTCGTGTACTAGGGCGCGGCAGGTGGGGTCGAGCACGGGGAAGGCGATCTCCACGCGGTGCTCGGTGTTGCGCGTCATCATGTCGGCCGAGCTCAGATAGATCATGTCCGAGTCCACGCCAAAGGCGTAAACGCGCGCATGCTCCAAAAAGCGTCCGACGATAGAACGGACATGCACGTTCTCGGTCTTGCCCGGAACACCGGGCTTGAGGCACGAGATACCGCGGATGATCATGTCCACGCGGACTCCTGCGCACGATGCCTCGGCGATTTTGTCGATGACCTCGCGGTCGGTCAGCGAGTTGAGCTTAAAGAACACGCGGGCGGGCTCGCCGGCAAGGGCGCGCTGGATCTCGCGATCCAGGCCGCGCATGATGAGCGGTTTCAGTCCGACGGGCGCCACACCCAGGAAGCGGTAGTCGCCGCGCAGGTTGCCCAGCGACAGATTGCGGAAGAACAGGTTGGCGTCTTCACCGATGCCGGGATGGGCGGTCATGAGCATAAAGTCGCTGTAGAGTTTGGCCGTCTTCTCGTTAAAGTTGCCGGTGCCCAAAAGCGTGAGACGGGTGAGCGCCATGCCCTCGCGATAGGTGAGCTGGCAGATCTTTGAGTGGCATTTAAAGCCCTCGGAACCATAGATGACGGTGCAGCCCGCCTCTTCCAGACGCTCGGCCCACTCGATGTTGTTCTGCTCGTCAAAGCGGGCACGAAGTTCCATGAGCACCGTGACCTCTTTGCCGTTCTCGGCAGCATCGATCAGCGATTCGCACAGGCGGCTCTGCTTGGCCACGCGGTAGAGCGTGATGCGCAGCGAGATGCACTCGGGGTCGTAGGCGGCCTCGTGCACCAGATCCAGGAAGGGGTTCATGGCCTCGTAGGGATAAAAGAGCAGCTTGTCGCCCTGCAGCACCTGTTCGCGGATGGAGCGGGTCATGTCGATGTTGGGGTTGGGCTGCGGCTTAAACGGCGTAAAGAGCAGCTCGTTGCGCAGGTGCTCGGGAATCTTGCCCTCAATGCCAAAGACGTAGCCCAGGTCGAGCGGGATATCGCAGGTAAAGATCGAGCGACGCGAGAGCTCGAGCGCCTTGCGGATAGTCTTGAGCGTCGCCTTCTCGAGCGACCCCGAGACGGCGAGCACTACCGGCTGCAGGCGCAGGCGCTTCTTGAGGATGCGCTTCATGTGCTGGCGGTAGTCCTCTTCCTCTTCGACGCCCTCGCCGTCCGGATCGATGTCGGCGTTGCGGGTGACGCGGATCAGCGCACGATCCAGCGGCTTATAGGAGCCAAAGCAGCTGTCCAGGCAGGCGAGAATGACGTCCTCGAGCAAGATGTAGGAGTAGGTGCCGGTGGGCGAGGGAATCTCGACCACGCGGTTCATCGAGGCGGGAATCTCGATAAGGCCCAGCAGGCTCTCCTCGTCGGTGGCGCCGTCCAGACCACAGGCCAGATAGAGCGCGCCGTTGCGCAGGTTGGGGAAGGGGTGGCGCGGATCGATGACCAGCGGCGAGATGACCGGCGACACGTAGGCCTGGAAGTAGCGGGTTACGAAGGTGCGCTCCTCGGGCGTAAGCGAATCGATGCGGGCGCGGTGAACGCCCAAGGTGTCGAGCTTGCCTTCGATGCTCTTAAAGATGGATTCCCAACGAGTAAGGAGCCCGGGCATTTCGGCCATGACAGCATCGACCTGTTCGGAGGCGGTCATATTGCTCTTGTTGTCGACAGGCTGTTTTTTGAGCTCTGCCAGATCGGACAGGCCGCCCACGCGCACCATGAGAAACTCGTCGAGGTTAGACTCGAAAATCGACACGAACTTTAGACGCTCGAACAGCGGAACGGTCTCATCGAAGGCTTCGTCGAGCACGCGGTTGTTAAAGCGCAGCCAGCTAAGCTCTCGGTTTTGCGTGTACGAGAAGTCGCGCGGCGGCTTGCGCAGCTTTGCAGCGGCTTGCTTCTTTTCGATTTTGCTCGGCATATGCATCTGTCCGTTCAGTCCCCGTAGGGGACGGTAGCCTAACTCTTATTCACTATTGTCTCAATTTAGTCGACCGCTGGCACGAACGTATCGCGTGAACGGTATCTTTACCTACTTCTTACGCTGACGAGTCATAGGACTGACGCCCTGCTCGTCTGCAAGCGGTCTATATCCTCACTCAACTGGTACGTAAGTGTGAATAAGAATGATGGATAGCTGAATATCATTGAATGCAGGCCGAAACGTAAACAAACATCATTTATATACATAAAACCGATTTAGCTATGCAATTCTGAATCAAAAGTTTAGAGACGCAATCGCAAATGGTTTTTAAGAAAAAAGAGCGTTTACCTTAGAAAAGTTACTTTAGAACGCCGAAGTACATCATGGGGGAATCACATGCGATATACCGTTCATCGCACTTTGTTGACCGTTCGGGGGCGAGGTGGAATTGCGGGTGGAATTTGGATATAACTAGAGCTGTCAGCAAGCAGTGCCCGTTACGGAAGGGCGCTGAGAGATTCGGCCGAAAGGCCCGAAAGAAAGGTAGGAGGCCATGACGAAAGGTCTGCACGTGCCTTCCGAGATCGGCAAGCTCAGGAAGGTCTGCCTGCACCGTCCCGGCGACGAGCTCCTCAACCTGCCGCCCGACGAGCTCG
Source organism: uncultured Collinsella sp. (assembly GCA_900542165.1). Classification (GTDB taxonomy): domain Bacteria; phylum Actinomycetota; class Coriobacteriia; order Coriobacteriales; family Coriobacteriaceae; genus Collinsella. The sequence goes on along the minus strand of UQMM01000013.1, from coordinate 3,017 downwards.
AGCGACTCCTGTTCGACGACGTCCCGTTCCTGGAGGTCGCGCAGCAGGAGCACGACACCTTCGCCCAGATCCTGAGGGACCAGGGCGTGGAGGTCCTCTATCTCGAGAACCTCGTCGCCGAGGTGTTCGACCAGGTCCCCGGCGCCCGCGCCGAGTTCACCGACCAGTACATCGCCGAGGCCGGCATCCGCGGCCAGCACATGCCGCAGATCGTCCGCGAGAAGCTGGACTCCATCGAGGACAACCTCGAGTTCGTCAAGAAGACCATGGCCGGCATGACCAAGTCCGAGATAGACATGCCCCTCACGGCGTCCACGACCCTCGACTCCCTGGTCAACTCCGAGTCCGAGTCCGACCTGATCATCGACCCGATGCCCAACCTCTATTTCACCCGCGACCCGTTCGCGGTCGTCGGCGAGGGCGTCAACCTCAACCGCATGTACTCGGTCACCCGCAACCGCGAGACCCTGTACGGCAAGTACATCTTCAAGTACCACCCCGACTACAAGGACGTCTCGCTGTACTTCCGCCGCGACTGCCAGTTCCACACCGAGGGCGGCGACGTGCTGAACATCAACGAGAAGACCCTCGCCGTCGGCATCTCCCAGCGCACCCAGGCCGCCGCGATCGACGTCATGGCCCAGAACATCTTCTGGAACTCCGACTCCAAGGTCGAGCGCATCCTGGCCTTCGACATCCCGGTCTCGCGCGCCTTCATGCACCTCGACACGGTCTTCACCCAGATCGACGTCGATAAGTTCACGATCCACCCCGCCATCATGGGCACCCTGCGCGTCTACGAGCTGACCGCCGGCAAGAACCCGGGCGACGTGAACATCCGCCTGATCGAGGACACCCTCGAGCACGTCCTGGAGGACGCCACCGGCGTCGACCAGGTCAAGCTGATCCCCTGCGGCGGCGGCGACCCGATCGCGGCCTCCCGCGAGCAGTGGAACGACGGCTCCAACACCCTGTGCGTCGAGCCCGGCAAGATCTGCGTCTACGCCCGCAACACCGTCACCAACGACGTGCTGTACAAGGAGGGCCTGGACCTTCTCGTCGTGCCCTCCGCCGAGCTCTCCCGCGGCCGCGGCGGCCCGCGCTGCATGAGCATGCCCTTCTGGCGCGAGGACCTCTAGGGTCTTCAAGGACCCGTACAGGTCATAATACATACATCTAGCTGCCATTAGATGTCTCCCATTGGGGCGGTGCGGGTTTTCGCACCGCCCCAATCTTGTATGAGGAACGTCAACACGATTGGATGACTGCTTTTGTAAGGAGCTTGGCCATGGACATCAAGACGATTGGCGTTGAGGAATGGCTCAACGTTTGGGAGAAGAGCGCCACGTGGGACATCGCCCAGTCGACGATCTCGTCGCTCACCATGGGCGAGCTGCGCGCGCTCGATGAGCAGGGCGGCGCCACGTTCTACGAGCGCCTGGACCGCGAGAAGATGAACTACGGCTGGATCGAGGGCTCGCCGGAGTTTAAGGCCGAGGTTGCCAAGCTGTATCGTCGCGAGGTCAATCCCGATCACATTCTGCAGACCAATGGCTGCACGGGCGCTAACCTCAACGCCATCATGGCTGTGGTCGAACCCGGCGACCACGTTATCGCCGAGTGGCCCACCTATGCGCCGCTCTACGAGATTCCGCGCACGCTGGGCGCCGAGGTCGAGTATTGGGAGCTACGCGAAGAGCTCGGCTGGAAGCCCGATATCGAGGAACTCAAGCGCTTGGTGCGCCCCGACACCAAGCTCATCTGCATCAACAACGCATCGAACCCCATCGGTACGGTGCTCGATGCCGATATGCTCGGCCAGATTGCCGAGATCGCCCGTTCGGTGGGCGCCTACGTGCTGAGTGACGAGGTGTATCTGCCTCTCGAAAATACTGAGTCCTTTATGTCGATGGTCGACGTGTACGAGAGGGCCATTGTCGCCAACTCGTTGTCGAAGACCTATTCGACGCCTGCGGCCCGCGTGGGCTGGGTCGTGGCCGACGAAGAGGTGTCCAACCGCATCCGTACCTATCGCGATTACACCATGATCTGCGGCGGAGTGTTCAACGATGACCTGGCGACCTATGTGCTTGAGCACAAGGATAAGATTCTCGAGCGCAATCGCAAGATCGTGTTTGGCAACCGCGATATCGCGCAGGCTTGGATCGATACGCAGCATCGCGTTTCCTGGACGGCCCCGCAGGGCGTGTCCACCTCGTTTATCCAGCTGGATATTCCCGAGGATGACGAGGAGTTCTGCAGACGCCTGCTGTCCGAGAGGGGAGTGCTGCTGGTCCCCGGTAGCCGTTTTGAGCTTCCCTGCGGCGCACGCCTGGGCTACTGCGCGAGCGAGGACGTTCTGCGCGAGGGCCTGAGGCTTTTGGGCGAGGCACTGGCGGAGTTCGATCGCTAGGATTCCGATGGCTCTCAAGGCCGCTCAAATCTGCCTACGATTATCGATAACAGTCCCGTTTCCCATGAGGGGAGCGGGACTGTTTTTCTATACCGAGAAGTCAAGTTGTTACAAATGGAGACGCAAGATCGATTGGGTATTCGACGGGCCTTATACTGAGCTTCCGGTGAACGGTATCCAACGTCTGGTAAACGGTAGTCTGTTTGCCAAAAATGAATAGGACGAACTTTTTTTTGAATAAAAATCAAAATGGTTGAGACGAAGCGAGAATTGCGAATTCTATTCATATCATTGCGCGAAATATGCAATTTGAGGGTGGTTTAATAAAGATTAGTTTCAATTGGTTTTTGGATTGAAAACGCATTTAAGCACGTAAATAAACTTTATTAAATCAAAGTGTGCCATGCGTGAAGTATATGTGTATGCCGTTCACCCCTCATATAAAACCGTTCGGGGGCGAGGTGGAAGTATGGACTGATTTTGGATATAAATATGTCGTCAGCAATAACGCCTCACACGGAGGGGCGCTAACGAATCGGCCCTGACAGGGGCCCGAAAGAAAGGTAGGAGGCCATGACGAAAGGTCTGCACGTGCCTTCCGAGA
>UQMM01000012.1 GCA_900542165.1 uncultured Collinsella sp. | reverse complement strand
TTGAAGTTGAACGTCAGATTGTCCAAATGCGGCCCGCGCAGCGTCGAGCCGTTACACGGGTTGGTAAACCCGCGTAACTACCTACTCCCGTGCTCCGTACTGCTCGTAGTAGGCGTCGATGGCGGTCTTGAGCTCGTCATCGATGACAACCTTGCCGTCGATCTCGTGGTTGTAGAGGGTCTCGACGACCTCGGCCATGGAAACGATGCTCGCGACGGGGAAACCGTACTTTGCCTCGATCTCCTTCTGAGCGGTGGTCACGCCGCCCTTGCCGACCTCCATGCGGTTGAGGGACACGATCAGGCCCTTGATCTCTACATCGGCAGCAGCCTTGACCTTGGGATAGGTCTCGTCGATGGACTTGCCGCTGGTGGTAACGTCCTCGACCATGACCACACGGTCGCCGTCCTTGGGCTCATAACCCAGCAGGTTACCCTTATCGGCACCGTGGTCCTTGGCCTCCTTGCGGTCGCAGCAGTACTTGACCTCCTTGCCGTACAGCTCGTGGTAGGCAATTGCGGTCACGACGGCCAGCGGAATACCCTTGTAGGCCGGCCCAAACAGGACGTCAAAGTCGTCGCCAAAGTTATCGTGGATGGCCTGGGCGTAATACTCGCCCAGCTTCTTGAGCTGATAGCCCGTCACGTAAGCGCCGGCGTTCATAAAGAACGGGGACTGACGGCCGCTCTTGAGCGTAAAGCTGCCGAACTTAAGAACGTCGGACTCAACCATAAACTTGATGAACTCTTGCTTGTAAGCCTCCATGCGGGCTCCTCTCGTAATTGCGTACGTGCTCTTCAGTTTAGCGCAGGCGAGGCGTCGATGTGGGCGTGCTTTGAGGCCACATCCCCCCGTTAGAGTAAGGAACTGGGCGGCGGCTCATACGCTAGTCCTTGGGTGTCCAGGACCAGAAGAAGTTGATAAGGGCCACACGCGAGGCGGTACCGGCCTTTTTGTTGATCGAGGAAATGTGGCGGTGGAGCGTGGAGCGCGAAAGAAAGAGCGTCGTGGCGATGTCCTGAACGCTCTGGTCCGAAACGACCAAGACCTCAAGAATATCGCGCTCGCGCTCTGTAAGCCCAAAGGTGGCGACGAAAGCATCGAGGCGTTCATCGGACGTGAGCTCCGCTGCCTCCACGGGCTCGGGGTCGAAGCATGTGGGCGCAAGATCCCCACCAAGATCGTCGGTGGCAAGCGGCAGGCCATCCTGCATCACGGCATCATCGGCTCGTTGCCCCAACTGCCCCAGCAGCGTAATCGCAATGCCCACAAACATCACGAGCGCCGCACCGACCGCAGCCAGCACGTTTTGACTCGAGATAATCGCCACCGCCGGCGCCGTCACGAGCATCGAGCACACGTTGTTGACGACGCGACCCATGCACGGCCAAAAATATGACCAGCGCGCATAGAGCGAGACGGCGGCATATTTTGTGGTAAAGAACACCACGAAAAAGCCCGAGCCCAGATAAAAGATGATCGTGGCAGCGAGCTCGTTGCCGCCATTGCCGTCGACGATGAGCACAAAGAACGAAAGCGTGGACAGTATGGCGGCACATGTCATGCCGATATTCATATACGAGCGGCCGTGCAGGTCAAATAGTGCGCCAGCGACCAACGAGCTCACGACAAGCAGCAGGCGCGGCCAATCGCCCAAATCGACGGCTCCGACAGCATGCAAGGTCGTGAAGCCCGCGTTGAGAGCGGCGAATACGCTGGAAAGATACGCCGTCGCCACGGTCAGGCGAACTACGGCGCGACGGAATGCCGCCTTTGCCTCGGGATCGTCATGCCACTTGGCGCCATATTCCAGAGCATCTACCGAAAGCCCGGCAGCACTGGGTTCAAAGTTGGGGTCGGACTCGTCGCGCAGCTTGGCGCGTCGGGCACCGTGGAGCAACGCCACCTGCGCGATCGCACAGACGACCAGAACAGCCTGCTGAGGAATACCGACAGGCATCACCATGTGGTTGATCACCTGTACCAGAACGCCCATGGCATAGGAAAGTGCGGCGGCGCGCGCCAGGCAGGGCGTCTGCGCAAAACGCCGCGCAAGATTGGCATGGGCGGTCGATCCGCAATAGCCCAGGGCGCAGCACGCCACCAGGCCGCCGGCAATTACTACCTCAAACCGCACTGCCGTAATCATCAGCAGCAACGCCGATACCAACAGCACGCCTGTAATATCGCTCGTCGCATCGATCGTCTGGGGAAGGCGATAGTACAGAAATGGGCGCACGAAAAAGCCAATCACGCTCGCGCCGACAACGATGCTCTCGTAGATGACGACCTCACTCGATGGCACGAACTCGGCCATGCGCACATCAAAAAGATACTCGCACGCCAAAAACGTGAAGAAGAACAGCGCCAGGCATATAATCTCCCGAATGCCCCGACGCAAATATGCGGTTGTGTCTCCCATGCCCCTCATGGTTAACCCCCGGCCGCTCAATTGTCTGGAAATCTATTTTAATAAAGAACCAGTCTCAATATCGAAGCCAGGCTCGAAATGTTGCCAATTCGACCCCAGCCGTCCACATCACGCCGCGATTTTGAGCCGCATGGACCAGAAGGAACGCGCGCGATCTCTAGCTCGGCCAGGAGTGTCTCCAACTACCACTCATTTAAGTACGTCCCCAATGAGTGCCTTCGAGCGCCTTCGACAAAGAGTGTCCCCCGCGACCAGTCGTTTAAGAACGTCCCCAATGACTAGTCAAAAATGGGCCATGTGTCCCAGTTGTGGAGACTCCTTGAGCCGTCTGGGTATCGCGAAGGATCGCACACTCCCCCATCATCAAAAGTGACACACGCTACCTGTTGATGGGAGGCAGCCATGGGCTTCTTTGACAAGATGTTCGAGAAGAAAGAGTGCGCGATTTGCGGTACCGAGCTGGGACTTCTAGGTAAGACAAAAATCAATGAAGGCTACCTGTGCAAAGAGTGCGCCGGCAAGCTCTCCCCCTACTTTCACGGCTATCGCTCCAGCACCGCGGACGATATCCGTGAGCAACTCGCCTACCGCGAGGCCAACGCCGAGCGCCTGTCTTCGTTCAACCCCACGCGCACGCTTTCTGCCGGGCGCACCAATATTATGCTCGATGAAGACGCGGGCCTGCTGATCATCACTTCGCAGAGCCGCTGGCGCGACGCCAATCCCGACATCATCGAGTTCTCGCAGGTACTCGGCTGCGATATGGATATCGACGAGCAGCGCACCGAGATCTATCGCGAGACCAAGGACGGCGAGCGCGAGAGCTACAACCCGCCGCGCTACGACCTGGATTACGACTTTAATCTGACCATCCACGTCAACACGCCGTACTTTACCGAGATCAACCTGCGCGTGAACGACTCCACCATCGATCAGCGCGGCTCCATCGAATATCGCGAGGCCAAGCGACAGGCAACCGAAGTCCGCGATGCGCTGGTGCAGCTGCGTCAGGAGACGCGCGACAGCGTCGTGGCCGCCAAGGCCCCCAAGACCGCGGTGACCTGCCCCTTCTGCGGAGCCACCACCATTCCCGATGCCAGCGGGCGCTGCGAATACTGCGGCGGCGCCATCGGCGCATAGCCTCCGGCAGCGAAAGGACCGATCATGGCCTTCGAGAGCGTCAACTATCAATGCCCCGCGTGTGGCGGCCCCCTTCACTTTGCCAGTGCCGAGCAAAAGCTCGTCTGCGACTACTGCGATTCTCGTTTTGAAGTCGAAGAAGTCGAGGCCCTCTATCGCGAGCGCCAGGACAAGGCAGATGCCAAAGCCGATGCAGCAGCCGCAACGCCCAAGCCCGTCGCCGACGACGCGGTGCAGGAACTCGCCCAAAACGCCGGCTACATCTGCTCGTCGTGCGGCGCCGAGCTCGTGTCCGACGGCACCGTCGCCGTCACCACCTGCCCGTACTGCGGCAACTCCGCCGTGGCGCCCGGCCAGCTCTCTGGCGACTTCTCGCCCGACCTGGTGATTCCGTTTAAGCTCGGGCGCGATGACGTCACGGCCGCACTCAAGGAACACTACAAGGGCAAGATCTTGCTGCCCAAGAGCTTTGTCACCGGCAACCACATCGACGAGGTCCAAGGTGTCTACGTGCCGTTTTGGCTCTACGGCGCCCGCGTTGACGGCGAAGTGTACTTTGACGCGACCAACGAGACCGTGACCGAGGAATCCGACCGCACCGTCACGACCACCGACCACTACGATGCCTATCGCAAGGGCAATATCTCGTTTAAGCGCGTGCCCGTCGACGGATCATCCAAGATGCCCGACGGCCACATGGACGCCATCGAGCCGTTTGACTACGACGCACTGCGTCCGTTCTCGGTCGCATATATGCCCGGCTACATCGCCAACCGTTACGACGAGGACTGCGAGACTTGCAAGGCGCGCGCCGAGCGCCGCATGGAAGAAAGCACAATCTCGGCCCTGCGCGAGACCGTCGTCGACGAATACGACGATGCCACGGTCGAAAGCAAGCAGCTCGACTACACCTGGGAAGACAGCGACTACGCCCTGTTCCCCGTCTGGATGCTCTCCACCTCGTGGAACGGCAAGAGCTACCTGTTTGCCATGAATGGCCAGACCGGCCGCTTGGTCGGCGAGCTCCCCTGCTCCAAGCCCAAGCTCGCCATCGCCTCGGTGCTGTTCTTTATGATCGGATTTATCCTCTCCCAGATTCTCTTTATGGGGGAATACGCCTTCGATCCGGATTACCTCACCTTTGATATCGAGGGCATCCTTATCAATATCATCGCGCCGCTGATCATCGTGATTATCGGAGACGTGTTACTGGTAGGCCAGCTCAAGACGGCCAACGAAGCAACCTGTGCCGATGAGTATTGTGGCGAGCTCGACCTGACCGAGAAACACGACACCTTCAGCCACACCGAGACCACCGTTGTCATGAAAGACGACAAGGACGACTAAGCAATCCAACCAATACCACCCGGCCTTTGACGAGAAAGGAAGATCACCATGGGACTCTTGAAAGCTGGATTGGGAGCTGCCGGCGGCGTCATGGCCGACCAGTGGAAGGAATTTATCTACTGCGAATCGATGCCTGCTGACGTCTTGGCCTGCAAGGGCAGCAAACGTACCGGTGGCCGCAGCTCCAACACGCGCGGCGAGGACAACGTCATCTCCAACGGCTCGGTCATCGCCGTCAACGACGGACAAGGCATGCTCGTGGTGCAAAACGGCAAGATCATCGAAGTCGCGCTGGAGCCCGGTGAGTTCGTCTTCGATACCGGCAGCGAGCCGAGCGTCTTTAGCGGCAACCTGGGCGATTCCATCAAGGAGACCTTCGCCAATATCGGCAGCCGCTTTACCTTTGGCGGCGACGCGGGCAAGGACCAGCGCGTCTACTTCATCAACACCAAGGAGATCATCGGCAACAAGTACGGCACCGCCTCGCCCGTGCCCTTCCGCGTGGTCGATAACAACATTGGCCTGGACGTCGACATCTCCGTGCGCTGCAACGGCGAGTATTCGTACCGCATCACCAATCCGCTGCTGTTCTACACCAACGTGTGCGGCAACGTGACCGATAGCTACACGCGCGATAAGATCGACAGTCAGCTTAAGTCCGAGCTGCTCACCGCCCTGCAGCCCGCCTTTGCCAAGATCTCGGAGATGGGCATTCGCTACAGCGCCATCCCCGGTCACACCACCGAGCTCGCCCGCGCGCTCAACGAGGTCCTCTCGGCCGACTGGCGCGACCTGCGCGGCGTCGAGATCGTGAGCTTTGGCGTCAACTCCATCGCCGCCTCGCAAGAAGACGAGCAGATGATCAAGGACCTGCAGAAGGCCGCAGTCATGCGCGATCCCACCATGGCAGCCGCCAACATCGCCAGCGCCCAGAGCGATGCGATGCGCGCCGCGGCGGCCAACCCCAACGGCGCGATGGCCGGCTTTATGGGCATGGGCATGGCGGGCGGCATGGGCGGCATGAACGCCAGCCAGCTGTTCGCCGCCGGCCAGGCACAGCAGCAGGCTGCTCCGCAGCCGGCTCCGGCTCCCGCCCCCGCACCGGCTCCCACCGCCGCACCTGCGGCCAGCGCATGGACCTGCAGCTGCGGCGCCACCAACACCGGCAAGTTCTGCTCCGAGTGCGGTAGTCCCGCACCCGCCCCGGCACCGGCCAAGTGGTTCTGCCCCAACTGCGGCAGCGAAAACGGCGGCAAGTTCTGCAGCAACTGCGGAACGCCCCGGCCCTAGCCCCTCTATCTGGTAATTGGCGGGGGATCCGCCACCCCCGCATTTGCTTCTATGGGTTTCGTTCGATAAAGGAGGACACCATGAAGACAACGTTCAAAAAGTCCGCACTCGCATTCCTGACATGCGTCCTGGCGCTCGCCTTTGCCCTGACGGGCTGCAGCGGCGGCGGCAAGGACCCCAAGGCCAACTTCGTCGGCAGCTGGCAGTACTCGGGTGGAACCTTGGATGGCGAAGAGCTCACCGATGAGTACATGGATATGCTCAAGGAGTGGGGCCTCAACTGCGTCCTGATCCTCGACGAGGACGGCACAGGCGTCCTCGATATGTTCCTTGAGGTCGCCGACCTGAAATGGGAGGCCAAGGACGCCACCACCGTAACGATCACCGCCGAAGATGAGTCGCACGACCTGAAGCTCAAGGACGACAAGCTCGTCCTTGAGGTGGAAGGCGACAAGCTTATCTTCACCAAGTCCGACAAGGATCTGTCCGGCACGGTGAAGAAGGATCGCGAGGCGGCCGAGAAGGAAGAAGAGGTCGATGAGGCCGTCGAAGACGACGACGTCCAGAGTGTCGAAATCTCCCCCGCCGTCACCGTCGCCGATGACGATCTGTGCACCATCACCATCACCGAGAAGTTCAAGGACGACTGGGGCGACATCGGCTTTGTCGTCAACATCACCAACAAGAGCGACAAGGACCTGACCTTCTACGCTCCTTCCGGCAAGACCAACGTCAACGGCACTATGAAGGAACCCTGGTTCTCGGCTAACCTGATGCCCGGCACCAGCGCCACCGAGGAATTCACGTTCTCGAGCGGCGAGCTTGACAGCCTTGACGACCTAGTCAACACGACCATCGGCATCGACGCCTACCTGACCGATTCCTACGAGGACGTCGCCTCCTACAGCGCAACCATCGCGTAACGGCGGACACCGATAGCCGCGGATTGGCGGACACATCCGCGCACATGTCAGGCGGGGCCGCAGGAAATGATCCTGCGGCCCCGCCGCCTTGCGTCGACAGCACTGCCCATACAAGCAGGCCGCCCGCCGTTTTTAGATGCGAAACGGCGGGCGGCCTATCTTTACGGCGCCGGAACACGGGCGGCGCACCGACTACGGGCGCTCCATATTGGGGACGATGCTGCCTTCGGTCACCGCATGCACGGCCAGGCGCATGATGTTGTCGTAGCCGGTCTTGTTGAGGATCTCCGAAATGCGGCGCTTGATGGTGCCCTCACTCATAAACAGCTCGGCCGCGATCTCGCGGCGACTCTTGCCCTCGCAGGCAAGGCGCAAAATCGACAGCTCGACATCGTCGAGTGCCGCCGTGCCCGAAAAAATGCTCTCGGGCGGCTTGGGAAACGTGCAGTAGCCCGCCAACGTGGAACGCATCACGGCGAACAGCTCATCGATACCGACGTTCTTGTACACAAAGCTATCGACGCCCGCCTCGCGCGCCTGGTCCACAAAGGTGATCTCGGGCATACCCGTCATGATAATGACGCGGCACTCGGGCAGTTGTTCTTTGATGCGCGCCGCCGCCACGATGCCGTTGGAATCGTGCTCGGTGCACACGTCCATCAGTATCATGTCCGGGCACTCCTTGAGCGCGACACCCAAGGCATCCGAGGCGTCGGCGATCGCGGCGACAACGGTCATATCGGGCTGGTCGCCAACGGAGCGCGCCAGGCTCTCGCGCAGGATGGCCTGGTCTTCGACTATAAGGACACGGATCATGAACTTCTCCTTTGGACCGTAGCGTTGGAGGCGAGCGGGATGGACACCGTAAGCGTGAAGGGCGGGGCGGTATGGACTTCCAGGCTGCCGCCCAGATTCTGTGCGACATGCCTCATACCTGGGATACCCGTTCCCTCACGATACGATACGGGTGCAGGCGCGCCGTCGTTAGAAACGGCCATCCGCGCAACAGCGCCGTCTTCCGACGTCTCCTGCCGCAGGCGCACATGGACCTGATGGGCCTGTGCATGCTTGGTGGCATTGGTCGAGGCCTCGCGGATAATCTGCAGAAAGGCTGCGGCGACGCGCGCGTCGCTTGGCAGCTCGCCCTCCACATCGATCTGCACGCTCACCAGGCCAAAGGCATGGACGATATCGCCCAGTTGCTCTGCCGGTTCGGTGTCGCCCCCGCTGCGCAGATCGGCAGCGATTGAGCGCAGCAGCGGGTCGATCTGCTCGAGTGACTCGTCATCCAGGCGCCCCTCCTCCAGATAACGATGGAGGATGGACAGACGCTGCCCGATCACGTCGTGCACACGGGCACGCATGCGCAGGTAGGCCGCATTGTCGGCAACTTTTTTGACTTCTTCGATCTGGGCCTGGAGTTCTTTGCCCGCAAGCTCAAGCAGGTGATTGGCTTGCGCCAGGCGGTCGTGGGCATGCGCATACTCCGTCACATCCAGTCCGATAATGCGTTCAAAGAGGCGGCCCGAAACCATAACCTCGTCGTGCACAAATAGGCGAATCTCGGCGGGAGAAATCTCGATTACTGTGCGAGCCTCACCAAAACGGTCCAAGTTAATCCGCACACGGTTCCTACTGCTTTCGGGCATTTGCATGCTAAGCTTGCGCAGGTCGTTCCATGTGCCGCTCATGTCGCGCAGATCGGTGGGCATATGAAGTTCCACCAGGTTTTTGCGCATGCAGCGGTTCATGAGCAACGGACGGCCCCTCGGGTCCAGATACAGGATGCCCACGGGAATCACGTTGATGGTCTCGATCGTCGAGAACGCGGTGATGTCCTCCTGGCGGTTACGGATGTCCATCAAGAGCGCCGCGATGGAACGGAACAGGAAGAACGCTCCCTCTGCGATAAGGACAACGGTCCACGCCGAGCCCATGGCAAAAACCACCGGCGGTGTAACGGCGACAACAAGCAGCAGCTCGACCAGCATGACGGGGCGACGATAGTGCACCATAAGTACCACGCCATAGGCAAAGACCGCGGCATTGAGCCACAGCACTCCGCCCATTGCCCTGGCGCAAACGCCAAGCGGCGCCACCAGATACGAACCAGACGACGCGAACAAGATGAGCGCCGAAATAACTAGGTGAAGCACAAGGCTCGCCTCGTAGGCACAAATCACCTTACGGTTATAGGACGAGCGGCGCGATACGATGAGCGGGACGTGGATCGTCTGCAGGCAAGCAGCCAGGGCAAAGACAACATCGAGCGCAACGATTTGGGGAAGGATGAGCGGAATCTGCATCGTCACTCACCCGCCCGCGGCATCAAAACGATCATACGCAACTGGCCGGGTTCGCCCTCAAGGCGGTATGCCACGTTGCGCCCTTGCAGAGCGCTTTCGAGCTCTTGTGCAGCGGGCGTCTGCGAAAGATCTTCATCATCGTTGGAAAAAAGCGTGGCGCGCAGCTCGACACTGCATCGGTCATGGTCGCCCAAGTGATACATAAGCGCCGGATGGTCGGTGGTGTAGGCAAAAAACGCAAAGTCATACACGCAGTCGTGCAGGGCGCTTACTGTACTGGCGTGCATCGGGCGCCGTATGGCGATAATCGAGGCGCAATCGACATCGATGGTGCGCAGGTCACTTGCGAGCTCGTTGGCAATGAGCTGAATGCGGTCACGATCAAAACCGCTCTCCCCGTGCTGTGCCAACGTGAGCGACCCTTTGCGCTTGCAATAGGCGACGAGCATCTTGGCGCGCTGCAGCATGCGGTAACGCTCGTGCGAAGACGCCTCGTCGGTCAACGGCGGCAGCGAGCTCAGCAAGTCGTACATCCCTTTGAGCGCGCGGGCAAGCGCCTGGTCCACGTCTTGGACCAGCAAGGTCTCGGCCTCTTGATCTGCCAAATGCGTCTTAAGGTCGTAGTCGGCGGCGAGCAGCTCGTTTTGACGCTGCAGCTCCATGCGACGATGTGCCAGTTCACGGTTAAGCTCGTTGAGATCCGACACGTCTTGGGCAAGCAGGGCCGATCCGCCCAGCAGTGGAAAGGCGCGGTACATCACATCGGGATCGGACGCCACGGCAAAGGCATGGGCGCGGCCGTGCGCCTGGGCCCGCAACTCCTCGCGCACGCCTACCGGCATTGGCTTTGACACTGGCGTGACATAGACTTCCTGCAGGTCGCGCGTTAGAACTTTGAGGTCAAGCGGCAAGGTGTCGAAAATGCCGGCAATGTCGTGATATGACGGAATGACACCGCAATCGAGACAGATTTCCATCGCCACCACGCACAGAACGCAATAGACGAGCGAAAAGTTGAGCTTCCATGCCCAGGGCACGCGCAACGCATACGAGATGGCAAAGAATGCGCCACCCAGCAGTACGAGCGCCGCCGTACCCGAGAAACGCTGGATGCGAAAGGACGAGGACCGACCAACAAGGATAAAAAAGGTCACGAAGTTAAAGGCCGTCCACACTAAGACGGCGAAATAACCCCAGCCGTACGTGTAATCGTTGCTCCAGGTGTCGCTCGTACGGTCAAAGCGGAAGACCTGCTGGTGAAAATCGTTGGTGAGCACAAATCCGATAAGCAGGATGGCCACAATCCACAGCGCGGCGCAGTAGCGGCGACCCAGGCGGTGTTGCTCCAGGCCCGCAAGGCGCAGACCACACAACTGGTAGAGCAGCGGAATGAGCGTCATGGGCACGTAGTACAGGTACCACAGCACGGTGGCATAGAACGGCGTGAACGACTTGTACTTGAGAATGACTTCGATCATCCACAGGGCGCAGACGGAGGCGATGGCAACAAGGCGGCGGCGCAACACATAGTCCAAACAGCGCAGATAGACCGATACGCCCCAGATCGAAAATATAATTGCGGCGACAAGCGGCGGGAGAGAGCTCGAATGGACGAGCGCATCCACAACCTCTTCGGACACCTCGCTATAGGCGGGCACGGCGTTAGAAAGTTTGGGGTCGAAGGCGAACAGCGCCGGCAAGACTGCCAAAAGCATGAGGAACAGCGCGGTGATGACACCGGCGATAGCAAAGACGCGGTGGCGGTACACCTGATGTGTTATGCCAACAAGGAATCGCGGCATGGCGAAGAGCCTGCCGCCCCTGGGATCCGCCACGGGAGCGGATCGGGCGGCCGCGTGGCCGATATGTCGCTCGCGGGTACCCATAGTGCTTTTAGTGTACCGACAGATGGGTCGAAAAAGCGGGCCGCATGTCCCAAAATCCGCAGACGGCAAGGCGACCGGCAAGCATTAACTGCTCGCCGGGCGCCTTGGTCAGGAGGCTACGGTTATCGGGAAAGCCTAGGCCAAATCTTCGCCGTTGGTGGCGATAACCTTCTTGTACCAGTCGAAGCTCTTCTTCTTGGAACGCTTGAGGGTGCCGTTGCCCGCATCGTCGCGATCCACATAGATAAAGCCATAGCGCTTGGACATCTCGCCCGTGCCGGCAGACACCAGGTCGATCGGGCCCCAGGTGGTGTAGCCCAGCAGGTCAACGCCGTCCTCGGTCACCGCATCGCGCATCGCGGCGATATGCTGGCGCAGGTAGTCGATACGGTAGTCGTCGTTGATGGAGCCATCCTCCTCGACAACATCCTTGGCGCCCAGGCCGTTCTCGACCACAAACAGCGGCTTCTGATAACGATCGTACAGGTCGTTGAGCGTAATGCGGAAGCCCAGCGGATCGATGGCCCAGCCCCACTGGCTCTCCTGCAAGTAGGGGTTCTTGGCGCCGGCGAAGGCGTTGCCCTGGGTGCGCTCGACATCGGGGTTATCGGCACCGGCGGAGCAACGGGTGCTGTAGTAGCTAAAGCTGATGAAATCGACGGTGTTGGCGGCCAGGATCTCGCGGTCCTCGTCGATCATGCCCACATCGATGCCAAGACGCTCGAGCTTCTTGACGGCATATGCCGGGTAGTAGCCGCGGCTCTGGACGTCGACGAAGAAGTAGTTGTCCTGGTTATCGAGTTGCGCCTGGCGCACATCGCCCGGACGGCAGCTGTAGGGGTAGTAGCTACCTGCGGCGAGCATGCAGCCGATCTTGACCTCGGGGTCGATCTCGTGGGCAATCTTGGTTGCCCAAGCGCTGGCGACGAGCTCGTTGTGAGCGGCCAGGTACTCGACGGCCTCCTTGTTCTCGCCCTCCTCAAAGACCAGACCGGCACCCATAAACGGCAGGTGCAGGATCATATTGATCTCGTTGAAGGTAAGCCAGTACTTCACCAGGCCCTTGTAGCGGGTGAAAATCGTGGTCGCGAGGTTCTTGTAGAAGTCGATGAGCTTGCGGTTGCGCCAGCCGCCGTACTCCTTGATGAGGTGAATCGGGCAGTCGAAGTGCGTGATGGTCACGAGCGGCTCGATGCCGTGCGCCTGACACTCGCGGAATACGTCCTCGTAGAAGGCCAGGCCAGCCTCGTTGGGCTCGGTCTCGTCGCCGTTGGGGAAAATGCGGGTCCAAGCCAGGCTCATACGGAAGGTTTTAAAGCCCATCTCGGCAAAGAGGGCGATGTCCTCTTTGTAGTGGTGATAGAAATCGATGCCGGTCTGCGCGGGATAGTAATAGCCGTCCTCAAAGTCGAGCATCTTGCGCTGGCCGGAAACCACCGCATAGCGCTCGGGGCCGCGCGGAGCCACGTCCACGTTGGCAAGGCCGCGGCCGTCCACGTCGTAGGCGCCCTCGCACTGGTTGGCAGCCGTCGCGCCGCCCCACAGGAAGTCATTACGGAAAGCCATGCATCGATCCTTTCATACGCTGCTTGTCGTGGTTTCAGTATCCCCGCAAATAGGGCCTCGCCCAACGACAGCGACGCAGGCCGACACTTCTTTTCGCACACGGCGGCCCGGCAGCCGCCCCCGCCTGACACTTTTTGATACCCGTTGCACGCCAAACCACCACAAAGGGACACCTTTGTGGTGGTTGGGGGCGGTTTGTCTCGATCTGTAACAGCTAGTCCGTCAAAACCGGGCCCGGTGTTACAGATCGAGATTTATCGGTCCGTCCCCTACGGTTTGTCTAAATCTGTAACAGGTAGAGACGATTTGGCCCGCTAGATGTTACAGATTGAGACGGAAGATTCTAGTCGCAGGTGATGTCGATATTTTTGCCGATAAGACCCACGTAGCCGCCTTCGGCCGCCTTGGGGCTGTCAGCATGGCAGAGAACCCACTTGTCGGCCTTCCAGTAGCAGTAGCTGTCGCCGGCGGTAGGCATGTCGGCCGCAGCCTCGGGGCGCGGGCCGTTGGTGCCCGCCGGCAGCGCCACCATCACCTGGAAGCCGCCGTCGTCGACCATGCAGGGCGTGTAGTGGAGCGTGGTGTTGAAGACCTCGACAACCTTGCCCGCCGGCACGCGGAACGCCTTGACGCACGCGGTGTCGAGCTTGCCGTCCTCGATCTCCCAGCGATGCGCCACGAGCAGGATAAAATCGCGAGCACCCAGGTTGAACTCGCTCGCGCGGTGGTACTCCAGGCAGTTGAGGCGCGTGTTGTGGCCGTTGCACCAGCCGAGCTGGAAGGGACGGCCGCCAAACATGAGGAAGCCCAACTTATCGGCATCCTTGACGCTCTCGAGCTCGGGCGCGCTCGCCACGTATTTGCTGCCCTCAGGGATGGGCGTGGAGGCAAGCGCCTCGAGCACGGGTGACGTAAGCTCGGACGGAACATTATCCCAAACGTTGCCATAGGATTTGAACTCGGGATCGTTGACAGAGTAGATATGCATGTTCACTCCTGTTCGTAAATGTGACTATACGAACATTCTAGAACAAACATGAGCGATTTTGAACGCTCGTCCCGACCAATCAACAAAAAGGCGCCCCCGCATAAGCGAAGGCGCCCAATGCGCTCGTTTTGGGCGATAAAGCTCTTACGCCTGCTGATAGTGCAGGTGCTTCTCGTCGATATCGGCCAGGTCGCGGTCGAGGTAACGGCGTGCGAGCCAGTTGGCCATGGGGAGGTTCTGGTCCAGGTAGTTACCGCACTCCTCGGGAGCGGCACCGGGGACATCGCCCTCGAAGCCGGCGACAAACTCAAACAGCTCGCGGACGAGCGGCAAGATCTTCTCGCTCGTCAGCTCGCCAAAGACAACCAGGTAAAAGCCCGTGCGGCAGCCCATGGGGCCAAAGTAGACAATGCGGCTCGACCACTCGACATGATTGCGAAGGAACGTCGCGCCCAGGTGCTCGATGGTGTGGCACTCGGCCGTGTTCATGACCGGCTCCTTATTGGGTGTGGTCAGGCGCAGGTCAAAGGTGGTGACGGCGGCGCCGGTCGCCGGATCGCGGTCGATGCGGCTCACATACACGCCGGGCTCAAGCAGCAGATGGTCAACGGAAAAGCTCGCGATGCGCTCCATGGCAGATCCTCTCGGTAGTCAATTTGGGACGGGCTCTTTTAGCTGGTTCGAATGGTCGCACCAATCATACCAGTCAAAAAAGCCCCGTCCCAAAAAGACAACTTAGCCCAAGACACGGGCCATACGTGTCTTGAACTCGGACAGGAAGCGCGGAGCATCCACGGTCAGCGCCACAAGCGCGCTCTTGTCCGGATCGGACAGGCGGCGCTCATCGCAGATGGTGCGGCCGCGGTACTCGCCCAGCAGATCAACACGCAGGTTGCAGCCGAGCGCACCTACGAGCGTGGGGTCGATCGCCACGGCAACCGCCAGCGGATCATGCAGCGCGCAGCCGCCCAGGTAGGGCGCGTTCATTTCGTACGAACCAATGTAGTGCTCGACCATGCTCGCAAACGCGCAGCCAGCCATAGTGCCCGAGCCCGTCCAGCCGGCAATGTCGCGGCGTGTGAGCACCACGCGATGCGTCACGTCCAGACCCACCATGGTGAGCTTGCGACCTGAACGCAGCACCGCGTCGGCTGCCTCGGGGTCGCTCGCCATATTGGCCTCGGCGCCCGCGCTCACGTTGCCGGGCACGGTAAGGGCGCCGCCCATCACGACCACGCGGCCGATGGACATCATCGCCGCCGCATCGCGCTCCAGGGCGAGCGCCAGGTTGGAGAGCGGGCCAGTCGCTACGTAGACCAGATCGGGACCATAGGTGCGCGCGGCATCGATCAGATAATCGACCGCAGCGTTACCGTCGGCCGAGGTCGCCCCCACCGGCTCGTAGGGCGACGCGGGCACGCTCGCGCCGCCGATGCCGTTCTTGCCGTGAATGAGCGCGGTGGACGCCGGCGGCGTATAGGGCTCAGTCGCCTGCAGAGGACGGTCGGCACCCAGGTACACCGGAACCTCGGGGCGACCCAGCAGATCGAGCACCGCCAGGCAGTTGTGCGCCGATTGCTCGACGCGCACGTTGCCAAAGCACGTGGTGATGCCCACGAGCTCCACCTCGGGGCTCGCGATGGCATAGGCCAGCGCCATCGCATCGTCCACACCCATATCCAGATCAAGGATCAGCTTCTTGATTGCCATTGTTCTACTCCGCTTCTCCGTCTACATCCAAACCGTCTAAACCAAACTTGTGCTCGACTTCCGCACGCGTGGGAATTGATTGCTGAGCGCCCAGGCGCGACACCGTCACCGCCGAAGCGCGAGCACCCGCGACCATGCACTCAAAGAGCGGCAGCCCCTCCAGACGAGCCGCGGCAAGCGCGCCGATAAACGTATCGCCGGCGGCTGTGGTATCGACTACCGTGCTCGAAAGTGCCGGCATACGCAGCGGCTCGCCGTCATAGCCGAGCGTAACCGACCCGGCGCCGCCCAACGTGATGACCGCAGCCCCGGCACCCTTGGCGAGCAGGGCATTGAGCGCCGCGACGCAGCTCTCATCATCTGCGGGCAAGATGCCCGTCAGCACCTGGCACTCAGTCTCGTTGGGACAGACCAGGTCGACCGCAGGCCAGGCCTCCACAGGCAACTCGCAGGCAGGCGCTGGATTAAAGATCGTATAGAACCCCAGCTCGTGAGCGCAGAAAAGCGACTCGGCAGTCGCCGCAAGGTCACATTCGCCCTGGGCGATAAAGACGCTTCCGGCAGCCGGGGCAATATCGCTGGCGTCTCCGTCGAGCCCATCGGCCACCAGACGCCCCAGCGCGCAGGCAACGTCCTCGCCCGCGAGTGCATGGTTGGCGCCCGGCGACAGCACGATGCGGTTGTCGCCCTCGCAGCGAATGATGGTCGCCGTGCCCGTCTCCACGTCGTCGCGCAGCGCCACAAAGTCACAGTCCACGCCAGCATCTTGGAGCCCCGCCACGAGCGATGCACCGAACGCGTCGCGGCCGACCGCGCCAATCATGCACGTGCGCGCACCCATGCGCGCGGCGGCGACGGCCTGGTTAGCGCCCTTGCCACCGGCGTTGGTGATAAAACCACTGCCACCGACGGTCTCACCCGCGCGCGGCATGCGCTCGCACGCCACCGAAAGGTCCATGTTCATGCTGCCGAACACCGCAACGATGCCGCGATCTGCCATGGGAACCTCCTCATCTGCGGGCCCTATGCCCACCGTCGGCCGTCGATCGTGCGCCCTCGCACCTCTATAACTTTAGTTCACTTTGATGTGAACGCGCCCTTGAGGTTGCGCCAGCAGCAAGCATTCACAGGAGCAGGCAGCTACAATGAATATGTGCTGATTATTCTCGTCATTGGATGATGTTTTATGGAACAATTCCCACCATCGAGCCCACGCGGTCCGCGCCGCGCGCCCGATAACCAGGCGCCGCACGAACGCCCACGCGCCGACCGCCGCGCCGGCGAATCGCGACGCGGCCCGGTCCCGCATCGAACGCCCACCAACAAGGACGCCCACACTAACAGCGCCGCAAAAGAACAGGCGCCTGCTCGTCCCAAATCCCGCTACATTCCTGCGCTCGACGGCCTGCGCACGCTTGCCGTCGTCGCGGTGGTGCTCTATCACCTCAACCTCACGTGGGCTCAGGGTGGCCTGCTCGGCGTCACGATCTTCTTTGTGCTTTCGGGCTATCTAATCACGCGCTTGCTGCTCAACGAAGTCGCTAAGACCGGCCGCATCGACCTTAAGAGCTTCTGGATTCGCCGCATCCGTCGCCTGGTCCCCGCCGTGGTAACGGTAGTGTTCGTGACCTGCGCGCTGTGCACCATCTTTAACCACGTGATGCTCACCAAGATGCGCCCTGACATCCTGCCGTCGCTGCTGTTCTTCAACAACTGGTGGCAGATTGCCCAAAACGTCTCGTACTTCAATGCTCTGGGCGACCCCTCGCCGCTCACGCACTTTTGGTCGCTTGCCATCGAGGAACAGTTCTACCTAATTTGGCCGCCACTGCTGTTTGCCATGGTATCCATGCATGTGAGCAAGCCCAACACGCGCCGCGTGGTTCTGGGCCTTGCCGCGGTTTCCGCCCTCGCCATGATGGTGCTTTACAACCCTGCCGCCGACCCCAGCCGCGTGTACTACGGCACCGACACCCGCGTGTTCTCGCTGCTGCTGGGTGCTTGGATGGCCTTTATCCCCGATCGCGACCTGGCGCCGGTGCGTCTCGCTCATCGTTTGGGGCTCAATCGCCTGGCTGGCGCCGCCAAGCACGACAAGAACGCCGAGGGCAAACCTGGCGAGAAGGCCGACGAATCAACCGAGACCGCCCCGGCACAGCCGAGCGCCCTCGTGCGCTTTTGGTCCTCGCCCGCATCCATCGATGTGTTGGGTGTCGTGGGTCTGGTTGGCCTTGCCGCCATGGTCGCGCTCACCAACGGCTACACCGCGTTCCAGTATCGCGGCGGCACGCTGTTATGCTCCATCCTCACGCTCATGGTCATCGCGGCCTGCGTGCAGCCCCAGGGAATGGTTGCCCGCGCGCTGTCCGCCGAGCCGCTCGTGTGGGTTGGCAAGCGCTCGTACAGCATCTACCTGTGGCACTATCCGCTGCTATTGCTCATGAACCCGGTCGCCAACATCAACGACACGCCCTGGTGGCAGTACATTTTGCAGGTACTGCTGGTGGTCGCCGTGGCCGAGTGCTCTTATCGCTTTATCGAAACGCCGTTTAGGAAGGGCGCCTTCGGCCGCACCGTCACCGAATTCCGCAATGGAACCACCACACCCGCCAACTGGGCACGCGCGCACGTCCCTGTCTGCGCAGCCTGCGCTGTCGTGTTGGTCGTCGCACTGGGCGGCCTGATCTTTGTGCCCGAGACGTCCGCACTGAGCGGCGAGGGCGCCGAAGTTCTGAACAAGGAAGCCAAAAACACCGCGCCCACCGACCAGCAGGCGGCCGACGACACCGACAAGGACAACGACGGCTTCCCCGATGGCTCCTACGACCTGTTGATGATCGGCGACTCCGTGTCGCTGCGCGCCGTTGATTCCTTTGACGGCGTGTTCCCGCACAGCCATATCGATGCCGAAAAGGGCCGCCAGTTTGATGCGGGCCGCGCGACATTTGAGGGCTATATCCAGCAGAACCTTGCCGGCAAGATCGTGGTCTTTGCCCTGGGCACCAACGGTTTGGTAACGGACGCTCAGGTCGACGCGATCATGGCCGACGCCGGCGAGCAGCGTATCGTCGTGTTTGTAAACACGCGTAGCCCGCAGCCGTGGGTCGGGTCCACGAACCAGGCCATCGCCAACGCCGCCACGCGCTACAAGAATGTACGCGTTATCGACTGGTACGGATATAGTGCCAACCGCAATGATCTGTTCGATGGCGATGGCACGCACCTCTCGAACGCGGGTGTGACCGAGTACCTTAAGCTCATCCACGATGCCGTCAAGAAGGACCTGCCCGTGCATCCCGAGGATCACGTTAACGATCCGCAGCCGGCGGCTGTCAAATCCGCTGCCGATGCACTCGTCAGCGCCCTCGCCTACAAACCGCACAAGCTAGGCACCGACAAGTAACGCGCAGCCAAATCTGCTTACACCCGCAGGGGGCGTCGGCCACGGCCGACGCCCCCTGCGGCAGTTAAGGACACTCCTTTTGTACCGGCACCTGGAGGCACTCCTGGCGCAGCCAATGAAGACCTCTACGGATGAATTCCAAGCTGCTCCGCCGCTCCAGACATCGTTTCCGTGCCTCGCGCCTGCCCCAAACAATCAAAACAAGCCCCTTTCGCCGTAACCTCAAAGGTCTGTGGGCAAAAAAGGGCAAATATGAGTACTGTTACCATTTTAATAGCAAACAAAACCACCCAAAATGACGTCCGAGCGTCCCCTACAACCCCCTAAAGCAGCCAACCTGACTGGTTTAAGGCGTATTAGAGCCAATTTTAATGAACATACTATGGTTTATGTTCATTATTTTCTTGGATATAAATGCTATTCACTTAGCAACAGTACTCATATTTGGCATTTTTTGCCCACTACCATATAACTAACGCCCTATCGCAGACAAAAAACAGGCCGCAGTCCATCGCTGCGGCCTGTTCGGAAGCAAAAGTGGGCGTTAAGCGCTGTAGCCCATCGCCTGCAGGGCAAACATGACGACCGTGAGCACCGTAATCACGGCGATAGTCGCCCAAGTGAGCACGTTCCACACGCGGCCGTTGCGGTTGGCACCCATAATGTGGCGATCCGCCGCGATAACCACCTGGAATACCAAGACTACAGGCAGTAGCACGCCATTGATGACCTGCGAGGTCATCATAATCTGGAACAGATCAACGCCGGGCATAAGCACCAGCACGGCAGAGATACCGATGATGGCCGTAATGATGCCGCGATAGACCGGGGCCTCGTCCCAGCTGCGGTCGGCACCGCGCTCCCAGCCAAATGCCTCGCAGATAGCGCTCGACGTAACGCCCGGCAGCACGCAGGCGGCCAAGAAGCTCGCCGCGACCAGGCCCGAGGCAAACAGTACCGTGGACCACTGACCCGCAATAGGCTCCAGCGCGCGGGCAGCATCGGCGGCATCGCTAATCTGAATACCCGCCGGGAACAACACCGTACCGGTCGTGATGATAATAAAACCGGCAATGATATCGGCGGCAAGCGAGCCGCTCACAGTATCGATGCGCTGCAGCACGATATCGTCCTCGCCCGCGTTCTTATCGACCACGTTGTTCTGCGCCAAGAAAATCATCCACGGCGCGATGGTGGTACCGATCGTTGCGACCACGAGCGACACGTAGCTGGGGTCATTTTGAATGTTAGGCACGACCAGGTCGACCGCGACCTCACCCCAGTTGGGGCCAGCCATGAACGCGGCGACAATATAGGTCACGAACACGCAGCTCACCAGCAGCAGAATCTTCTCGATGCGCTGGAAACTACCCGACATGGTAAGCATCCACACCAGCAGCGCCACCAACGGCACCGAGATGCTCGCCGGCACGCCAAAGAGGGCAAGGCCGCTGGCGATGCCCGCAAACTCCGAAATGGTCACCGCCGTGTTGGCGATCAACAGCGCCGCCATGGCCAGCACGCTCTTGCGCACGCCAAAGCGCTCGCGAATGAGCGACGCCAGGCCCTTACCCGTGACGCATCCGCAGCGCGCCGCGGTCTCCTGCGTCACGATGAGCAGCACAGTCATGACGGGAAGCATCCAGAGCATCTTGTAGCCATAGCTGGCGCCCGCGCTGGAATACGTTGCAATGCCGCCGGCGTCATTGCCCGAAAGCGCCGCCAGCAGACCGGGACCCATAGCGCCAAAGATGGCCGCGATGGTCAACTTTTGCTTGGTGCCCGACTTTTGCTTGGTATTTTGCACGCGACCACCTAACCCATGACCGACATGGTGAGCAGCACCGCAGCGGCGCAGTACGCTATGCACGAGATCATGACGGCAATAACGTTCATGGCGGTGCCCGACGTGTTGAGGTCATGCTCGTCACGCCAGAACAGCACCATCAGGTAAATCACGGCGCTCATGTTGCCAACCAGGCAAATGATAGCAGCGATATTAAAGCAGCCGGTAAAGAGCTGCTCCTCAAACATGGGCGCATCGGGAAACGCGGCGGTGCGCACCAGCTGGGCGCACAGATAGGTCACGAGTGACAGAATCAGGCCCATGCCCGTGCTCTGGAAGAAGAACCCCAGATATGGCTTGGGCTCGTCGTCGTGACCGTCATACTCCAAGAAGTAGTTCTTGACGAACGACACCATACGCGAGGCAGCCAGCAACACGAGCGGCATGGCGCACATGGGGAACACCACCAAATGCGCGGAGCCCAGCGCCGTCCCCAGCACCGTTGCCATGATGCACGAGGCGATGCCCCACACGACGACCCAGTACTGACGATGCACGAACCAGCTGAGCACGTTCGTCGAGTCGTCCGACGCGCTATCGCCCGAGCCGACACCGGCGATCTGCAGGTCCTCCTGATGCTCCTCGGCAATAACGTCCATGGCGTCGTCGAAGGTCACGATGCCCAGGATATGACGGTTCTCGTCGCAGACAGGGATGGCAACCAGGTCGTACTTGGTCATCTCGTCCGTCACGTCTTCCTGGTCCTCGTCGGGTGACACGTAGACCAGATCGCGATAGGCGAGCTGGCCCAGCGTGGCGTCGCGGTCGGCCACGATCAGCGTGCGCAGCGAAAGCACGCCCGTCAGCATGCCGCTCGGGTCCTCGGTATAGACGTAATAGACGCTCTCAAAGTCCTCGTCGAGCTTGCGAATCGCCTCGATGGCGTCGCCGACCGTCGCCGTGGCGGGCAGCGAGACAAACTCCGAGGTCATGATGCGGCCGGCGGTGTTGTCCTCATACCCCAGCAGGTTACGAATCGCCTTCTCTTCCTTGACGCCCATCAGGCGCAGGAGCTTCTCGGCCTTCTCGTAATCGAGCTCGTCGATCAGGTCGGCGGCGTCGTCCGGGTCCATCATGGCTAGCATCGACGATGCGTCGGTGTCGGACAGGCCCTCGAGCATCTCGGTCATAAGCTCGTCGTCATCGAACTCCGAGATGGCCTCGGCGGCCTGGGCGGTATCGAGCTGCGCAAACACCTGCGCACGTAGGCGCGGGTCGAGCTGCTCGATAATGTCGGCGATGTCGGCAGGGTGCAGCTCGCCGAGCGTCTTATGCGACACCGAGAGTTGAATGTTCTTGGTCGAGCGGTCGAGCAGGTCCATGTAGGACCAAGCGATGATGTCCTCACTGAGCGGCTTGCCCAGGTGCTTCATAAAACCTTCGACGATATGCTCGAGCGCGGGGCTGATGGCGCGTAGCAGACCGCGGGCACCGACCTCGGCGCCCAGCAGGCGCAGCTGGTTTTCGCCCGACATGGAAAACTTGATGTCGTTGACGCGCACGACCTTCATGCCCTGCGTGTCGACAATCTGCTTGTTCAGCACGTCGCGGGCAAGCAAGAGTTCGGTCGGCTGCAGGTACGAAAAACGGATTTCGGTGGCCGACGTCTTAAGGTGTACACCCGTCTCGTCGATACGGTCGACCCATTTGCGCCAGCTGATCATAAACGGCGTCTTGCCGGGTCCGCGGAACGCGAGCGACGTCACGTGCGGAAAAACTTCGCCGGTAGCAATACCAAAATCGTTGACCACGCCGAGCTTTTCGCCGTCGACGTCCAAGACCGGCAATTTGAGCATCTCACTCAGATAATTCAATGGTGCTCCCCATCATTATTCCTCCGGACGCGGCCGCGCGTGCGGCGTCCGGGGGCTTCTGGATATGTATACGCATGCGCGGGCGGCACGCCGCTCGACGCTTACACCCCGTGCATGCGCAAAAAGCACCTGCATGGGGTCATCGACTGTATGGTCGAGGTTTGGATTTCACCTGTAACCTTTCTCTTGACCCTCATTAACCGCAGTAACTATAGCATCAGCATCGCCCTGCGGCATCGAATTTATGCGCTGCACATTGCAGGCATACCAAACACTGACGCATCCGTGACATAGTCATTGGGGACGTTCTTAAATGACTACCCAATGACTACTCTGTGGTGTCTTCGTCCTCGGCAAGTTGGGGGAACACGGCGTCCTTGGGCATGGTGACCTTCGTCAGCGAGGTGAGCTTTTTGCTCAATGCCGTGTCCGTCTTGACCAGGTCGCTGAGCGTCACGATCTTGTAGCCGTCGGCAATGAGGCCGTCGATAATCTGCGGCAGCGCCTCGAGCGTCTGCTCGGCGCATTCGTCTCTATCGGTGAGCAGCACGATATTGCCCGGCGTCACCGAATCGAGCACCGTCGAAACCTGCTCGTCGGCACCGTTGAGCAGCCAGTCGCCCGAGTCGATATTCCACGAGACCACGGCGGAGACCAGGTCCATCGCATCAATCCAGTTTTGCTCGTCAAAGGCAGCGTAGGGAGCACGCAGCAGCATCGTCTTCACGCCGGTCGCCGACTTAATCGCATCGGTGCCTTTCGTGATCTGTTCGCGTACCGCCTCACGGTCCTGGCCCTTGAGCGAATCGTCGCTGTAGCTGTTGGATCCGATCTCGCACCCGGCATCGACAATCGCCTTGGCCGTGGCAGGCGAGGCCTCGACCGCATCGCCCGAAAGGAAGAACGTCGCGGTGACACGCTTTTCCTTGAGCACCTGCAAGATCTGTTTGGTGGCGCCGCTCGGACCCTCGTCAAACGTCAGCGCCACATACTTTTCGTTGCCCTTGGGCGCCACGCTGGCGCACGCAACGACGCAATCGGTGGCGGGCACAACCTCGCCGCGGTCTTGCGTCTTGCCCGACTGCTCACCAACCCACACCTCGGATCGGCCCTGGACGCCCCACGTCTGCACATACTCGATAGCGCCCGTGCCCTCGACTTTGAGCTTGGGCTCGATAACCGTAGCCTGAACCTCGTGCTTCTCGTAGGTGTTACGGCCATCCTTGACCGTCACCTTCTCGCCGCCCTCAAGTTCGCGGCTATCCCATTTGCCCTGTTTCACGCGCTTACCGTCGACCTTCACCGACAGCTTTTCGCCCCCATGGCGCTTGAGCACGCTGTCATCGACGGCCAGCAGGTCGCCTGCGTCGTAGGTGTCAGCCAATTCCTGGTCGTCGATGAGATTCTGCAGCGTAGAGCCCACGCGCACCGCGGTCTTCTGGCCGTTGAGCTCCACGTCCACGCTACGGTTGACGTAGCCCACGACGGCGGCGATAAACAACACAAGCGCGCAACCAACGGCGATGAGCGCATAGGGCAGGCGAGACGAACGACGGGGCGTGCGGCTGTTGCCGATGCGCGCGCTGCGATCGCTAAACCCGCGGCTATGGTTGAGATACATCGCGCCGGGCTTACGGTGACGCTTGCGCTGACCGCTGGGCAGCTGCCCCAGGTCGCGGCGCGCCGTCGGACGCGCACCCGAACGCCCGTTTAAGTTGGATCCGTTTTGGCGCATGTGCCCTCCCCCATAAACACAGCAAGCCGGAGCAACAGGTCTCCGGCTTGCCTCCCATCATTTGGTACGTCGCTATTTTGTAGCTTTTGACGAGCCTCCGCTCGCCTTTTGGTATTCGTCCTTAAAGGCCTTGAACATGCCGCGCGTCTTGCCGAGCTGCTTGCCCAGTGCGCGACTGCCCTTGTCCACGGCAACCGATCCCTTGTCGTCGAGCACCTTGGCGCCCTTTTTGACCTTGTCGCCCACCACGACGCTTGCCTCGGCAGCCTTTGCGGCGGCGCCGCCCGAATACCCGAGCGACTTGACCTCGTCCGAAACAATCATCGCGCCGTCCGCATAGCCGCGCAGCATCGTCGGCGGCACCTGCGTGTCACCAACCAAAACACTCGAAGCAGCACCGGCGGTCACATAAAACGTCTGCACGATGCCCGAGCGTGGCTTGAACTCAACGTCCGAGCAATAGCCCACGACGTCGCCTGATTCCGTGCGCACGTCCATACCGACCCAGATGATGCAATCGTCCAGGTTGATGTCGAGGCGCTTGGCAGCGGCGGCATCGTACGTGTCCTTGACGTCATCGACCGCAATGGCGCCCTCGTAGACGCCAATGGCGTCGAGCGCAACGAATCGGTCGGGGCGCTCGATCATGCCCGCGATATCGGACTGGCGGACCATAAAGCCGACCACGCGCGTACCGCCCGGGGTAAAGACCGGAAAGTGAATCTTTCCGAGCTTTTTAGGGCTGCGCGGCGTGCCATCCTTTTTGGTGCGCTTGTCCTCGGTAGGCTTGCGATAGATCTTGGCGCCGACAAAATCCCCGGCGCGCATTATGCCTCGGTCGAGGGCTCCGCAGCCTCGGTATCAGCCTCGACGGCGTTCTCGACCACGACGTCGGCGGCAGGCGTCACGTTGCCGCCCGAAATGGCGTCGTTGAGCTGCTCGCGCAGCTGGTCCATGCGCTCGCGGGCCAGGTCGACCTTGGCGCGCAGGTCGTCGGTCTTGGCGTCAACCATCGGGCCAAAGTCATTCACCGCAGCACGGGCCTCCTCGGCGCTGTGCTCGTAGGTGTCGCGCATATTGTCCCAGGCGTCGTTAGCGATATCGGCAGCCATGGCGCGGGTCTCGGCACCCGAGCGCGGGGCCAGAGCAACGCCGACAATAGCGCCGGCAGCGGCGCCAAAAAGTGCGCCGGAGACAAAGCTGAAAGTCTTACCCATGATCATTCCTCTCCTGCGGGCACGTCGGTGCCCACCGTTTGAATGCTGTCCATTATACCCGCAGCGCATCACTTGCCGCTCCGCTCATCTGCGTACGGCAAAGGCGCAGGTACGTGATGGTGATAAACGCGTAGGCCTACTCCTGAGGCATAGCCGGCATGGCCACCGTGGCACCCGGGTCCTCGCCGGCGCCGTCCACGAGCGGCAGGCCGCCCTCATGCGCAGGCCCTGCCGGAACCGTCGCCGCACCGCCAAAGACGGCAGCGGAGGCCTCGTGGTTCTCGGCAACCGCGCCCTCGGTATCAATCGCCACCTGGGGCTCGTCGTCAAAGTTGGGGACGCCCTGGGGCTCGGTGGGAACGGGCTCGGCGGTCGCATCGGCAACGGGCTCGGCGTCGACCGGCACATCGCCCTCGTCAGCGCCCTCGGCCTCGGCAGCATCTTCGCCGTTCGCAGCGGCGACGGCCTCGTGAGGATCCTTGCCCTCGGCCTCGGCACGCATGCCCAGCACCAGGTTGCGCAGGCCCGCGACCGTGCCTTCCACGTCGGGGGCAGGCTGGTCGGCGTGCAGGTACGCCCAGTCCATCATAAAGGTGGCCGAAGACAGCGCGCCGATGGCCAGCGCGTCGTCGGGGCACGAAAGCTCAACCTCAAAGACGCGCTCGTCGTGCTCGCTTACGCGCGTGCGGCCGCACGAGATGCTGCCGGCAAGCCCGGTCTCGTTCATGAGCTCGACCGTCACATGCTCAAGCAGATGGCAAAGCTCGGTCTGGCCCATGCAGTCCTGGAACTCGCGACCGGAATCACCCAGGCACAGGTGCTTGGCAATCGCCGGCACCAGGTAATACACGCGCGCCGTGGCCTCGATATCCTCCGAGGTCATGAGCGGCATGCCGGGGTTCACCAGCACATGCGCGCAGATCTTGTCCTCGCTGACGGTGACCTTAAGGATGTTGAACAGGCCTGCCATAACTCTCCCCTACTCTTCCTTGTCCTACTCGTCGCCGTCGTGCGGATTCGCAGGACCCGCACCCGACGCCGCCGGCTTCTCTGCCGAAGACTCGGAATCCTTCTTATCGGTTTCGGCCGGAGCGATCACGCGAATGAGCGAGATGCGCTGGCCACGCATCGACTGCACTTTAAACTTGTACCCCGCGACCTCAAACACCTCTCCGATGTCGGGCACCGAGTCACAAAGCTCCAAGATCCAGCCGGCGATGGTCTCATAATCATCGCTTTCCTCGAGCGGCCAACCAAGCTCAATCGCGTCATCGCACGAAAAACGCCCATCAACGAGCCACTCGCGGCGCGAAAGGCGCGTGAGATACTTGTTGTCGGGGTCGAACTCGTCCTCGATCTCGCCGACGATCTCCTCGACGATGTCCTCGATGGTGATAATGCCGGCCGTGCCGCCGTACTCGTCCACGACCACCACGATCTGGTCGTGAGAGGTCTGCATCTCGGACAGCAGCGGCAGGATGTCCTTGGTGTCGGGCACAAAGGTGGCGTCGCGCAAAAAACCGGCGATGGGCTGGTCGCCCTTGCCGTCGAGCGCAGGCTGAATCAGGTCCTTGATGTGCGCAATGCCGGCGACGTTGTCGGGATCCTCGTGATAGACGGGGATGCGGCTAAAGCCGGTCTGGCGCATGGTGGACAGCACGTCGGCGACCGTCTCGTCGTCCTCGCACATGGTGGTGTCCACGCGCGGCACCATGACCTCGCGGGCAACGGTGTCGCCCAGGTCGAAGATCTCGTGGATCATGCGCTTTTCCTCGTCGAGCAGGTCGTCCTGCTCCGAGACCATGTACTTGATCTCTTCCTCCGAGACGTTTTGGCGGTCGTCGGCGCTCTTGATGCGCAGAATGCGGGCCAGGCCATCGGAGCAAGCGCCAGTCAGCCACACGAGCGGACGGGCGATCTTCTGGAAAAACGACAACGGTCCCACGACCTGCTTGGATACGCCCTCGGCATTGGCCAGACCAATGCGCTTGGGCACAAGCTCGCCGATCACGATGGACACGAAGGCGACCGCGACGGTGATGATGACCGGCGCCAGGCCGCGTGCGATGGCGGAGAGCGGCGCGATGCCAAAGCTCATGAGCCACGTGGCGAGCGGGTCGGACAGACTCGTCGAGGCGACGGCGGACGAGGCGAAGCCCACGAGCGTGATGGCAACCTGGATGGTGGCGAGCAGCTGGTCGGAGTCGGCAGCCAGCTTAATGGCACGCTCGGCGCGCTTGTCGCCTTCCTCGGCCTCGTGCTCCAGCACGGCGCGCTTGGCCGTGGTGAGCGCCATCTCGGACATAGAGAAGTAGCCGTTGATGAGCGTCAAAACGAGGGTGGTGATAAGGGAGATGGTTATGTCCATCGGGAGTTTCTCGAACCTCCAAGATTCGGGACGTCAGGTCAAAACGTTGATGGCGGATAGGGCAGTTGCACCCGGCGGGCGCCCGGACGGGCCCGCGGGCGCAGGCGCGATCGCTAGATTACGAAGAGGATCACCGCCATGAACTGGAAGATACTGCCGGCGAGCACCCACAGGTGAAACACGCTGTGAAGATAGCGCACGTTTTTGGCGATATAGAACGGCACGCCCGCGGTGTAGCACACGCCGCCGACGGCGAGCAGGGCAAGCGCCACGGGGTTGAGCAGCGACACGAGCTCGGGCAGCTTAAAGACGACGAGCCAGCCCATCAGCAGATAGACCACGCCGCTTACCCAATGCGGCTGGCGCTCGCGCAGGAAGCACTCGAGGGCAATGCCGATGATGGCGATGGCCCATACGGCAAAGAACAGCACAGCGCCGCCGTCGTTTGCGAGCGTGATGAGGCAAAACGGCGTATAGCTGCCGGCTATGAGCAGGTAGATGCAGCTGTGGTCGATGATGCGAAACACGCGCTTGGCGCGCGCGGGCTGAATCGCGTGGTAGAGCGTGGAGGCTAGGTATTCGAGGATAATGCTGACGCCATAGACAATTGCCGCGGCCATGTGGGCCGGGCCTCCGCCGCGCAGGGCGGCGAATACGATCAGGAGCACCAGGCCCGCGATACCCAGCAGGCAGCCGACACCATGGGTGACGGAGTTCATGATCTCCTCGCCCACCGTGTAGTGTGGAACGGCCGCGGTCTTGGGTCGCGGTTTAGAACTGTCGCTCGAATCGGACATGCCGGTTACATCCTCCAACGTAAAGAGTTCTCAACACTATATCAAAGCGTCTAGGTACGTGCGAAATTTGCACCATACGTGACCCTTTGTTTACCCATTCTTTGTCTGTTGACGCATCAACGGCGAACGTCCATAATGCGCTTGCATTAAATGTTGATGTATTAACATCTTATAGGAAAGCTTCTTATGTCTCAAAACGCACGTTCCCATCGAAAGCTCAAGATAGCTGGCGTCGTTGCGCTGGTGCTCGTTGTCGCGCTGCTGGGGTTTGCCGGCAACTTCTTGTTCGACTTTGCCCTGAATCCCCAAGCGCCCTACACCATGAAGATGATGCAGGACAGCAAGGACGCCGAAAAGGGCGAACAGATGGACGCCGAGGAGGGCGAGACGCGAGCGTGGTTTAAAGAGAACCGCGAGAGCAGCAGCCTCACCGCGGACGACGGGACCGAGCTCGCCGCCTGGTATTTTGCTGCGTCGGAGAGCACGCACGACTACGCAGTCTGCCTGCATGGATATACCAACGAGCCCATCGGTATGGCCCGATACGTCAAGCGATTCCACGACCGCGGCATGAACGTACTCGCACCCGCCGCCCGCGCCCACGAGCGCTCCGGCGGCGACTATATCGGCATGGGCTGGCCCGAGCGCCTCGACATCGTCGCATGGATCGAGCGAATCGTTCAGGCTGACCCCGAGGCGCGCATCCTGGTCTTTGGCGAGTCGATGGGTGCGGCAACCGCCATGAACGTCGCGGGGGAATCTCTGCCCGCAAACGTGAAATGCATTATCGAGGACTGCGGTTATACGAGTGTTTGGGACGAGTTTTCTCTGCAGCTCAAGGACGTGTTCGGCCTGCCCAGCTTTCCCTTGCTCGATGTAGCAAACTTAGTGTGCAACGTGCGCGCAGGCTACGACTTTCATAAGGCGAGCAGCGTGGAACAGCTCAAGCGCGCGACAGTTCCCATGCTGTTTATCCACGGCGACCAGGACACCTTTGTACCGTACAGCATGCTCGACCAAAACTACGACGCGTGCGCCAGCAAAGTCAAACAAAAGCTCACCATCCATGGCGCCACCCACGCCAAGAGTGCGCAAGTTGACCCCGAGCTCTACTGGAACACGGTCGGCGACTTCCTCGACAAGAATTTTTAGGCAAATAGTACGGTTTACTGGTCTATCTGACCCCCTAGCACTTCCAAAAAGCCGCCCGTGGGCACTGTGCTCACGGGCGGCTTTTGCTAACGTTGCGCTACAAAAGCGCTTGATATGTCCAATAGACAGGTGTTACTTGACCTCGATAAGCTCGTACTTGCTCGTGCCCAGGCCGATCTTCTCGGCGTGCGCGATGCACACGCGCCAGTCGGTGTCGGGATGCGTGATGCAGAAGGGGTCCTTGGCCTGCTCGCCCTCCAGATGCTCGTGGTTGTGCTCCATCTTGGCCGCGCTATCGGTGAGCTCGGTGTTGGGCAGCGGCTCGGATGCCATGACAGCATCGGCGCAGGCCTGGTCGATGGCGACCGGGTCGAAGCTCGCGAACATGCCGATATCGTTGACGATAGGCGTGTCGTTTTCGGGATGGCAATCGCAGTTGGGGCTGATATCCATGGCAAGCGAGATATGGAAGCTCGGGCGGCCGTCGACAACGGCCTTGGTGTACTCAGCGATTTTACAGTTGAGCACGTCGGCCGCGGCGTCATAGCCGGGCTTGATGCAATCCTGGTTGCATGCCGCAATGCAGCGTCCGCAGCCCACGCAGCGATCGTGGTCGATGGTGGCCACGTGCACCGTGCGAGTAGCGCCGCTGGCAAGCTCGCGCTCGCGGGTGTCGTCGAACGAGATAGCGTCGTGCGCGCAGATCTTTTCGCAGGCACGGCAGCCAACGCAGTGCTCGGTCGAGACGTTCGGCTTGCCGGCGGCATGCTGCTCCATCTTGCCGGCACGGCTGCCGCCTCCCATGCCCAGGTTCTTCATGGCGCCGCCAAAACCGGCCTGCTCATGACCCTTAAAGTGGGTGAGGCTGATCACGATATCGGCATCCATGAGCGCCTGACCGATCTTGGCCTCGTGCACGTACTCGCCGCCCTCGACCGGAACGAGTGCCTCGTCGGTGCCCTTGAGGCCGTCGGCAATGATGATCTGGCAACCCGTAGCATACGGGGTAAAGCCGTTCTGGTAGGCGGTATCGATGTGCTCGAGCGCGTTTTTGCGGCTACCGACATAGAGCGTATTGCAGTCGGTGAGGAAGGGCTTGCCGCCCAGCTCCTTCACGACATCCGCGACGGCGCGGGCGTAGTTGGGGCGCAAAAAGCTCAGGTTGCCCAACTCGCCAAAGTGAATCTTGATGGCGACGAACTTGTTCTCAAAGTCGATCTGCTCGATACCGGCGTGACGGATGAGGCGCTTGAGCTTGTCAAGCTGGCTCTCGCGAGCATGCGTGCGCAGGTTGGTGAAGTACACCTTAGCGGGTGCTGCGGGTGCAGTTGCGGTCATAGATATATCCCCTCTGTCTATATGGCGTTACAGACATAGAGGATGGTACCAGTTAAAGCAGAGTTAAAGTCAAGTACGGCACCTAGTCATTGGGGACGTTCTTAAATGGCTAGCCGCAATGACTATTCATTGGGGACAGACTTAAATGACCGAAACCACTCATTGGGGACGGACTTAAATGAGTGCCTCGCCACCTGGCAGCTAGGGACGTTCCTTTCCTGCTGGGTGGCGAAAGAGCGTCCCCAGCGACTAGTCATTTAAGAACGTCCCCGATGACTACTCTTGGACTTTGAGGGCTTCGGCCAGGCTCACGCGCTTGATAGAGCGCGTGTGCAGCAGCGCCACGACCAGGTAGGTCGCAAAGCCGATTCCTACGCACGCCGCCATGGACCAAGCGGGCACATAGATCTCGATATTGCCGTTATAGGCGAGCAGCATCGAACGGAAGATGGCCGTGAGCGAGCCAATAATGACCGGCAGGCTCAGCACGAGCGACGCCACCACGCACAGCGTGATCGAGCGGATGTACAAATGCGAGATCTCGCTCTCGCGATAGCCAAAGACCTTCATGTAGCTAATCGAACGGGCGCTGTGGTCGATCACAGCCTTGGTCAGCAGGTACATAAACAGCAGGAAGATGAACACCGCAAGTCCAACCATCATGCCGATCATTTTGCTCATCATGCCGATGAACTGGTCGCCCACGGCGCGCATGTCGTCGGGCGTGGTGTCGCCGGCAAAGTAACGAGCATCGAGGTCGAGCTTCTTGTTGCTCGCATAGCCGTTAAAGTAGGTGGCGTCGTTGTCGAACAGCTCGTTAAAGTCGTCGATGCTCATATAGACATTCATATCCGACTTGGAGCCCCAGGCACAGTCCTTGCCCGCGTACTCAAAGGAATAATGCTCGCCCTCGTACTTGTCGCTGAGCGTGACCTTCTGGCCCTCGCTCCAGCCGAACTTGTCGAGCAAGCCACCGCCAAAGACGACGCGTCCGTCGCCGACGTTGAGGTCTTTCCAATAGCGCGAGTCGGATGAAATGCCGTAGACGGAAATCGTCTCCTCGCCATTTCCATCGCCGCGGTCGTATTGCAGCTGGTAGACGGCGTATTTCTCGGCCTGCGCGATTGCGCTTGCACCATTGTCGATCGTATTGACCGGGTGGATATCGTCGTTGTCAGCGTCAATCTTAGAGGCCTTGTCGATCAGGTCGATAGCCTCGTCGCGGTTGCAGCCGAGGGCATCGGCAAGGTCATCGAGGCGCGCATAAAGCGCATCCTCCTTGTCCTGGACCTTGGCAAGCGCATCCTGCGCCGCGGTCAGGCTCTCGGCAGACGGAGATGCGGTCGCGGCATCGGCTGCCGCCTGCGCCGCATCGGCCGCGTCGTCAAGCTCGTCATCGGCATCCTGAGCGGCGGAAAGCAGCGCGCCGTCAACCGACTGCAAGCGCTCGAGTGCCGACCACTGCTCGCGCACCTCGGCGGTGCCCTCGAGCTCCAGCGGAGCCTTGAGCGTGTACTGGTGCTCGGCGACCAGGCTCGTCTCGAGGTTGTCCGCGTAGTGCGTCATCGTGGGCAGAATCGCCAGGCCAAAGAGCAGCAGCAGCGAGGCGAACGCAATGCCCACGAAGAGCGTGGCGAAGTTGCCCAGGTTGCGCAGGAAGATACGCAGGCGGAAGCGCGAGACAAAGCCCATTCGCTCCGGCAGCTGCAGGCCACGCTTGGTACCCGATTTACCGCTCGCCTCGTGACGAAGGAACTGCAACGGCGTCTTGCCCATTTTGCGAAGCAGGCCCACCAGCGTGATGAGAATGAGCGCGGCGGCAGGAACCACGGCGCACTTCACAAAGATCTCCCAGCTCCAATACACCTGGAAGGGCGGCAGGCTGTACGAACCGTAATAGAGGCTGCGCATGGGCTCGGTAAAGAACACAACGCCGAGCGCAGTGCCCAAAAGCGCCGCGACCACGCCCACGATGGCGGGAAGTGCCAGGTAGTGCAGGACGATCTCCCGACGGCGATAACCGCTGGCGAGCAGCGTGCCGATGATGGCACTCTCCTCCTCGATGGTGGCGTCGGTAAGGACCACAAAGACAAACGCCATGATCACGATGATGATGTCGAGCAACGTCGTCCACATCATGGAGTCGCCGTCCACGTCGTCGCGCGCATAGCCAATGCCCTGATTGGAATCGGCATCGATCAGATCGTCCACGCGCGCATCGACATCGGTCAGCGCCTCGACCATATCCTGCTCCGCATCGATGCGATCCGCAGTAGAGAGGTCGCGGTCGGTAAAGGTAAAGGAGTAGGTGTAGGCAGGCGCGCCGCCGGCATCCTCGAGCGCGGCAAAGCCGGCGTCGGTGACCTCGGCCACGCCATAGGTGATGGTGTTCACCGTAAAGTCCGAATTGTTGAGGAACAGCGCCTGGCTATCGGGCTGGGTCATGATGCCGCAGATGGTGTAGGTGCGACCCTCGAGCTCGACTTTATCGCCCACGGACAGGTTGTTATTGGTGGCAAAGACACGGTCGATGGCCACCTCGTCGTCCGCCTTGGGTTCCCTGCCCTCACAGTAGGACGCGATATCGACCTTGGTGCGGTGCGCATAGGTGCGCAGCGTGCGCTTGGTGCCGTCGTCGCCGGCGGTCTTTTTGATGATGGCGTCGATGGAGAAATTCTTGTAGAGCGTGACGCCGCCGACGTCGTCTGTCGCGTCCTCGGCTGCCTTGAGCTGGTCTTTGGTGGCCTCGAAGGAGGTGGTCACGCGGCCGTCCTCAATCGTGTACGCATCGCGCATGTCGTCGATAAGGCAGCCGATGGAATGCGCCGCAAGCAAAAAGCCCGATGTAAGGGCAATGCTTCCGCACATAAGCAAAAAGATGCCCAGGTACTTACCGATATTGCGGCGCAGCTCGCGCGGGAGACGTTTTGCGAGAGGTGTCATGGCGCCGCCTACCAATCGAGCTCGGCGGCTGCGACGGGCGACTCGTTGAGCTCATCCTCGACGATGCGCCCGTCGCGCAGGCGCAGCACGCGATTGGCCATGCGGGCGATGGCAGCGTTGTGGGTGACGATAATGACGGTGCAGCCGTACTCGCGGTTGACGTCTTCCATGAGCTGCAAGATTTCCTTGGACGTCTTGTAGTCAAGCGCGCCCGTGGGCTCGTCGCACAGCAGCAGGCCCGGGTTTTTGACGAGCGCGCGGCCGATGGCACAGCGCTGCTGCTGGCCGCCCGAGACCTGGCGCGGGAACTTGTTGCGGTGCTCGTAGAGACCCAGCGAACGCAGCAGGTCGTCAATGTTGAGCGGCTTTTTGGACAGGTGTGCCGTGACCTCGATGTTTTCCTTGATGGTGAGGTCGGGCACCAGGTTGTAGAACTGAAAGACAAAGCCCAGCTCGCGGCGGCGATACTCGCCCAGGTCGGCAGGCTTGAGCACCGTGAGGTCGCAGCCGTCCACCAGAATAGAGCCGGCGTCGGCATCCTCCAGGCCGCCGATCAGATTAAGAAATGTCGACTTGCCCGAGCCCGAAGGCCCCAGCATGACGCAGACCTCTCCGCGGTTGATGGACGTGTCGATGCCATCGAGTACCGTCAGACGCGCGTCACCGTCGCCGTAGTGTTTCTTGAGCCCTTTGACCTGGACATAGGCTTCCCGCGTTGCCATGCTATCCCCCGTTGTTAGCCTCGTACTACTTTATGAACGTAATAGTAAACCTTGGCGAACTATTTTGGGGCGAGGCCTAGGATTTATTTCAGACTAGGCGCGGGATTTGGCGCGTGCGAGAGCCAGGCCTACGACGGCAATGGCGGCGGCGAAGAGCACGGTGACGCCCAGGTCGCAGGCGATGTCGCCCAACACGGCAGACGTCAGGTCCGAAGCAAGCGCCTTGCCGATCGCGTCGTTCACCCAATACGTCGGCACAAAGTGCGCCACCGTCTGCACGGCCGAGCCCATGAGCGACAGCGGCATCCAAGCGCCGCCCAAAAACGTCATGAGCATGCCGAGCAGGTTGCCCACACCGTTAAGCAGCTCCTCACGCGCACCCAGGCTCGAAAGGGCAAAGCCAACGGCCAGAGGCGTGCACGCCAGGGCAAACGTCGCCGCCAGCGCCAGGCACACACGACCCACGCCGACCTCGGCAACCGCGCCGGCAAAGCCCACGACGCCCATCATGCTCGACACAAACCAGATGCAGACGGTGAGCACTGCGGCAGCCGCGAACACGGCAAGCGAGCGCTGGCGCTCGGAGACCGGGCCGGCCTCCATGCGGCGCACGCGCTCGGACTCGTTCATGCCCGAGAACACCAACCCCACCGATACGATGACCGACGAGATAATCGCGTACGCGCCAAAGTTGAAATACGACTCGAGCGTGGCGGCAGCCGTCGAATCGACCTTGACCTGCTCGATCTCGACCTCGGCACGCTTGGTGGCCGCGTGTTCGGCAGCCTTGGCGACGTCACCGTTGGAGGCAGCAGGCTCAAGTGCGGCCGCAGCGCCCGCGAGCGAGATCCAGCGCGAGGCCTCGGCAGACGAAAGCGCCGCCGCCATGGTGCCGGAACCGTAGGTCACGTCGAGCTTGGGCAGGGCCTCCCCCGCGCGGGCAGCCGCAACGAGGTCGTCCTCGAACCCCTCCGGGATAAAGAACACGCAGTCGGCGCTGCCCTTGGCGCTGTTGCTCTTGGAGAGCGCGTCCGCAAGGTCGTACGTATCGTCGCCGATGCCCGTGACCAGCTCAAAACGCGAACCCAGATGCTTGGTAAGCGCACGCGAAAGGTCGCTGTCGTCGCGGTCGACCACGATCACGTTGGCATCGTAGGGCTTGTACTCGGTGAGCTGCGACGAGTTCCAGCTCACCGACGCCGCGATAAACACACCCATGAGCGAGATGAACACCGTATAGATAAGCAGGTAGAACGGGTGCGCCAGCGCCA
The DNA here is from genome assembly GCA_900542165.1 of uncultured Collinsella sp. Taxonomy (GTDB): domain Bacteria; phylum Actinomycetota; class Coriobacteriia; order Coriobacteriales; family Coriobacteriaceae; genus Collinsella. The sequence goes on along the minus strand of UQMM01000012.1, from coordinate 23,994 downwards.
TGCGAAGCGCGGTCTTAAAGGTGCTCATAGCGGCTCCTTCCAAAGATCAGCGTGGCGGCGGCAACGAACAGCAGCGCCATCAGGACGAGCGCGCCGGCGCGAACGGCGAAGGGCCCCAGGTCTTCAAAGAAATACAGGCGGTTGAACATGTCGCAGATAAGCTTGACGGGGTTGAGCCAGCACTCAGCCGGGCAGGCGCGGGCGACGTCGTCGGCAAGCGCCATCGCTGGCTCGCCGTAGAGGCCGGCGAACAGGGCGCACGTAGTGGCAAAGCCCGTGAGGATGCCAGACTTGGACGCCTTGCCGCCCTTAACGGGAAGCGTGCCCACAAAGAGTCCCAAGCCCGTGGCGGCAAGCGCGGAAGCGGCGCCGCCCACCAAACACAGCCCCTCGCGCCCGCCAAAGTCGACGCCCACGACCAGACGCACGTAGCCGATCGCGATCGCCATCGAGGCAAAGGAGACCAGCCACGAGCCCACAAAGATACCGGCCAGCGACGCCGTTTTGGAAAGACCGCCCACGCAGCGACGCGCGCCAAGACCCGACAGATTGGGCTGCAGGTCGATGACGCTCAAGGCGGCAAACTCGGCAGACATCATCGCGACCAGGCCAAAGAGCGCGTAATAGTAGATGACCGTGCCGTCGGGTGTGGTGCGTGTCAGGCTTACGCGGCGGGTGCCGCCCTCGAGCGACAGGGCGCGCGCAACCGCCTCGGGGTCGGCGAGCGCCGCCGGGTTGTCCTGGGCAATCTGGGACATGAGCTCGGCATTTTGTGTATACGAGCTTGCCACCGTCTCCAGGATGCTGCGATCGGTGAGCACCGATGATGCGCGCGAGCTGTCGTAGCTCGATAGCAGTGTGAGCTTGGGCGTGCCCGCAGCGTCGACCGTATAGATACCCGCGACCTCACCGGCCTTGAGCGCACGGTTCGCATCGGCTGCGTCGTCGAGCTCGTGGATCTCGAGCAGCTGGTCGTCGCCTTCCTTGGCAAGCGACGTCGCCACATCCTTAAAGGTCGAAGCGTCCCAGACCTTGTCCGCCACGACGGCAACCGGCACCGGGTCGACCGTGCCGTCGGAGCTCAGGTTCGCAAACATAAACATGAACATCGTGGAAAGCGCGATGGGAAAGAGGGCGCCCCAGACCCACGTGCTCGGCCGGCGCAGCAGCGTTTTGACCGTGATGATAATGGTGTTGAACATGGCTGCCCCCTAGTCGCGCAGCTCGCGGCCGGTGATCTCGAGGAACACGTCGTTGAGGGTCGGCGGCTCGCTCCACACGCGGCCGAGCGCCACATCGGCGGCGCGCAGCGTGTCGAGGATGTCGACCAAATTGTGCGGGCTCGCTTCGCAGGTGCAGACGAGCTCGCCGCCGGACAACTCAACCGAAAGCACGTGCTCGAGGGCGCGCAGCCGCTCGACCGTGGCGGTCTCTACGGCGCTGACCTCGACAGTCACGCGCTCGCCCATTTGAATCATGCGTTTGAGCTCGTCATTGGTGCCCTGCGCCAGCACACGTCCGCCGTCCATGATCATGATGCGGCTGCAAATCTGCTCGACTTCCTCCATGTAATGGCTGGTATACACCACCGTGGCGCCCTCGTCGCGCAGGCGGCAGATGCCCTCCAGGATGGCGTTGCGGCTCTGCGGGTCGACCGCCACCGTGGGCTCGTCAAAGAAGATGAGCTCGGGCTTGTGCGCGATACCGCAGGCGATGTTGAGGCGACGCGCCAGGCCGCCCGAGAGCTTGCCGGGGCGAAACTTGGTAAAGTCGCCCAGCCCGACAAAGTCGATCGCCTCGTCCACCAGCGCGCGGCGGCGCTTGCGGTCGTTGACGTAAAGGCTGCAGAAATAGTCGATGTTCTCGCGCACCGTAAGCTCGTCAAACACCGCCACCTGCTGCGGCACCACACCGATGCGGCGCTTGAGGTCGTAGCGGGCGGGCGTCATGGGCTCGCCGAACAGCTCGATGGTGCCTTTGTCGTAGGCGAGCAGCTGCAGAATGCAGTTGATGGACGTGGTCTTGCCCGAGCCGTTGGGGCCCAGCAGGCCAAAGATCTCGCCGGGGGCGATGCTCAGGCTAAAGTGGTCGAGCGCGATAAGGTCGTCGTAGCGCTTGACGAGGTTTTCGACGTGGACGATGTCTGTCATGAGGCGGCCCTTCCGTTGATTGCGGCCCGGTACGATTGCATCATCGCAGGAGCGAGCGGCGCGCACCAGTGAGCTTTGTCACGAGTGCGGAGCTTGGCCGTGCGGCCTGCCGACGTCCCCGCTTTGCCGCGTGGGAGGAATGTCACGGTTGCGCAGGCGGTCCCTCCACCACGCGCGGCTTCGCGTACAATACCCGTATGAACAGGCTTTTCGACAAATCGATCGTGCTGGCGTGCTGTATTGCGGCCGCCATGGGTCTTGCTGTGGACGCTCGCCTGGTCGCGGCGTTTTGCCTTGGCGTTATTGCCACCTCGCTGGCCGAGGTCGTACAGGGAAACCGCGCCCGCCGTGTGAGCGAGGCCGCGAGCTACGCCTGCATCATCGCGGCTGTCTTCGTGCCGCCGTTTGTGCCGTTTGCGCCTCTCGCTCTCTATGACATCGCGCGACGCGTTCGCCGTGAACGAATCTGGCCCGCGCTGGCGATTGGCGCCGTGTTTGTCTGCGCGCTTGTCGCGGACCTTCGTGGTGGCGTGCTCACCACCCGAACGCTGCTGTTAACCGCCATCCTTTCGGTTGCCGCCACCTTGCTATCGCTACGCACCGCCCAGTTGGAGCGCGAGCAGCGGCGCATGCGCCGCACCCGCGACGAGCTGCAGGAACGAGCCCTCGCGCTCGAGGCGCGCAACCGCGATCTTGCCGATCGCCAGGACTACGAAGTCGAGCTCGCGACGCTCGCCGAACGCGCCCGCATCGCGCGCGAGATCCACGATAACGTCGGGCACCAGCTCACGCGCGCCTCACTGCAGGCCGAAGCCCTACGCGTGGTCCACGCCGACGAGCCTGGCGTCGCCGCCGATTTCGCCGACGTTAAACGCACGGTTGACGAGGCGCTCCAGCTTGTGCGCACCAGCGTCCACGCGCTCAACGACAACGCCGTCGACCTTTCCGTGCAGCTCGAACGCATTGTCGAAGGCACACGCTCGGACGGCGGCCCGCAGATTGAGCTTGAAGTTATGGCCGAACATGCGCCCGCAAACGTCGCCAACTGCTTTGCAGCGGTCCTGCGCGAAGCGCTCTCCAATACCATGCGCCACGCTTGCGCCCAGACCGTCACCGTACGGTGCATGGAGCATCCGTCGTTTTACCAGCTCATTGTTACCGACGATGGCGTGGGTGAGGTCCAAGCAAGCGGCCGCGGCACCGCAGAGGGCATGGGGCTCGCCTCCATGCGCGAGCGCATCGAGGCGCTTGGCGGCACCTTCACCGCCGGCCCGCGTGCCGGCGCCGGCGGCTGGCGTGTGTTTGCCACCGTTCCCAAACAGCAAGGAGATGAGGGCCGATGAGGCTCATCGTTGTCGACGACGACCGCTTGGTGGTCGATTCGCTCAAGATTATCTTGGGCGCCCAGCCGCAGATCGAAGTGGTGGGCACCGGTGCCAACGGCAACGATGCGGTGGCGCTCTACGCCGAGCACGCACCCGATATTGCGCTGCTCGACATCCAGATGCCGGGACGCGACGGCCTTTCGGCCGCGCGCGAGATCCTTGAGCACGACCCTGCGGCGCGCGTGGTGTTTCTGACGACGTTCTCGGATGACGAGTACATTGTGTCGGCGCTCAAGCTGGGCGCCCGCGGCTACCTGATCAAGACCGATGTCGCTGCCATTCCGCCGGCGTTGGCGCAGGTCATGGACGGCAAACGCGTGCTCGAGGGCAAGGCGATCGAGGACATCGATTTTGACGGAACGGACGTCGAGGCGGGCACGCCCCGCCGGCCCGCAGCCTTCGCCAGCCTGACCGACCGCGAGTTCGAAGTCGCCGAACTCATCGCCCGCGGCCTCGACAACAAAGAGATCGCCGCCACCGCCTACATGGGCGAAGGCACCGTGCGCAACCACATCAGCTCAATCCTGGCAAAGATGGGCCTGCGCAACCGCACGCAGATCGCTATCGCCTACCTGCGAGGGTAGTTGCCCGAAGACCGACCGTTCCGGCATAGCAAAATGGCTGCTACCGATTTAAGGCCATTTCAAAACTATGCCGGTTTACGGGGCCAAACTCAGGACCCCCATCCATACCCGCGTTTTCTGCAAAATGACGGCTCGTCTACCTGCGGTTTTATTTTCACGAATATCGGCATGGTTGGAGACTCGTAACTCAGCCCCGTAAACCGGCATAGTTTTGTTCGGGCGGCCCTGGACGAGTGCCTCCGCCAGCCTCGCGGGACCAAAATGATCCGTTTTCCTCCGTCCCCAAGGGATCAGCCGGAACCGCTCGCCACGAAATCGGCCCATCTACTACGTTTGACGCGATACCCATGACCATACCTTCGTTTTGAACAAAACCACAGGCGTTCTACCTGCGGTTTTGTCTTCGCGTTTTTTTTGGCATGGTTGGGGGTAAGGGGCTAAACGTAGTAGATGGGCCGGTTTCGTGGCGCCCCCGGCACACAAAAGTGCCGCCACGGAGGAGGGAGATGCCTCCGTGGCGGCTGGGGGTAGGAGTAGGTCGGAATTTAGCCCTGCCGGCCGCCCGGGGCCTTTTGGCCCCGGGCGCTGTCGACGTGCCTAGCGCTTACGGATACCCCAGACTAGGGCTCCGACGCCGGCCATGGCGATGACAAATGCCATAAGCAGAGCGGCAGCCTGTTGGTCACCCGTGGTGGGCAGGAAACCCTTGACCGTCTTGACGATGTTCGTCACGGTCTTGGGCGTGCCGGGGTCGGGCGTCGGCACGGGCGTCTCGGGCTTCTTGTACGTGTTGTTGAACACGATACCCTCGACGCTCTTGTCGCCCTTGGTAAAGGCAACGTTCGCCTTGAGGTTGCCCTCGCCGTCGTCGACCACGTTAACGGTCGCGGTAAAGACGGACTTGTCGTAGGTCATACCGGCCTCGTCACCCTTGACCTCGCTGACGGTGTAGACGTACGTACCGGGCTCGTCGTACTCGAGCTTGTCGAAGTTGATCTTGCCGTCGGCATCGTTGGTAACCGTAGACTCGATGTCCTCGCCAACGAGCTTAAAGCTAAACTCGTCCTTCTTGAGCTCGCGTCCCTCGAGCACCTTAATGGCGCCGATGGAGACCTGCGTGGGCATGGCGTGATACTTGTTGGTAAAGCCAGCCGACTCGGTGGTTCCCTCGAGCTTGTGCGTCGCGGCCAGCGTACCGTCGCCGTTGTCGGAGACGGTGGTCACGACGGTGTAGGTCGTGCCGTCATAGGTGACACCCTTGTACAGGCTAAGCGCGTTCGGGCGAGCCTCGCGCAGCGTGTACGTGTGCGTACCGGGCGCCTCGTAGTGGATCGGGCTCAGCGTAACGTTGCCGTTGGCGTCGTTGGTGCCGCTGGCGACAACCACGCCGTCCTCGAGCAGTTCAAACGTGAACTCGCCGGTTGCAAGGTCACGTCCGGTCAGACGCTTAACCGTCTTGACCTGATCGGTCACGGAAGAGTCGGTGGGCGCCACGACGTAGGTGTTGGTGAACGTGAAGTCCGCACCGTCGTCGCCGTTGCGCACGACACTCAGATGTCCGGCGCCGTCGTCAGTCACGGTGTAGGAAACCTTGCGCGTGGCGTTGGGGTCGTTGGTCACGCCAGGGACGCTACCGGACTCGGTCACCGTATAGGTAAAGGTGTGCGAGCGCGGAGCGGTGGGGGTTGCGGGATCGGACTCGTCGTTGGACTCATCGGTCTCGGCAGCGTCGGCGTCAACCTCGGCCTCACCGGTGTTGGCTTCGGCGTCGCTCGATGCGTCGTCAGAAGCATCGGTCGTCACGCCCAGAGCGCGGTTGAGGTCCTCGAGCGTAAAGTGGATCTTGCCAAAGCCCACGTTGCCAGCCGCGTCGTTGGTTGCGGTCGTGCGCTCGGGCATCGGGGCACCAGCCTCGTCGGCGGTCACGGTAAAGGTGAACTTGCCCGTGATGTCAGCCGGGGTCAGGCCCTCGGCAGCTTGGAGCTTCTTAGTGCCGGTGAGCGCGGCATCGACGGCTTCGGCGCCGTAGACGTTCTCGAACAAGGGCTCGACGCCGCCGTAGTCGACCGTTGCCGTCAGGGTACCGTCACCGTTGTCGACGACGATAACCTTAAAGCCAAAGCTCCACGTTGTAGCGGAAACGCCATTCGGCAGCCCGAATAAATCTTCGTAGGCCGTGTAGTTAATGGTCCAGGCAAGCTTGCCGTCCTTATCGGTACGATAAGCAAGCCCAGCAGCCTCAAGATTAGCAAGCATCTTGGTGTCGTAGTGCAGCGTATCAAAGCTCACGTGCCCGCCGATATTGGGCTTGAGGTTTTCGTATGCCACAAGCTCACCCTGATAGGCGATGCCGAACCAGAACTCGCCGTCGGCCATCGGGCGGCCGGTCAGAGTCTTGGTGGCAACGACCTGAGCAGCGGTGCCACCAGGCGTGTTGGTCGTAGCGCTGTAACTGTTGTGGAACGGCACCAGGGCTTTCTCGACCTTGTTCTCGCCACTCTTGTGGACCGTCTCATGCGTGCCCTCGGGACCACCGGAAACGGTCGTCGTAGCAGTGAGCGTACCGGCGGTGTCGTCGGCGATGGCGATCGTCACCGTGCGTACGGCGTCATCGTAGGTGTAACCGGGCTGGCCGTCGTTCTTTTCGGCCACGGTGTACTTGAAGGTCTTGCCGGCGTCAGCCTGCGTAAATTTAACCTCATGACCAGCCAGAATGTCGATCAGTCCGACCGTTGCCTCTGCCGTCGCAGGGGACTTGAAGTTGTTGGCTCCGGGCAGCAGGCCAAGCGCGTTGGCCGAGGCCTCGTCGGCAGGCGTCACGGTAAACGTGAACTGGCCCTCGGTCATGGGGCGGCCGTCCAGATACTTGCTGAGCCACAGACCGCCGGCCGCGGTGTAGTTAAGCTCAGTGCGGTACGTGTTGGTAAAGCGTCCGTTTTCCTTCTTGGTGACATTGGCGGTCAGCTTGCCCTCGCCGTCCTCGGTCACGGTTACTTCGGCGGTCGCGACGTGGGAGTCATACGTCATGCCGACCGTATTACCCGCGTTCTCGCGGATCTCGTACTTGTAGGTTCCGGCAGCCGTGTAGCGAATCTTGCCGAACTTGATGGCGGCAATGCCGTCCTTCGCATCGTGCTTGCTCACGGTTACGGTTGCAGGATCGGGTAGCGGAGCGCCATCGGGGGCGGTAATGGTAAAGCCGAACTCGTCCCCATCCGTCCACTCGCGACCGTCGATGGCCTTGCTCAGGTCAAAGTCGAGGTCTGCATCGGTCGGGGTCACGCTGTAAGTGTTCTTGAAGGTTGCGGTCTTGGCGTCCTTCAGGACATGCTCGGCCTTGAGGGTGCCGTCGCCGTTGTCCGTGATGGTGGTCTCGATGGTGTACTCGGCGTCACTGTAGGTGATGCCCTTGCTGGTGGTTCCGCCGTTGGCCTCGCGCAGCGTGTAGGTGTGCTTGCCGGCCTTGTCGTACTTCACGGCGCCCATCGTGATCTTGCCCTCGGCGTCGTTCTTGCCGGTGGCGACGACCTTGTCGCCCTCGACGAGCTCGAAGGAGAACTCGCTGTCCATGAGATTGCGGCCAGTCAGGACCTTGTTCGCGGTGATCTGGTCGGTAACGCTCGTCTCGACAGGCGTCACGTTATAGGTATTGGTGAACGTAAATGCCACATCGCCGTCCGGCTTGCGGGATACGCTCAGATTGCCCTTGCCGTCATCAGTCACGGTGAAGGAAACCTTGCGCGACAGCTTGGCGTCGTTGGTCACGCCAGCCACTTCGCCGGACTCGGTCACGGTGTAGGTAAAGGTGTGCTCGCGCTTCTCGGGCTTCTCGCCCAGAGCCTTGTTAAGGTCGTCGAGCGTAAAGGCGATCTTGCCAAAGTCGACCTTGCCGTCAACGTCGTTGTGCACGCTCGTGCTCGCAGGCATAGGCGCGCCCTCTTCACCGGTCACGGTAAAGGTGAACTTGCCGGTGATATCAGCCGGGGTCAGAGCGTCGTCAACCTGCAGATTCTTGATACCCGCAAGCGATGCCTCGGTAGCATTCGTGGTGTAGGCGTTCTTGAACTCGATGCTCTTGACGTCCTTGGCGTCCTTCAGCTCGTGCGTGGCAACCAGCTGGCCCTTGCCGTTATCGGCGATGGTCGTCACGATGGTGTAGACCGCGTCATCGTAGTCAATACCGCCGGCGTTGCCCTTAACCTCATGCAGCTTGTAGGTGTGCTGGCCGATCTCGGTGTACTTGATGGCACTGAACGTCACCTTGCCGTCGGCGGCGTTCTTAACGGTCTCGACAGGCTTAACTTCCTTGTCAATGATTTCGAGCAGCTCAAAGCTGAACTCGTCGGCCGTAAGGTCACGCCCGGTCAGAGACTTGGTCACGGTAATCTGGTCGGTGACGCTGGACTCAACAGGATTCGTGGCGTAAACGTTCTTGAACTCGGTCTCGCCCGAGGTCACCTTCACGCCAGCGCTCAGCTCACCCTTCTTGTCGGGCGCTACCGTCACGGTGATCTCCGCGACGTTCTTGCTGTAGGCGATGCCGTCAATCGTGGTCCCGGCATGCTTTTCACTGACCTTGTAGACGTACGTGCCAGGTTCGGTGTATTCGATCGTGCCGAAGTCGATGGCAGCCTTGCCCTGGTCCAGGTCAGCCTTGCGCACGGTCGCAGTCCTAGCCGCAGGCATCGGGGCGCCGCTCTCGGATGTCAGGCCAAACTCAAACGCGTCAGCATTCGTCCAGTCGCGACCCTTGAGCACCTTGGTCAGGCCAAAGCTGGCCTTGGTGTTCACCATTGCCGGCGTCATGTCATACGCAAAGCTGATCTTGCCGTTGTTGCCCAGGTAGGAATTGACATGCGTCGCGGTCGCCTTGGCAGACACGTTGTTCCACTTGGGGTTGAGAACGTCGGTCGCGGCACCAGTGCTGTTGCCGCCCACGCTGCCCTTGGTAGTGTGGAGCTCATCGATAAAGGCCAAACGCGCGGTTCCCACGCTAAACGAAAGGTTGCCGTCCTCGTCGGCAACAAGAGCGCCGTCAAACTTCGCTGCGTCGCCGCCGACAAACTCGATGACAGCAGTGGCGGGCTTGGCCTCGCCGTTCGAGCCCCGCTCCTCAAACTCATCCTTGTAGTAATAGGTGCCAGTATCTGCCAGCGAATTCTTTGCAGGCTGCGTGCAGTCCTTATCCGCGTAAATGGGAGTCTGCTTCTGGAAGTAGTAGTAGCGGTTGGTGTCGGCCGGCTCAAAGGTCGCAACCGTATCACCCAGCGCACCACCGCTCCACTTGTTCGCGTAGAAGCTCACGGTCTTGGTGCCGTCAACGACAGTCGTATTATGCTCGATGTAGTTCTTGAGCCCTGCTACCTTCTCGGGCGTAAACAGGTTGTCAAGTGCGGCGCTCTTCACGCTCGAGGCATACTTCACCTGAATGGGCTTAACGTTGTCGACCGAAAGCTTGCCGTCTACGGTCTTAAAGTGACTCAGCGGAATCAACGACGCAGGAATGTTAACCGTTACGATATCGCCCTTCCGGGGATTGTCATCGCCAGCACGCTGCACGGTGATGAGCAGGTCTTTTGCCTTGCCGGAAAACTCGTAGGTGTCGGTATTGGTTTCTTTGTTGACCGTCTTGCTCGCCTTGGTAAACGACATGCCGTTGATGACGACTTCGGTAAATCCGTCGACCTGCATAAAGTCGCCCAGCTCGTCGGTAAACGTGATGTAGCCGGACTTGGTCTCGTCGTAGCCCTTATGGATTTCGGTCGGATAAGGCGGCTCCGATGTGATGGCCTGTGAGATGTCGTCGAAGACCTTCTTGAGCTCTTCAGCATTGGTCGCCGACTTGTAGTAGTCGGAGTTTTCCGCGCGTGTGCCAAGCTCGTCGCTCGCATACGACGTGGCATCGGGATAATTACTCGACACGGCGTGCATAAACTTGTTGACGTCGCTTGTCCCCTTTTTCGAGGGATCGGCAGCGGGGTCCGCTCCACTAAAGATGCCGATGGTATAAACGGTGGCCTTGCTGTCCTTCATGTTCTTGGCAGCCGTCACGGCAGCATCGGCGACGCCAGAATCAAACTCGCTGTAGCTCGTTGGCTTGCCGTCGGTAAAGAACACAACGATCTTCTTGGCATCTGCGCGACCAGAAGTGATATCCCCGGCCAGTTCCAGACCATAGTCGGCACGCGTAGCACCGCTTGGCTTGATTCCAGCAACTGTATCCTTAAGAGCTTTCACGTTGCCGCCGGAGCAATCGGTCAAACCCTTCATTACCTGCGAGTGGTTGTACTTGTATTGGCCTTGATAGTACGTGTCATTGCCGACCTTATCAGTCTTATCACCCGCAAACTTAACAATGGCAACCCTATGCTGCCTATCAACGCCCTCGATAGCCTCGTTTTGTTTGGCGATGGTATTGATAAAGCTGTTCGCAGCGCTCTTCAGTGCATCGATACGCTTGGTGCGATCTCCGCCACCCATAGGATCATCCATCGAGCCGGAGGCATCCAACACCATCACGATGTCAAGTGGCGTGGTGACTGTCACGGTTGAATTAGACGTCGAGGACATCGCCGAAAGCGTGGTCAAAAAGTCCGACTCTTCGTTTTCCCCGGTTGCCTTGACCGTCTTATCGGTCCAGATTCGGCCGACGTTTTGGGTCGTTACCTTATTGCCGCCGTGGCCTGCCGCCCAGATTTCCCAGCGTCCGCTGGTATCGGGGTCGACGACCTTTCCGGTCATTATCGGTCCGTCCATTCCCGTGCTGGACCTGGCGTTGGCCTCGGGCAGCATGGCGAATGCTGCGGCTGGCAACACCAGCACTACGGCCAGTATCACCGCCAAGAGACCCCTCGTGTACTTACTCATCGCGTCTCCCTTCTCACTGTCTCAAACCTTGCATCAGCCTAAAGTTACGAAATGAGACACAATTAGGGCAGGTGACACACGTTCCAGATTTGATTTTGGGCGTGAGACAAATGTCTCACCGAAGTTGAGACACGAAAGTTTTCGCAGGAAAACGGGTGCGACTCGGAGCCAACAGGTCAAAATGATCCGTTTTCCTCCGTCCCCGGGGGATCAGTTGGTAACGCTCGCCACGAAATCGGGCCATCTACTACGTTTGACTCGATACCCCGACCATAGCCGCTTTTCATGAAAAACCGCAAGCGTTCTACCTGCGGTTTTCATTTCGCATTACTTGACGTGGTCGAGGACTGCCGCCTAAACGTAGTAGATAGGCCCATTTCGTGGCAGACGGGTCACGCGGCAGCCCTCGTGAGGCAAAAATGATCCGTTTCCCTCTGTCCACGGGAGATCAAGGGCTGCTACGGATATGGTGCTATTTCAAAACTATGCCGGATTACGGGGCTAAAGTCGGAGTCCTCATCCATACAGCCTTTTTTTGAAAAACGGCAGGCTATCTACCTGCGGTTTTGTTTTTCGATTTTCTGTATGGTTGGGGATTCGCAATCCAGCCCCGTAATCCGGCATGGTTTTGTTCGTGGCGGTACAACCGCGCGTTTAAGCGCGGGGCCGGTGGGGCAATTTTGCCCCACCGGCCCTATCCCAACGCTATACCAGCCCCAGTCCAGAGTTATTCCGGTTTGGTTTCTACCGTGGGAGTCTTGTTCGCCGCAACTGGAGTGCGGGCGGTGTCCATGCTCAGACAGTGCTTGGGGCAGCTCTCGATGCACTCGCCGCACACCACGCAGGCGTACGGGTCGATCGACCAGGTGCCGCCTTTGCGATCGACCGCGAGCGCGCCCGCCGGGCAACGCCGCGCGCACATGCCGCAGTAGATGCACACGTCCATGTCATTGACGATATGCCCGCGCAGTCGCTCGGGCGCCGCGAGCTTCTCCTGCGGATAGCACACCGTGACCGGCCGCTTGACCATAGAACCCAAGGCCGTCTTGGCAAATGTCAGCAAACTCATGCCGCGCCTACCTTTCCGTGCAGCTAATGCAGGGATCGATGGTCAGGATAATCATGGGCACGTTGGCAAGAAGCACGCCCTGCAGCGCATGCGTCAGACCCGCCAGGTTTTGCGACGTCGGCGTCCGCACGCGGAAGCGGTCCAAGTTCTTGGTGCCGTTACCGCGCACATAGTAATACGCCTCGCCGCGCGGCTGCTCAATCACAACCTCGCCGAGCGCGCCGTCGGCCGGCGTGAGCTTGGTGCGCCCGCCGATTCCGTCGTGCGGAATCTTGCCCACAAGCTCCTTGATGATGTCCATGGCCTGCGTGACCTCGGCGCAACGCACCTGGCAGCGGGCATAGCAGTCGCCATCGGTCGCCACGATAGGTTCAAACGCGGCCAGATCCGCATAGGCGCCGTCGCCAAACATGCGCACGTCGTAGTCCACGCCCGAGGCACGACCGAACGGGCCGACCATCGAAAGCTCCAGCGCTTCCTTCTTGCTAATCACGCCCACGCCATGCAAGCGCTCGCCGCAGCTATTGTCGTCCAAAAACGTATGCACCAGGGCCTCGTAGTCGGGACGCATGGCATCGAGCGTCTGGACAATGCCTGCCAGCTCGGAGTCCTCGATATCGTGCTTAAGGCCGCCGATCTCGTTAATCGAAAGGATCACACGGCCGCCGCAGGTGCTCTCAAAAATCTTGAGAATCTGCTCGCGCAGCGTCCACGAGCGATAGAACAGCGCCTCGAAGCCAAAGGCATCGGCGAGCAGGCCCAGCCACAGCAGGTGCGAGTGAATGCGCGAAAGCTCGTGCAAAATGGTGCGGATATACTGCACGCGGCCGGGCACCTCGATGTCGAGCATGCGCTCGCAGGCGCTGGCATAGCCGCAGCTATGGCCCACGGCGCAGATACCGCAGATGCGCTCGGCGATGTAGCCAAACTGATGCATATCGCGCTTTTCGGTAAGCTTCTCGAGTCCGCGGTGCACAAAGCCGATCTGCGGAATTGCCTCGATAACGCGGTCGTCCTCGATCACCAGGTCCAGATGAAGCGGCTCGGGCAGCACCGGGTGCTGCGGGCCAAACGGAATAACGGAGCGATGTGCCATGGACCTTACGCCTCCTTTTTCTGCTTGTCGCGGGCGGCCTTGGCGGCAAGCGCCGCGCGGACCTTGGCCGCTTTCTCGGGATCCATGGCGGCGAGCTTTGCTTCCAGCTCGGCGGCTTTGAGCGCGGCCTTGGCGGCAGCTTCATCGTGCTGAGCATCGGAGCCGGCAGCCGCAGCGGACTGAGCGACAGTAGCACCCGCAGTACCCTCCCCCGCAGCGGCCGCGGCAGCGGCAGCCTTCTCGGCGGCGGCCTTGCGCGCCTTGGCCTCGGCGGCGGCACGGACCTTCATGGCTTTCTCGCGCGCGGCCTTCACCTCGGGCGTGATAACGCTCATGGGCTCGGCAGTCGAGACCTGGTAGAAAAAGCCGTTGAAGTCGACCTGCATGTCGGTGATGGCAAGACCAAATAGGTCATGCGCTTCGTTTTCAAACGGGAATACCGCCGGATAGTACGAGCTGATGGACGGAATCTCCTGGTACTGGTCGATACCCTCGACCATCAGATTCTCAATCGCATAGTTGCCGTCCTGCGCGATATGCTCCCGAGCAGCACGAACGTTGATAAACGTATAGACCAGGCGATACGATCCGTCGTCCACACAGCGCTCGGCGTGCATCTGCACAAAGCGGGCACCGAAGCCCTTGAGCGCCTGCACATGCGGCAACAGCTCGTCGATTCCGACGGTGGTATAGATTGCCTTTTGCATTACTCGGCCTCCTTTGCAGCGACGGGCGCACCGTCAGCCGCGCCTGCGTCGACACCGACCCCGGCCCCCGCAGCAGCCACGAACCCGTCCTCGCCCAGCTCAACGCCACCGTCCCAGGTTGCGGCACCGCCCACGGTGAGCGGGTCGCCGCCGGCGCGCATCACGGCTTCCTTCTGATCCAGGATGCCGCACGCCTCCACGATGGCATCGATCACCGTCTCGGGACGAATGGCGCACCCGGGCGCGTACACGTCCACGGGAATCGCGCGGTCCACGCCACCGATCACGTTGTACGCATCGCGGAACACGCCGCCCGAACACGCGCAGATACCGCAGGCCACCACGCACTTGGGCTCGAGCATCTGGTTGTAGATCTGGCGCACGACGGGCAGGTTCTGGGCATTGACCGACCCCGTCACCAAAAAGATATCTGCATGCTTGGGGTTGCCGGTGTTGACCACGCCAAACCGCTCCGCATCGAACAGCGGCGTGAGCGAGGCCAGCACCTCGATATCGCATCCGTTGCAGCTCGAGCCGTCGTAATGAATAACCCACGGCGAGCGCGACATTTTATGATCCATGGATGCCGCCTCCTAAATAAACACGTCGACGAGGATGGGCATAAGGTTGAGCAGGCCAAACACCAGCGCCACACCCCATCCGAGCTTAAAGCAGCTGCGCCAGGTGCTGCGTGCGAAGGTGTTGTCGATCAGTACCTCGACAAAATACGTCGCAGCCATCACGACCAGGGCGACCACCCAGCTCACCGGGTTGTCCCAAACAAAGAACATGCCCACCCACATCAAAAACAGCACGGTCTCGCACCAGTGCATAAGGGTCATCTTGGCCAGCGTGCCGCCGCTCATCTCGGTGGCGACGCCCTGGACGATCTCCTGATGCGCGTGATGCGAGTACGAAAGATCGAACGGCGACTTGCGCAGCTTGATGGTAAGCACCGCGAGCAGCGCGAGGAAAATGGGCGCGCTGTACACGATGATGGGGGCCGACTGCCCCGTCACGGCAATGGAATCGAAGCTGTCGGTGGCAAGGTACAGGCCCACGCTCATCAGCAGAACGGCGGGCTCGTAACTCATAACCTGCAGCAACTCACGATCGGCGCCAACCTGGGCAAACGGACTTTGCGTCGAGGCGGACGCCAGCACCACAAAGATCGCGGCGAGCGTAACCATAAAGGCGCACAGCAGCGTGTTGGAACCCGACACAAAGATGCCGCCGCCCACGACGGTGAAGATGAGCGCGCACGCCATGTAGGTATCGTCCATGGTGTTTACGCTGGCGGGGGCTTTGCGCAGCAGCTTGGAAACGTCGTAGAAAGGCTGCAGCAGGCGCGGGCCCACACGGCCCTGCATGCGGGCCGAAAGTTTGCGGTCAACGCCGTCGATCAGGCCGCCCACAAGCGGCGCCAGCAAGGCAAATGCCACGGTGCCAATAAAAATGCCCACGACGCCCGAACCTTCAAAATACTTGCCGCGCAGCACCGAGGGCGCACTCATGGCAAGTCTCTCGGGCCCAATCCATGCGCAACACAGCAGCGCAAACAAGATAATGCTGCAGCACACGACGCTACCCGCGGGGCCAATACGCTTCTCGCCAAGGGCGTCCTCCGAGTACCAATTGCGCTTTTCGGCCTTTACCTCGTGTCCCATCGAGCCGCGGAAATGGCGATATTTGTCGGTTCCCACACCCGAAAGATATACGTTTACATGCGGTTTGTTGCTCACGCGGAATGAAGTCAGCAACACCACGGCAATAAAAGCCACGATAACCACCATCAGATACATGGCGTCCTTGCCAATAACGTACGGCACGCGGCCAAACACCATGGCCAAGTAAGGCGACACCAGACCGCTCGAGATAACCGGGAACGCCACGCAGCACAGAATAAGCAGCGCGGCGATGGTGTTGAGGGCCATCCATTCGGTCTTATGGACATTGACCTCAACGTTTTGAGCCGTGGGGTCGACGCCCGAAAGCTTGGCAAGCCACTTGCCCCAGAAGAAGAACGTCGCGGCCGAGCCAAAGGCAAGCACCATGATCATGAGCACGTTGCCGGTCTGCGCGAACGCCACCAGGGCGCCCCACTTGGACACGAGCATGCCAAACGGCGCCACAAACATGCCCATGATGCCCAGCATCATCAGGCGCGTCAGGTGCGGCATGCGGCTGAACATGCCGTCCATGTCCTCGATATCGCGGCTGCCGATATGATGCTCGGCCGTGCCCACGCACAGGAACAGCAGCGACTTGGCCACCGTGTGGAACAGGATCAGGAAGATGGCCGCCCATACGGCCTCGGGCGCGCCGACACCCAAGCAGGCACTAATGAGGCCCAAGTTGGAAATGGTGGAGTACGCGAGCACACGCTTGGCGTTGCTCTGCGAGATGGCCATGAGGGCAGCGAGCAAAAACGTGATGGCACCCACACTCGTGACCATAAAGCCGGTCACGGGATAGATGGCATAGAGCGGGCTCAGCTTGACCATCAGGAACACGCCGGCTTTGACCATGGTTGACGAGTGCAGCAGGGCGCTCGTGGGCGTGGGGGCAACCATGGCGCCAAGCAGCCAAGTGTGGAACGGCATCTGTGCGGCCTTGGTAAGGGCGGCGAGCGATAGCAAGATGACCGGCATCACCAGCAGCGCGGACTGCGCGGTGCCGGCGCCGGAAAGCTCGATCATGCCCGAGATGGTCAGCGGCATGCCGTTAACGTGCAGGTACATGAGTCCGACCAAAAACGCGATGCCGCCCAGCATGTTGAGGATGATCTGGGTGAAGGCGTTTTTGATGGCCTCGGGCGTGCGCGTGTAGCCAATCATAAGGAACGAGCACACGGTGGTGATTTCCCAGCCGCAGAACAGCCACTCAAGGTTGTCGCTCGTCACGATGACGAACATGGCCGAGAGGAACAGGAACATAAGCGCCAGGAACTGCGGGCGACGGTCGGGCGCGGTCTGCCCGCGCAGCGCAGCCTCGTGCTCGTCGTGGGCCTGGAAGTCCTTCATGTAGCCCAGGGCATACACGCAGATAAGGCTGCCGACGATACCGACGGCGAGGACCATGATCACGCTCATGTAGTCCAGGTAGAGCGGCGTCGCCGTGACGGCTTCGGCCGCGGGCAGCGTCATGGCCGCAAAGGCGAGCGAACCCACCAGCTGGACTATGCCGAGCACCGTGGTGAGCGCGTTCCTATATTTATACGCGTTGTACAGGATGACGGCGCACAGGATGACATCGATGGCGGAGCTGATGATCGAGAGCACATGCGAGGTGCCGGGGGCAACCTCAAAGCTCTGCGGACCCGTGCCAAAAAACATGACGGCGACTACAACTGTCACCGCCATAATAATGCCGGAACCTATGAGCCCCACCGCATCGCGGGCGCGGTCACCGCGCGCGAGCAGCATGCCCAGCGCCGGTACCAGCGGAAACAGGGTAAGGAAATACAGTAGCGTCATACCATCACTCCCCCATGCAAAAACGCTGCAATTGTTTAACGTTATAGCTCAATTGAGGAGCAGCGGCGGCAGGTTTTCGGTCAACTGGGGAGTTTTAGGCGTACGGGGTAAGGGCACGTCTGCTTTGGAGCAGAGAGGCGACGCTCCCCTATCGCAGCGACAGGCGCGCGGGCCACTGCGCGCGGTTTATTGGCCACTTTGGAGGATGTCCCGACAGGCTCGCGCCGGTCCAAAAAGTTGGCGCGGCAAGAAAAATGCGCCCCTGTGGGCGCACCATCCCGTTTGCTATTCCGCCTTTTTAACGCGCGGCTTGCGACCGCGCGGCTTATCGACCAGTGCGGACTCACCGCCCTCACGGTACTGACGGCACCAAGCCTTGACCGAAGACTCGCTGGGAATCTTGTGCTTGATCATGGCCTCGCGAACCGTCAAGCCGCTTTCCAGACGGTCCTTAACCACAGCGAGCTTTACGTCGTACGAATAGGTGTGATGATGCGAACCGGCATTGAGAACGGCGTCGGCACCGCCCACGGCATACGCGCGGGCCCACTGACGAGCCGTGGCCTGGGGAATGCCAAGCTCCGCGGCGAGGGCGCGATGGCCGACCCCCTCTTGGAGGATCTCGACGGCGCGCTGCCTAACCTCGGGCGCATGCGTGCGAGTCCTAGTTGCTTCCGACATACCTGCCACTTCTTAGCCTTAACCGTTAATCTGCTTTCTTACGTGCAAGTTAGATAGTAGCATTTTACTGTTTGCTCAAAGCAGTTAATTAAAATAGACGCGGCGTTATCTGGGCATTTGGCACCAAATTACGACATTTCTTTATCGATTATTTACGCTGGTAGCTGACTCGCAGCTAATCGTCATTCGCTTGTCAACAAAATTGGCATCTCTTTATGTCCTTTGGTATAGAGGATATAATTATTAACCCCTCCCCCAATATTTTTGAGTGATCTGCAAGGCAGTAGACGTCCTCACTCCTCATGATTACCGCGCATTGCCATCCACCGGAGCAAAACAAAAAGGGCGGGACCTGCTGCGCTTGCAGGCCCCGCACCGGTTAACACCCGACGGGACACAGCCGGGCGAGACGGATCCGTGCTACCGCCCCGCCTGGCCGCGATGTTCAACTACAGCTCGTTGGCCGCGTGATACGCCGTGCGAATGGCGCTCGCAATGTCGGCGGTGCGCTCACCCGAGCAGTCGCCCACGCAAGTCACGGGCACCGTCACGCCATCCAGGTCAAACGCGTTGGCCTTGGAGCCCACGGCCATCACCACGTAATCGCAGGCGATCTTCACCGGCTCCTCGGCGCCGTCCTCGGTGGTGCAAATGGCCTCAACGCCCTCGTCGGTAATGGCGGTCAGGCGGGTCTTCACGTGCTGCTCCACGTTGTGCTCGGCAAAGTCGCTCATAATCAGCGGCAGAATGGTCTCGGACTCGCCCGCGGCAATCTTGTCGAGCATCTCCACGATCGCCACCTGGCAGCCGTGCTGCAGCAGGTACTCGGCAGTCTCGGTGCCCACCAGGCCACCGCCAATGACGGCGGCGCGGCCCGTAAGCTCCACCTTGCCGGCCAGCACGTCCCAGCTCGAGACGACCTTCTCCGAGTCGGCGCCCGGAACGGGGATGACCACGTCGTGCGCGCCCACGGCCACAATCGCGGCATCGGCGGCGTTGAGGTCCGCGGGGCTAGCGGCATGGTTGAGCTCAACCTTCACGCCCAGGCCGGGCAGAATCTTCTCGTAATACTCGACCGAGCGCATGATCTCGTCCTTGCGCGGAGGCGCGGCCGCCAGCACAATCTGGCCGCCCAGATGATCGCTCGCCTCGTAGACGGTCACATCGTAGCCGCGCTTGGCCGCCACGCGCGCGGCCTCCAGGCCGGCAATACCGCCGCCCACCACGGCGATCTTCTTGTCGCCCTCGCCCGGCTTGATGGCGATGGTCGCCTCGTCGCCGTTCTCGGCATTGAGCACGCACGAGATGTACTTGCGATTTTGAATCGCGTCGACGCAGCCCTTGTTGCAGTTGAGGCACTCGCGGATGGGCTCACCCGTGGCGGCCTTCAGCGCAATGTCGGGGTCGCACATGAGCGAGCGGCCATAGGCGATGATGTCGGCGGCGCCGTCTTCCAGAATCTTCTCGCCGGCCTCGACCGAAACAACACGGCCGACGGTTGCCACCGGCACGGAGACCAGGGCCTTGACGCGCTCGGCCACGGGCAGCGTCCAGTTGTAGGGCATGGCGCCCATGGGCGGAATGGTGTCGCCCATGTTGCCGGTGTGGTTGGCCTGTGCGACCTGGATCATATCGATGCCCGCGCCCTCGAGCAGCTTGGCGAACTCGCAGGCCTCGTCGGGCTGCAGGCCGCCCTTGCCGCGCGGCGTGCCGTCGGGGTTCTCCATGATCACGGGGAGCTTGTACTCCACCATCAGCTGCGGCGCGGCTTCCTTAATGGCAGCGACGACCTCCAGCGCGTAGCGAACGCGGTTCTCGAACGAGCCGCCGTACTCGTCGGTGCGCTGGTTGAGGATGGCCGAGCACAGCGAACCTACCAGGCGGTCGCCGTGGACCTCGATGGCATCGATCCCGGCCTGCTGCGCGCGAGCGGCCGAGGCGGCGATAGCCTCCTTGATCTGGGTGAGCTGCTCCACACTCGCCTCGTTCACAAAGTGCTGCATGTCGTGGTGCAGCTTGGCGTAGGCCTGGTTGCGGATCTCGTTGGACTCGGCCATCTTGGCGGCAAAGGTCTCCTCGTCGCCGGCGGCCTTGGCCTCCTGCGCGGCCTTGGCGGCGGCCATGGATCCCATGACCATGCGGCCGACACCGGGCACGTCGTACTCGGGGTGGAACAGCTGCAGCGCGACCTTGGCGCCGTGCTTGTGGACGGCATCGGCCAGGGCCTTAAACGTGGGGATTTGGGCGTCGGTCGCCAGCTTGGGCGTGGGGCTTGCGGTCATGACGGGAGCAACGTCGCCGATGACGATGTAACTCACGCCGCCACGGGCCAAGCGCTCGTAAAAAGCCAGGCTGCGCTCGCCAATGGAGCCGTCACGCTCCTCGTAGCCGGTGGTCAGCGGCGGAAACATAATGCGGTTTTTGAGCTCAAGGGGGCCAACCGTAATGGGCTGAAGCAGCTTGGATGCAGGTGCGGTCATGGACATTCCTCTCTTGTAGGCGCGGCGGCGATGTTGCCGCGTAGTTGTCTAGAGGATATGGCATGGGAATACAACAGCGCAACGGAAATCGGCGGACAGCAGGTAGCGGCAGGTGGATGGGGCAGGGCGGCCCGTCGGTTTGTCTCAATCTGTAACAGTTACGCGACAAAACCGGGTCTTACTGTTACAGATCGAGACAAACCAAACCCGCCTGCTAAAAAATCTCAATCTATAACAACAACTCGGCAAAATCCGTCCCTCGTGTTACAGATTTAGACAAACGAAGACCGTCCTGCCGAAACATCTCGATCTGTAACACTTAGCCGCCCAAATCGGGTCTAGATGTTACAGATCGAGATTTTGTTTAAGAAGCCGAGAATTGGACCGAAAACACAGTCCCGGAATAACAAAAAAGCTCGCCGGCTAGGCCGACGAGCTGCAAGTTCTTGGTCGCGGGGGCAGGATTTGAACCTACGACCTCCGGGTTATGAGCCCGGCGAGCTACCAGACTGCTCCACCCCGCAATGTCTGGGCGCCTCATGTGCGCAAGAAAGAATATTACGCGGGAGTTCGGTAAACGGCAAGGAAAATCTCGTAGAGCATAATTCCTTCATATTTAAACCCCTCAGCCCCTATCACCGTAAACGAATCGCAGCCGAGCGCCGTCGACGGCACGTATACAATGGTGCGCGTCCTTTTATGCCGACACCGGGAGTAGACATGCTGCTCGCTATCGATATGGGAAACACGCAGACGGCCATGGGCCTGTTTGACGGAGACGAGCTGGTGCAGTCGTGGCGCATGCCCACCGACCGCTCCTATACCGCCGACGAGATCCATGTGCGCCTGATGGGTTTCTTTAAGATGTACGGCCTTTCGCTCGATGCGGTCGACGCGATCGCCTTTGCGGGCGTGGTGCCGCAGCTCTCGCGCGAGTGGCACGCCGTGGCCGACCGCATTGCCGCGGACGCCATCGTCATCGGGCCGCAGACGGCCGCCGTAACCAAGCTGCGGGCGGCGCGCCCCCAGGCCGTTGGTGCCGACCGCATCGCCAACGCCGTCGCTGCCGAGACCTTCTATGGCGCGCCGGCGATCGTGGTGGACTTTGGCACCGCGACCAATATCGACGTCATCGATGAGGACGGTTATTACATTGGCGGAGCGATCGCGCCGGGCATTCGCATCTCCATGGACGCGCTTGCCGCCCGTGCCGCCAAGCTCGCCAGCGTGCCGCTCGAGGCGCCCGAGCACGCCATCGGCCGCGATACCGAGGAGTGCATCAAGGTCGGCGCCGTAACGGGCGCCGCCGCCATGGCTGAGGGCCTGGTCGCGCGCATGAAGCGCGAGCTGGGCCGCGAGGATGCCACCGTTATCGCCACGGGCGGTCTCGCCAGCATCGTCGCCGATTCGACCGACGCCTTCGACATAGTCGACGGCCAACTCACCATCAAAGGCATCTGCGAAATCTACCGCCGCATGCAGGAGCTGGGATAGAGCAGGGGCTTAAGTCAAGCACGCCCGATGCCACAGTCCCCGCAAATGCCCGCCAAGCCTATTCCTCAAAATCGAAAAATTTTCAGTTTTGAGGAATAGGTCCGAGGTGCTACCCCGCAGTCACGCAAAGCCCTCCCCGGCACAGGCCGAAGAGGGCTTCGTTGTCATCGTTATCTTTGAGCGCGGGCGCCTCTCGTTACAGTCCGCGAATCCGTACGGCCTCGGGCGGAAACTCTTGCTCGCCGGCATCGGTCTTGATGGTCGCTCGGCCCCAGATGTCCAGGCCCGCAAACACACCGACCGCAAGCGGCAAACCGTTGGGCGACACCGCCGCAACTTGGCGGCCCAGCAGCGGCACCATGTCGAAGTACTCGCCCAGCACGGGAGCCAGCGGCCCTGCGGCGCCTTGCGGCGTGTTGGCAACAACCGCCCAGGCGTCCACGCGGACCAGCACGGCGGCGGCCAGCGTCTCGACCAGCGCTTCGTCAGCCACGTCCACACCAAGCTCGCTCAGCGCCGAACGCTCAATATCCACCGTCACGGCACCGAACATGCCCGCAGCACCGGCACCACCGTTGACGGCGACGCGCGCGAACGACGTCTCAAACGCGGGCGCGCCGCACACGATATCGCTCGGCCACTGAATACCCACCTTGCCGGCAAGGCCCAGCCCCGGTGCCGCAGCCGTTCCCACGAGCGCGTCCATCATGCCCATCGCGGCCACAAACGGCAGGCCGTGGAAGGCATGCATGTTCACATCCGGGCGCACGACCAGCGAAAACGCCAGCGAAGCGTTGCCCGCGCTCCATGCGCACCAGCCCGCGGACACGCCCTCACGACCCGCGTCACGTGCCGCGTCGAGCTCGGTGCCGGCGGCAACAGCATTCATCTCGATCATCTACATACGCCCCAATTCGCCCACGATATGGCCCACGCGGTCCTCGGGCTCCTTGACCTCGACACCGTTGTAGCGGAAGAACCGCGCTGGGTCGTGCATCAGGTCCTCGAGCGGCACCAGCACAAAGTCGCGTTCGCCGATCAGCGGATGCGGCAGGCGCAGCTTTTTGCCGCCGTGGGTCTCGCCGTCCATCCACAGCAGGTCCAGGTCGATGGTGCGCGGACCGTTGGCCTTGGCCTTTTTGGAGCGGTCGCGCCCCAGCTCGGCCTCGATCTTCATGAGCTCGTCGAGCAGCACCAACGGCGCCAGCTCGGTCTTAATCTCGATGACGGCGTTGGCAAACGCGTCCTGGCGCGTCTCGTAGGCCGGCTCGCTCTCGTAGATCTTGGAGGAGTTGGACACGCAGGTGAGCGGAATCTCGGCGAGCATGTCGCGCGCGGCGCGGATGTTGTCGCAACGATGCCCCAGGTTGGAGCCCACGGCCACAAACGCACGGCGCGGCTGCGGCTTGGCGACGGCCCAGTAACCGTTCAGGAACTGCGCAAAGCCCGCGACGTCGTGCACGCGCACGATGTTGGCACCGGCCTGGATGGCGCCCAGGCACACGCCAAACGTAGCGGCATCGCGCTCGGCGGCCTCGGTCACGCCCGAGACGGCGCCCACAAAGCGCTTGCGCGACACGGCGCACATGAGCGGATAGCCCAGTGACGCCATCTTGGCAGTCTCGCGCTGGATGACGATGTCCTCGTTAGCCGACTTACCAAAGCCCGGGCCAGGATCGATGCAGATGCGATCGCGCGACACGCCGGCATGGATGAGCGTGCGGGCCTGGTCGGACAGAAAGCCCATAACGCGGCGCATGATGGGCGCCGAATCGGGCAGGGTGAAGCGGCGGAGCTGCGAGGTGGGCACGTAGGCTTCCTCGCGGCGGGCGCTGCGGCGCATCATGGCGGCCAGGCGGTCATTGGACTCCGATGCGGCCTCGGTGGCTGCGGGCGGCAGGAAACGGGCCTTTTCGGCGCGGAGCGTCAGCGTGTGGCTGGGCGCGGCTCCCGCTTTGAAGCCTTTGGCGCGGAGCGTCAGCGAACGTTCCACGCGCACCGGTTC
>UQMM01000011.1 GCA_900542165.1 uncultured Collinsella sp. | reverse complement strand
CACGCAAAGAAGGCCACTTAATGTGGCCTTCGTCTTGCGCAGGACTGTAGAGCAGGGAACTTCGTGCCCCGACGCCCGGGAGGACGTTTCATTTAGAAAGATGGACCGACCGCCGTCAGCGATGGGAGCTACTCCCCCAGCACGGCCTTTTTGGCGGCTGCAGCCATGTTGTCCAGATCTTCCTTGGTGGGATGGTCCTTCGCGGCAACCCAGTTGTCGAGCAGCATCTTAAATCGGGCGTTGTCGGGATCTTGCTCGAGCATGGCCTCGTAGCGCTGCTTGACCGCGGGGCCCATCTTGCCCTGGCACATCGCCCAACCCGCAAGCTCGGCATCCTCGGCCAAATTGGAGGTCACGCGATTGATAATCTGCTGATAATAGCTCTGGTCGGCGCCAAAACCGCAGGTACCAAAGAGGAAAACGCGCTTGCCGTGCAGAGCGGAGAGCAGCGCGGCAACCGAAGGCGTGCACGCGCCCTTGTCGCACCAAAAACCGACGAGCACCGTGTCGGCCGCGCAGGCGCCCTGCGCCTCGAGCGCAACCTGATCTGCATCCGCATCGTCGCTCAACGCCGCGGCATGAACAAACTCAACACCCGCAGCCTGCAGAGCGCGCTTAATCGCGCCCGAAACCATCCTGGTATTACCGCTCTTGCTGTTAACCACCAAAGAGCACGTCATAGTCACGTTGCCTCGTTTCCCCCAAAACTAAAGCCACTAATGCAATTTATTAGATGAATATCTTAGTACTAACGTGACAGATGTAAACCACCGTCTGTCGATTGATTAATTTGCCCCACGGGCTTGCTCACTGGGCAAACTGGCTGCGGTAGAGCTCGGCGTAAAAGCCGCCTGCCGCTAGCAGCTCGTCGTGCGTGCCACGCTCGATAATCTCGCCGTCGCGCATGACCAAAATACAGTCGGCGTTGCGGATGGTGCTCAGGCGGTGCGCCACGACAAAGCTTGTGCGACCGGCCATGAGCTCGTCGAATGCCGCCTGCACCTGCAGCTCGGTGCGGGTATCGATGCTCGAGGTCGCCTCGTCCAGCAGCAAGATAGCCGGGTCGGTGAGCATGACACGCGCGATGCACAGCAGCTGTTTTTGACCCTGGCTAAACGTGCCGCCGTCCTCGCCGATGACCGTATCGTAGCCGCCTGGCAGCTGCACGATAAACTTGTGCGCATGCGCGCGCTTGGCAGCTTCGATAACCTGCTCGCGCGTGGCGTCAGGACAGCCGTAGGCGATGTTTTCCGCCACCGTGCCCTCGAACAGCCAAGTGTCCTGCAGCACCATGCCAAAGGCACGGCGCAGGCTTGCGCGCGTGTAGTCACGCGAAGACCGGCCATCGACCATGATGCGTCCGGCATCGATATCGTAAAACCGCAGCAGCAAGTTGATGAGCGTCGTCTTGCCGCAGCCCGTAGGGCCAACGAGGGCAAAGCGCATGCCGGGCTTGGCCTCGATGCAGATATCCTGCAGCAGCTTGCGGTCGGACACGTAGCTAAAGTCCACATGCTCAAAGGTCACCTCACCCTGCGGGGCGGCAAGTTCCACGGCATCCGCCGCATCGGGCTCCTGCTCGCGCGCATCGAGCAGCGCAAACATGCGGCGCGCCGAGGCATACGCCGTCTGGATCTGCGTAATGACGTTGGTGACCTCGTTGAACGGCTTGGTGTACTGGTTGGCATAGGACAGGAAAATCTGCACGCCGCCCACCGTGAGCGCAGCGGGCACGCCCGTGATCACGCCCACGCAGCCAATCACGGCGACCACGGCATAGATGATGTTGTTGATAAAGCGCGTACCGGGGTTGGAAAGCGAGCCCATAAACTGTGCGCGTTCACCTGCCGTATAGAGCTCGGCGTTGAGGGCGTCGAAGCGCGCTTGGGCGTTCGGGCCGTAGGCAAACGCATCCACCAGTTTTTGCTCGCCCACATACTCCTCGATATGACCGCCGAGTTGGCCCTGGATGCGCTGTTGAGCAGTGAAGCTCTTATTGGAAAGCTTGGCGACGGCACCAGCTGCAAAAATGGAAAGCGGCGTGACGAGTACCACCACGAGCGTCATGGTCAGGTTAATGGAGAGCATAAACGCGAGCGTGCCCACGATGGTGATAACACCGGTGAAGAGCTGCGTAAAGCCCTGCAGCAGACCGTCGCCCACCTGATCGACGTCGTTGACCACGCGGCTCATAAGGTCGCCGTGGGCATGGCTGTCGATAAAGCTGAGCGGCATGCGGCTGAGCTTATCGCTCGCCTCCACGCGCATGTCGCGCACCGTTTCGTAGGACAGGCGGTTGACGCAATAGCCCTGCAGCCACTGGAAGGCCGCAGCACCTACGACGACAATCGCGAGCTTGGTAACGAGCGGCAGCAGCGCATCGAAGTCCACCTGCCCGGCGGCGACGATCAGGTCGATGCCCTCGCCGATAAGGATAGGCGTGTAGAGCTGCAGAATCACGGAGATGGCGGCACTCACAAACGACGCAACAAACGAAATGCGATGCGGACGAACGTAGCCCATCAGACGGCGAGTCACCGCACCCACGGGATAGCGCTCGGGGTCGCCGGGCTGGCGCGGACCGTCGCCCAGGTCGTTGAGGCTATCGTTACCGGACACGTTGGCCGTCATCGTGGCGACCGAACCGGAGGAAGTGTACGGATTCATTTAGCAGCCCTCCTTTGCGCAGACGGATGCGGGGGCGGTCGGAGCGGACGCGGGCGTCGTGCTCCCCTGCTGACCCTCGAGCTCCTCGCGGCGAAGCTGCGACTGGCAAATCTCGCGGTAGAGCTGGCAGGTCGTGTAGAGCTCATCGTGCGCGCCCAGGCCCGCGACCGAACCGTGGTCAAGTACGCAGATCATATCGGCGTCGCGCACGGTCGAGACACGTTGGCTCACGATGACGGTCGTGAGCGGCAGCCCGCCCTCGGCGGCACCGCGCACACTGCGCTCGCGGATGGCATGGCGAAGCGCCGCGTCGGTCTTAAAGTCGAGCGCCGAGGCAGAATCGTCCATGATCAATATCTGAGGCGAGCCCACCAGGGCGCGCGCGATGGTCAGGCGCTGGCGTTGGCCACCGCTGAAGTTCTTACCGCCCGCCTCGACCGGGGTATCGAGCCCCTGCGGCTTGTTGCGCACGAACTCGCTCGCCTGCGCCATGTCGAGCGCCGCCCAGAGATCCTCGTCGGTCGCAGCCTCGTCGCGCCAGGTCAGGTTGCTGCGGATGGTGCCGCTCACCAGCGACGCACGCTGTGGAACGGTCGCGACCACACGGCGCAGCTGGTCGAGCGGCCAGGTGCGCACGTCGGCGCCCATCACACTCACGCTGCCGGCGCTCGCATCGTACAGGCGCGGGATAAGCGAGACGAGCGTGGACTTGCCGCTACCCGTACCGCCGATAATGCCAAGCGTCTTGCCCAGCGGGAGCTCCAGGGTCACATCGTTGACGGCATTTGCCGCGCCGGCGCCAAACGAGAAGCTCGCATGGTCAAAGCTCAGCGCAGGGACCGGAACAGCGCCACCCGTCAGGTCGCTCGGCTCAGGCAGCGCGACCGGCTGGTTGCCCTCGTCAGCGATGCTCGGCACGCAATTGAGCACCTCGTTGATACGCGACGCGCTGGCGCTCGCCTTGGTAAAGACCACGACCAGGTTGGCGACGTACACGATGGAGGTGAGCGTCTGCGTCATGTAGTTCACAAACGCCATGACCTGACCCTGCGTGAGCTCGCCCACGTTGACCTGGATGCCGCCCACCCACAGGATGGCGCACACGCCCAGGTTCATCACAAGAAACGTGACGGGATTAAGGATCGACGAGAGCTTGCCCACCGCGATGGCAGTATTGGCCTGGTCATCGGCGGCTTGGGCAAAACGCTCGCGCTCGTGGTCCTCACGCACAAAGGCGCGAACAACGCGGGCGCCCGAAAGCCCCTCGCGGCAGATAAGCGCGATGCGGTCGAGCTTTGCCTGCAGCTGCCTGTAATACGGGATACAGCGCGCCATGACAAACCAAAACACCAGGCCGATAGCGGGCGTGCAGATCAAGAAGATCATGCCGAGCTTAAGGTCGATGGCAAGGGCCGCGCACATAGAGCCCACCGCCAAGAAGGGCCAGCGGATGAGCATGCGTACGCCCAGCGCCACAGCGAGCTGCACCTGGTTGACGTCGTTGGTGATGCGGGTGATAAGCGACGGCGTGCCAAAGCGGTCGAGTTCGGCATAGCTCAACTTGTTGATGTGCTGGTAGAGCGCACCGCGGATATCGGTGCCCATGCCCTGCGAGGTGAGCGCCGCCATCTTTTGGCAGACGAGCGTAAACGAGATGCCGATCACAGCCATGGCGCCAAGCAGCATACCGTAGTGGACGACGGCGTTGACATCGTGTGCGCCAATACCCTTATCGATCATCTGGGCAATCACCAGCGGCGTCAGCAGGTCAAAGATCACTTCGATCAGCTTACACGCAGGGCCGATCACCATATACCGGCGAAACTTACCACCAAAACGCCTGAGCAGCTCAATCATGTATAGGCGCTCCCTATCATCATTCACACTCAATCCGAATCATGATAGTACGGTGAGCCCAAAAGAAGCGTAAACAACTCGTCATTTCTAATAGGATTCGGTTTCCAAAGAAGCGGAGAGGCGCGCACCCAGCCAGTGTCGGGTCGACCACTTGGTATACTTACATTAGTGCTACCAAGTTAGTCGCCGACCCTTGAAATGAGGTGCCGAGATGAACGACATTCTCGCAAGAAGAGCAAGACGAGCAACTGTGGGCATCGCCCTTTCCGCGGCACTTGTCGCGGGAATCGCCCCCGTAACGGCGATCGCGGCAGAAACCAGCTCCCACACCGGTGCAGTTGCCTTGCAAATGGAAGATGCGGCCGCCGCAAAAGAAAAAGCGTATGCAGCCATGCAGGAAGCGCTCAAAAACCTCGAGGCCGCGAAAGACGCCGCAAGTCCCGAGAAAATTGCGAGATTCAATGATGACATTGCCCGTTTTCAAGAGCTCCGCGACAAGATGGCGGCGCAAGCCGCCGAGGAGAGGGAACTCCTTCCCACCATGCAAGCGGACGTCGATGCAGGCCAAGCCAAAATCGACGAGGCCATCAACCGGGTAAGCGAGCTCCAGGCAAAATTAGACAACAAACTTGAGGTGCTTAAGGCACTCGAAGCACTCGGCGACGAGGAGCTTGTCGAAACTGTTAAACAACAAATAAAGCAGTTGCGCAGTGAGATCGTAACGGCAAAAGCGCAAGTAGGCCATTGCGAAACGGAGCTCCGCGAGCTCCAGCTCCGCCTCAGAAATCAGGAAAG
Source organism: uncultured Collinsella sp. (assembly GCA_900542165.1). Lineage (GTDB taxonomy): Bacteria > Actinomycetota > Coriobacteriia > Coriobacteriales > Coriobacteriaceae > Collinsella. The sequence goes on along the minus strand of UQMM01000011.1, from coordinate 55,257 downwards.
ACGAGTTAATAACTGTGAACGCGCTGCAGAGAAATATAAAGCCAATACCGACCAGTTCACAGCCTGGCGAGATGCGCTCCTCGACAATTTGAAAAAAGCGCAAACGGCCTATGACGACGCCTGCAAGGCATACGAAGAGGCGAAAGCCGCGGCAGACAAGGCCACCTCGCCCGAGATAACGAAACCCGCCGAGACGACAAAACCCTCCAGCTCAGCGCAGCCGGCCGAGACGGCGCAGCCCGCCAGCTCGCCCGCGACCGGCAAAGACGCCCCATCGAGCTCCACCAAGCAGGCGAACACGAGCAGCGGCAAGCAAGCAGATACGACCGCCGGCAAGCTCGCGAACACGGGCGACGCAGCACCGAGCGCAATAGCACTCGCAGGAATCGCCGCCGCAGGCCTCGGAATAACCGCCGCAGCCACACGCCGCCTCAAGAACTCAAAATAGCCGCCAGCGGCTATTGTCTTTGCCAATCCACAAGCCCAGAGACAAAAAGGGGCCCGTTTCCCCAACCCAGGGAAACGGGCCTCTTTAACTGCAAAAATTCAAGCAACAGCACCGCCGCCTCTTGTACCACGTAGCCACCGCGCTCCAGACAACGCCAGCGAGCAGCATTCCTTAAGGGATAGATTTAATTTAGGCTAACGCGCCTTTACGGGTGATTTTTGGACGAAGTGGTCCCGGTGCCGGCGGGCTGTTTGGTAGTCGAGCGATCCCGCAGGCAAAGCCGAGGACCAGCGAGACACCACTCCGTCACGCCCGGACCACATGGCCGCCTATGTCTTGGCGCAGCCAGCGAGCGCCACCCAGAGCGAACAAGTTGGCATGAAAAAGGCAAGGCATAGACCTTCTGGTCATGCCTTGCCTTTTGAATGACAAATTGTCGCTCTGGGTGGCGCGCAGCGTCGAGCATTGCGCGGTTTGGTAAAACCGCGCAAAAAGAAAGCCCGTGCGCTCGATGGATTCGGATGCCCGACAGAGGCTCCTTATGGCTGCTTCCTTCCGGACCTGACCAGATTCGGAACATGTCGTCATCCGAACCCATCGAACGCGCTAGGCGCTCGGTATATCTTACCTGCTCCCGCCCGATGGGGCAAGACAGCTAATTTGGGACGGGGCCTTTTTGACTACTTTTTGACTGGGGCATCAGGGTGGCGAAAGTAGTCAAGAAAGTCCCGTCCCAAATAGACTGATCCGGTGCTGCGCCACGAAAAGGGCCTATCTACTACGTTTAGGCCGCAGGGGTCAACCATAGCCGGGTTTTTTTCGAAAACCGGCAAGCTTTCTACCTGCGGTTTTAATTTCGCAAAATTCGGGATGATCGACGGTGTTCCGTTAAACGTAGTAGATGGCCGCACTTCGTGGCAAACGGTCCGACTCGAGACCCATGTCGACCAGCCTCGGATAGCAATTCACGAAGTTGCGGTGGAATACGGACTGAATTGGCGCCTTAAAGGCAAAAACACTCCGTATTTCACCGCAAGTTATTGGGGGGATGGGTTTTAGAGGCGGGCGAGGTCGTAGGCTTGGGCAGTTGCCTCGCCGGCGCAGATGAGGTTGGTTGTGGCTTCTTGCGGATCGAGTGCCTGCTCCAGATCCATGGGCTTGCGGCAAATCGGCAAAACCAAGTCGATACCCTGCTCGTACACCGCATCCAGGTTGTCGGCACGACCGCCCACGACAGCGGCCACCGGCTTGCCATATCGCTTGGCACGGCGGGCCACACCCACCGGCGCCTTACCGGCGGCGGATTGCTCGTCCATATTGCCCTCGCCCGTTATGACCAGGTCGACATCGCGCACGCGCTCGTCAAACCCAATCAGATCAAGCACCGTCTCCACGCCCGAACGCAGCTCCGCGCCGAGCGCCAGCAGCGCGGCACCCAGGCCGCCGGCGGCACCGGCACCGGGCACGCCGAGCACCGAGCCAAATGTCCGTGCGCCCTTGGGCGTGCGCAGCAACCCCTGAGCCCGCGCCCTAGCAATTGCCGTATCGAGCAGGCGGCCGTAGCCGACCATCCAGCTGTCGCACTTGTGAAGCGCCTCGGCGTCATCTGTCGGCAGGCCCTTCTGCCCACCGAACACCGCTAGGGCGCCTCGGCGTCCCACAAGCGGATTCTCGACATCGGAAAGCACCACGACACGCGCGCCGTTCAGCGCCCGAAGCGCTGGCGCCAAATCGATACTCACCACGTGTTCGAGACCCGCGAGACCGGGAGCGACATCGCAGCCGTGCTCATCGACAAGGCGCGCGCCCAGCGCCTGCAGCATGCCGGCACCACCGTCGTTGGTGGCACTGCCGCCCAGACCAATATAGAGTGTCTTTGCGCCCGTGCGAACCGCGCGAAGCATGAGCTCGCCCACGCCATAGGTTGTAGCGGCCAGTGCCGACGACTCCGTGCAAGGCGAATACCCAATGCCGGCGGCCTCGGCCATCTCGATGACCGCGGACTCGCGCTCGACATCAACCAGCATCCGGGCAGGCACACGCTCGCCCAAGGGACCTGCAACCTCGCAGGTCACAAGCTCGCCACCGCAGGCGGCAACGGCGTCGAGCGTTCCCTCGCCGCCATCTGCCAGCGGCAAAGCGCACGCCTCGGCATCGGGCCACACACGGCGCACGCCTTCGGCAACCGCCGCCTCCGCCTGCGCACTCGAAACGCTGCCCTTAAAGGAATCGATCGCCAACAGCACACGGCGGGGCCGGCGGCACGCGGCACCAAAATCGACCGCCTCAACGGCGATATCTTCGGCACACGCGAGCGCCTCAGCGTGAGCGGCATGTGCCTCAAGATCGTCCCCACAACCGCAGCCAGCACCATCGGTGCCACGCAGCCCACTAAAATAGCTGCTCAACACCTCACGACACTCGTCTGCCAGCACGCCGGCGGTCACATTAAACCGATGATTCAGGCGCGAGTCGGCATTCAAATCGTATAGGGATCCCAACGCGCCCGCCTTGGCGTCGCACGCGCCATACACGCAGCGCCCCACGCGCGCGTTGACCATAAGCCCCGCGCACATGCAGCAGGGCTCGAGCGTCACGTAGACCGTACAGTCGGAAAGGCGCCAGCGGCCAAGCACCTGGGCAGCGGCGCACAGGGCCGCGAACTCTGCATGCGCCGAAGGGTCCTGGTCGAGCTCGCGACGATTATGCGCCCTCGCGACGATCTCGCCGTCGCACACCACTACGGCTCCGATGGGCACCTCGCCCACCGCCGCGGCGGCTCGCGCCTCCGCCAGCGCCTCGCGCATGAACTTCTCGTCGATTTCGGTGATCGTCATCGTTCGCCTTCCCTGTTGCAAATTCAAAACGATGCTATCATTACGACTCACGGAGAGATGGCAGAGCGGTTGAATGCGGCGGTCTTGAAAACCGTTGAGCGCGAGAGCGTTCCGGGGGTTCGAATCCCCCTCTCTCCGCCACTTTTAGTGATGCACCGGCGTCATGGTCCGTTCGAACAGCGCATCGACCACGTCGGCCATCTCGGGTCGACGCTCAAGATCGTGGCCCGATTCCCACCATATCGTGAAAAGTCGAATAATACCGCCGGCGACAAACTCAGACGTCGTCTCGAGTGACACGGGGGCCAGGGCATCCTCGGCAAGCACGTTCATCACACGCTCGCGGATGGAGCGGGCAATACGGTCGCAAATGACGTTGGTCAACATACCCGACATGCTGCTAGCCAAAATGTTATCCATGAGCTGCTCGTGCGCCAGAATCAAATCCATGGCATCGTCCAAAATCGCGTGTCGAAGCGCGCGCACGTCCTCGGCAGACACTGCGCCGGCCTCATCGGGCTGTTTTTGCGGCAAGCCCGACATAAGCTCATCGATATAAAAGGCAAAGTAATCGTTCTTGTCGCGAAAGTGCTTGTAGAACGTCGTGCGGCGAATCATGGCGCGGTCGCACAGCATGGCAACCGTCAGGTCCTCAAAACGATGCTCCTCGAGAAGCTCGGTAAAGGCATCGAACAGAGCACGATAGGTTTTCTTGATGCGAAGGTCCATCCGTATCGCCATCCTCAGGGCAAAGACAACACTCGTCAATCTGTCGCATATCTTACACCTGTACCTCGCACGCTTTGCCCCGGTGCCAACCCCACCGAAAACATAACGCTTACCGGAAAGTTCGGCACGGCAAAACGTTGCGGGTATACTAGTAGCGTTAACCAACGGCAGCTGGCGCATGCCGCCGCGGCCATTCGAAACGGAGACATCATGATTACCGTCATCATCGGCATCGTTGTTGTCATTGTGATTGTCTGCGCCATCGCCGGCATCTACAACAACATGGTCACCAAGCGTAACCGCATCGATAACGCCTGGCAGAACATCGATACGCAGCTGCAGCGTCGCAACGACCTGATCCCCAACCTGGTCGAGACCGTCAAGGGCTACGCCAAGCACGAGCAGGAGACGCTCTCCGCCGTGATCAGCGCGCGTAACACCGCCGTCAAGGCCACCACGCCCGAGGCCAAGATGGAAGCCGACAACGTGCTGACCGGTGCGCTGCGTCAGCTCTTCGCCGTAGCCGAGGCCTATCCCGATCTTAAGGCAAACACCAACTTTACGCAGCTGCAGGCATCGCTCGAGGATACCGAGAACAAGATTAGCTATGCACGCCAGAGCTACAACGATTGCGTGCTCAGCTACAACAACGCCATTCAGACGTTCCCGGCTGTCATCTTTGCCGGCATCTTCCAGTTTAAGGAGCGCCAGGGCTTTGAGGCCGCCGAAGCAGCCCGCCAGGCCCCGACCGTCAAGTTCTAACAATCACGGCCGAGTCTTAAGCCAGTTCATCAACCCTTTGGGGCCCAAGGCACAAACCTTGGGCTCTTTTCGTATCCACGCACAACGCGCGGCCAACAGGCCGCGCACCATCTTTATTCAGATTAATTATGGCCTATTGCGGCAACGCCGAGGTAACGCAGGCCCGAGGGCAACCTTCCTTTCCGGCGCACTCCGCAGGACGAAAGAACCTCCGCCGCACGAAGTGCGCAGCGGAGGTTCTTTCATGTCCGAGGACGCGCCGGAAAGGAAGGTTGCCCTCGGGCCGAACAGCTATGGCAGCTTACGCGACGGTGTAAACCCAGTTGTGCTTGTCCTCGACAGCACCAGACTGGATGCCGGTCAGAGTCTCGCGGAGCTTCTTCATCACGGGGCCGATCTCGGTGTAGCCAGCCGGGAAGGTCACGGTCTCATCGGCACCATAGACCTTGTTGTCGATCTCGCCAACCGGGGAGATGACGGCAGCGGTGCCGCACAGGCCGCACTCCACAAAGGTGCCGGCCTTGACCTCGGCCCACTCGACGGGACGCTGGTCAACGGTCATGCCCAGGTCCTGAGCAACCTGAACGAGCGAACGACGGGTGATAGAGGGCAGGATGGAGTCGGTGTGCGACTGCGGAACGACGAGCGTGCCGTCCTCCTTCACGAACAGGACGTTAGCGCCACCGGTCTCCTCGACATAGGTGCGGGACTCGGAGTCGAGATACAGGTTCTCGGCATAGCCCTCGCGATGGGCCTCCATCGTGGGCTTGAGGGACATGGCGTAGTTCAGGCCGGCCTTGATATTGCCGGTGCCGTGCGGTGCGGCGCGGTCGTACTCGGAAACGCGCAGCTTGACGGGCTTGAGGCCGCCCTTAAAGTACGGGCCGACCGGGGTCACGAGAATGCGGAACGTGTACTCAGGAGCGGGAGCCACGCCGATCACGTCACCGGAGCCGATCATAAACGGACGCACGTACAGGGTCGCGCCGGAACCGAAGGGCGGAACCCAGGCGGCGTTGGCAGAAACGACCTGCTTGACGGCCTCAACGAACTTGTCCTTGGGGAACGGGGGCATCTCGAGGCGCTGCGCAGAGTTGTACATACGCTCGGCGTTCATGTCGGGACGGAAGCAGACGATGCTGCCGTCCTCGGCGGTGTAGGCCTTCAGGCCCTCAAAGACCTCCTGGCAGTAATGGAAGATGCCGCCGCACTCGGAGACATGCAGGGTGTGGTCGGTGGTCAGGCCGCCCTCGTCCCACTCGCCATCCTTCCAATGAGCCTCGTAGCTGTAATCGGTCTTCATGTAGCCGAAGCCGAGGCTACCCCAATCGATATCCTTCTTCTCGACAGTCATATGTCGCTCCTTACATACACAGTTGCAAACTCGCGAACCCGCACGCAAGGACCGAGGCCGACCGCGTCGCAACGTCGCACGCCCGGAGCGTAGAGCCGGACGGGACACGCGAACAGCATCAAAGCCGATGGCACGTCGATTCGCATGCACGAGATTGTACTCCCCGTACGCGTCCGATAAAACGCTTTTCTTTAACTAAGTAAAGTATTTTCATTTGCTTCGGAATTCACCGGGGTAAATGGGCATCCTCCAAGCCGCGGCGTCCACTCGCCCCATGCGCCCCGCGACCGCCCTATCGATATACTCTAAAGTCGAGACGATGATTGGAGCCCCCTTGGCAACTCAGAACAAACGCGAACACTTGACGGAAGACCTGCTCAAGCGGCTGTTGGCCAGTTCGAGCATCGACGCCTATCTTGACGAAGGCGAAACCGTCGACCAAACGCTTCCCTCGTACTTGCGCTGCCTCATCGACGAGCGCCGCATCAAGCGCTCGGGCGTCGCACGCAACTCGGGCCTTAACCCGACCGTTGTGTACGACATCTTTGCCGGCAAAAGCCGCCCCGGCCGCGACCACGCCATCATGTTGGCACTCGGCATCGGCTGCACGCTTCGAGAGACTCAGCGCCTTCTGAGACTCGACAGCGTCGCCGAGCTTTGGTGCAAGGATCGCCGCGACGCCATCGTCATCTGGTGCATCGAACGCGGCATGAGTCGCGCTTGCACCGATGACGAGCTTTACCGCTTGGGCGAAAAAACGCTTTTGGGAACCAACCCACTCAAATAAACGCCCACGTCTGTGCGAGCCCCGTAACGCTATCCTCTCCATACGCGATTCAGTTGCCAACTGAACAAACAGAACAATCGTTGTCATATCATTCTTGGGGCATTTGCCCAGCTACCATGAAGGGAGGACGGCTTGAACGACAACCAGCTCATGCATGCCATGAGCCTTGACGACACTTATCGCGTCGCGCAGGTACTCGCACGCGGCGAAGACGGCATTACCGAACTCGTCACGATTGACGGAGCCGGTCCCTTCGTGCGAAAGAAGATTCGGCAGGAGCTTGCCCGCCGCAATGTATGGTCGGCACTCACCGAATGCAGCTCGCCCCGCCTTCCCCGCGTCGAGGCGACCTACGAATTACCCGAGCACTTTGTTGTCGTCTACGACTTTGTGCCGGGTCGGTCGCTTTCCAAAGTTATCGAAACCGATGGGCCGTTGACGCCGAAAGAGGCAACATCGCTTGCCGTCGAGCTTTGTGAGGCGGCCGAGGAGCTCCACAGACACGGTATCGTCCACCGTGACATTTCCCCCAACAATATCGTGGTTGCCGCGGACGGCGCACACCTCATCGACCTCGGTATTGCCCGCATGCGCGTCGAAGGGGCAAGCAAGGACACGACCTCCCTCGGAACTTGGGGGTTCGCCTCGCCCGAACAATACGGCTTTGCCCAGACCGATGCGCGAAGTGATGTCTACTCCATCGGACGCGTTCTTGGCTTTGCGCTTACGGGCGTCCGTCCTGATGACGAGGCTTATGAGCAAGCGCTTAAGTCGATTCTTGAACATGCACCCGCGACGCTCGTCCATGCCATCACGCGTGCCTGCTCGTTTGAGCCAAGCGCGCGATTCCAGTCTGCGGCAGAGATGGCGGGGGTGCTCTCCGGCTCGCCTCGACCGGGAAACGATAGAGCATCTTCTGGCACAGACGGGCAAACCGACCATGCCCAAATGGCGGCGAGCACGCATGCGCCTAAGCGCAACCCAGACAAAAGCAGGACGCAGACCTTTGGCGGCTTGTCGCTAAAACTGGCACTCGTCACTGCAATGCTTGCCGGGCTGATGGCAGTCGGCGCGATTGCCATCTCGACGTTCCACGCCGGCCGAGAAAACGACAACGGGCCCACGTCCTCATCGCAAGTCGGCCAGTCTGACGGCGTTTCGACATCCAAAAAAGCAAATTCGGCAAGCGATGCCAGCCATTTGTCCGCCGAACTCTCGATCGCGGAATCAGGTTGGTCGGTTGATGGGCACGGGTACGTCCACTTTGGCATCGGCCTTAAAAACTCCGACGGCCCTGCCGCTATCGCATTTCCCACCATTAAGGTCTACGGATACGACGCGGACGACAACCTAATCTTTACGGATAAGAAAACCTACAGCGCCATCGAGCCCGGCCAGACCGTCTATTTTGGCGATCAGACAGGAAATGGCACCGCTCCCGCGCGCGTTGAGTTCGAAACTGTCACACCCAGCGACGTTGCACTTGCCGCCGCCACCGAAGCGCCGGTGTACGAAATTTTCGATAGCACCGAGTCCGCTGGGGCAGACGGCATGCAGTCATTCTTGGCAAAGCTCAAACTCCAAAATGCTCCGAGCAGCTTTGATAAGACGCAGGTTTTTCTATCAGCTATTTTGCGCGACAAACAAGGCAAGATTATTGCCGGCTATAACAATTTTTGCGACTGCCCCGCCGTCGGCTCGACAGTCCCTGTTTCGATCGACGTCAACAATCCGCCCACGCATGCAAGCTGCGATATTTACGCAGCCCAGTGGTAGGGCCCGGGGCACCGTTCGCCGACAGCATCTCCGATTCAGTTGGCAACTGATTAATCACGACTCTTGTAGCCCTACAATAAAATGACCAGCGCTGTCCAATGATCGCCAAAAGCGGAACAGGGTCTTAAAGCACTCCAACACCTTAAACCCTTTCGATTCTACCGAGTCATTCCCCTTCCTAAGCGTGAGTTATATCCGACGAGTTGGCAAACGCAACCATACGATTTTTATGGAAGGCAGATATGACTTTTTGCCCAAAATGCGGAAACGAGTTACGCCCCGGCCTGCATTTTTGTCCTAAATGCGGCTCAGAGATAAACATCGCCAAATGCACTCCAGAAACCCACCGAACCGGTCCCGTCGAGCCCGTCTCCGACAATGCCCCCTCTGGCGAGGCAAGTAATATCCCTCCAATCCCCCACAATCCTACGAACAGTGCCGCCGCAAACGAGCTGACCGACAGCCTGGCAACGGCCGCAAACGAGCTGACCGACAGCCTGGCAACGGCCGCAGACGCGCTTGGCGGACTAGCAGCAAAGGCCGGAGCCATCGCGGCGGGCGCCGTGGGCGAACTCGCTAGCCGCGCAAAAGACGCCCTTGATGACACAACAGCAAGCGCCGCTGGCAAACAGGATGTGAACTCTACGGCGAATGATTCTCCGTCCGAATATCGGGATGCCGCCGGGCTCGATGAAGCCTTTGAAGTGCAGCCATCAAAAACAACCCACAGCAAAGGCACCTCAAATGTTTTTGATTCCATCGCCCGCAAATCCTCGGCCTCGATATCACAAGCTCAGAAAAAACTCGGGGCAAATCACGCACCCCAACACCCTTGGCGAATCCTTGAAATAGCCGGCATCGGCATAGCAATAGTTGCCATCTTTACAGTCGCAGCGATCGTGCTCGGTGCAAATGACTCAAAGAAAACCAGCGAATCCGTTCAGGATGCCCCGAGCTACCCAGTCCATCTTTCCGTAGATTGCAGCGAGAATCTCCTCTTCTCTCGCTACGATCTTGCCATCTACGTTGATTCAGAAAAAGTCGGGACCCTCGACCACGGAGCCGAAGATTCATGGGACCTCACGCTCGACAAGGGGCAGCACACGCTTAGGGTCCAGAAAGCGGACGACTCAAGCGTCGACGGAAGAAAAACGTTCAAGGTCGATCAGAACGAAAAAGTCAGCTGCACCGTATATCCAAAACATGACCAGATTGAAATTAGCCTAAAAGTAAAGGCCTCAACCGATAGCGGCGACAGTACAGAGGCCCCATCACAGGCAAATGAAAAGAAGAAAGAGAAAAAGAAAACGGACAGCGAGCCTACCCAAAAGAAGGAGGCAGAAGAAGCAGAAACGGAGGATACTGACTCTCCCGAGCAAAATGCCGAGGCCGCACAGCCCGCTTCCGAACAAGATACCGTACTGACAACGGCCAATTGCCCCGATCTTGCGACACTGCTCTCCTCCAGCGACATGGACGCGAGCTGGTTTGTGTCCAAGTATGCGGGCAAGACTATTGAGTTTGACGGCAATATCGCCTACCTCGCCCCGCACGCTAACTACAACACGCGCTGGGATGTTTTGATCCACGCCGGCGACTACGACCCCAACCATGCTCAAGGTCCCAAAATGCAGTACGAAAACGTCAATACCTTTGATATGGGATTTGACGACAGTCTCGATGAAATCCGCACCGGCACAAACGTACACATCAAGGCAATAGTTAAGGATTACAACGCATCGACGTGTCTGCTTCACCTGGACCCCGTCTCGATGTCGGCACGTTAAGGAGTTGATAATGGCCTACTGCCCAAACTGCGGGACAAAGCTCGTTGATGGCGATGTCTTTTGCGGAAACTGCGGGAAGCGCATCGATGCGGCCGCGGCACCTTTCGAACCCGTTTTCTCGCGAGCGCACGCCGAGGAGAGCGAGCCCCCTACAAAAGAAACGAAACCAAAATCCGCTATTACGCGCTGCCCCGCTTGCGGTGAGATAGTCGACAAGAATGCGGTCATCTGTCCCTCATGCGGCTTCGGAATCCGCGATGTGGCAGACGGCTCGATTGCACTGCTTTCGCAAAAGCTCGACCTAATCGAGAGCAAGCGGCCTCAAAAACGAAACAGCGATTCCCACACCACGACAGCAACTGACGAGCGCAAAATCAGCCTGATTCGAAGCTGGCCCATCCCCACCAATAAAGATGACCTTATCGAGTTCGCCGCCATGGCAAGCGGCAACTGCATCGCTCCCCCAAACGACTACATGTATCGCACTGCAGAAGACGCACTTGCCGATGCATGGCGCTCCAAATTCGATCAGGCATACGCGAAAGCGGAGCATCTCTTTGGCGATAGCGAGGACTTTGCGCTACTCGAAGAACTCAAAACTGACATTCAAAAGAGAGCCTTCATATCGAGGCTTCGTGCTTGGGGGCCTTTGATCGCGCTCGTATTGTTTAGTGTCGCCGGCATAGCTTTTTGCTGCATCATGTCCGCTTGTTCAGGGGAGTAAATCATGGCTAATCAAAATCGCGTCGGCATGATGGATGAAATCCGCTGTGATGAGAAGGACTATCTCATCTGGAAATGGCGACCCGCAAACAATGTGCGCCGTGAAAACGCAATCCGCTGGGGATCATCGCTCCGTGTGCGCGAGGGTTCTGTTGCTGTTTTCACCTGCCGTCGCAAGGGACAAGACGCGATCCAAGAGTTCATCGAGGGACCTTTTGATGAGGCGCTCAATACCTCCAACCTGCCCATCATTGCGAGCTTTGTCGCGGCCGCATATGGCGGTGGCACACCGTTTCAGGCAGAGGTTTACTTCATCAATCTTGCCAAGGTTGTTCAATCACGTTTTGCCGTGCGCTACTTCGATGTGTTTGACCAGCGGTTCCCCGATTTTGGAGTACCCGTTGCCGTGCGAGGGACCCTTACTTTCCAAATCGCCGACTACCGTGAATTCATCGAGCTCCACCGTCTTGATGAATTCACGCTCGAAGACCTTCAAAGTCAAGTTCGCGATGCGGTCTCGCGCAGAGTTAAATCTCTTGTCGCCAATATGCCTTCAAAACTCGGGACCCCTCTTTTGCAGCTCGCTGGCCGCACCGACGACCTCTCGGAACTTGCCAACAACGACCTTTCTCCACAGCTGCGCAAGGTCTTTGGCATAGAGCTCTCGTCTTTAGACATCGCCGCCATCGACGTGGACGAGGAGAGCGACGGCTACACTCGGCTCATGGCGGTAACACGCGATGTGACCGAGGCCACCGTCCGAGCCCAAACCGAAGCCAACATCAAGAACATCCATGATATGCAGCGCGTTCAAATGGAAAACCTGCAGGAACGTCTGCGTATTGAGCGCGAGGAAGGACAATATCGCGTCCACAAGCAGACTCAGACTGCTAACTTCCCCGCCTATCAGGTGGAAGCGCAGACCACCGTTGGCGTCGCTGGCGCAGAGGCGCTCGGACATATGGGCGATAATGGAGCTGCGGACATCAGCCTCGGCGGCGGTGGCAACGGCGGCATGAACATGGCTGGGATCGCCGCGGGCATGGCCATAGGCGGTTCCGTCGGTCGGAACATCGCCGGCGCGATGGACAACATGATGGGCAACACTCCGGCGGGAATCTCCGGCCCCCCCGTTCCCCCACCCATTCCGCGGCAAGATCGTTTCCACGTTGCTGTTAACGGCGCGGCAACCGGACCGTTCGACCTCATCACGCTGAGTTCCATGGTTGCCTCAAAATCACTTGCTCCCGAATCTCTCGTTTGGCAAGAAGGCATGGCAAACTGGATGCCCGCAAAAACCGTTCCCGCAATTGCGGCACTCTTCAATAACGGCCCCACCACCCCACCGCCGATTCCAGTTGATTAAGTTGCTGCGCGACGCTTGCTGCCAAGCGCATTGCGCGCCCACTTCCCCTCAAACGCAAACGGGATCCGTCGACTTCAAGCGACGGATCCCGTTTTGTTTTGGATAATGCAACGCAACTGTTACCGTGTAGGTTTTAGCGCACGATACTATGCGGCGTTCTATTTGCCCAGCTTAGCCTTAACCAGGCCGACCACGGTCGGGATGATTGACACGGCGACGATACCGATAATCAGCAGCTCAAAGTGCTCCTGCACAAAGGGGATGCCGCCAAAGAAGTAGCCCAGCAGCGTAAAGACCGTCGACCAGGTAATGCCGCCCAGCACGTTAAAGATGACAAAGTTGCGCCAGTGCATGCCGCCCATGCCGGCGATAAAGGGCACAAAGGTGCGGATAAACGGGAAGAAGCGGCCCAGGAAGATGGCCAGGTGGCCCCACTTGTCCAAGAAGTCCTCGGACTTTTTGATGCGCTCGGGCGTCATGGCCTTGACCTTGCCCGAAGCGATAATCTTGCGGCCAAAGAAGTGACCGATCATAAAGTTGCACTGATCGCCTAGGATGGCTGCGGCCCATGCGGTGGCCAGAAGCGCCACAATGTTAAAGCCGCCGTTGTGGGCAAAAAAGCCCGAGGCGAACAGCAGCGAATCGCCAGGAAGGAACGGGAAGAACACCACGCCCGTCTCGATAAAGATGATCAGGAACACGCAGCCGTAGGCCATAAGCGGGCCGGCGGCGATCCAGCTGGCGATCGCGGTGCGCGGATCCTTAAGCAGCTCGGCGATAAAATTGATGAAACCCATGAAGTAAAACCTCTCAGTTGTGGGCGCGGACACGTCCAAGTTGACCAGTATACGGTTGCGACGCGGCCATGCACACGACCGCACAAAAGCATGACTCCATTACCAGCAAGTTTGCATAACTGACACCTGTCACGCAAAGCCGTGAAAGATTGCCCTTCCTAATCCCTAGCGAATCGCTATACTTTATTGAATCGCATTGCCATGGCGCTAAGGGAGGGCGGCCGGTGAGCTTTATCAATACCATTCGCGAGGACATCAAGACCGTCCAAGCGCAGGATCCCGCCGCGCAAAACGGTCTGGTCATTTTCCTTTCGTACCCCGGCCTGCACGCCAAGTGGAACCACGTACCCGAGCATTGGCTCTGGGAGCACGGCCATCGCTCGCTCGCCCGCGTGCTCTCGCAGCTCACCCGTCATATCACCGGCGTCGAGATTCACCCCGCCGCACAGATCGGCAAGCATTTCTTTATCGACCACGCCATGGGCGTCGTCATCGGCGAAACCACCATCGTGGGCGACAACTGTGTGCTTTACCAGGGCGTTACGCTCGGCGGCACCGGCAACGAAACCGGCAAGCGCCACCCCACCCTGGGCAACAACGTCACCGTGGGCACGGGCGCCAAGGTGCTCGGCAACATCCGCATCGGCAACAACGTCAAGATCGGCGGCAACTCGGTCGTCGTCAAAGACGTGCCCGACAACTGCACCGTCGTGGGCGTGCCGGGACGCATCATCAAGCGCAACGGCTGCCGCGTGTTCGAGGAGAGTTTCGACGCCAAGCAGCATCGCGAGTACATGCCCGATGACGCCGCCGAGCAGAGTGCCCTCAACCGCCAAGGCATCACCGAGAACGCCCGCCGCGTCAAAGAACTCGAGCGAGAGGTGGCCGAGCTCAAAGCCCTCGTCGCCAAGCTCGTGGACGAACGCTAGGAACGCAAGCGGCACAAAACGACATCGGCATCAACGCAAGAAGGCGCGCCAGGGAATTCATCCCCGGCGCGCCTTTCTTTTTGATGCGACATGCGGGACTGTCCCTTTGTCACATTATGCGAACTGACTCAGATAGAGGTCGGCATAAGCGCCCTCGGCTGCGAGCAGCTCCTTATGCGTGCCCTGCTCGATAATGTTGCCGTGGTCCATGACCAAGATCAGGTCGGCGTCCACGATCGTCGACAGGCGATGCGCGATCACAAAGCTCGTGCGCCCGCGCATAAGCGCGTCCATGGCACGGCCGATGGCAAGCTCGGTACGCGTGTCCACGCTTGAGGTCGCCTCGTCCAGGATGAGAATCGCCGGGTTGTTGAGCAGCACGCGTGCGATGGTCAGCAGCTGACGCTGGCCCTGGCTGATGCTTTCGGCATCGTTGGCCACGCGCGTGTCGTAGCCCTGCGGCATGGTGCGCACAAAGAAGTCGACCTGCGCGGCGCGCGCAGCCGCCACGACCTCCTCGCGCGTCGCCTCGGGACAGCCATAGGCGATGTTTTCGGCAATCGTGCCATCGAACAGCCAGGCGTCCTGCAGCACCATGCCAAACTGCTGCCGTAGCTCGCCGCGGTCCATGAGGCGCGTATCCACACCGTCAAGCGTAATGCGGCCACCGTCGATCTCGTAAAAGCGCATGAGCAGGTTGATGAGCGTCGTCTTGCCTGCGCCCGTGGTTCCCACCACGGCAATCTTCTGGCCCGACTCGGCGGTAAACGACACGTCGCGCATAAGCGGCTTGTCGGGCGAATAACCAAAGCGCACGTGCTCAAAGGCGACGCGGCCCTCCACACGACCCGGCAGCTTGGCGGCCTCGCCCGGCTGCGGATCGGCCTCCATCTCGGGCTCATCGAGCAGGTCGAACACGCGCTCCGCGCTCGCCAGCGCGCTCTGCAGCGAGTTAAAGGTAAACGACAGCTGCGTCATGGGCTCGGATGCCTCGTAGATAAACTGGAAGAACGCCTGGAACACGCCGACGGTCATGTGGCCGGCAACCAGCATGCTGCAGCCCACGAGCGCGATCACGATCTGCGCCAGGCGACCAATAAAGCGAACCGCGGGTCCGACGGCGTTGATCATAAAGTCGGCCTTGGTGCTCACGCGCGCCAGCTCGCCCGAGGCCTCGTGCACCTCGGCAGAGCTCTGATGCTCGCGGTTGAATGCGCGAATCACCAGACGACCCGAATAGCCTTCCTCGACCGCGCTCGTGATTTTGGACACCCACTCCTGACGCTCGCCGGTCACGTCATGCGTGCGACGCGAGACCACTTTGGTCATCAGCAGCGACAGCGCCATAAAGAACAAAAAGACGAGCGTGAGCGGCACGCTAAACACGAACATCACGCTCACGGCGCCCACCACGGTACCGATCGACACCAGAAGCTGCAACAAGCCGCGCTGCATGCTCTCGGACATCTTGTCCAAGTCGTTGGTCGCACGGCTGACGACCTCGCCGGGACGATGCGCGTCAAAGTAGGCAAGCGGCAGACGGTTGAGCTTTTGTGCGATGCGGTTGCGTAGGCGCAGGTTGAGGCGTTCGGCCACGCTCGACATCAAAAAGCTCTGGAGCGCGTAGAACGAGGCAGCGGCCGTCCAAATCATAAAGTAGATGAAGATGGTCCTGCCGCAGTTCTCCCAGGTGATGTTGAAGGTGGTATCGTTGGCAAACGCCACCTGAATGTGGCCCCACAGCTCATCGATCACACGGGCGCTATATGCCGGCGCAGCGGTGTTAAAGATAGCATAGAACACAATGCTCGCGAACACGATATAGAAGCGCCAATGGTCGCCGGCAGCCTCGCTCCACAGGCGGCGCACCGTCGCCCAGGTGTCGCGGGGTTTCTCGTCCTCGTCCTCGTCGTCCACATCGCGCATGCGCTCTGCCTCAGCGCGGGCACGCTCGTCCTCGGCGCGCTCGTTTTCCTCGTAGAGCGCTTGGCGGCGAGCCTCGCGCTCGGCTGCAGCCTTGGCGGCGTCATCCAGCTCGGGTGCCACGGCAGCCGTTTCCTCGACCAGCCCCGCGGCAACGGCGTCATCAACGCCGCCCTGCTTCTTGAGCTCCTCGGTCATGCTACTCACCTCCCTTCATCTGCGATTCCGCGATGGCGCGGTACACCTCGCAGGTTTCCATAAGCTCGCCATGCGTGCCCAAGCCCACAACCTCGCCGTCCTTGAGCACGACAATCTGGTCGGCGTGCAAGATCGTCGAGATGCGCTGCGCGATGATGAGCACCGCAGCGTCACGCGTCTCATCTTGCAACGCATGGCGCAGGGCGGCATCAGTCTTAAAGTCCAGGGCCGAAAAACTGTCATCGAAGATATACAGGTCGGCGCGCCTCATGAGCGCGCGAGCAATGGCCAGGCGCTGGCGCTGGCCGCCCGAAAAGTTCGTGCCGCCCTGCGCCACCGGGGTATCGAGCCCCTGCGGCTGATCGAGCACAAAGGTGCTCTGGGCAACCTGCAGCGCATGAAGCATGTCCGCCTCAGTCGCGTCCTCGTTGCCAAAGCGCAGATTGCTTGCCACGGTGCCCGAAAACAGCCATGCTTTTTGCGGCACATAGGCAATGCGCCCGCGGATGTCGTCTTGCGAAAGCTCGCGCAGGTCGACGCCGTCCAGGCGAATGGCGCCCTTGGTGGCATCGTGGAAGCGCAACAAGAGCTTGGCCACCGTCGACTTGCCCGAACCCGTCGAGCCGACGATCGCGGTGGTCTGCCCGCGACGACAGGCAAAGCTCAGGTCGCACAGGGTGTCCTCGTCGGCATCGTCAAAGCGAAACGACATATGATCGAACACGGCGACCGCATCGGCCCCGTCCTTTGAGTCGGACGCGGCCGCATCAAGCGTACGCTGGCCATCGACGATGCTCGGCTCAATCTCCAGCACCTGCTGCGCACGGCTTAGGCACGCCGCGGCGCGTGGCAGCGTTAGCACCACCATCTGCGCCATCATCACAAAGAACAGGATCAGAAGCGCGTACTCCAGCACCGCCGAGATACTCGCAATCTGCATGGCGTGGGCGCCTACGCGGTTGCCGCCCACCCACAGCACCGCCACCTCGGCGATGTTCATCAAAAAGAAGCTTGAGCTGTCGAGGCCCACAAACAGGTGGTTGACTTTGATGGCGTTGGCGGCGTATTCGCTAAACACCTCGTCCAGACGCCGTTCCTCGTGGCGCTCCTTGTTAAACGCGCGGATGACGCGCACGCCCACGATGTTTTCGCGCAGCACCACGTTCATGCGGTCGATAAAGCTCTGCAAGCGCATAAAAATCGGAGCCGCGTTGGCAACCGTAAAGACCGCCGCAACCAGCACGATCGCAACCACGACGCCCAGAAGCATGCCCATGGCCGAATCGATGAGCCAGGCGAAGATGATGCCTGCCACCGCTAGGAACGGCACCGGCAGCACCAGCTGAATGGTCTGCAGAATCGCCTGCTGAATCACGTTGATGTCGTTGAGCGAGCGCGTGATCATCGAACCCGTGCCAAAGCGCTCAAAGTCACTGGCAGACAGCTCGAGCGACTTGTCGTAGACGGCATTGCGGATATCGCAGGCCACGTTGGCGGCCAGGCGCGCCGAAAGATAGCAGCCCAACACCGCGCCGCCGCTGGCCATGCCGGTCGCGATAAGCATGTAGAGACCGTTGCGCAAAATGTAGTCGACATCGCCCGTGGTGATACCGGTGTTGACCATGTTCGCCAACATCGTGGGTACCAGCAGTGTGCCAACGTTGTCGATTAGCAGCACCAACAACGTCACCGCGACAAGCCTGCGATACGGCTTCATAAACCTCATTAAGAGTCGCACGACTCCCCCTCACCTTGATTCTCGGCCTGGCTCTCGGCAGCGATATGCTGCTTAAAGGCATCGCACTCATCGCCGAGCGCATGGGAAAATTTTCCGATTAGGCGCATGATTTCGCGCTGTTCCCAGGGCTCGAGCACTTCGAAAGCCTGTTGCTCGGCTTCTTGCGCCGGCAGTGCATAACGCTCGGCAAATTGCCTGCCCTCTTCGGTCAGGCTCACAACCTTATTCTTACGGCTGCCTTCGGCAAACCCCAACGTTGCGAAGCCCCGCGCCGTCAAGGTTTTAATTGCCGAGTTGATGGTCTGCTTGCTGTAGAACCATTCGCTTGTCAGACGGCTTACGGCAATACTGCCGCCCGCCGTGCTGGTATCGACGAGCATCCAGTAAGCGCAGTCCGAAAGACCGCAGGCGCGCGAGAACTCCGAATAGATATGGTCGAGTCCATTGAGCAACCGGTCGAAGTCGACCAGCGTAACCGCACTATTCATCTATCCCACCATTCAATTGTCCGATTTTTGACCAATTATGTGTCTCTAGATTAGTCCGAGTTTTGACTATCGTCAACAGGCTCTCCGCAAATGCGTGCACTTTTATGGCCTATCGGCAGAAAAAGACCGCCGGCGCGGGGGCGGCGCCAGCGGTCACGTGAAAATCGGGTTTTATTGCCTGTTAAGCGGCGACGGCCTCATAGACCGTAGCGCCCGAGAAGCTGTCATGCAGGCTCTTGCCGGCAATCCACGGCAGCTCAACGACCTCGCAGACCGTGTTGACCAGCTCGGAGCAGTCAGTAAAGTGGCCCTTGTCGTTGAGGGCCTCGCAATCCTGAACACGCCAATAGCCATCGGTGTGCGTGATGTAGTACTCGTGATCGTCAATCGTCACAAAAGCGCGTGTCTTGGAACGCAGCAGCTTCAGAAATCCTTCGAAGTCGGTCTCGACGACATCTCCAGCCTGGAACATGATGTTACCTCCTGGCTCGGCGCCACCACGGCGCATTGATAAACGTTGGTACTCCTTTAGTAAAACCTTTATCAGAGGTTATGCGTTCGTCATTTAGGCAAGTGGTAAAAAACCGCAGGGTAGACGGGATAAAACGTTTAACCTTCCCATTTGTTTGTCACATTTTGAAGGTACTTTTATGCAAACCTACTTTCCCAATTGGAATCTATCCTTTTGGCCGGGTAATTGACCGTCTACCGTTTGAGCCCGACGGGTATGAACGGGGCATCTGCAACGCCACCGCAAGGAGACACCATGGAGACTATCGAAGCACTCATCCACCGTCGCAGCTGCCGCAACTACAGCGATCGTCCCGTCGAGGCCGAAAAGCTTGCACGTATTATCGAAGCCGGCCAATATGCACCGAGCGGCATGGGCCGCCAGCCGGTGACATTTGTCGCCGTCACCGACCCCGTGACCGTCGAGCGTCTCTCACAGCTCAACGCCCAGGTCATGGGCAGCAACAGCGACCCCTTCTATGGCGTCAAGACCGTTGTGGTGGTGCTGGTCGACCGCAGTGTGCCCACGCATCTGGAAGACGGCTCGCTCGCCATGGGCAACTTGCTCAACGCCGCCTATGCACTGGGTGTCGATTCGTGCTGGATTCACCGCGCGCATGAGGTCTTTGACTCGCCCGAGGGCCTGGAGCTGCTGGCCAGCTGGGGCCTGCCCGCCGACGGCAGTCTGCGCGGTGTCGGTCACTGCATTCTGGGCTATGCCGAGGACACGCTACCCGAGCCCAAACCCCGCCGCGACAACGTGGTGTACGTTAGGTAGCATGCGCCCTCACACCCAAGCCCCTAGCGCAGGTCAATCGTTCGGTCGCAAATGCTCAAAGCAGCGGGGCGATGAGTGACGATGATCACCGTGCGGCCGAGCGCCCGCAGGCGATCGAGCATCTCGCGCTCGGTCGCCTCGTCGAGCGCCGAGGTGCACTCGTCGAGCAGCAGCACCGGGGCGCCGGAGTAGACGGCGCGTGCCACGGCAAGTCGCTGCATCTGGCCCTCGGAAAGACCGCTGCCGTGCTCGCCCAGCGGCGTATCCGCGCCTTGGGGCAGAGCACCCACAAACTCAAGCGCACAGGCGGCGTAAAGAGACTCGTCAAGTGCAGAATCCCCTCCCCCGCCACAATCCGCCAGTGTGACGGCATCGCGAACAGTGCCGCTCATAAGCATATTGCCCTGCGGCACGTAGGCGAAGGTCCCGGGCGCGAGGTCGGCGGCGACAATTGCCTCCACGGCAGCGCCCTCGCCTCCGGGGCCCGTGAACTCCACCTCGACCGAGCCCTCGCCGGGATCTTCCATTCCAAGCGCGAGCATGAGCGTCGTGGACTTGCCCACGCCCGAGGGCCCCGTCACGGCAACAAACTCGCCCGCGCGGACCTCGGCATCAAAGCCATCGAGCACACGCGGACCGTCCGCATAACCAAAGCAAACACCACGAAACCGCAGGGCAGCAAACGATGTGCCGCAGGCAGGCCCACGCTCGCCGCGGGCGGCCGGCTCCACGGCACGCAGCCGCTCGCAGCTGGCAGACATCGCCGCGGACTGCGGAAAGAGGCCCGAGAGGCTTGTGAACGGAGCACGCACCTGTCCCACAAGCTGCACAAGCGCCATCAGGGTGCCGTAGCTCACCCGGCCAGTTAGGATGCCCCAGCAGCCGTAGCCAAAACCAGCAAGATAGCTCAGCTGCATAGCCAGGTTAAAGACGGCACCGGACGCCGCCTTGCCACCGGCACGCCTCTCGCGCGCGGCAAGCTGCTCATCCATAAGGCCGGCGAGCCCCTCCATGACGCGCCCGGCAGCACCAAAGGAGCGAATCACCACCAAGCTCTCGAGCGTCTCTTGCAGCCGTGCTCGCATGGAACCCTCGGCCGCCTGCGCGGCGGCATGCAAGCCCTTAAGCCAGCGGCGCATGACGAGAGAGCCCACCACGCCCAGCGCGCCCGCCACAACAAAAAGCGCGGCGAGTGCGGGTGCTACCGCAAACATCAAGACCAGCGCCGCCGCGGCGCGCACCAGCATAGAAGCGGCCTCGGGCACGATTGACACTACAGACTCGGCAACGCACGAGACATCCGAGGTAAGTACGCTCGCCACCTCGCCCGAAGCCCGCCCTTCCGGCAAGCGACCGGCACTCATCACAGCGCCGGCCGCACGGGCGCGCAGCGCGTTCTCCATGCGTGCCTGCGCAGACTCCGAGAGCCACCTCGATGCCGCCGAAAGCACCACCTGTGCCAAAAGCGCAGCCGCAAACAGAGCGAGCGCCGGCCAAAACGCAGCCGAGTCGTGCGCGACGGCGGCATCGACCGCCCGCTGCATGAGCAGCGCATATCCCACCGCGATCAACGCCGAGACGCAGCGCGTGGCACAGAGCGCCCACACCAACCGGACCTCGTGTCCACAGACAGAGATCACCCAACGAAGATCCCTCACCTGAGCCCCGCCTTTCGAGCAGCGCGGCCTAGCGCAGCCTTTGCGCGCTTAAGCCCGCGGCGTACAGGCCAGGTCACCAGCCAAACGCGCGCATAGGCGAGCCAGCCACGGCTATGCGGATCGCAATGTCTGTCACCGCGCCAAAATTCCTCGAGCCTGCCCAGAACGGCCGCCTCGGGCACGTCCTCGACCTCGAGGCAATTGTCGCCCAGGATCCGATAGCCCCCGTCGACGACCTCGATCACCCGATGGAGAATGTAAGCGTCGCCGCGCCGATACAGCGCCACATCGAGCGGGCTCAGCCGCCCCTCGCACGGCCGCACGACGATCGTGTCCCGACGATCGCGCAGCATGGGCCACATGCTCACGCCCGCCGTCGTGCTCACCCACACGCCGTCGCGTGCCAGCACGGCATCAATTCCGCAAGACGCATCGCCGGCAGTCTGAGCGCTGGCACAGGCGACTGAGTTGGACGAGCCTTCCCTCAAACGCTCGCCCATGCTATTCCTCGCCCTCGTGCATCACGGTCGAGAGCTCCGTGCGCAGTCGCGCCGTCCGTGTAAACGGCTTTACCACCAGGCGATACACATATACCCCGGGCAAGAGCCACGGCGCAAGCTTGAGCACAGGGTATCCCTGCTGGAGTTTCTTGAGCGGCGGAAAGGCGCGCTTGAGCAGGTAACGGGCACGGGAGCCCTTCTTTCCACCCTCAGCCGCCTCCTCCTCGAGCTGGTTCCGCACGTTATTGGCGACCGTGCCGTATGTGCCGCTGCCGAGCATGTAGGCAAGCATCCGCTCCACATCCGACGTCAATGCCGCATCGTCGCCGGCAAGCGCGCGGCCGCAGGCGTCCTTTTCCACCACAGTCTGGGCAACGCGGCGCAAGTCAACCTCAAAGTCGGCCATTCCCAGCTTCTGCAGCTCGCAGTCCAGATACGAGCGGTCCATCGAGCCGCCCCAAGCGCGCACGAGCGCCCACTCGTCGGCAAGCCCTCGCACACCGTGGCCCGATGCCGAGTAATGCTTGAACATATGCGCGATGTGGAAGAGATACGCATCCTCACGCGCGAACTCGTAGGCAAGCCCCGATGCGCCCTCGACGCGCCGCGCCTTTGCCCATGGATCTACGTAGTACTCCCACCACGCAACCTCGGGGTTGGCGAGGACGCGGTGCGGCTCAAAGTTAAGAAACGGGGCCTTCTCGTACGAGTCGTGGTTGCCCGTGCCAAAATGTGCCGTCGTAAACCCTTGGCCTTCCATAATGCGTCGAAGCTCGCGGGCATCGGCCTCGGTCGCCGCAGCCACCGAGCCGTCCTCACGAATACGTCCAAACAAAAAGTCGTTGTCGCACATCCAACGCATCTCGGGACGTGGATAGGCACGCGACGTCACCACGCCCTTGAGCGGCAGGTGAGCGAGCCCGGCCTCGTCCATAGCGACAAAGACGGCCTCACGCTCCATGTCAAAGACCGCATGGCGCATGAGGTTTTGGTCGACCTCCGTCTGCCAGCGTATCCGCTCGGACGAGTCCGCCTCGGGGGAGGAAGCAACCGCGAACGCACAGGTCGTCGTCACCGAGTTCCAGCGCGCAAGGGCAAACAGGCCATCCCACGTTACCCCCGTCGGCAACGGGGCAGGTGCCTCTCCACGCAGTGCGCAGGAGAGCAGGTGCAAGAGATAAAGCGATTGGTTGTCGAGTGCAGATGCCACGTAGAACTAACCTTCCACGAGCCCGGCTTCGCGCATGCGCGCAATAAACACATCCACGTCCTCGCGCGCGCGTTCGGGATCGACCTCATACTTTGCCGCGATGCGCCCGGCAATCGCTGCCTCGTCTAGTCCTTCTTCCACGCCGCGCCAGATATCAGCACCCGTGCCGTTAAGCTTCACCATACCATGAAACGACTTGCTGGCCTCACCCGTGGCGATGGCGACAGCCTGTCCGGCAACATCGCGCATAACAAATCCCTGCTTAATCCTCATGCGAGGCACTCCTTACATAATCGCGGTAATCCAGGCTGGTCAAGCCCTCAAAGCTCGTGCGGACGGCATCCTCGGTCATATCGCAGGCCAGCTCATACACCGGCACGCGCGCGAGCATGGCGTCCAACAGGTCGAGCGTAAGCACCGAGGCATCCGCATCTGGCGGAAAGTACACCTGCCGCATTATCTTATCGATATTGAGCGCCGCGCTCGCCAAGCGAATGGAAGATGCGCCCGGCTCGCTGCGGGACAACAGCACGATGCCGGCGAGCGAGGCAGAGTCATTGCACTGCCAGCCCTCTTTGCCGGCCCACGGCGTGCCGTAGGCCACCGGCAGCTCGTCGTGATGCTCCGGGATACGAACAAACGGCTTGTCCCCATTTATCACCCGCACGGCATCGCCCAGGTATTGGCGCCACAGGCGAATATGGGTCGACTTGCCCGTTCCGCTCGGCGCGGTAAACAGATAGGCACGCCCCCCAAATTCGATAACCGCGCCATGGGCCAACAGTCGATGCTGCTCGGGCAGTCGATTCGCAATCGCACGCTGCGCCGCCAGCGTCTCCAGATAGGCATCGGTCCAGTCCGTACCCTCGGTGGCCATATCGCGCTCAAAGTTGATATCGGCCTGCGTGACCCTAACATCAAAATCAACACGAGCTTCAGGGTCGGCATCGCAAGCGATATAGTCTCGGCAAAGCTGCGCAATCTGTGCATGCAGAGGATGGACCCTCACAACAAGATCGGCAATACGCATGCAAAAGGGATATGCTCCATCGTCAAATTCAAAACTTGTTCGGGCAACGCGGTGCGATTCCAACACAGATCCCATCTACTTGTAATAGCCCGTCCACTTAGAACCGTCGGGTTCCGTAACTTCACCGGGCTCATCTTCGCCAGCAGAATCGGTATTGCCACTTGATTCATCTTGATTCGAAGCGTCCTGAGCACTATTGTTCGAGCCATTTCCGCCGCCATAGGACGTATTGTTATCTGCTTTACCGCCGGACTCATCTGCCTTCTTCGCCATCTTATTGGCGTCAGCGGTTTCGGAACCGGTAGGCGAATCAGCTGCACCGCCATTTGCCTCATCATCTTTGGATGTTGAAGCAACGTTTTCCGATTGCTCGGCAACTGTTTCGATGTTCCCAGCGGCCTTATCCTTAGAATCCTCGCCCCCATGGCTCATAGCAATCGCAATGATCGCCACAAAAAGAACGGTCGCCACGGCAACGACAGCCCAGATGATTTTCTTTTTTTGGGAAGGCCGTTGCGCCATATGGCTCCCTACGCTGCTCGATTTTGCCATCTTCAACATTCAGTCCGTTCTTTATTAGAAGAGGGGGCCGCACAGAGCGACCCCCTCTTAGCTTTTAAGGCAGCAAGGCAGTCTTACTGCTGGGCGGGAATAAAGGGTGTATCGTTATCTCCGAGGTTTGAAGTCCTCACAACATCCTCCGCGTCAGCCTCGATAACAGTGAGCTCGGGCTCCGTGTACTTTTCCATTTAACTACTCCTTACTGATAGTGGCTAAAATCTGCTGAGCATAACTCTGCTCGCTTGAAGACGCTCCCGGATTTTTCAGAATCGCCTGGGCAACCGTTATTACGGAATGCTGATTCGGTGAGGCTTCGGCAACTTCCACCGTCGTCCCATCAACCGTCTGGTACTTAAGATGCTCAGTCACATGAACGGTCGTTGAATAAGAATTGCTCGGAACACCTGTGAGGACGAGGTTTGCCAGGGCCTTTCCGTTTTCAAACAGCACGCGCTTATCCGCTTTAACGGGTTTGCGATCATTTGTGCCGTCGTTCCAAGTCCACGAACTCTCGATGTACTTAGCGCCATCGGGCACCGCGGTGATGTATCCAAAGCGGAGTGACGTAGACTCAGATGCCTGGGGGCCATCCATGCGCAGGGAACCGCCCATGTACTGAATACAATCACTGATCTTCACGAACTTGGCGTAGGCAGCGCCCTCGACATCACTTGCAGCGCAAGGAGTCTTGAACGCAGCGTCCTTATACCAACCAGCGAACGCCATGCCGTCCTTGGTCGGATACGTCCAAGAGGCCTGGTCGCCGCGGCGGTAATCCTGCAGCAAGTACGCGCCCTTGGCAGGCACCGTCTTCAGGACGATCTTGTCCTGCTCCGTATCGGTGGCCTTCCACTTGAGCGCATCAGTCAGCTCGATCTGATTGCCGTTCGTATTCGTCACGGTAGAGCCGAGGGGCAGAGACGTCTCCCCTTTGGGAATGGTGTACAGCGCGGCAGTTTTGTCGCTCTTGGTGTTGCCATCCGCCACGAGGTCAAACGCATTTGTATTCTTGTGCGCGCCAAGATACAAGCCGACATTCTTGATCGCCGTATCGCCACCCTGCGGGCTGATGTCGAAGATATTGTTGGTGACGGTGACCTTGCTCCTGATATCCCACTGGGAAATGTTCTCGAACTTCACGGGGCGGGTGCTGGTAACGGTATTGTTGGTGAAGTTGATCCTGGTCAGGGACTGGAAGTTGTCGCCCTGACCCTTGTTGTCGCCCGCGGTCCAGTTGCCGTAGGCAGGCCGGATCCACGTGGGGTTGGAGTTGTTGGCACTGGCAGTATTAGTATAATTCGTAAATGTGCAGCCGTTGAACGTCAGCGTCTGAGCCGCGATAGCGCCCACGATGATGCCGTTAAACGTGCAGCCGTCGAACTTCAGCTCGCCCAACTGACTCCACGGGAAGGTATACAGCTGGTAGTTGAAGCTCATGACGTTGTTGAAGGTAATACCCTCGAACGTCACATTGGTGTAGGCGGGCACCGCCAGCAGCAGGGAAGTACCGATGTTGTCGATGTCGGTGTAGCCCTTAGCACGGCTGGTGATACTGCCATTGACAAACACAATGTTCTTGCCATTGGCGCCATCGCTGTTCTCATTCAGATAGCCGTTCTCGCCGTAGGAGTTGAGCTTGGAATGATCGGGGTTCTGGCCCGGGGTATCCTTGCGCACGCCGTTGCCCAGTACGCCGTCCTTGTCGTAGGAATAGTTACCCACCTCGACGTACATGGTGCCGCCCAATGCTTTCTGTGCGGCGACGTAATCTGCGCGGGTCATAGCATCCAGCTCAGCCAGCGTGTAGGGGCGGTCCTTAGTGCCACGTCCCTTCACGCCGTAAGTGCCATCTTCGCTCTTGACAGGCGCATAACCTTCCGCACACAGGTCGGCGGAGACGGCGGACGAGAACGTGCCGCCGGAAACGGCAACCGTATTAGCGGAGTTGTCGAAAGCCGACTCCTGCTTCGTCGAGGAATCCCAGGTGTAGGCCTTAAGAGCCGCATTGCCAGCCTTCGCCGTGAAGGTGCCGCCGGTGATGGCAACCTTACCAAGGCCCTTGTAGCCAGGGCGGTTGACAACGGAGATTGCCGCGCCGTCCTGGATAGCACCGTCGTTCTCGGTCTTCGCAACCGGATCGCCCGACACGGTGATCGCGCTACCGGCGTTAACGTTCAGGCTGCCCGAGCACACCTGCGCACCCATCGTCTTCGCGTTGATCTTGGAGTTGTCGATAGTCAGCGTTCCGCTGCTGGGGAAGTAAATGCCGAAGCCGTTGGGAACGTTGAGCGTGCTGTTCTTCAGGACAACGGTGTCGTTCGTGTTGTTGCCGTTCGTCTCGATGCCGCTCGTAGCGGTGGTAGAGGCCTCAACGCCCTCGAATGTAAGGGTGGAGTTGTCGTACGTGATGGTGCCGCCCGAGGCAGACGGAATCAGGCCGACGAGCTGCGAGCTGACAACCTTGCCGTTCTTCACCGTGAGCGATGCGTTGGGGTAATTGATCTCGAACGCCGCGGAGTTCGCGTCGGTTCCCGTGCACGTCCAGGTATGGCCGTTCAGGTCAACCACGCGAGCAACGGTTCCAGAGTTGAAGGTACTGCCCGTGGTGTAGTCGCGCAGCAAAGTGATGGCTTCACCACTTTTGGTTTGAGCCTTGAACGCCTCGTCCATGGTGTAGTAGCTGGTTTCGCCAACCTGAGCAAGGTAGGCCTTTGCCACGCCAAACGTGCCGTCTTCGCTCTTGGCAACAGTGGAGCCTTCAACCAGGTAGCGAGACGGATCGGTGCTGAACGTGCCAGCCGTGACCTCGATCGCCGCCTTCGTGGGGTCATCGGTGGTGGTGCCTGCGCTGTAGTCAATCGTGTACAGTGAGCCGTTGACCGTGCCGCCGGTGATGGCGACCTTCGCTGCCTTGCCCTCGGCGCCGTCGTAAGTCACCGACTCGATATCGCCGTTGACGGTGCCGCCCTGGATCTGAAGGTCAGAGCCGCCTCCGCCGTACGTCCACGTAGAGACGTTGCCGTTGATGACCGCGTTGTCCTTGATGGTGGCGTTCTTCCAGTTCTGGATCGCATAGCTGTTCGCAGAATTAATGATACCGCCCTTGACGTAGAGGTTGCCGTGGTCGCACTTAAGGACGATGAAGTTATCCTGCGTGAACGTGCCGCCGCTAATAGTCAAACCAGGTACGCCGGGCTTGCTGTCGTCGCCAACGCGAACAAGGGACGCGCCCTTCGTTCCACCAGCGCCGCTGTCGTTCTTGACGTTGCCGCTCTGGAAGAACAGCCAGCCGCTATTGCCACCCTGAACGTCGATGACGTAGTGGGAAGAAACGCCGGAGTTCTCTGCGGTGTCCTCACGCATGATGGTACCGGTCTGGGCCGCGCTGGAGTCCGTGACGTAGACCCTGGCCGTAACCGTCAGCGCCGGCTTGCGCGCGCCCGTACTGCCGTTAAGGGTGTGGCCGTTCAGGTCGAGCGTGACATAGTTCGTGGAGATTGTGACGTTCTCCGTCGTGTCAGTCAGCAGCTTCACCGTTGCCTTGCGCGGCGCGGCGTCAATTGCTGCCTGCAACGTGGGATAATTAGTCCCATTGACCTCGGCGATCTCTGCAGCCGCAGGCTCCTGGGGCTCAGTCCCCTGCTGCGAATTATCGCCAGTCTGAGTAGTCGGCCCCTGCTCGGTAGTCGTCTGCCCGTTAGCAGCGTCCTCGCTGGTGCCGTTATCAACCGAATCAGCGTCGGTTACCTTTTCGGAGTCACCCCCCCGGCTCATTTTTCTTGACTTGGGATTGCTCTGTAGGCGTTTCGCCAGCGCCCACGGCGTCGGCCAAAGCCGCCGTTGGCATCATCGAAACAACCATCGTGGCCGAAACCAGCACCGTAAGCGCTTTGCGGCCCAATGCAGATCTACGCATCCCGTCACCTTCCTTTCCGTCGTTATTGACGTCCGACATCGAGCCTCGAATGCCGGAGCAGCGCCAACATCCTAAGCGGCTATGAGGGCGACCCGCGCCGATGTACTCGACATCGAGAGAAATCCCCTATAGTTAGAATCAATTTTAGGCTCTCTGCGCCGTGGCGGTCAATTGACCAACCTGTCAACGGTAGTTCTATCACTTGTACTTTACGGAATAAGTCTGCTTGCGGACCCTTTGTGAGCTGAACTGGGTTTAGCCGGCTACCCCACTCGCAACTTATATTGACGTCGCCGTTGTCGTCGTTTCGTTCGTTTGAGTCGTTTCGGCTTCGCTGCCCTGTTCGCCCTCGTCCTTTTGAGCATCTGCAATGGTGGTGGCCGCCGCAACGATGCCGCGCTGGGGCGCGACGCCCATCTGGGCCTGAGCGCCCTCGACAACTTCTGTGCCTGCATGCGCGAGCTCGGGCGATTTAAACACTGCGTCCAAGTTGGCGCCACCGCCGGCGTAGCCAAGCGCAGCGAGTGCGATGACGATCACTGCAACGACGACCGCGATCGGAACATAACGATGCCAACCAGCCGGATTGAGTCCGCTGCGACGAGCCGCCCCGCGGCTGATGTAACCGAGCGTTCCGTCGTGCTTGAGCTTTGAGCCCACCACGCGTTTGCGGCCCCACAACGAGGACTCTGCCTGCATGGCCAAGCGGGCGCTTGCCGAAGGATAGCCGTATTTAGTGCGTTTGAACGAGCCATCAAACCCCGAGGCGTGTTTGCCCCACGTCACCGATGTCGTGCGTCGGTTGACCGGCGCGGCACTCCGCCTTCTGCGGCTCGGTTTTGAAGTCTCAGCCATATGCCCTCGCACGCCGTAACCAAATCGAAACAATAACGCTTTGGACTGTAGCACACGCGTCGCGCGCGGTCATGGGCGCCTCGCTCAACGGTCATCGTCCTTCAGCAAGCGCCACAGCGTTGTTCGGCTTATGCCCAGCACCTCCGCCGCACGGGTTCGGTTGCCATGGAGATGGTCTACAACCAGATGCGCGATATCTCGCTCGGTATCGATCAGCGGTCGCAGGATATACAGGTCGCTTTCGAGTGTCGGGGCGCCAAAGGTTGCGGTCTTAATCACGTCCTCTTGGGCGAGCACTTCCTCCGCCACAGCACGGTCCACCGTGCCCGCCCCCACCAATATATACAGTCGTTCCGAGACCTCGCGGAGCTGCAGATAATTGCGCGGCCAGCGGTAAGCATCGAGCGTCTTCGTCGCCGTGGCAGACAGCGTGGGCACTGCCGTCCCAAATGCATCAGCGAGATATTCCAAATAGCGCGCGACCTTCGTCGACGCGGCTCCCTGCTCGGCGATTGCCGGCGCCACGCTCACCGCACAGGCGAAGCGCTCGGTCACAAAGGCGGCTTGATCACTTTCGCTGCCGCCCGGCATGTCATTCGCCGTCAGCACCACATGACAGCGCGTCGCCAACGCGGTGTCGGCCATCGTGGAAACGAGCTCGCGAAGGCGCTGGGGGCCAACCGCATTCCATCCCTCAATGCAAAGTGTCAGCCCCGTTTGGAACAGCGGCGATTCGGAGCTTTTGAGCACATGGCGCCAACCGCGCTCGGTGAGCTCATCGAGCGCGACGGAAACAAAGGGCTGATCGGCAAAAGGACCGTCCAGATAGAGGCGCTTGGCGATCTCGACCTGACCCGCTCCCAGCTCGCCCTCGAGCATAAGGGGCACACCGCGCGCGTAGCTCTCGGCAACCGGTGCAGCTACCGCAGCGGCACCCTCAACGATGCCGTACGCGCTCGATTCGTAGCGGGCCTCAACTTCGTCGGCGTTGAGCCACTCGATGCCCGCATGCGCCGCGGCACCGCGCACCTCGCGGACCACGACGACCCAAAGGCCCCCGCCCTCTTTGTCGGTGGGGCGAACGGTCAGGCTCAGGCGCGTACCCGCATGTCCCATAACCAGACGCGCGCCGTCTCCTATACGGTCGAGGCGTTCGGCAATAAAAGCTGCCACATCCCGCTCAAGCGCCGCGTCATTCATGGTCGAGATCGCGACGTCCCCATGCGCATCGATTGCCAATGCCGAGGCCCCGGCGGCAGCTAGGGCATCGGTCAAGATGTTCAGTTTGGCATTGCTATCCATGATTTGCCCCTGTCCGCGGCGACGTGCAACCGCCGACGGTCGCACGACCGAGTGTTTCAAAATTGAACGATATTGCTCACCAAACACTATAGGGCAGAAAGCGCCGTCCTGCGAGTATAGGTGTTGCCCCGCATCGCCATCCTGGCGGGGCGATAAGAGCTCTTCGGGACTTATAAACCTGCGGACAAGCCATACCCGCAAGAGCTCCTATCGCTCCACCGCAGGCATGCGCTCACCAGCAACCAGCACGCGAATAAGCTACTTCTCTACCAGATTCCCAGCACGTGCTGCACCCCCAAACTCATGCACGCAATGCCAATCCAGCAGCAAAAGCCCAGCGCGATGGGCTTGCCGCCCTTTTTGACCAGCTCGACGATATCGGTATTAAAACCAATAGCCGCCATGGCCATCACAATAAAGAACTTCGACAACTCCTTGATGGGCGCCGTAATGGACGCGGGAAGCTGAAACACCGTAGTGATCACGCTCGCCAGCACAAAGAACAGCACAAACATGGGAAACGCACGTTTAAGGGAGAACGTGCTTTTGGCGTCACCGCCGGCCTTGCGCGCCAGATGCATCTGCCAGCATGCGAGAACCAACGTGATGGGAATAATGGCCAGCGTCCTGGTGAGCTTGACCACCGTGGCGCTCTCGAGCACATTGGCGCCGGGATGCATACTGTCCCAGGCGCTCGCCGCAGCCGTTACGGACGAGGTGTCGTTGATGGCGGTACCGGCAAACAGGCCAAAGCCCTCGTTGGTCAGCCCGAGCATGCCGCCGAGCGTCGGAAACACGAGCGCCGCGATAACGTTAAACAGGAAGATGACCGAAATGGCCTGGGCAATCTCGCGATCGTCGGCATCGATGACGGGCGCGGTCGCAGCGATGGCCGAACCGCCGCAAATCGACGAACCCACACCTACAAGCGTCGCGATCTTGCCCGGCACGTTCATAACGCGGCAGAGCACAAAGGCGATGACAAGCGAGGTCGAGATCGTCGCCACGATAATCGGCAGCGACTGGGCGCCCTTGGACAGAATCTGGGAGAGGTTCATGCCAAAGCCAAGCAGGATAACCGCGTACTGCAAGACTTTTTTGGACGTATAGGTGACGCCGGCGGCGAGCTGTTCGCGACGATTCTTGGGAAAGACGAGCGCCAGGACCATGCCAAAGAGGATGGCGAATACCGGCCCACCGACCACCTCAATCTGTTTGCCGAGCAGCGTTGCGGGGATAGCGATGATCAGGCAGAACGAGACACCCTTCCAGCGCTCGCGTACGATATTTGCCAGGTGCATATGGGATTCCTTCTTTCTCTTTCACGTTTGCGACGGCTTATGATACGGCAACATTGAGCGCAGCCTTGCGCAAACACAGATTAAGATGCCGCAATAGTTCTCGGGCGACAGCCGAATTACCCACCGCGGAGAGCTGATTCGCGGCATAATTAACAACTGACATATGAGTTTGATAGAACAGTTGCGAGGCGCTATGGAAGAATCGATGCACGTCGGCGAGCAGGAAACGAGCCTACAGGACCAGTCCTACCACACCATTCGACGCAAAATCGTCTACCTGGACTACAAGCCGGGCGAAAAGCTGGGCGTCAAGCAACTTTGCGACGACCTGGATATGGGGCGCACCCCTGTGCGCGAGGCTTTGGTTCGCTTGGCGCAGGAAGGCCTGGTGCGCACCGTGCCCCAAAGCGGCACCTACGTCTCACCCATCAACCTCACCCTTGCCGAGAGTGCCTGTTACATCCGCGAGCATCTGGAAAAGCAGGTGATTGTGGAGTGCTGTGCGCGCGCCACGTCGGCCGGCATCGAGCAGCTCGACCGCGCCATCGTGCTGCAGGAAAAGGCCATGGCCGAAGAGGATCGCATCGGCTTCTTTTTGAGCGACAACCTCATGCATCACATGATTTTTAGCATCGCATGTCGCAGCACCGTGTGGTCGTGGCTCGAAGAGACCAATGCCGACCTGGAGCGCTTCCGCTGGCTGCGCGCTGCCACGCAGGTTCTCGACAATCAGGACATCGTGAACGAACACAAGCAGATTCGCCGCGCTATCGCCGGTCGCGACCCCATCGAAGCGAGCTTTTTGGTTAGCAAGCACCTGCATATGATGTTCCGCAACCAGACCGAGGTTCTGGACCAGTTCCCCGAGTACTTCGAGACCAGCAAGCTCCGCTAACCTGCCAAAAAGGGACAGGTTCATTTTGGCAGGTTTTATCTGGTCAAATGCAAAAAAGGCTCGGCTCCGTCTTGATGCGGAGCCGAGCCTTAGTCGCTAGAACGGCGGAACCAACTACTCTACCGTGACACTCTTGGCCAGGTTACGGGGCTGGTCGACGTCGCAACCTCGCAGGATGGCCACCTCGCGAGCGAGCAACTGCAGCGGGACGCTCGCCGTGATGGGGCTGAACACGTCGCGGACTACCGGCACGCGGATGATGCAGTCGGCGATCTTGTTGATCTCCTCGTCGCCCTCGGTGGCAACGACGATGACCTTGGCGCCGCGCGCCTTGCACTCCATGAGGTTCGACACGGTCTTGTCATAGGTGGCACTCTTGGTGGCCACAGCGATGACAGGGAAACCCGGGTCAATCAGGGCAATGGGGCCGTGCTTCATCTCGCCGGCGGCGTAGGCCTCGGCGTGCAAGTAGCTGACCTCTTTGAGCTTGAGCGCGCCCTCGTAGGAAATAGCGGCACCCATGCCGCGGCCCACGAACAGCGCCGACTGCGCGTCCTTGCACAGCAGGGCGGCCTCATGAACGGCCTCGGTCTGGGTATCCAAAATCCACTGGATCTGCTCGGCCGTATCGGAAAGCTCGCGGAACAGCATGCGCGCCTGCTTTGTGGTCAGACGGTACTTAACCTGCGCCAACAGCAAAGCCAGCAGCGTAAGGCTCACGACCTGGCCGATGAAGCTCTTGGTCGAGGCGACCGCGATCTCCTTGTTGGCCTTGGTGTAGATGACGCCGTCGCTCTCACGCGCCACGGGGCTGCCCACCACGTTGGTGATGCCGAAGACCTTGGCGCCCTTGATGCGCGCGTCGCGAATGGCGGCAAGGGTGTCGGCCGTCTCGCCCGACTGGGACACGGCCACGACAAGCGTCGTCGGCGTGATGATGGGATTGCGATAGCGGAACTCGCTGGCCGCCTCAACCTCGGTGGGGATGCGAGCCCAGCCCTCAATGAGATTCTTAGCAATGAGTCCAGCATGGTAGCTGGTGCCGCAGGCGATCACGTAGACGCGATCGATATCGTTGAGCTCCTCGAGCGAAAGGCCCAGTTCGTCGATGTCAAGCTCGCCGGCCGGCGTCATACGACCGACCAGCGTGTCGCGCACGACGCGCGGCTGCTCGTGGATTTCCTTGAGCATAAAGTCGGGATAACCGCCCTTTTCTGCCATGTCCAGGTCCCAGTCGATGTGGGTGACCTTGGGCTCGATAACGTTGCCAGCCTCGTCGGTGTACTCGACGCCTGCGGGCGTGAGCTTGGCAAACTGACCGTCCTCGAGCACCACGACATCGCGGGTGGCGTCGATGAGCGCGATGACATCGGAAGCAACATAGGAACCGGTTTCGCCCACGCCGACTACGATCGGGGAATCCTTGCGGGCCACGGCGATCACGCCGGGCTCGTCAGCGCACACGGCGGCCAGACCATAGGCACCGACCACGTGGGTGCAAGCCTCGCGCACGGAGGCCATCAGGTCGTGCGTCTCGACATAAGCCTCTTCGATCAGATGCGCGAAGACCTCGGTATCGGTCTCGCTCTTAAAGTGATGGCCGCGGCCCTCCAGCTCTTCGCGCAGCTCGGCGAAGTTCTCGATGATGCCGTTGTGGACGATGGCGATACGACCGTCGCAGCTGGTGTGGGGGTGAGCGTTAACGACGGAGGGCTTGCCGTGGGTGGCCCAACGGGTGTGGCCGATACCGCAGGTAGCGTCGCTGTCGATGTTGGAAAGCTCGCTCTCTAGGCCCGCGACCTTGCCCACGCGGCGGATGACGTCGAGGTGCGCCGCGGCGCCCTCGCCCACCTCGAGCGCGACGCCCGAGGAGTCATAGCCGCGATACTCCATACGCTTGAGGCCCGTGACCAGGATGTTCTTTGCAATATCAGAGCCGGTGTAGCCGACGATTCCGCACATAAGATAAATCCCTTCGTTCGCGTGACTGCAAGACGTCCACGCACAAGGGGCGCTGAGACGCATAACGTTCGAGTATTGTACTCACGCAGGCGCAAGCTGATATACCAGATGTGGTATCTCAACTTAGATACCACCCGATGCACACACGTCCAGCCGGTCCAAACCACCACAAAGGTGCCTGCCCCCTTCGTGGTGGTCGCGTTGGCAACAGCGTTTCCCCAGATAAAACCTGCCAAAATAAACCTATCCCTTTTTGGTAGGTTTGGGATGCTACAATCTGGCTTGTACTTGAAACGCATCAAAGGGGCCGCTATGGCAAAGGTAAAAATCAGCGACGTTGCGCGCGAGGCCGGGGTTTCGCTGGGCACGGTTTCCAACGCGCTCAACCACCCCGAAAAGCTACGCCCCGAGACCCTCAAGCTCATCAACGAGACCATCAATCGCCTTGGCTACCTGCCCAACCAAAGCGCTCGTCAGCTCGCGGGCGGCGCCACCAAGTCTTTTGGCCTGGTGCTCCCCCGTCTCGATCACGGCTTTTCGCTCCAAATCGCCAGCGGCGCCCACAACGAGGCCCGTAAGCACGGCTACGACCTGCTCATCGCCAACGCCGATAACGACGATATTCTCGAGGACCATTACCTGCGTTACTTTATGGGCACCCAAATGTCCGGCGTCATGGTTCAGCCCATGGCATCCCCCGATTGGCACCCCGCCATGGCCAAGATGCCCGTGCCGATCGTCCACCTGGACATCCATTGCTCCGAGCCCGGCTACTACGTAGCGGCCGATAACGAGGCCCAGGGGCGCATCATTGCCGAACTCGCCATCGCCCGCGGTGCACGCCATATCACCGTTGTGGGTAGAGCAGCATTTATGCAACTCACCCTGCGCGTCCTTGGCATCCATAAGGCGCTCGCCCTACACCCCGATATCAAGATCGAAGTCATCGACGCCGGCGAATGGAATACCGCCGCCGACGGCTACGGCATCGGCACCCAGATCGCCGAGCGCCCCGCGAACGAACGCCCCGATTTTGTCGTCGGCCTGACCGACGTGTTGGCCTCGGGCGTTATCTCGGCGCTGGTCGACAAGGGCATCTCTGTACCCGGGCAAGTACGCGTAGCAGGTTGCGATGGCAACCCGCTCGCTTGGAGCGGATCGGTCCCGCTCACTACGGTAGCGCCCCCGGGCTACGAGATTGGCCGCAAGGGTGTCCAACTGCTGATGGAGCAAATCGAGAACAAGGCCCCGGCAAAGACCAAGCATATCCGCGTCGGCTCTGCAGCGCGCACCATCACCGCAGTCACCGCCGCCGAGGATATCAACCGCCAAGAACTGGTACGTCCGTTCCTGCTGGAACGCGCCAGCACCCAGGCAAGCAGCCAGACCGACGCCACGGCCATCAACCTCGGTGCGTATCTATAGCACGACCGCAAGTATGCTAAGTCGCCGCTCAAGCAAAAGAGGCCCGACCATTGCCGGACCCCTTTTGTTTAAGCGCAAACGTGAGCAATTGCTCGTTTCAACGCCGCAATTGTCTAGCGCACGGCCTTGACCGCCGCCGCCAGATCGAACAGCGTATCGAGCACGGCCTCGCAGCCATCCACCACGTCCTGCGGCAGCGGCACGATATCGGGAACGGCAAAGACATGACATCCGGCCGTAATGCCCGAGACGCAGCCGTTGCGCGAATCCTCGACCACGGCACATTCCTCGGGAGCAAAGCCCGCGCGCTCGCAGGCGAGCAGATACATCTCGGGGTCGGGCTTGCCGTGCACGACGTCCTCGCCACACGTTACCGTTTCAAACTTGTCAAAAAGACCGACCATCTTAAGGTTGCGCTCGGCCGTAACGAGGCGCGACGACGTCGCTAGACCCACGTGATAGCCCGCAGCCAGCAGCTCGTCTAGGCACTCGGCGGCGCCGGCCTTAAGCTCCAGCTCGGTCTTGACCATCTCGTCGCGAATCTCCTTGTGGCGGACATAGACCGCCTCGGTGGTTTCGTGGCTTCCGTAATGCTTATCGAGGATGTCCATGACATCGGGTAGCGTGCGACCGATAAACTGATGGATCAGCGCATCATCAATCGCGAGCCCCAGTTCAGCGGCGCCTGCCTTCCAGGCCCTAATCCCCAGGCGCTCGGTATCAACCAGCGTTCCATCCATGTCAAAAATAACAGCCTTGATCATATCAGTCCCCCATCGACTCTCGCTGTCGCGTTGCTGCAACTCTACCGCATTTGGCAACTTGTATATAACGTATATACCATATTGCACTTTCGTTACACAGATAGAAGTCTTATGGCAAGTAACGCATTAGGATTATAGTTTTCGATCGAGTACTCAACGATAAGGAACGTTTCATGATTTTAGACACCGCGGCACCCGCAGAGGAGCTTCAAGACAAGCTATCGGCGCTCGAGCAGCTGCTTTTGGCATACGGGCGCGTGGCTATCGGGTTTTCCGGCGGCGTTGACAGCAGCTTTTTGGCCGCCGTATGCGCCCGCATCATGCCTACCAATACCCTCCTCGTCCATCTCACCACGCCGCTCATCGGCACGCCCGAACAGGCTTCGTTTGAGCGGTCCGTTGATGGACAAGCCAATGAAGGGGCGCATTTTAAGCTCCCCGTGCTCAATATTTCGGTCGATCAGCTGCAGCTCCCCCAAGTAGCCTGCAACGATGCCAATCGCTGCTACCACTGCAAGCACGCCGGCTTTACCGCCATCGTCAACCACGCCAAGTCGCTCGGCTTTCCCACCGTCATCGATGGCAGCAATGCAAGCGATCGCGATGACTACCGCCCCGGCATGCGTGCGGCAGAAGAGCTCGGCGTACGCTCACCCCTTATGGAGGTCGGCTTTACCAAGGACGAAGAGCGCGAGCTGCTGCGCACATGGGGCTATCCCGTTTGGAACCTGCCGGCGGGAGCCTGTCTTGCCACACGCGTCCCTACGGGCGAAGAGCTGACGCGCGAGAAGGTCAATCTAATCCGCGCCTGCGAGGATTACCTGCACAATCTTGACCTGGCTCAGGTCCGCGCACGCCTGGTCGGCGGCTGCATGCATATCGAAGCCGCTCCCGCAGATGTCGTAAAGATTGCCGCCCTCGGCGGTACCGCCGTCGACGACAAGGGCAAGACCCCGCTGCCCGCCGCTATCGAGTCCGCGCTGCGCGAGCTGGGCTGCGGCCACATCTCCCCCGAGGTTACCCCCTACATCCACGGCAACATGAATCTTTAAGTTGCGCCGTTTTACAAACGGCGCAACTGCTCGGCGCTGCGCAGGCTCAACCTGAACACATAAATTGCCACCTTCCAAAAAGGGACAGGTTTATTTTGGCAGGTTTTATCTGGGGAAACGCCGAAGCCCCACATTCACAACCGCCGCAGCTCCATATGAGGCAAATGAACCGGCGGCATTTGTCCCAAATCTTGAGTATTTGTTCGGCGGAGCGGCCTCAGCCGGCTCCTGCTAGACTGGTAGATTCCGAACCGTCCATCCAGGAGCCTCAATGCCGCGCAAATCCTCCTACAAGCAGGTACTTTCCATCGGCACCGCCGTGGTGCTGGGGTTTGCGCTGTTTACGGGATCGCTCGACGGGGCACCCAAGCTGCTGTCCCCGCAAAGTGATGAGCAGGCGGCAACTCTTGCCGAAAAGCAAAACGAGAGCCCCAGCCGCACCGACGACGAGGCGGACCTGGTCGCCCGCCTCGAATCGGGAACGGCGAGCTCCTCGGACTCCCAAAACAGCCAGGACTCTGGCGTTGGCTCCGATTCCGCCGCGACCGGCACCGGCGACGGTGCCTCCGAAGATGGCGCCGCCACCCCCATCGACGAGGTCGAAAACCCCGATCTTAACCGCGCCCGCGGCGTATACCTCAGCAGCATTCCCGACTACGCCGGCAACCCCTACGTTGCCCTTCGCGCCGACAGCACGCACCCGCTCGGCACGCCGTCGTTCACGCTCGATGAATACGAGCGCGCTACCGAAGAGGGCTGCTTTAAGAAGTTCTCCAAGCTCGACAGCTTAGGCCGCACCCGCAAAGCGCTCGCCTGCGTGGGTCCCGAGTCGCTCGGTCAAGGCAAGCGCGGGGATATCTCGCGTATTCACCCCGCCGGATGGCACCAGCAACGCTACGACTTTATTCCGGGTCAAAGCCTCTACAACCGTTGCCACCTCATCGCCTGGTCGCTCTGCGGCGAAAACGCCAATCGCAAGAATCTCCTCACCGGCACGCGCTATCTCAACGAAACGGGCATGCTGCCGTTTGAAGAGCAGATCCTCGACTACATCCACGACACAGGCAACCATGTGCTCTACCGCGTCACGCCCATGTACAACGAAGAGGAACTTGTCTGCCGTGGCGTGCGACTTGAGGCGCAATCGGTCGAGGACCACGGCAAGACCCTATGCTTCCATGTGTACTGCTACAACCTGCAGCCGCACGTGCAGATCGACTACGCCACCGGCCGCAACCAGGCATCCGGAGACTAGCGCCGACCAAGCTGCCCCAAAACCTAAAATGATCCGTTTTCCTCCGTCCCCCAGGGATCAAAAAGGGCCGCCCTGGATTGCCCAGAGCGGCCCTTGCACCGGCATGCATGTTGCAGGCAACGCCACACGCTACTTGGCGCGACCCTCCTCATAGCGCTCGACCAGCTTGGCCTGAACGTCATAAGGCACCTGCTCGTAGCCTGCAGGCTTCATGGTAAAGTCGCCCGTTCCGCGCGTGATGGAGCGCAGGCGCGTCGAATAATCCGTCAGCTCTGCCAGCGGCGCCTGGGCAATGACCACGGTGTCTCCGCGCTCATCGGTCTCCATGCCCGTCACGCGACCACGTGAGGCCGAGATGTCGCCCATCACGGCGCCGGCGTAGCTCTCGGGGATAGTCACCGTGATTTCCTCGATGGGCTCCAGCACCACCGGGTCGGCATCGGCGCATGCCTTGCGCAGGCCGATACGAGCCGCCGCGCGGAACGCCATCTCGTTGGAGTCGACGCTGTGATACGAGCCGTCGTACACAGCCACGCGAATGCCCGTGAGCGGGTAGCCGGCAATGATGCCGTCCTTCATGGTCTCCTGGACGCCCTTGTCCACGGCGGGAATCAGCGAGCGCGGAATGCGGCCGCCTACGACCTCATCCACAAACTCGTAGCCGTCGCTCGTGCCGTCGGGCCCAATAAGCGGCTCCACGCGCAGCCAGCAGTCGCCGTACTGACCGGCACCACCGGTCTGCTTCTTGTGGCGGCCCTGGGCGCTCGCCGTGCGGCGGATGGTCTCGCGATACGGAATGCGGATCGGCACGCTCTTGGCCACGACCTTGGTGCGATCCTCCAAACGGTTAAGCAACACCGAAACCTGCGCCTCACCCACGGCGGAGATGATAGTCTGCCCGGTCTCCTCGTCGCGATCGATGCTCATGGTCGGATCGGCCTTGCATGCCTTCTCAATAAACGTGTAGAGCTTCTCTTCGTCGCCGCGATTCTCGGCCTCGATGGCGATGCGGTACTGAGAGTTGGGGAACTTAAACGCCGCAGCCTCGACCTTACCGGTAATGGAGAGCGTATCGCCCGTCTCGGCCGCCAGCTTGGGCGCCACGATGATGTCGCCGGCATAGGCGTGACCGACCTCGGTCATGTCGCGACCGCACATCACATACAGGTGAGCCAGACGATCGCTCTTGCGGGTACGCGCGTTGATTAGCTCAAGGCCCGGCTCAAGCGTACCCGTCAGCACCTTGATAAAGCTGATGCGACCCTGCTGCGGATCGGCCAGCGTCTTAAACACAAACGCCACCGGACGGTCATCGTCGCTCGAAATCTTGAGCGAATCACCGTCGATGAGCGGCATCTCGCCGTAGTCCGTCGGCGCCGGGAAGTACGTGGCGATGTCGTCCATCAGCGAGTTGACGCCCTGCTCCTTAATGCAATCGCCCGCAAAGACCGGCACAAAGATGCGCTCGGCGATCGCCTTCGACAGCAGGCCTTCAAGCTCCTCCTGCGTCAGCGTCTCCTCGCCTTCCAAGTACTTCATCATCAGCTCATCGTCGGCCTCGGCCACCAACTCGCACAGATGGTCATGGGCCTCCTCGGCCTGGGCACGATACTCCTCGGGAATCTCCGACTCAACGGCTTCGGTGCCGTTGCAATGGCGTGCCTTCATGCGCACCAGGTCGATGATGCCGTCAAAGTCCTCGCCCTCGCCCCAGGGAAGGGTCACGGCGCCCAGGCGCGTGCCAAAGCGCTCCTGCAGCAGGTCCATCGTGGTCGCAAAGCTGGCCTCGGAGCGCGACAGGCGGTTTACGAACACCGCACGCGCCAGGCGCAGGTCCTCGGCGGCATACCAGAGCTTAACCGTCGTAGGCTGCGGGCCGGCCTCGGCGTCGACCACAAACAGAGCCGTCTCGCAGACGCTCATCGCGGCAAAGGCGTCGCCGATAAAATCGGGGTAGCACGGGGCATCGAGCACATTGATGCGCGCGCCCTTCCAGTCGATCGGCGCAATGGTCGTCGAGATGGAAAACGCACGCTTAACCTCTTCGGGGTCATAGTCGAGCGTGGGCTTGGTGCCGTCGTGGCCGCCCAGGCGGGCGGTCTTGCCGGAAAGGTGGAGCATGGCCTCGGCGAGTGAAGTCTTGCCCACCCCGCCTTGGCCTACGAGCACCACGTTCCTTACGTTACCGGTCTTGGGAGCACCCATGATGACCTCCTTGCAGGGCCGCGCGCAATGCGCGACGCCAACGGGGAGAGTTCGCGGTCGGTGCCATCCCGGGAGCAGCATGGTCGGCAGCCGAGCCGACTCACCCTCCAAATGTCCTATGCCACCACCCTACCCTCACGGGCGGCTGTCCATGCATACCTTTCGGCGCACGTATGAATACAGGCGGCGAGAGGAGGGGGCGAGCTTGCAAGGCGATTATTGAACCCCGCGGATGCAAAAAACCGCCGCAGATGATAAGACCTGCGGCGGTTTCACCTCAATAAACAGTTGAGCAAATAGCTGAGCCTACCCCTCGATACGGCTCAAGAACTCACGGGTGCGCTGCTCGCGCGGATGGTCGATGACCTGCTCGGCAGGACCCTCCTCGACAATACGACCGCCATCCATAAAGACCACGCGGTCGGCAACATCGCGCGCAAACTGCATTGCGTGGGTCACGATCACCATCGTCATATTCTGCGCGGCAAGGTCTTTAATGACACGCAGCACCTCGGCCGTCAGCTCGGGATCGAGCGCCGAGGTCGGCTCGTCAAAGAATAAGATTTCCGGATCGAGCGCTAGGGCGCGGGCAATACTCACGCGCTGCTGCTGACCGCCCGAAAGCTCACACGGCACCTTGTTCTCGTTGCCCGTCAGCCCCATTTGCGCAATCAGCTCGTGAGCGCGGGCTTCCGCCTGCTCGCGCGGACGCTTAAGCACACGAATCGGCGCATCGATGATGTTTTTCATCACGGTATAGTGCGGGAACAGATTGTAGTTCTGAAACACCAGGCCAAACCGCGAGCGCGCTTGCTTGGGCACATCGCCCTTCGCATAGACCGCGCCCGAACCCGCATCCGTCGCAACGGCAAGGTCTCCAAACGAGAGCGAGCCTCCGTCGAGTGTCTCGAGCAGCGTGGCACACCGCAGCAGCGTGGACTTGCCGCCACCCGAAGGTCCGATAATCGCCACGACCTCGCCACGCTTCACCTCAAGCGAGATATCCTTGAGCACCTCATTGCCGCCAAACGCCTTACGCGCGTTCGATATATTCATTACCGAATTAATCATGGTAGTAATCCAATTTTTTCTCGGCAGCGCCCAGCAGCATCTCGACGACGAAGTTAAAGACCCAGTAGATCAGCGCCGCGATTGCAAACGGCACCATGCTCACCTGCGAGGCGACCAGCGCCTTGGCCGTCGAGAACATCTCACCCACGCCAATGGCAAACGCCAGCGACGTGTCCTTGACCAGTGTGATGATCTCGTTGCCCATCGCCGGCAGAATACGCTTGGCGACCTGCGGCATCACGATATACAGAAACGTTTGCATGCGCGAGTAGCCCAGCACCTCGGCGGCCTCATATTGACCGCGCGGAATGGACTGCAGGCCCGATCGATAGATCTCGGCAAAATAGCCGGCGTAGTTGATGATGAACGCCACGACGCACGCCGTCCACTTGGAATCGGGCGTGAGCGAAATGCCAAACACGTAGTACGGGGCAAAGTAGATGGCAAACATCTGCAGCATGAGCGGCGTACCGCGCATGACCGAAATGTAGATGCGCGCAATCCAGCGAAGCGGCGCGATTTTGCTCATGCGCATAAACGCCACGGGGATTCCCAGCGGAATCGACCCCAGCAGCGTCAGCACAAACAACTGCAAACTGACCAAGAATCCCTGGCCAAGCATCTGCATCATGACCTGAATAGACATTACTTGAGCACCCAATTATCGAAAGATAGACCATAGCTTGAATACTTGTCGCACAGGTCCTTGACTGTGCCGTCCTCGTAGAGCGCCTTGAGCGACTCGGTCACGGCGTCGGCCGACTTGGTGTCGCCCTTCTTAAAGCCGACGGCGTAGTGCTCGCTGGACAGCGGCTCATCAAGCTGCGTATAAGCATCAGGCTTGGCGGCAAGCTGATACTGGGCAATCGAAAGGTCGCAAGCCACGGCATCGACCGCGCCGCTCTCGAGCTGCATAAACGCCGTGTTGTACTCACCGATGGTGTCGAGCGTGGCAAACGTCGCCGCCAGATCCTTCTGGTCACCCTCAAGCACATCCTGCGCAGCGGAATCGGTCTGGGTAATCACGGTCTTGCCGGCAAGATCGTCCCAGCTCTTGATGCCTGCATCCTTCTTTACCACCAGCACCTGCTCGTTGAGCATGTACGGCTCGGAGAACGTGTAGTCGTCCTCGCGGCCCTCCATGGTAAAGCCGTTCCAGATGCAGTTGATGGCGCCGGAGTTGAGCAGCGTGTCCTTGGCATCCCAATCGATGGCCTCGTAATCGACTTCCCAGCCCTGCTTATCGGCAACGGCCTTGGCAAGGTCGAGGTCAAAGCCCGTGTACTCACCGTCATCGCCCACAAAGCCGTACGGAGGATAGGACTTATCAAAGCCCACCACGAGCTTCTTGGACTCCGCAGCGCCCTTCACATCCTTGGCTGCGGCAGAACCGGCAGCGGAGCCCTTGCCGGCACCACCGCCGCAACCGACAAGACCAAGGCCAAGCACCGTGGCGAGCGAGCCGGCTAGACCAACAAACTGACGACGAGACATATCGGTATTCATGGTATCCCCCTTGATGGTACTTTAGTTAAGTAAAGTGAATCGTGTAACGTTCAGCATCATACACTTTAGCGTGATAGAGCACAAGGCGAGTTTGCCCGCCGCGTGAGGGGTGTGGGGGTTAAGTTTCCTGCTCTACAGTCCTGCTCACGACGGAGGCCACATTAAGTGGCCTCCTGTTCGTGCGGAACTCGCGATAAACTTAACCCCCACACCCCTCACGCGGCGGGCAACCGTCGTTGGGCTTATCACCGACACGATTAAACCGCTTGTATATCGTCTGCTGGCTTGGCACGGTACAATACTTGCAGCTTTAATTCATGAATTAGTGGAGTTATTGATGGCAGAATCTCGTGCGGAGCGTAAGGCTCGTCGTGCTTTGATCGAGGCGGCTGAGGGGTCGAAGGAGGAGAAATCTTCTACGAAATCCAAGTCTTCTAAAGCTGCAAAAAGCAAATCGACCAAGAACAGGGCTAAGACCAAGCGTTCTGACTCTCGTCGGAGCGAGGTCAAGGCATCTCAGACTCGCTCCAAGCGCTCGCATAAAG
The DNA here is from genome assembly GCA_900542165.1 of uncultured Collinsella sp. Lineage (GTDB taxonomy): Bacteria > Actinomycetota > Coriobacteriia > Coriobacteriales > Coriobacteriaceae > Collinsella. The sequence continues at coordinate 10,314 of UQMM01000011.1, read as the reverse complement.
ATCAGGTTTCGTCTGCGCGCAAGGCCGTTGATCCCAAGTCTCCTTGTTCCATCATGAAAGCTTGCGGTGGATGTACGGCGCTCAATCGTCCTTATAAGAAGCAGCTCGCCGCCAAGCAGGCTGCTATGGAGGAGCTTTTTGCTTCGCTTTGTGAGCGTGAGGGCATTGCTGTAGATCCTATTCGTGGCATGGGTGTCACCCTGGGCGACCCGGGCAAATATCCTGCGCCGCGTGGCTTTCGTCATAAGGCTGCCACTCCCTTTGCTCCCGGTAAGGAGGGCGCCGTCCGTTGCGGTTTCTTTGAGCGCGGCACGCACAAGATCGTTGCCGTACCCGAATGCCCCGTCGAGGCACCGGGCGCCCGTCAGATTCTCAACGGCATCGCACGCGAAGCTGAGCGGCTGCATATTCCCGCCTTTAATGAGGACAAGCATCTTGGTTTGCTTCGCTATGCCGTCGTCCGCTGCGGTTGGCGTACCGACCAGGTCATGGTCACGCTCGTGACCGCTCAGCGCGACTTGCCGCATGCGCAGGAGTTCTTTGAGGCTGTCGCCGCACTCAATCCGCACATCGTCACCGTCGCCCAAAACATCAACGGACGTCCCGGCAACGCCATCCTCGGCGAGGAAACCCGCATTGTATATGGCGCCGAGTGCATGCGCGACCAGCTGCTCGGCTGCGAATTCGATATCTCCCCCACCGCGTTCTACCAGACCAGCCCGCAGCAGACCGAGCTGCTCTATCAGCTCGCGATTGACGGCATGGACCTGCAGCAGGGCGACGTACTCATGGATGCCTATTGCGGTAGCGGAACTATCGGCCTGTGCGCAGCCAAAGCCGCCCAGGACAAGGGCGTCGGCATTATGCTGCTTGGCGTGGAGCGTAACCACGCCGGCATTGCCGACGCACGTCGTAATGCCGAGCTCAACGGCCTCACCCGCAGCGCTTGGTTTATGGCCGACGATGCCACCGACTACATCCTAGATGCCGCCGACAACAACGAGCGAGTCGATGTCCTTTCCATCGATCCGCCGCGCGCCGGCTCCACGCCCGAGTTCCTCGAAGCTGCCTGCGCGCTTAAGCCGCGCCGCATCACCTATATCAGCTGCAACCCCGTAACTCAAGAGCGCGACCTGCATCAGCTCCTCGACGGAGGCTATCGCCTGCTCAAGATCACGCCCGTCGACATGTTCCCTCACACCGACCACACCGAAACCGTAGCGGTCCTCGAACGCCGCTAACCAACCTCAGTAGATTTTTGGGACAAGAAAGGGGGCGACCCGTCTGGGCCGCCCCCTTCGCTTGGTTTATAAACTCCGCTACATCCCATTGCGCAGATTGCACACGCCGGCTGCCGCCATCTCGCACAGCAGCGTCTCGCGGTCGCGCGTCACGATCAAATCCAGCGGGAAGTGAATCTCGTCGAGCATCTTGCGCGCGTGATCGAGCTTGCCAATGGCCATGCCAATGTGGGCATCGGTCGACACGCCAATGCCCACGCCCAGTTCGGCGCAGCGCTCGGCGATCTTGCGGCATACAGCCCAATGCTCAGTGTCGACACCGCGTTCAAGACTATGGTTGTTGATCTCGATAATCTTGTGCTTGGCCTTAGCTGCCAACAGCACCTCGTCGATATCGAACGGCACGCCCGAACGCCCCGTGTGGCCCAGCATGAACACCTTGGGGTGCTCCAGGGCATTGATATACATCCCGGTCGTCTGGGCCAGCGTCGCGCCCTCAGCAATCTGCGGATTATGCACGCTTGCAACCAAATAATCCAAATTACGCGTAACCAAATCGAACAGTGAATGCTGACGGCCGTACGAATCGCCGGCGATATCGAACGTGACAGGAGTGTCCTCGCCAAACAGGCTTCCGTCCAGCGAAACGATATCGGCCTCGGCACCACGCAGCACCAACACGCCGCTCCAAATGCGCGGCCAGATATCCTGGTTGATAAAGAATTGGTAACTGCGCAGGTCATTGGGGCAAGCCGTAACCATAGAGCTCAGATGGTCGGCAGATCCGAGCACCTGCAGACCACGCTCTGCCGCCCAGTACACATTCTCCTCAATGGTCGAATATGCATGCGCAGAGAACATCGTATGGGTATGAATGTCACAAGAAAGCAGGTAGGGCATCAGGTCTCCTTATCTGGCACGGCCGTCGCTTATATTCATTGTACGCATAGCCTTCGATAGTCGTAAAACCACTCCATCCCAAAGACACAACGTCCATGACAACGGGGTCCGGCTTAACACCAAACCCCGTTTCACGTAAAACATTGTAGGCAGAGCGCTTTACTTTTAACGATACTCGTCCGCCAACTGTTTCCAAGCGGGTAGCGAATTGATAATCGTCTCGTAACTCACGCAGTAGCCCAGGCGGAACCAGCCCGGCATACCAAAGCTGTCCGAGGGGACCGCAAGCAACTCATACTTCTTTGCGTGCTCGCAAAACGCATTCGCATCGGGTTCCAACGCTTTCACCCATAGGTAGAACGCGCCATCCGGCTCAACATAGGTGTAGCCATACTCCGCCAGTGCGTCGGTAAGCGCCGTGCGGTTGCGAGCATAGGCCTCAACGTCACTCGGCTCATCGATGCAGTCGATAATTACGCGCTGAAAGAGCGCCGGCGCGCACACGAAGCCCAGCGTACGGGCGGCACCGGCAACGGCGGGCATTAGACGATCTGCCTGAGGATTCGTATTGGGAACAAGGATCCATCCCACGCGCTCACCCGGCAGCGACAGCGACTTGGAATACGAGTAGCACACGATGGTGTGCTCGTAGATCGAGGGCACCCAAGGCACCTCGGCACCGTACACGATCTCGCGGTACGGCTCATCCGAGATGAGCATAATTGGATTCTCGGAATCGCGCTGAGCGTTGGCCTCGCGCAGAACATTGGCCAGTCGCGTCAGCGTATTGCGTGTATATACGGCACCAGTCGGATTGTTGGGCGAGTCGATGATGACGGCCGCCGTCTTATCGCTGATCGCCTTGAGCACGTTGTCCACGCTCAGCTGGAACGTATCTTCATCGGCGAGCGCCTCAACACACGTACAGCCGGCCTTCTCAATCCAAACGCGATACTCCGGAAAGTACGGGGCGATAACAATAACCTCGTCGCCCGGGTTCGTAACGGCGTTGAGCGTGCAGGTGAGCGAAGCCGCGGCACCCACCGTCATAAAGACGTCCTTACCCTCATAGTTCGTTCCAAAGCGGCGGTTGAGCGATTCGGCGACGGCTGCTCGACATTGCGGCAGGCCCGGTGCGGGCGTGTAGCCGTGCAACTGGTCACTCGGCAGCTCCAGAGCCTTCTTAATCGACTCAGCCACAGCAGCGGGCGCCGGAACGCTCGGATTGCCCAGCGAAAAATCGAATACGTTTTCCGCACCGATCTGCGCCTTGCGCTCAAGGCCATAGCTAAAAATCTCACGGATGATGGAGCTTTCCGCACCGCGAGCATACATAGTTTCGTTGATCATCTGTTCCCCTTTCGCATAGGCGCTATTGTACGCTTTAGCCGAGCAAAGTGCCGCAGCAATGTTGATTGGGGACAGACTTAAATGCGTGAAAACGCTCATTTAAGTCTGTCCCCAATCAACAGACGGCCCCATATCGCTCAAAAGAAAAAGCCTCCGCAGGTTTCCCCGCAGAGGCTTTCGCCACAAAGACTATTTGTCGGCGTCGGTGTCAGCATCGGCATCGACGACGGCATGGTCATCGTCAGCATCATCGGATGCGGCTTCGGCATCCTCCTGCATGGCCGCCTGCGCAAAGGCCGCGGCATCAGCCGCCAGCTCCTCCTCGCTCATGCGAGGCGCGCGCTTCTTGGTCGGCATGCCGGCCGCCTTGGCATTGCGCTCCTCCTTGGCCGCCAGGATATCGCCCTCGCGCTCAAGGTAGGCATTCCACTCGTTGTCGAGCAGGGCGTTCACGGCGTCGCCTTCGACGGTCTCGCGCTCAAGCAGCACCTTCGCCATCAGATCGAGCTGATCGCGACGGGCATCCAAAATCTCGACCGCACGACGATGGGCTTCGCGCATGATGCGCTGAACCTCGATATCGATGCGGCGCGCCGTCTCCTCGGAGTAATCCTGGTGATCGGCGTAATCGCGACCAAGGAACACCTGATGTTGCGCCTCGCCAAACACTTGCGTGCCCAGCTCCTCGCTCATGCCCAGGCGCGTGACCATCTCGCGCGCCATCTTGGTTGCGCGCTCCAGATCGTTGCTCGCGCCCGACGTAATGTCATCGCACATGAGCTCCTCGGCAACGCGACCGCCCAAGAACACGGCGAGCTCGTCGAGCATCTCGTTCTTGGTCTTGAGGAAGTGGTCCTCCTGCGGAAGCTGCAGCGTGTAGCCCAGAGCCTGACCGCGGCTGACGATCGAGATCTTGTGGACCGGATCGGAGTGCTCCAGGATGTGGCCCACCAGGGCGTGACCGCTCTCGTGGTAGGCAATCGTGGTGCGCTCGGCCTCGGTCATCACGCGACCCTTGCGCTGCGGTCCGGCAATCACGCGCTCCATCGATTCCTCGACCTCGTCCATCGAGATCACGGAACGATGACGGCGAGCGGCCAGCAACGCAGACTCGTTGAGCAGGTTCGCCAAATCGGCACCAGTAAAGCCAACGGTCATCTGGGCGAGCTTCTCAAACTTAACGTCCTCGTCCATCGGCTTGTTCTCGGCATGCACGCGCAAGATCTGCTCGCGGCCCTTCACATCCGGACGGTCGACCGTAACCTGACGGTCAAAACGGCCGGGACGCAGCAATGCCGGATCTAGGATGTCAGGACGGTTGGTCGCAGCGATCAGGATGACCGACTCGCTTTCCTCAAAGCCGTCCATCTCGACCAGCAGCTGGTTGAGCGTCTGCTCGCGCTCGTCGTGACCGCCGCCCAAGCCAGCTCCGCGCTGACGTCCCACGGCATCGATCTCATCGATGAAGATGATCGACGGGGCCTGGGACTTGGCCTCCTTAAAGAGGTCACGCACACGGCTGGCGCCGACACCTACGAACATCTCGACAAAGTCGGAACCCGAGATGCTAAAGAACGGCACGCCCGCCTCGCCGGCAACAGCCTTGGCCAGCAGCGTTTTACCGGTGCCCGGAGGGCCAACCAGCAACACGCCACGCGGGATCTTGGCGCCCAGCTTGCGATAGCGATCAGGATCGCTCAAAAAGTCACGGATCTCCTCGAGCTCCTCGACTGCCTCGTCCACGCCGGCAACGTCTTCAAACTTGACCTTGGGGCGTGTGGCCTCGTTGGTCTTGGCGTTGGTCTTGCCAAACTGCATGTTCCTGTTGTTGGCGCCCATCATCTGGCGCATAAAGTAGAACATGATGGCGATAAGGGCGATCGTCGGAAGCACACTCATCGCCAAGTCGCCCCAAAAATCGGGATCGTTGGTGTTGACGATGTACTTGGTATCGGGGTGCTCCGCCATGAGCTCGGCAAGCGAATCGGAGCCGACATAGGTCGAAGAGAAGCTCTTGAGCTCGCTCGTATCGCCCTTGTCCTTCTTCGTCTTCCAGTAATGACCCGTCACGCTTCCGTCTTGAACCGTATAGGTCAGATCTTCGACGCGATCCTGCTTGATGGCGCTCACCATCTCGCTCGTCGCGAGCTTAACGGTATTGCTGGAATTGGCAAAGCCGGAGCCCATGTTAAAGAAGACGTAGCCCAGAAGCGCGCAAGCCAAAATAAAATACAGCCAGCCCGTACGCGTGGGCTTCTTGCCTCCGGGCATCCCCGGGATCTTTGGGTCCCGGGGAGTCTGGGAATTGTTATCGTTACGGTCGTCGGGCATCTTACGAATAAACCTCCGGTTTCAAAATGCCCAGATACGGAAGGTTACGATAGCGCTCGGCATAGTCGAGGCCGTAGCCCACCACAAAGGCATCGGGGCAATGGGTTCCAACATACTTGGGCGTGATGGCCGAGACGCGGTCCTCAACGTCCTTCCACAGGAAGGCGGCGACCTCCAGAGAAGCGGGCTTGCGGCTCTCGAGGTTCTTCATCAGATACTTGAGCGTCAGGCCCGAGTCCAGAATGTCCTCGACGATCAGCACGTCGCGACCGCGGATGTCGATATCCAGGTCCTTAATGATACGCACGATACCCGAGGACTTCACACCGTCGCCATAGCTCGAAACAGCCATGAAATCGATGTTGGTCGGCAGCTCGATCTTACGCATCAGGTCGCCCATAAAGACCACGGCGCCGCGCAGGACCGCAATCAGCACCAGATCCTTACCCGCGTAGTCGCGAGTAATCTGCTCGCCTAGGCGAGAGACGATACCGTCGATATCCTCCTGCGTGAACAGAACCTTCTCGATATCCGGATGTTGAGAAGCCATGACAACCCTTTCTTGTGCTTATCGCCCACACACCGCCGTATGGACGCGAACTACACATTCTAGCAGCGCACGGGGTAAATTTACCAGCCCGTGCACCATCAGCGCGGGAATACCGTCAACGTCGCACAGAATAGCAGGCGTGGGACGCTATTCCGCATCGACCACGCGGAGCAGATATGCCACGCGCGTTGCAGCGGTGCACTTAAAACGCTCGTCCGCGCGAACTCCGGCGACCCACACCACGGCACCCCCCGGCGCCGTCCTCACCATGGGCACGCCGGCGCGCTCGGAAACGGGAATGCGAGCCTCACCTAGCAAGTCGGATACTTTCTTGCTTCGACCACTCATCCCTAACGGGCACATCACGTCTCCCGGTGCAGGACCGTCCACCCACAGGCGCGCCAATCGCGCCTCGGCAGGGATCTCGCCACGCGAGCCCGCCAGGATCCGCTCACTATCGCTGTCGGCAAAACCCAGGGCAGCCGCGTCTACCAAAGCTGTCACTTCCCCGGCAGCTGCAAGCTCACGGGCGCGGCGCACGATATCGCATCCCGGCTCAACGGCCATCGGTTCTGTGACCAGCATACGTCCCCCGCCCAACGGCAAACGACCGGGTACGGTAACCCAGTCCGCGACCAGGCCCTCGCGAGCCGCCGGCGCCTTGAACGCCAGCATGCCAAACTCAATGCGTGCGTCAATCCCCGCCGGAAGCGTGACCGAGCCGGCGCCCTCGGCAACGCAGGAAAGGACTCGCTCCACATGTCGCATCTCTGGACGAGCGTCCGGATCGATGCGCTTAATCGCCAGTCGCACGATGCGCCGCGCGATTACCACCTCGGCCGCAGCAAGGCGCCTGGCATCGAGCACCAGCGCGCCCGCCGCCTCCTTACGCAGGCAGCTTCGAAACGCCTGTGCCGAAAGCTGAGACAAAAACGCGTCCTCATCGCCTAAGATCTCGCAGGCGGCGCCAATCGTCTTGCAGACGCTCGCGTTGCGCTGCGCCACCACCGGCATCACTCGATGGCGCACGTAGTTTCGCAGATACGAGATATCCTCATTGCTCTCGTCTTCACGCCACGGCTGACCATGTACCTGTAGATAGCCCACGAGCTCGCCATGAGTTAGGTCGAGCAAGGGACGCACCACGATATTCCTCCGGCGAGGAATGCTCGATAGGCCAGCGGGCCCCGAACCCTTAATCGCGTTCATCAAAAACGTTTCCGCGCGATCCGAAGACGTGTGCGCGGTGCAGATACGAGCCGCCGTTCGCGGTGCCCCCGTCTGGGCGCAGAGCTCGCGAACATACCTCCGCGCCGCGGCATAGCGCACCTCGCGGGCTGCGGCCTCAATATTGCCCGACTCCCCATCAAAATAAGCGTGCTCCACGCACAGCGGTAAACCATATTTCGCGCAAAGCTCACGCACAAAGGCCTCGTCGCCATCGGACGCCTTGCCGCGCAGATGATGGTTTACATGCAGCACATGCAGGCGCTCGCGAGCAATGGGGGCAACACCGCGTCCGTCTTGGATATCCAGCTTTGATGTGCACGCCATAAGAAGCAGTGCCGTCGAGTCCGCGCCGCCTGATACCATGAGCACGACAGGAGCTGCCTGCTGCCTCGTCCGGGTCTCATCGACTGCCCCAGGCACGGCATGGTGTCCGTAATGCTGTGATACCGTTGGCATTCGCTTCCTCCTCTATTCGTCCGCACCCATTGTATCCTTTGGAATCTTATGTCTTGCCTGCACCTTCATATCCTCGGCAGTGGCTCTAAAGGCAACTGCGCACTCATCGAGGGCCCGCAGGGGCTCATTATGGTCGATGACGGACTGTCTCGCCGCGAGACATTAAAGCGCATGGCAGAACTGGGGCTCTCGACAGACAACGTCTCGGCTCTTCTCATTACTCATGAGCATAGCGATCACATCAAGGGCCTCGATGTCTGGTGCAAGCACTGGCACGGCCCCCTCTTTGCCAGCAGGGGCACTCTTTCGAACAAAGAAAATCTTTCTCATCTGCCTGTCGAGGAATTCGATCCCGGTGACACCCTATCCATTGCCGGCATCCACGTGCAAACCTACTCAACGTCACACGATGTCATCAATCCAGTCGGCTATCGATTCGACACCCTCGATGATTCCATCGGTTTTGCCACCGACACCGGAGAGCTATCGAGCCAAGCCATGAACACCCTCGAAGATTGTCGAGTCCTCGCACTCGAAAGCAACCACGATGTGACCATGCTGCGCGAGGGAGAATATCCCCGCTTTCTTCAGGAGCGCATCCTGTCTGCAAGGGGACACCTCTCCAATGGCCAAGCCGCCGAAGCCGCGCGCGAACTTGTTACCGAACGCACCGAACAGCTCATTGCCATGCATATCAGCCAAGATAACAATCGTCCGAGCCTTACCGTCAAAAGCTATGCCAAAGCTCTGACCGCAACCCTGGATGACGAGGTCGGCAGCTCCGCAACCCTTCTCCAAGGATCGCGAAAACTCTCGATACGCCCCGCAAGCCAGCATCGGCCAGTAACCATTCAATAGACTGTCCTAGACAGCAAAAGGGGCCGAGAATCGCTTCCCAGCCCCTTTTGCTGTCTTTTAATAGCGCAGAACACCAACGAAGTTAGTCGATGGAGATCTTCGTAACGTTCTTCTTCTCGACGATCTTGGGGACCGTAACGGTCAGGATGCCGTCAGCGTACTTAGCCGAGAGGCCCTCGCTCGAAGCGTCCTTTAGATACACGCCACGCGTCGCGCTGTACGAGCTGAACTCCTTCTGCAGGAAGTTCTTGCCCTCGTTCTCCTCGTCTTCCTCGACATTCACGCTAATGGACAGACGACCCTCGTTAAGCTCGACATCGATATCGTCCTTGGCGACGCCGGTCAGATAAGCCTTGACCTCATAGCCGTCGCCCTTATCCTCAACGTCAACGGGAAACGCCTTGGAAGCAATCGAGTTGTTTGCAAGGTCAGTCATATCATCAAACAGATCGAACAGCGAGCTAGCAGAAGGACGAACGCCAAAAACCGAACGATAAGGAACCATGCTTGCCATGTTTACCACTCCTTTTAAGGACTGCCGAGTCATCTTCTAGGTGACTGGGACTTCTTTTGACGCTCTTATATATGCCCACCCAGTGCTCATATATACATCGACTATAAAGTTTTTTGAGTCTAGTACTATAAGCATATCTAAGTGTGTTTGACTCAGGTTTTAATAAGGTTAAGGTTCTTTGAACCAGAGCTTAAATAACAAGTATGTTCACAGCTACAAATAGCAAGGGGCTTACAATGAGCGCGTACACGTTGTTGGTAACGAGCTAAAGGGCATCATGGACGACCAAAACCAGAACAAAATGTTTATGCCGACGCAGGGGGAAGATACTTCCACGCAGCCGCCGCGGTTCCATCGCCCCCACATCTCGCAAGAGCCCATTAATGATCCGGAGCCCGAGTATGTGACGAGAAATCGATATCAAACGCTCGAGGATGCCCAAACGGGACGTAAACATATGGGCGTCGCCTCGGGAGACCCTGTATATCTGAAAGACGCACCATTATCTAAAAACAGCTCAGCTAGTGATGAGCCGATGAAAGCATCCGCCACTCATCGACAAAGAGGTCCTCGACCAAAGCAAACCTTGACGCATTCGGCTCGCTATCTCGAAACGCCAAAACAGGGAAAATCAATCTTCGTTTCGACAAGTAAACGACGCAAGCAGCATCGACTGACAATCCTGCTTTTGATCATTGCGGTCATAGCAGTTGCCCTTGTTATTCGATTTATCTTCTTTAAATAAAGGCTCAATACCAAAAACGATAAGATCGTCTGGTGTAATAGAGTCATTTACGCCCCGTAAACGCAAAAAAGGGGGAGGCCGCGTGGCCTCCCCCTTCTCAGTTCAAGCGTACGGCTCGGTGCCGTCCACCGGTCAGCGG
>UQMM01000010.1 GCA_900542165.1 uncultured Collinsella sp. | reverse complement strand
GCTGCGGGCGTTGCCTCGGGCGCGGGCGCGACGGTCTCGGCGGCAGTAGCCTGCTCGGCGGCCGGCGTCTCCTGCTCGCTTGAAGGCTCGGACGTGGGCTCCGGTTCGCCAAACGGCAACGAGGGCTGCACCACGCCGCCCGGAAGCTTGGCCTCCGGCTTAGGCTCGCCCAGCAACTTGCCGCGACGGCGGCGAGCCGGCTTCTCGGCCTCACGCGCGGCCTCGGCAGCCGCCTCGCGCGCCTTCTCGGCAACAAACGCCGCTGCCGAGGTATCGAGCTGCACCGTTGCGTGCGTGCGGGCGGGCGCGGCGACCTCGCCGGCATGCATCACGATGACGCCGCAGGTGCTCGTCTTAACAAACTCGACCATCTTGGGATCGGTGAAGCCGGTCACGTCGTTGACGATCGAGGCGCCGCAGCGCACGGCCGCCTTGGCAACCGCCACATGACGCGTGTCAATCGAGACGATGGCGCCCTCCTTGGCCAGCGCGCGCACTACGGGCAGCACGCGGCGAGCCTCCTCGTCGGGGTTGACCGGAGTAAAACCAGGTCGCGTGGACTCGCCGCCTACGTCGATGATGTCGGCGCCGGCGTCGAGCATCGCCAGGCCGTACTCGATGGCGGCATCGGGGTCGAAGTGCTCCCCGCCGTCGCTAAACGAATCGGGCGTCACGTTGAGGACGCCCATGATGCGCGGACGGTCAAAGCTGAGCTCGTACTTTCCGCACCGCCATGTCTTGCTGTCGTTCGCCATGAACATCCTCCTAAAATGCCCACGCCGCCGCGCTCGGGCGCTGGCGGCGGGGTCGCTTTGCAATCAGTCTTTCTATTGTATCCGCGCGCGCGGGCTAGAACGCAAACGCGGCCGCGATGTCGCAAGAAATCAGCAGGTCGGCATTTGCATCCTGATCGGTAGGCGCCAAATTGCAAATGGCCAGCGTATCGCCGGTAAAGTATCGCGTAAGGCCTGCCGCCGGATACACCACGAGCGAGGTCCCGCCTACAATGAGGGCATCGGCCGCGGCGATGGCGGCAACGGCACCGGTCAACACATGCTCGTCGAGCGGCTCTTCGTAGAGCACTACATCGGGCCTGATGCGGCCGCCGCACGCGGGGCACGCAGGCACGCCCGCGGCATCCTCGTGCTCGCGCGAGCAAATCCACTCGGCGCTATAGACCGCGCCGCACGACTGGCAAATGTTGCGATGGACCGATCCGTGCAACTCAAACACGCGCTGTGAGCCGGCCATCTGATGCAGGCCGTCGATGTTTTGCGTCACCACGGCGTCGAGCTTGCCGGCGCGCTCCAGCTCGGCCAGCTTGGTGTGGCAGCGGTTGGGTTTAGCGTTGAGCGCGATCATCTTGGTGCGGTAAAAGTCGAAGAACTCCGCAGGATGCGCCTCGTAAAAGCTATGCGACAGCATGGTCTCGGGCGGATAGGCAAACTGCTGGTGATACAGGCCGTCCACGCTGCGGAAATCGGGAATGCCACTTGCCGTGGAAACACCAGCGCCGCCAAAGAAGACCACGCGCTTGTGGGTGTCAAACAGATCCGCCAGCGCGGCGGAGGCCTGCCTGGGGTCCGATATTGCCTGCGTCATATGAGTCCTCCGTCCTTGTTAGTCGGACAGCGTTGGGCGACGTCCCAGCATGCAGCCTTTAAGTCAGCATGCGCGGAGCCCACCCCGCCCCTGTTGCGCTAATCTTAAGCCTGCCAACCCCGTCGAAAGGACACCATGCCTCAGACTTACACTTTCGCCTCGTGGAACGTTAACGGCCTGCGCGCCGTGCTCAAAAAGGACCCGAGCTTTATTCAGATCGCGCAAGAACTCGACGTCGATATCTTGGCGCTGCAGGAGACCAAGTTGCAAGAAGGCCAGGTTGATATTGACCTGCCCGGCTATCACCAAACCTGGAGCTACGCCGAGCGTAAAGGCTATTCGGGCACTGCGGTCTTTAGCCGCCAGGAACCGCTGCGCGTGCTGCACGCCGACGCGCTGCTACCCTACGCCGGCGAGGGCGAGGCGGCCGTACTCGTCGCCCAAGCCGCAACCGAGGGCCGCGTCTGTGCGCTCGAGTTCGACAAGTTTTGGTTTGTGGATGTCTACACGCCCAACGCGCAAAACGAACTCGTGCGCATCGATGTGCGCATGGCCTGGGACGATGCCTACCGCGGCTTTTTGAGCGCGCTTGAGCGCGAGACCGGCAAGCCCGTCGTAACTTGCGGCGACTTTAACGTGGCACACGAGGAGATCGACCTTAAGAACCCCAAGTCCAACCGCGGCAACGCCGGCTTTTCGGACGAGGAGCGCGGCAAGTTTACCGAGCTGCTCAACGCCGGCTTCACCGATACCTGGCGCGCGGCAAACCCCGACGTCGAGGGCGTCTACAGCTGGTGGAGCTACCGCTTTAATGCTCGCAAGAACAACGCCGGCTGGCGCATCGATTATTTCCTGGTGAGCGACGCAATCGCCGGCAGTGTGCGCGACACGGGCATCCGCGGCGACATCTTCGGCAGCGATCACTGCCCCGTCACCCTCACGCTAGAGCTCTAGCCCCAAGTAATTCCTCTAGGGGACAGAGGAAAACAGATCATGTGACCCCTCTCCCCCTATAAGTTGCGGTGGAATAGTTCCTGTTTGGGCAGCAAATAGCCAAAAACGAGAACTATTCCACCGCAAGTTCGTGAGGAAACGCGAAATGCCTTACAGCCCGTATTTCACGACGACACGGTTAATGCGACGGCACCAGGGCTTGTACAAGGCGGCCAAAAACACGCAGGTCGCGAAGCCGTGCGTGATATCGAACGGTACGGCGGTGGCAAGACGCGCCACGGCGGCCGCCCACGTGAGCGGTTGTACAAAACCGATAATGTCATACGCGTTGATCACCACGCCGTACAGCAGACCCGAAGCAAAGCCGTACGCCATCAGCGCCGGCATGCGCACGGTTCCATCCGCACGGTCGAACGCACCCGCATGCGCCAGCGCACCGCCAACATAGCCAACCAGGCCCCAGGCATACATCTGCCACGGCGTCCACATGCCCTGTCCAAAAAAGAAATTGCTGGTCAACGCCGCCAGCGCACCGACCATAAAGCCGTTACGGCGACCAAGCGTCGCCCCCGCAATAATGGCAATGGCGCTCACCGGTTTAAAGTCGGGAATGGGGCCGAACAAGATGCGGCCCGCCGCGGCCAGTGCCGCCAACACCAGCGTGGGCATAATCTGGCGCAGGCCCGGTCGCGACGCCTCGTAACCCGCAAAGAACAGCGCAAGCACGAGCGCCACCATAGCGAGCATCAACAAAGCAGCCTGGGCAATGCCCAGATACAGCATGATGCCCATGCCTGGCGGCACGAACAAAAGCACTGGCCCCTCTATGTAGCGCCATATACGAGCAAGCACGCGAGCTCCTCTTGCGATCTTTCTCTATCGTTCGCGCCCCATTGTGGCACACGCGCAGCACAGGTTTATCGACGATACATTCCACTCGTTAAACAAAACAACGCGCATGCGACTGAAGCCAATCGCATGCGCGCAAAAGGAGAGGCAAACTATCGCGAATGATTCGTTAGACGAGCCTGTCCTTCAGGCTATTCCACCTCGAGCATTTCCTCGGTCTGCGGGGCCTTTTCGCCCACGAGAACATGGGCGGCCTTTGCTGCAACCGGATCGAACAGCAAGCCGCCAACCACGACAAAGGCCCAACCGCCGGTTGCAAGCTTTACCCAACGAGAGAAATAGGTCGTTTCGCCCACGAGACCAAAGCCGGTCTGGAACGCTATCTCAGCCAAACCGATAATCAAAAAGAGCAGCGTGGCGGCGAACACCGTGCCCGCGATCTTTGACGCAGGGCCACCCGGTTTGAATCCGAAGAAATCAACCCAGTCCCCAACGACCCTTCCAAACTGCGGTAGTGAGCTCACCGCCTCTGCGATGACGACAGCGAGCGCAAGCTGCCCCCAAAAACCGGTAGGACTCGACATATCAAGTGCCGCTTTGCCTTCGATAATAGGCAAAAAGGAGCACATCAGGAGCGGGTTCACCAGGGCATTGATTATGCCAGCGACCCTCGTTTCTCGAGTATTCATATTCATATATTCCTTTAGTTTTCGTAGTGATACGGTACGTGGAGAAACCGCGCCTCTACTGGAAAGCCAGTTTTAATTACTTTTCCGCAGGAGCGGCAGCACCACGCGAGCGCTCGTAAAACATGCCCATGAGTTCGCTACGACGCGAGACAGACAGTTTTCGATAGATGCTATGGACGTGAGCCTTGACCGTTCCCAACGAGATAACTAAATCGTTTGCTATCTGCTGATTCCCCTGTCCCGTCAGAACTCGAGACAATACTTCTTGCTCGCGCGGCGTGAGCTCGTAGAGCGCACAGAAATCGGCAATATTGCTGGCGCCCTGCTCCGCCGCGCGCTGCTCCGTCTCCAAGCGATACAAATCCAGACGATCGCGCACAAGCTGCTCGGTTCGCCGCACGTGGAACTCATCTTGATAGTGGCGTGCGTAGATAATGCAAGAAACCGCAAGACCGGCCCACAGAGCGTCTTCCATAATAACAATCTTGCCGACGTAAAACGGAACCGAGCCAGAACGCATATACATGGCTGCGTAGATAAGGTCCTCGCCAATCGAGGCGGCGTAGGCGCAAAGGCACAAAAGAAGCAGCGAACGCAAAAGATGCAGCGCGCGAGAATCAGCATCCTCCACGGGGGCGGAATGCGCCAAGCCCATCAGGCTCCAGGCACAAAGAGAAATCATGACCAAGGGATCGATAAGGAGAAATACAATGTCGGATACGATGCCCAGATAAACTGTCCCCGCCAAGCAACGAACCAGAGCGAGCACCGGGAAGAGAAGGAACAAAGCCGATCGTGCGGTACGCTTGGTCACATCACATGCCAGCAAATAGAAGAGGATCTCCTCGCCCATCTGAGAGAGCGTCTTCGCTATTCCAAAAAGGGTCAAAGCACCATGGGGGCCAAAGCTGCCTCCCGAAGAGAACGTCCCCGACACAAGGGACGATCCCATATCGGCCACTCCTTCGAGGGCCAGCAGGGCCATGAGCATAGAGAGGTACGCAAAGCGCTTGCTCTCCGTCATGCCTTTTGTCACACCGCAGAAAAAAGCGGCGCAGGCAAAGAGGCAAAGGAAGAACACGTTGTAAAGATAGATATAAAACCCCACGAGCTTGTCCTCCCCTTTTGCCGCAACGAGACGCATGACTCATGATAGCGCAACGGTACCCCGCGGATATTCGAACCGGTCGCAACCCGCAAGAGACGGGCGGCGAGGCTCGAGTAACCCTACCGCCCGCAATTTATTGCAGAATCCGATTGTTTGATTTACATCTCTTCGGCAGCCGCAGCGCGAGCAGCCTCGAGAACCTCTTCGGGAAGCTCGACGCCCTCATCGGTGTTGTAGCCGTACTTCTGGGCACCCTTTTTGAGGAAGAAGAACGAAACCACAGCGGTAAAGGCCTCGGCAACGGTCAGAGCCAGCCACACGCCGTCGCCGCCTATGACCATGGGAAGCACCAGCAGCAAAGCGATGGGAAGAACGAGCGAACGCAGGGTAGAGATGATGAGAGGCATCATCGTGTCGTTGAAGGCCGTGAGCATGTTCTGAATGCAGATATTGATGCCGACGAGGCCAGCGCAAGAGGCGAAGAGAATCCACTTCTGGGAGGCGAGGGTATATACGGGGTCGCCGGGGACCTGACCATAGACCAACAGGATCGGCTTCATCATAACGATACCCAGGACAGCAATAACGACGATGAGGATAGCGCTCAGACGACGGTACTTCTGGTACGTGCCGTGAATCTTCTTGGGATTGTTTTCGCCGATCTGATAGCTAATGATCGGCGTAGCGCCCTTACCAAAGCCAATGAACGGGCCAACAAAGAGGAACTGCACGTACAGGAAGATTGCGGCAACGGCGACGCCGTCGGCCCCAAAGTACTTCATGGCCTGGATGTTGTAGATAGCGGTCATGAAGCCGGTGGCGGCACTGTAGATAAAGTCGGCAAGGCCGATCTTGCAGCTCTCGGCGACATTCTTCGCGGGACAGGTCGGCGAGTCATAATGCAGGGCACTGCTCTTGGAGAAGATGACGACTGCAGAAGCGATGGCGGCAAAGGCAGAGCCGGTACCAAAGCCAAGAGCTGCACCCGTGGTGCCCAGACCAAGCGTACCCTGGTAGACAACGTCCATGCCCAGCGTGACCAGACCACCAAGGATGGTGATCACCATGCAATGCGTGGGCTTACCAGCAGTGAGCAGCCACATCTGGAAACCGAGCTGGATGGTGTAGAGCGGCATGAAGAAGCGGTGCACGTTCCAATAGGTGGTGCAGACGGGAGCGAGGCCTGCGTCAGCGCCCATGAAGTACCACACCTGGTCGCCAGCAAAGCTGATGGCAAAGCCCCAAACGGTAGCAATGATGGTCGAGATGAGAAGCACGCAAGTGAAGGTCTTGTTTGCCTCGGTCGTCTTCTTCTCGCCCAGAAGCTTGCCCAGAAGGGCGGCGGAACCGCCGGAGAACAGGAAGGCGATGGCCTCTACCACTGCCTGAGCAGGATAGACGATGTTAATGGCCGAAAGCGTCGCCGTGCTGTTGAAGTTGGTGGCGATAGCGGTGTCGAAAATCTGATAGATACCGGTCCAGAGCTGCAGCAGGATCGAGGGAGCTGCAAAGAGGAACAGACCGATAAGCGTGTAGTTACGCGCGAGCTTGTTAGGGCTGGTTTCTGCCATATTACTCGCCTTCCTTCTCGTACATGGTCTTGCCGTCGATGACGGTCATGAGGCACTTGGCCTCGTGGATGGTGTGGGGATCGATGGACGTGATGTCGCGGTCCATGAGCACGAAGTCGGCTTCCTTGCCCACTTCGATGGAACCGATGCGCTTCTCGAGGAAGTTCTGATACGCACCATTGATGGTGCCGGCGCAGATCATGTCCTCGACGGATACACGCTGGTTCGGGTCGAGCACGGTCTCTTCCGAAGCGTCGCCGGGCGCGCAGCGAGTCACGCCGACCTCCAAGCCCTCCATGGGATCGGGGTTTGACACGGGGAAGTCGGTCGCCGAAGTAACGACCATGCCGCGGTCCCAGAACTTCTTGAGCGGATACTCGGACTCGGCACGCTCACCAAGCTGAGCGTGCTCCAGGGACTCATAGCACACGGGGTCCTTGAAGTGCCATGTGGGATTGGCGCAAGCGATACCCTTGAGCGCGGCAAAACGATCGATGTCCTCGTCGCGCATGACCTGCAGGTGTGTAATGGTCGGGCGCCAGTCATCTTTCGGATCGGTTGCCTGGGCATACTCAAAACCGTCGAGCGCCATGGAGATGGCCGCGTCGCCGATAGCGTGCACATGCACCTGGAAGCCCTTTTCCTTGGCATAGCGAACCATGGCGTTGTAATCGTCGGGCTCGCAGTTGGGAACGCCGCGGAAACCAGGCTTGTCGGTGTAGTCATCCAGCAGGTAAGCCGTACCAGATTCGATGACACCATCGAGCACGAACTTGATGTTGTTGCACTGATAGTGCTCGCCGCGATAGGAATCGCGAACCTCGGCGCAGCGATCGATCTTGTCGAGGCCCTCGTGCTCGGGCTTGCAATAGAAGCCGGAGGTTACCTTGAGCTTGAGCTTACCCTCGATGTCGAGCTCCTCGAGAGCAATTTGAGCATTGACCTCATCGCGAAGAATCGGCTCGTAAATATTGGTAATACCGACCGCAAGCAAGTCCTCCTGCAACGTAAGAATGGCGCTCTTGAACTCTTCGACCGTATAGGAACGAATCGCCTTGAAGACATCGTTCATGGCCCAATCGCGCACAAGACCCGTAGGCTCCTGCGTCTCGGGATCCAAAACGATGGTTCCAGCCTCCTGGCTCACAAAGCCGCGACCGATGCCGGCCTTCTCGAGGCACTTGCTGTTGACCCAATAGGAGTGGCCGTCGTAGGAACCGATAAGCATCGGCACGTCCGGGCACACTGCGTCCAGCAGCTCCTTGGCCTGAATCTTGCCCTCGTTCTCGAACACGGCGTTGTCCCAACCCATGCCCTTATAGAACTCGCGTCCGGGATGCTCTTCCACATATTTGCGGATGGTATCCACGTACTCGTCCACGGTCTCGAGACCCAAAATGTCGATCTCGTAGGCAAACTGGCCAGCACCAGACGAGAAGTGCATATGAGCATCGCAGAAGCCCGGCATGAACATGCCGTCGCCCGCCTCGATCACCTTGGTGTCGGGACCGACGTACTCGCTCACCCCCGCCTCGTCACCCACATAGACGAAGACGCCATCCTTAATCGCTACTGCCTGAGCCGTAAACTCTGCGCGATTGGACGTGAACACCTTCCCCTTAAGTACGGTATCCGCTTGCATCGCAAACTCCTTTCCTGCGATCCGCTTCTCAGTCCAAAACGGATTTCGCTGGAAAGACTACGGTCGGAAAGGAGGTTTATTCTATGAGCCAAACGATCAATTTCACTCAACCTTAGTTGTACAAACAGATTATTTTGGCAGGTAAAACGGTCTATTTCATTCTTCGGCGCCATAACACCACGTCCCGTTCGCGCGAGGAGAACGACCACTCATGGCTCGCATAGGACGCGTTTTGACGCGCTTATACCCCTAGGGTTTACCTCCGTCTATCCGTTGTCGATAGCCGTATTGGGCCCATGGCGCCCCTCGGCGGCGCCCGGTGCCCAAACGGCAAGCCCGTGCCTGCCGTCACGAGGCCGTCTACGCCCTATAGAACACGTTGTCGGCAAAGAAATCGGCCGGGGGCTCCATGCAGGCAATCTCGCCGTCAAACATCATGGCGACGTCGTCGGCTACCTGCTCGACAAAGTCCAAATCGTGCGTAGCCATGATGACGGTACCGCCAGCCCTCGCATGGTCACGCAGGGCGCGAGCGATGATGCGACGGCTCTCCAGGTCCAAGCCCTTCGTGGGTTCGTCAAGCAGCAGCAGCTCGGGGCCGATCAGCAGCAGCTTTGCCAACGCAAGCAGCTGGCGCTGTCCGCCCGAGAGGTCGTAAGGGTGGCGCGTCTCCAGGCCGTCCAATCCCAGTTGCGCCGCACGCTCCCGCGCCAAGTTCTCGTCATATCCGCAGGTCGAGGCCCATTCCATCAGCTCGTCGCGCACCGTCTCGGCAACCAGCAGGGCCTTGGGGTTCTGCGGCAGCAGCGCAGCCGAGGCCGCCCCGCGCACCATACGACCACGCTGCAGCTTGGCAGTCTTGGCCAGCACCGAAAGCATCGTCGACTTACCGCATCCGTTGCCGCCCACGATCGCATGCACCGCACCGGCCGAAAACGCCACGTCGAGCCCGCGCAGCACCCAACCGCCCGCGCGATCGTGGCGAAACCAGCCTTCCGACAGGGTGGTAGCCGACCCGCCGTGCATTTTTTGGAGTATTCTGCTTCCATCCGTGCGCGGGAAAGCTTCCGAGCCGTTTTCGAGCGACGTTTGCGCCACAAATTCGGACAATTTGTCCAATTCTGAACTTTTTTTCGCGCTCGATACGTCCCCGGGCGGCTCCGGAGAGCCCAAATTGTCCTCACGCCTGCTGAATACTCCTTTATTTGCACATCGGATGGCACCCCACCCCAACATGTCATCGGAAAACAGCGGTTCTCGGCGTCCCAAAGAAGCCATATCCGCCACCTCGCGCACGCGACCGTCCTCAATCCGGTACGCACACGTCGCGTATTCGAGCATTGGGCGCGGCTGATGCGTCGCCACAACAACCGTGCAGCCCAGCTCGCGATTCACACGAAACAGCGCGTGCAGGAAATTCTTCTCCGCAACCGGATCAAGCTGAGACGTGGGCTCGTCGAGTAGCAGCACACGCGGACGCAGCGCCAGGACGGCGGCAAGCGACAGCAGCTGCTTGCGGCCACCCGAAAGCGTATCGGTATCACGATGAAGCCAGTCCTCCAGACCAAAGAAATAGCTGGTCTCAGCAACACGGCGGCGCATCTCGTCGCGCGACACACCCAGATTCTCTAGGCCAAACGCCATCTCGTGCCACACGGTCTCGCACACGATCTGGTTCTCGGGGTCCTGAAACACATAACCCACGCGCTCCGCCGATGCCCGCACATCCATGTCGGCGACGGGCTCGCCCAGCACGCGCAGTTCGCCAGTGCGCTCGCCCGCCGGAGCGATCTCGGGCTTGAGCAGCGACAGCAGCGTCGACTTACCCGATCCGGTACCGCCAACAAGCAGCGCAAATGCACCTTGGGGAACAGACCAGTCGAGCCCCTCGAGCACCGCAGCATCAGCATCGGGGTAGGCAAAGCTCAGGCTCCGCACCTCAATCGCCGGCATATCCGGGCCGCACGCCGCGCCCGACACCGGGCCCCTATCCAACCGAGCCATCAGCCAAACCTCTTCTCATCAATCGCGTGCAACGCGCAAGGCAGCACCATCCAGGCAGCGTACACAACATAGCCCGGCCACGGCGCCGGCACCAAGAGCTGAGGATAAAACGAATACTGCGTCGTCGCGGTCCACGCCACTGTCACCGTGACCACGCCAAACAGTGCAAGCCCAACCAGCGCGGCAACATCGCCGCGACCCAGCCGATACCGCGCGTACGTCGTGCGACGTGTCGCGGCGCCCCATCCACGGGAGCGCATGGCGTCCGCGCGCTCCAGCGAATCTTCCATGCCCCAGCCCATCAACACGCTCGATGCCCGTAGGCGCGAACGCACGGGATCGGCCGGCGCGCGACCCGGCACATCAATCGCATCCTGCACCGCCAGTACCGTACGACCGCGGCGTAAAAACTGCGGGATAAGCCGCATGCACATCGAGATCATGAGCGCGAGCACCGGCGCGGCGTTGCCCAAAAGCGCAAGTACCTTGTCGTATTCGAGCATCGACGCCGCGGCCTCAAACCACAGCACGCTCGCCACGAACAGCCCGCCCATGCACAGGCCGTAAACCATGCTCTCTAGATACACCGCACGCATGCCAATACGAAACAGCTCCGTCGAGCCCGATGCACTAAACAGCGGATTGAGCACCGCAATGATCAAAATCACCGGCAGCTGCCAGCGAAGCGCGCCCAACGTGCGCGCAACACCGCGCGTCGCAAGCCCGTACGCCAACCCGCCCGCAAGCGATAGCGCAATCAGCACCGGTTGCATCGAGAACATGGTGAGCCCCAACGTCAGCACCATGTAGAGCGCCGGCACCGCCGGATGCGACATCGAAAATGCCGCGACGGGTTCGTTGCCCGATTCCTCTCGCATGGTGTCCACGGGCATCCCCATCCCCTCGCTCAAACGTCAACGCCGCAGCGCCGCCACCATACACAACCAGCGCAAACGCCGTACCGCCGGCCCAAGCCTCAGCTGCCGCGCATCAATCGTTACGCGCTCATCATATGCCTGCGGTATCATATTGCGCCGTGTATCGTTTCCAAACACACGTCTCTATAACGTAACAGGAGATCACATGGACGCAACCGCAATTATCCTCGCCGCCGGCGAGGGCACCCGCATGAAGTCGAACCACTGCAAGGTTTCGCACAAGATTCTAGGCAAGCCCATGGTTCAGTGGATCGTCGACGCCACCATCAAGGCCGGCTGCAGCCGCGTCGTGGTCGTCATCGGCAGCCACGCCGACGAGATGCGCGCCCTCATCGATGGCGCCTACGCCAACAGCGCCACCAAAGTCGAGTGCGTCGAGCAGACCGAGCGCCTGGGCACCGGCCATGCCGTCAAGGTCGCGCTCGAGGCCTGCGGCATCGCGCAAGGCCCCGTCGTCGTGCTCAACGGCGACCTGCCGCTCATCACCGCCGACACCGTCGCCAAGTTCGCGCAGACCGTCGCCACCGGCGAGCTCGCCTGCACCGTCATGACCATGACCCCGCCCGATCCTTTTGGCTACGGCCGCATCAAGCTGGGCGCCGATGGTCAGATCGAGCGCATCATCGAGCAGAAGGACTGCACGCCCGAGCAGGCCGCCACGCTGCTGGAGTGCAACGCCGGCTGCTACGCCTTCGACGGCGCGCAGCTTGCCGCCCACATTAACGAGATCGGCAACGACAACGCGCAGTCCGAGTACTACCTGCCCGACATGCTCGAAATCCTCAAGGGTCACGGCCAGGCAGTCTCCATCTTCCACTGCGACGACTACCGCGACGGCCTGGGCGTCAACAGCCGCATCCAGCTCGCGCAGCTCACCGCCATCGCGCGCGACCGCATCAACGAGCACTGGATGGCAGAAGGCGTCACGTTCATCGACCCCACGCAGGCCTGGATCGGTCCCGACGCCACCATCGGCCGCGACACCGTCGTGTGGCCGCAGACGCATCTGATCGGTCACGTCACCGTGGGCGAGGAGTGCCAGCTCGGCCCCAACAGCCGCCTCACCGACACCACCGTCGGCAGCGGCTGCATCATCGATGAGACCATCGCCATCGAGGCCGTCATCGAGAACGGCGTCGACTGCGGCCCGCGCGCCTACCTGCGCCCGGGCACCCACATGCTCGACGGCTCCAAGGCCGGTACGCACGTGGAAATCAAGAAGTCCACGATCGGCGAGGGTTCCAAGGTGCCCCACCTGTCCTACATCGGCGACACCACCATGGGCTCCGGCGTCAACGTAGGCGCGGGCTCTATCACCTGCAACTACGACGGCGTCCACAAGCACAAGACCGTCATCGGCAAGGATGCCTTCATCGGTTCTGACACCATGATGGTCGCGCCCGCCCAGATTGGCGACGGTGCGCTCGTGGCCGCCGGCTCCGTCATCACCGAGCCGGTCCCGGCCGACGCACTCGGTCTGGGCCGCGCCCGTCAGGTAAATATTGAGGGCTGGGCCGCCGATTATCGCCGTCGTCTGCACGAGGACGACGAGGCATAACGTTTCACCAAGCACAAAAGGAGCTGTTCCATGGGGACGGCTCCTTTTTCTATCGTGACCTGCGCGACCGGATGAGTGGTCGGTTCGTGTCCGTTGACGGTAAAGACGTTATCAAGACCCGATTAACCCCGCCGCACGGTTACAATGCAAAAAGGCATCTATATGGCATTCGATGTATAAAGGAGAAGGGTAATGCCGATTAATGATCCCGAGAAGTCGGAGAATATGCGCAAGTCCATCCGCGTGTATTCCGGTTCCTCCAACCGTCCCCTCGCTCAGAAGATCGCTGAGTACCTTGGGGTCGAGCTTTCGGGCCTTACGCTAAAGCAGTTCGCCAACGGTGAGATTTACGCCCGCTACGACGAGACCGTCCGCGGCGCCGACGTCTTCCTGATTCAGTCCGTGGCCGGCGGCAACGTCAACGACATGCTCATGGAGCTGCTCATCGCCACCGACGCTGCCAAGCGCGCATCCGCCCGCTCCATCACCGCCGTCATCACCCACTACGGCTATGCCCGCCAGGACCGCAAGGCCGGCCCGCGCGAGCCCATCACCGCCCGCCTCGTCGCCAACCTGCTCGAGCGCGCCGGCGTCGACCGCATCATCACCCTCGACCTGCACCAGGGTCAGATCCAGGGCTTCTTTGATATCCCGGTCAACCACCTGTCCGCACTGCCGCTGTTTGGCCAGTACTACAACGCCATGAACTTCGACACCGACAACCTGGTTGTCGTCTCCCCCGACGTGGGCCGCGCCAAGGCCGCCAAGAAGCTGTCCGACATGCTCGGCTGCGACCTGGCCATCGCCCACAAGGGCCGTCCGCGCCACAACGCCGCCGAGGTCATGGGCATCATCGGTGACATCAAGGGCAAGACCTGCATCATCAACGACGACATGATCGACACCGCTGGCACCCTGTGCGCCAACGTCAAGGAGCTCAAGGCTATGGGCGCTGGCGACATCTACGTCTGCGCCACCCACGGCATCTTCTCCGGTCCGGCCATCGAGCGTCTGAACGACGCCCCGATCGTCGAGTGCCTCGTCACCGACGCCATTCCCGTCGAGGTCGGCGGCAAGATCAAGACCATCTCGGTCGCCGAGGAGTTCGCTCAGGCCATCTCCGCCGTTTACCACGAGGAGCCCGTCTCCACGCTCGTCGGCGGCGACTTCGCGCTGTAGTCCAACGCGCATCGCATCATCTTTGATGCTTTTAAAGGGTCGGAAGCTCGCTTCCGGCCCTTTTTCTATCCCTCGCCAACCTTCCCTGGACAATTGGTTCAGATACGTATTTTTTAAAGCCCCAAAGGGCCGTTCGGAGCCTTCTGAGCTCCCCGGCGGATGCCATGCCGCCCAAAGCTCATCGTTTTCGAGTACAACCGCCGCATATTTACCCTCAAATCACCCTCGAAGGCCCTTAGAAACGCCTCGAATGCCCGTCGCCTTATACGTATCTGAACTAACTGTCCAGTAGCTATCGTCAACCTTCGCGGCAGAGCTCAATTTCCTGCAATCCCCTCAACCGATTCCATCGATTTCATAACACCCAGCCGTTCATGGCGCACAGCGCCCCGCTGAGCGAAAAGAACGGTATGGCGGTCGCATTCTGCCGCCAACTTAGTACGTTATAGCTATGACGACCGTGATTTCACATTTCTCCGCCCTCCGCGCAATTCGTCGCGCACGACGGGCGTACTCTGCCCTACCCTGGGACTCCGTTGATAGTGAACAGCAAGCACAGGCCTTGGCTAGCTGCATTCCCAATAATGACGCGATAGACTTTGGCGCACTTTCGATACTCGACGCCTGGAATGAAGATGATTCCGAACTACTCGATCTTCTCGTTTCAAACGAAGACAACAGACGCCCCGACAAGCGACTTCTTCAGCATATTCTCTCCGCTCCGCTTCCTGAAGGTGCAATTATGCACGTCGAGGCCGACATCTACGCAACGTCTCCTGCCATGACAGCCATGCTTTGTTCTAAAAATGAATCGGTCGCCAAAACCTTGATGCTCCTTATGGAGCTGCTCGGAACCTACTCCCTTCCGCCCGAGGCAACCTACCCCATCGCCTATGACGACATCTGGCCCAAGGGCGATAGCTGCGCAGCGACGGGCGATCTTGATTGCCTGGGCGGCCAGTCGGCAGCCAAACAGCAGAACGAAACCCGCTACGAACAGGCGCACTACAAATGCGAGCCCGCCACGACCATCGAAGATCTCGAGGCGGTCGCGCGCTTCGCCAAAAGTAGCTCATACACCTCGTTTCGCACGGCAGTCAAGCTTGCCCGACCCGGATCTGCATCCCCAGCCGAATCCCTAATGTTAGCCGTTCTCGGAGCGCCCATGCGCTTTGGCGGATTCGGATGTTGCAGCCTGCCCATGGGAGGCCTGCTACTCAACTATCGAATCGACTTCGACACTCTTGCGGTTAACATGTCCTCCGGCATCCCTTACGCCATCTGCGACCTATATTGCCCGGCCGCCGGAGTCGACAACGAATACAACGGAATTGGGCATGAGCTTCAAAACGCTCGCATCCACGATGGCAATCGAAATAATGGCCTCAAGGCAATGGGCATCCACGTCCTGGTTATCAATCGCGACCAAATGAAAGACCTTGTTGCACTCGAAGCCTTCGCCCAAACGATGCATCGACTCGCAGGAGTCCGATTCCGATATCGCATCAAGGGCTATCGCAAGCGTCAGGCCGCTTGGCTCAACGCTCTGCGGGCCGGAATCGGCCTTGCGCCGGTCTAAACGGCGAATCACCCGTGCGCCGTCGAACAGGGCTGGACAGTTAGTTCAAATACGTATAAATAGACACATTGAATTAGGCTGTTTTGCAGCTATCTCTATACCATTCGCCCTATTTGAAAGCGGGGTAGACTTCAAAACAGCGTCATATGGACTAACTAAAGTTCCAAAACAACGTATCGGCATTGAATTGAGCAATTCGAGTCCTCAGAACTTATACGTATCTGAACTAACTGTCCACCTCGGATTTTGACGGCCGTCCAAACGCCCCCAAACAACCTCAATTGCCCTCCATTTGACAGCGGCAACAGGGTCGCTCACCATAGCAGGCGACAAATCAACGAAAGGATGAACATGGCAGCTGCACAGCCGCTTAAGATTCGCATGGTTGCCGGACTTGGCAACCCTGGCGATGAGTATGCCGAGACCCGCCACAACGCCGGTTTTAAGGCGATCGACGAGCTGGCCCGTCAGGCCGGCGTCACGTACTGGAAAAACCAAGCAGGCGCCGAGGTCGCGCTCATCAACATCAACGATGCCGAGGAAGAGAACGGCAAGCGCCAGATTGTACTGGTCAAGCCGCAGTCGTACATGAACACCTCGGGCGGGCCCATCTCCAAGCTCTGCCGCGAGTACAAGATCAAGGCCGAGGAGCTGCTCGTCATCCACGACGAGCTCGATATTCCCGCCGGCGACGTGCGTGTTAAGGTGGGCGGAGGCCATGCCGGTCACAACGGCCTGCGCTCCATCATCGACAAGATGGGCAGCCGCGACTTTAGCCGTATCCGCACCGGCATCGGCAACCCTCCCGGCAAGATGGCCGTGGCAGACTACGTGCTCAAGCAGCTGCGCGCCCGCGAAGCCGAGGATTTCCAGGACACCTGCGCCCGCGCCGCAGATGCCGCCGGTCTGGCCATCGTCCACGGCGTAATCTACGCCCGCGATCACGTAAACGGCGCCGCTTCCGCCAACGGCAAGCACTAAAACCTACCATTTAGAGATGTTTATTTTGGCAGGTTTCATCTGCGGAAACGCCGCGGCGGCTGCGTCGCAATAAACCCTGTGCCGCTATACATATGCAACGCTCCAAAGGGGGCCGGCCTCACCGAAGCGCGAGGCCGGCCCCCTTTGCCGTTTTGCCTGATAAAACCTGCCAAAATAAACCTCTCCCCCTTTGGCAGGTCGAAGTGGATAAACCCTGCTCCCAACCGCCGAAGACACACGTAAGTGACATGTCCATGAGGGTATAATTTGCACCGTATGTCTGCACAACGCCTGTGCGCGTACGGTTTTATTCGGGCTACCGTCCATTTCCGTGGAGGCACGGTTCGGCGGCCCTAACAAGAGAGGGGTTCTATGTATAAGATCCTGGAGAAGACGCAGTTCTCGGAGAAGGTGTTCAAGTTCCGCATCGAGGCGCCCGCAATCGCCAAGCATGCGCACGCTGGACAGTTCCTCATGGTCCGCGCCAACGAGACGGGCGAGCGCGTCCCGTTTACCCTGGCCGGCTGGAACGGTGACGAGGGCTGGGTCGAGTTCATCTTCATGGTGATCGGCAAGACCACCGAGATGCTGTCCACTTACGAAGCCGGCGAGTCGCTGCGCGACGTCGTGGGCCCGCTGGGCGTTCCCACCGAGATGGCCGAGGGCCCCTGCGCCGTCATTGGCGGCGGCGTCGGCCTGGCAATTGCCTTCCCGGTCGCCAAGCACCTGGTCGAGACCGGTCACGAGGTGCACGCCATCATGGGCGCCCGCACCAAGGACCTCCTGCTCATGGAGGACCAGTTCCGCGAGCTCCTCGACGAGGACCACATCCATATCACCACCGACGACGGTTCCTACGGAGAGCAGGGCGTTGTCACCGCTCCGCTGGAGCGCCTGCTGCAGGACAAGGCCGTGAGCCAGGTCTTCTGCGTCGGCCCCGTTCCGATGATGAAGTTCTCGACCCTCACCGCCCAGAAGTACGATACCCCCATCACCGCGTCGCTCAACCCCATCATGGTTGACGGCACCGGTATGTGCGGCTGCTGCCGCGTCGAGGTGGGCGGCGTGACCAAGTTCGCTTGCGTCGACGGCCCCGACTTCGATGCCACCCTGGTCGACTGGGATGACCTTCGTGCCCGCCAGGCCGCTTACCGTTCCGAAGAGGGCGAGTCCCTCAAGGCCTATGAGGAAAAGAGCTGCGCATGCCACTAGTTAACGGTCGTTTCGTTGCCGATATGAAGTCGCCCCGCACCCCCGATAACGAGGAGCCGGCTGCCGAGCGCGCCTGCGACTTCCGCCCCGTCGACAAGGGCTTCACCGAGGAGATGGCGCTGGCCGAGGCCGAGCGCTGCCTCAACTGCAAGAAGCCGTTCTGTGTTGAGGGCTGCCCCGTCAACATCAACATTCCCCGCTTTATCGAGCAGATCCGCGCGAAGGACTTCGGCGGCGCTCTCGATACCATCCGCGAGGACTCCATGCTTCCCGCCATCTGCGGCCGCGTCTGCCCGCAGGAGAACCAGTGCGAGGGCAAGTGCATCCGTGGTAAGAAGTCCGAGCCCGTGGCCATCGGCCAGCTCGAGCGCTTCCTGGGTGATCGCCCCGAGCTCGCCTCCACGCCCAAGATGGCCCCCAAGAACGGCAAGAAGGTCGCCGTCGTCGGCTCCGGCCCGTCCGGCATCACCTGCGCCGGCGAGCTCGCCCGTAACGGCTTTGACGTTACCGTCTTCGAGGCCTTCTTCACCGGCGGCGGCGTGCTGGTCTACGGCATCCCCGAGTTCCGTCTGCCCAAGGCGGTCGTCAAGCGCGAGATTGACGGCCTGGAGGACATGGGCGTCAAGTTTGAGTACAACTCCGTCGTGGGCAACATGGCCACGGCCGAGGAGCTGTTCGAGCAGGGCTTCGACGCCATCTACGTGGCGACCGGCGCTGGCCTGCCCAAGTTCCTCAACGTCCCCGGCGAGAACCTGCCCAACGTCTTCTTCGCAAACGAGTACCTCACCCGCGTGAACCTGATGAAGGCCAACAAGTTCCCCGAGTACGACACCCCCACCAAGCACGGCAAGAACGTCGTTGTCTTTGGCGGCGGCAACGTGGCTATGGACGCCGTCCGTACCGCCAAGCGTCTGGGCGCCGAGCACGCCATCATCGCTTACCGCCGTACCGAGGACGAGATGCCCTGCCGTCGTGCCGAGCTGCACCACGCCAAGGCCGAGGGCGTCGAGGTTCTGCCGCTCGTTTCCCCGCTCGAGTTTGTCGCTGGCGAAGACGGCTCCGTGTGCGCCGTCAAGGTCCAGAAGATGGAGCTCGGCGAGCCCGACGAGTCCGGCCGTCGTCGCCCGGTGCCCATCGAGGGCGCCATCGAGGAGATCCCCTGCGACGTCGCGATCTCGGCTATCGGCACCAACGCCAACCCCTTCGCAAAGAAGATCGGCGGCAAGATGGAGCTCAACAAGTGGGGCTACATCGTCGCCGACGAGGAGACCGGCCAGACCACCGATCCCCGCATCTGGGCCGGCGGCGACATCGTCACCGGTGCCGCTACGGTCATTCTGGCGATGGGCGCTGGCAAGAAGGCCGCCGCTTCCATCACCAAGAGCCTGCTGGGCGAGTAATCACCCTCAGCGCTAGCCATTAAACGGCAAAGTCCCTGTCGAGCACACGCTCGGCGGGGACTTTTTCTATGCCGGCCGTCCCACCACCACAAAGGTGCCTGTCCCCTTTGTGGTGGTTTTGGTCGGTTAGCCTTCGAGTTGGGCCACCTTGTAGCGGTAGGCCGCGGCGATGACGTCCTTGCAGCCTTCGCGGCCCAGCTTGGCGCGGTTGACTACGATATCCTTACCGCTCGTCATCTTCCATTTGCCGGCACTGTAGCGCTTATAGAACGCCTCGCGCGCCTTCTGCTGCTGTTTGACCAGCTTGGCGCCCTTCTTTTTGTTAAGGCCACGCTTCTTGCGCACGATCTCGACGCGGTCCTCAAAGGGAGCGGTCACCAACACGGCAATGTGGTTGGGGTTGTTGCGAAGCAGATAATCGGACAGGCGGCCTTCGATAATGCAGCTCTCGGTCTCGCCCAAATCCAAAATCACCTGGCTCATCTTTTGGAACAACTTATCCGAGTACGAACGCGCATCGTAGCGGTCGGGCAGAAACGCCATGTTCTCAACGGCCAGACGTTCGTCATAGGCGGCCATCTTATCGAGCGACTCGCCCGCGCGCAGCGACGCACGTACCAGCAGCTCGTTATCGTACAGCGGAATCCCCAACTCGTCGGCAAGCATGCGACCAATCTCGTGGCCCTCGGCGCCAAAGTCGCGCGCGATGGTAATGACCACAGGATTCTTCTTATTCTCCAGATCGCTCATCGCGATTCCTTTCTCTATGTGACAAAGGGACAGTCCCTTTGTCACATTCTACGCTGCCACGATGCGGCGCTGATACGCTCGGACCAGCAGCGAGATACCAAAGTTGAGCACAAAGTACATCGCAAACACCAGGCCGTAGAGCATAAGCACCTGCGACAGGTCGATCGCGTGGGCCATCACGACGTTTGCCGTGTACATGAGCTCGGCCACGTTAATGCCCGAAAGATACGAGCTGTCCTTGATGACAGTCGTGCACTGGCTAAACAGCGCCGGAATGATCGTCTTAAACGTCTGCGGCAGAATGATGTAGCGCATGGTGGCAAAGAAGCCAAAGCCTTGGCTCTGCGCTGCCTCAAACTGGCCGCGCGGAATCGAGTTGAGGCCGCCGCGCACAATCTCGGCCATAACAGCGCTGGTAAACAGCGTAAAGGCGATGGTCGAAATCACAATGTCCAAACCCTGCACCGTAAAGTAGATAAACAGGATCCACAGCAGGTTTGGCGTGCAGCGGAACAACTCGATATAGGCGCTCACCAAAATACGGAACGGGCGGGGCGCGTAGCTTTTAACGAGCGCCAGCACCGTGCCAAAGATGAGCGAGAAAAAGATCGACAGCGCCGAGATCTCGATCGTCTTAACAAAGCCGCCCCAAATGTAGAGCAGGTTGGTCGCGTTGAAGATTTCCATGCGCTAGGCCTCCTCTACGTTGTCGAGCCCCAGCTCGGCCAGGCTCACGCCGCGCGGACGCTCCTTGGAGCGGCGCTCGAGCCACTGCACCAGCATGGCGAGCGGAAAGCAGATGATAAAGTACATAAGGCAGCAGACGATGTATCCCTGCAGGTAACCGTACAGACTCACAAAGTTGTCGGAACGGTACATAAGGTCGCCGCCGGCCACAAGTGCCAGCACCGACGTGTTCTTGACCAGGTTGAGCGCCTGGTTACACAGCGGCGGCAGAATGATCTTGAATGTCTGGGGCAGCACGATGTACCAATACGCCTGCGCACGGGTGAAGCCCTGGCTCTGGGCCGCTTCCATCTGACCGCGCGGAACCGCCTCGATACCAGTGCGGATGACCTCCGAAATGTAGGCCGCGTGATACAGGCCCACACCCAAGAAGCCCAGCACGAACGGCGCGATGCGCACCGGCTGGTCGGCACCGGTTATGGCCTGCAAAAACTGCGGACCGGCCATGTACATAAAGAGCACCTGCACGGGCAACGGGGTGTTCTGGTAAAACTCCACGTACACGCGGCTTATGGTGCGCAGCACGCGTGAACGAGTGGTTGAGAACACGCCCAGCAGCGTGCCCAGCACCAGCGACAGCAGCAGACCGGCAACGACCACCTGTAGCGTCACACCAAAGCCCTCCCAGAAGGGCCCCATGTTTTGAAATGTCGTCGACCAACGGTCGGCGTCAAATAATCCTTCGAGCATTCGATTCCTTCCTTGGACGATGCGCCTATACAAGACCCCAGGTCTTGACCTCTTGGTCGAGCCAACCGTCGGCCAGGCGATCGCAAATCACCTGATCGACCACGGCCGAAAGGTCGCAGCCCTTCTTGGTCGCCACGCCGTAGCCCTGCTCGCCAAACTTGACCTCGGGCTGCAGCAGCTCAACGGTCTCGTTCATGTAACCGGCCAGCGTGGAGCGGTCCATGGCAAAGACATCGATATTGCCGGCGTCGAGCGAACTCTTGATGATGGGGTAGCCGCTAAAGGCCCTAAACTCGGGCTTGCAGCTAAAGCCGTTGTCCTTGATCATCTGCTCGATCAGGCCCTGCGTGGTAGCACCCTGGCTCACGCCGATGACCTTGCCGTCCAGGTCCTCAATCGAGGTAAAGCCCGAACGCTTCTTGACCATGAGTCCCACGTAGTCGGTGCGGTACGGCGTCGAGAAATCCCAGCTCTTCTTGCGCTCGTCGGTGATGGTGTAGGTCGCCGCGACCACGTCAAGCTGGCCGTTATCGATCAGCGGGCCGCGCGTCTTGGGCGTTACATCGGTAAACTCGACAAGCTCCTGGGCGCGGGCCTCCTTGTAACTCACGCCAAAGACGGCAGCAGCGATCTGGTAGCACAAATCAACTTCCATGCCCTCAAAGCGGCCCTTGGCGGTGTCGTAATAGCCATAGCCGGGAACGTCCTTCTTAACGCCGGCATTCAGATGGCCACGCGACTTGATGGCCGCAAGCTTGGACCCCTTGTCGGAGCCCTCGCTGCTGGTGGAGTTGCCGCAACCGGCAAGCGCGGTCCCCGTCAGCGCAAGCATGCCGGCGCCCGCCAGCTGCAAAAAGTGACGGCGCGACACGGCCGCCCTCGTCATATCCGTCATGTCCATCACCGCACCTAGTGCAGAATCTTGGACAGGAACTCGCGGCAGCGCGGGTTCTCGGGGTTATCGAAGAAGTGCTCGGGCGTGCCCTCCTCCAGGATGCGGCCGTCCTCCATAAAGATGACGCGGTCGGCCACCTGGCGCGCAAAGCCCATCTCGTGCGTCACGCAGATCATGGTGATGTCCTCCTGCGCGAGCTCAATCATAACGTCCAAGACTTCCTGGACCATCTCGGGGTCGAGCGCCGAGGTCGGCTCGTCAAACAGGATGATGGGCTGCTTGGTGCACAGGGCACGGGCGATGGCGATGCGCTGCTGCTGACCGCCCGAGAGATTCTGCGGATACTCGCCGGCCTTATGCGCCATGCCGACGCGCTTGAGCGCGGCAATGGCGATCTCGGTCGCCTCCTCCTTGCTCTTCTTTTGCAGCTTGATGGGTGCGAGCGTCAGGTTGCCCAGCACCGTCATGTTGGGATACAGGTTGAACTGCTGAAACACCATGGAGCTGTACTTGCGAGCCATCTCCAGGTGATTCTTTTTGGTGAGCGGCGTACCGTCGATGACGACCTCGCCCGACGTGGGCTCCTCCAGATAATCGACGCAACGGATGAGCGTCGACTTACCCGAGCCGGAAGGCCCGATCATTACGAGCTTCTCGCCGCGCTTGACGGTGAGATTGATATCTTTGAGCACATGCAGGTCGCCAAAGTACTTGTTGAGATGCTTGATCTCGATCATGTCTGCCATGAATGTCCCTTCCCTGCGTTTACACGAGTTGAACTATTGTACGGAAAGAACCGCGTTTCCGCAGCCCACACTACATTCCCGTAAAGAACCCGCAACCTTTAACCCACTCATTGGGGACAGACTTAAATGAGTGCCTGCTCATTGGGCACTCATTTAAGTCTGTCCCCAATGAGCACCCAATGACCAGCCAGGGGAGGCGCCCTTCATCGGCCAACAAAAAAGGGCGCGACCGCAATGGTCACGCCCCTCAGCATCGGCTATGTGTCGGCCAGCCCTTAAGCCAGCTTTGCGCCGACGATCTTTGCCGCGGCCGGCTTATCGAAGTTGCCGCCGGTGGCCTTGCCGAGTGCACCCATAACCTGGCCCATCTGCTTCTTGGACGTGGCGCCCAGCTCGGCGATGACCTGCTCGATCAGGGCCTCGAGCTCCTCGCCCGAAACCTGCGCGGGCAGCAGGCTTTCCAGAATCTTGACCTGCTCGGTCAGGTTGTCGGTACGCTCCTGGTCGGTGCCGGCCTTGATGGACATCTCCAGCGTCTCGCTCGTCTGCTTAATCAGACGCTTGATCATGCTGTTGACGTCTTCCTCGGTCACATCGCGGCGCTCGTTAACCTCGATATTCTTCACCTCGGCCTTAACCTGGCGAATGATGGACAGGCGAACCTTGTCCTTGGCCTTCATGGCCGCAATCATTTCCTTCTGCAGCTCTTCGTTGGTCATCTGCAAATCCTCCTCAATAGCGTGGGCGGCACTCGCGCGAGCACCGCCCCATGATTACTCAGTCGTCGACGAATCGTCGGTCGAACTCTTGGTGACGCCCTTCAGGCTGACGTTGTATGGCACGTCTTTGGGCATGGGATTAACGGTGATGTCGGCATCCTTCTTGTACTGCTCCAGCCACTCGCTGTACGCGGTGCTGGCCGCCTGCGTCTTCACCACGTTGGAGACGTACTTCTTGATGGCCTTGGGCACCTGGTTGATGTCATCAACCTGATTATCGACATGGAAGTAGTCGGTGCACTTGATGACGTGGTAGCCGTACGTCGACTCGACCACGTCGCTCACATCGCCCTTGTTGAGTCCCTCGAGCGCCGTCTGGTAGCTGTCGACGAAGGTAGTGAGCTTATCCCAACCCACATCGCCCTTCTTCTCCTTGGAGCCGGTGTCGTCGGAATACTGCTCCACGGCGTCCTCAAAGCTCAGCTCACCGGAGTTGATCTTGTCCAGGCACTCCTGCGCCTTGGCCTTGGCGGCAGCCTTGTCCTCGTCGGAGGCGTCGGAATCAACCTTGATCAGAATGTTCGACGAGCGGCGGGCGTCGTTGTAGCTGGACAGGTTTTCGTTGATGTAATCGACGATCTCGCTGTCCTTGGGCTTGCTCGTGGGCGCGACGGCATCCTTGAGTTTCTGCTGCGCCAGGCTCTCCTTGAGCGAATCCTTGTAGGTGTCCTCGGTATAACCGTAGGTCTTGAGGGTCTTCTTAAAGGCCTTGGCACCGCCCGCGCTCTTGCACGCGTCCTTCCAAGCCTTCTCGACCTCCTCGTCCGACACCGTAACGCCGTTTTCCTTCTGTGCCTGTTGAAGCAGAATCTGCTGCGTGTAGGAGTCGATGAGTTGCTTGCGGTACTTCTTGGGCGTGAGGTCGTTGTCGACCAGATACTGCGCCCAGTCCTTGTCCTTGGTGTAGCCGTAGGACGTGCGCATGCTCATGATCTGCTTGGTCACGGTGTCCTCGGTGAGGTTGGTGCCGTTGATAGTGGCAGCCACACCGCCGGTAAGCTTGTAGCCCGAGGTATCCTCTGCCTGCGACATAAGGCCGGAGCACGCCATGGCCGAGACGGAAAGCAGCATCGCCAGCACGCCGATGACCACCAGGACAATCTTGACGGTCTTAGACACGTACGTCTTGCGCTGCTTCTTGCGAGAGCTGGAGGCAGCGCGGGCCTGCTGCTCGGGCGTCGGCACGGCCTCGGAGTTCTTTTTCTTATTTGCCATAGTTGGCCTTTCGCATAACGAATCGAACAAACGCCATTGTGTCACAACGCAGCCCCCGCGGCACGCTTGGTGCATTGGGGACAGGTTAATCTGCACCATTTTGGTGCAAAGGGGACAGCTCTGGCAGCCGGCAGTTAGGGACAGTCCCCAAGTGCCGACTCAGCCCCACCTTAGAAGTGGCGGCGGATGGCGTCGACCATGCCCTGGGGCGTGGTCTGGCCGAGCACGTCGGCTGCGGCATCGGCGTCCATAAAGATATTCATGAGCGCCTGCAGGGCCTCGACCTGGCCGCCCGGCTCGGCGATGCCCAGATTGATGACGATCTGCGCCGGCACCGGAGCGCCCATGCCAGCCATAGCGTTAAATGTCACGGGCGCGGCGGGCTTCACCACCGCGATATAGGGCTTGGCCACAAACCCCGGATCGGTATGCGGAATGGCAATGTTTGCCGCCGGCATGGCAAGACCCGTGGGATAGGCATCCTCGCGCGTGCGAACGGCGTCGAGCCAACCGGACGCAATGTAGCCACGTGGTGCAAGCTCGCCCTCGAGCCCCGCAAACACCTCATCCGGCGTTGCACACTCCCAATCAAAAAACACCAACTCAGGCGTAAACAGCGCTTCGTTATCCGCCATGCGCTCACCTCTCTCACCTAGTCATCGGAGGCGTTCTTGAATGACTAGTCGTTAAAGACCGTCCCCGATGACTACCCAAAACAAAAGGTGGCCACGCGCGCCTTGGCGCCAATGACCACCCTGACTACTCGGCTAAATTGTACTGTGCGCCGCTAGCCGCGAGGCGCGTCAATTGCGACCTTGCCGCTCTCCAGCACGTGGACGCGGCCGTCGGCGAGCATTTGCACGACTTCGGGATACAGCACGTGCTCAATCGCGTGGATGTGCTCCTCGAGCGTGTCGACATCCCAGCCCTCCTCAACAGCCAGCGCACGCTGGGCGATGATGGGACCGTTGTCGTAGATCTCGTTGGCAAAATGCACGGTCACGCCAGTTACCTTGACGCCGCGCGCAAAGGCATCGTCAATCGCATGCGCACCGGTAAAGCTCGGCAGCAGCGCCGGATGCAAATTGACCACGCGGTTGGGAAACGCCGCCAGCAGAGGCGTGTGCACCATGCGCATGTAGCCGGCCATGACCACATACTCGCAGCCGCGCTCGAGAAGCTCGTGCGCGATGATCTCGTCGGCGGCGATGGGGTCGGCGTAGACATCCTTGGACAGCGTAAGCGTCTGGATACCTGCACGCTCAGCGCGCTGCAAACCCTTAGCCGAGGGACGGCTCGACACCACAAGCTCAATCGAAGCGTTGAGCTTGCCGGCGGCGATCAGATCGATCAGCGCTTGCAGGTTGGTACCCGAACCGCTGATGAGCACACCGATCTTAAGCGGCTCGGCCGTATCGGTGCCGCTCGGACGGGTATAGGGCACAAAGTCCAGGCCCTCGGCGGCAGCCATCTGCTCGTTAGCGCTCATCGGAGTACACGACCTTACCGGAACCCTCGACGCACTCGCCCACGCGGAACGGCTTCTCGCCCAGCGCGACCAGGGCCTCGGTAACCGCGGCCTCGTCCTCGGGGGCGACGATCAGGCACAGGCCAACGCCCATGTTGAAGGTCTTGCATGCCTCGTTGGGCGCGAGCTCGGCCTGGCGCGACACGTAGGTGATGACGGGCGGAACGTCCCAGCCCATCTCGGCACCGTTGCGGGTGACCACGGCGTCGACGTCGTCGGCGAGCGCGCGGTTGAGGTTCTCGGTAATACCGCCGCCAGTGATGTGGGCGATAGCGTGCACGTTGGCGCCGCCGCGGAGCAACTCAAGAATCGGCTTGACATAGATGCGCGTGGGGGCCAACAGGGCGTCTGCCAGCGATGCGCCGCCGAGCTCCTCGAGCGGACGGCTCAGCTCCTCGGCCTTAGCGGCGGCCTCGGGCGTGCCCGGCTTAATGCCGTCGACGCCAATGACCTTGCGCACGAGCGAGTAGCCGTTGGAGTGCACGCCGGTGGAAGGCAGGCCCAGAATCACGTCGCCGGGGCGGACGTTTGCGGGATCGAGCATCTTGGGACGGTCGACGACGCCCACGGTAAAGCCGGCAAGGTCGTAGTCGGCCGGAGCCATGACGCCGGGGTGCTCGGCCATCTCGCCGCCCACGAGCGCGCAGCCCGCGAGCTTGCAGCCATCGGCCACGCCCTTGATGATCTTTGCCATGTGCTCGGCCTCAATGTGGCCGATGGCAACGTAGTCCAGGAAGAACAGCGGCTCGGCGCCCGAAGCCAAAATGTCGTTGACGCACATGGCGACCAGGTCCTGGCCCACCGTCTCGTGACGGTCCATGATCTGGGCGAGCACGAGCTTGGTGCCCACGCCGTCGGTACCGCTGATCAGAATCGGGTCTTCCATATCCTTAAGCGCGGCGGCCGAGAACAGGCCACCAAAGCCACCGATGCCGCCGATGACCTCGGGACGGTTGGTGTCCTTAACCATCTGCTTAATAGCGTCAACGGCGCGGCCGCCCTCGGCGGTATCGACGCCGGCATCCTCATACGTCACATGCTTGCTGTCGCTCATCTGAGCCTTCCTCTCCCACTACCGTGGCGCCGCGCGGGCGCCAAACGGTGCTCATAGTTGCGTTCATTTCGGCGCGCGCCATAACAACGCGCGCCGTCATATCAACAAAACAGCAGGTAAAACCTACCAAAATAAACCTGTCCCTACATGGCAGGTTTTAGGCCTCGCCGTGTTCCTCTTCCCAGCTGCGATCGTCGTATTTCTCGACCACGGCGTCGTCATCAACGTGCAGCGGCTTGTCCAGGTTGCGGGGCTTAAAGCCCTCCATGAACTTGTCGCGGCCAAAGCTCTCGGGAATCGCCACGGGGTAGCGGCCGGTAAAGCACGCATCGCAGTAACCGCCCTTGGGCATGACCTTAAGCAGGCCCTCGACCGAAAGGAAGGCCAGCGAATCGGCGCCGATATACTCGCAAATCTCGTCGACCGTCTTGTTGGCGCTGATAAGCTGCGACTGCACGTCGGTATCGATGCCGTAGAAGCACGGCCAGATGACCTCGGGCGAGTTGATGCGGATATGAATCTCCTTGGCGCCAGCGTTGCGCAGCATCTTGACGAGCTGCACCATGGTGGTGCCGCGCACGATGGAGTCGTCGATGACGACCAGGCGCTTGCCCTCGATGTTGTCGCGCAGCGGGTTGAGTTTCATACGCACGCCCATGGCGCGCAGCTCCTGCGTGGGCTCGATAAACGTACGGCCCACGTAGCGGTTCTTGATAAGACCCTCGCCAAAGGGAATACCGCTCTCGTGCGAATACCCCTCCGCGGGCGGCAGGCCGGAGTCGGGCACGCCGATGACCAGATCGGCCTCGACGGGCTCCTCGTGTGCCAGCTGGCGACCCATGTCGTAACGGCAGGCATAGACGCTCTTGCCGTTCATGATGGAGTCGGGGCGGGCAAAGTAGACCTGCTCAAAGATGCAGTTTGCGGGCTCTTCGGCTGCAGGCACGCCCTGCTCGGATACCAGACCCTCGGCGCTGATGCGCAAGATCTCGCCGGGACGGACGTCACGGACGTACTCGGCACCCACGATGTCGAGTGCGCAGGTCTCGGAAGCAACGACCCAGCCGCCGGCGCGCGTGACACGGACGGCGGAGTCGACCGTCGCGGCGCCGTCCTGCGACGGCAGCTGCGAAACGGATGCGGCATCGGCCTGGTCCAGGCCCTCGTCCACCAGCTTGCCCAGCACGAGCGGGCGAATGCCGTGCGGATCTCGGAATGCGTAGAGTGCCTGCTCGTTGATGAGCGTCATGGCGTAGCCGCCGCGCACGAGCTCCATGGTCTTGCGAATGCCCTCGCGCAGATGGCCTGTACGCTGAGTAAAGTAGCCGATAAGCTTAGTCGCGACCTCGGAATCCGAATTGGAGAGGAACGGCACGCCCAGCTCGATCAGCTGGCGGCGCAGCTCGTCGGTGTTAACCAGAGTGCCGTTGTGAGCAAGCGCGATAATGACGCTGTTGATGGTGGAGAGGTGCGGCTGCGAGGCTTCCCAGCTCTTGGCGCCGGCGGTGCCATAGCGCACGTGGCCCACGGCCAGCTGGCCGGAGAGTGTCGACAGGTCGGCGTTGGAGAACACGCGGTCGAGCAGGCCCAGATCCTTGCGGACCATAACCGTGCCGCCATCACCCACGGCGATTCCCGCCGATTCCTGGCCGCGATGCTGCAGCGCGCGCAGACCAAAGTACGTCAGTCGAGCCACATCGCGATCGGGTGCCCACACACCAAAAATGCCGCATTCCTCATGCAGCTGGTCGGAGTCCGGATCATACGTCGACATGGTCTTCACCTGTCCCGCGGCACGCTCGGCCGCGCGGATGGTTTCTTGAGACATGGCATCCCCTCAGAGCCTCGTTATTTGGCGTTACCTGCCCTATTATACGCACGGCAAGACAAGCACTCCCGCGCATGAACAGCGCTTTTTAAAAGCCCACCGAGCTTATAATCCGTTTTGCAGCCAAACATTTTATTGGGCAACCGCCTCGGGGCCGACGTTCCCGCATACTTCCGTTGCGACGCGTCTCGCCCGCCGTTGGGGCTTGCATTGTTGCAATTGGGACGTTCGTCCTGTCTTTTGGCAGGTCGGCGGCGTATCCTTGTACCTACAGCAAAACGAGAAAGGTTATGTATGGATCGAAACGAACTCGACCCCAGCGTCCCCAGCGCCACGGAGGTCAAGAAGATCCCCCTCATCATTAAGGTGTACGCCGTCCTATGCATCCTGTCCGGCGTGGGCACGCTCCCTTCGGTCGGCGCCTTTATGTGGCAGGTCATCACCGCGCTCATCAACGGCAACGCCGCCGCCAAGCTCGGCGACAACACGCTCGTCGCGGTCGGCCTTATCGTCGCCGGCATCATGCTCTCGGCTGCCAGTGCCGTCATCTTGATCATCTTTGGCCTGGACCTCATCAAGAACCAGCGCCGCAATGCCGCCCGTCTGTCCTATATCCTTATCGCGTTTACCGTCGTCGAGCTTTTGGTTGACGTGATGCTCCAAGGCATCGGGCCCTTCTTGCTGCGCCCTGCCATCCAGCTCGGCATCCTCGTCGCGCTTTCGGCCACCGTCGACCCCACGCTGCGCCAGGAGCGCGAGCTGCAGCGCCGCCTGCAGGAAATGCTCGATCGCGACGCCGCCGCCGAGGGCATGCTCGGGCGCGATGAAACCGGCGAGGGCTACATCAAGCTCAACTACTTCAACCTGTTCTGGGTATTCTTTGTCTGCTGCATACTCGGCTTGATCGCCGAGGACATCTGGCACATGACGGTCGACGACCCGGGCGTCTACCAGAACCGCGCCGGCATGCTGTTTGGCCCCTTCAGCCCCATCTACGGATTTGGCGCCGTGCTCATGACCATGGTGCTCAACCGCTTCTATAAAAAGAACCCCATCATTATCTTTTTGGTGAGCGCGCTGCTCGGCGCAAGCTTTGAGGTGTTCGTGGGCTGGTTTATGCAGACCTCGTTTGGCGTGGTCTCGTGGAGCTACTCGCATATGAAGCTCTTTGGCATGCCAGATCCGCTCGCCGTCCTTACCGGCGGACGTACCTGCACAGGCTTCGCCTGCCTGTGGGGCCTGGGTGGCCTCATCTGGATCAAGCTGCTGCTGCCGAGGCTGCTCAAGCTCATCAACATGATTCCCTGGAAGAGCCGCTACTCGGCTACCGTCATCTTCACCATCATTATGCTGGTCGATGGCGTTATGACGCTGCAGTCGCTCGATTATTGGTATCAGCGCGTCAACGGCACGGAACCGGATATTCCCGTTGCGCAGTTCTACGGCAAGTACTTCGATAATGACTTTATGGAGAATCGCTTCCAGAGCATGACCATGAGTCCCAAGGATGCGACGCGCGTGTAGCGCCCACCGCGCCCAAAACGCAAAATGCCCGCCGGTATCACACGTACCGGCGGGCATTTTTATAAACGAGCCTTCTATCGACGCAAGCCTCTACGTCTCGCGCTCGACCTCACTCACACATTCGTTCTTGATGGTGCCAACGAGCGCCTGCAGCGCATCGACCACATGCGGGCGAATGTCCCCGCCGATGAGCACGAGCATGATGTCGTCACCCACGGCGAGTTCGCCGTTTGCCAGCCACACGCGCACATAGCCGATGCCGGGCATCGCGCGCGTGGCCTCGATAGCAGCCTGCACCTTGCTGGCGTCGTAGCCGAACACCATGCCGCCCACCTTGTGGCCCGGCGCCACGCCATCGGTCTCGACACCGCGCGCCTCGGACTTGGGCGTCGCGCGCACCACACCGTTATGCGTCAGATACATACCGCACGCAGGTGCCGACGAATCGGCCTTGGCCTCGCGCAGCCAAGCATCAACCGAAGGCATCGTTTTGCCATTCTCGAGCATCATTTCTCCCTTACCGTCGTCGAGTAGCCAATTTGGAACGGGGCTTTTTAGCTACTCT
This sequence comes from uncultured Collinsella sp., assembly GCA_900542165.1. GTDB lineage: Bacteria > Actinomycetota > Coriobacteriia > Coriobacteriales > Coriobacteriaceae > Collinsella. The sequence goes on along the minus strand of UQMM01000010.1, from coordinate 30,784 downwards.
CGAACAACTTATTCCTCGACCGGCGTGAGCACCATGACAGCACGCGTGTTGCTCAGCGATAACGAACGACAGGTCACAAGCGTTACGACCTTGGTTGCCGAAGCGGCACGATCGGTGGCATCGCTCGCCACGGCAGAGGCACCGTCGAGCATCTCGGACAGGTAATTCTTCAGTCCGTCATCGCCCTCAAAGTTGGGCGTGCGTGCCTTGGCATACGTGTCCTCGACCACCTTGGTCGCCAGCGGACGCAGCTTATACGTCGCATCGCGCGTGATGTAGTACACATATTCAATGCTATCGAACGTTGCCTGGTCAGTCGTATCCGAAATCACGTTGAACATCGATCCGTCGTTCATATGGTGGCCGTAAATCGTGGTCTGCTGGTCCACCATGCCCGGTGCGGTATCGTCGCTATCTAGGAAGATGGCACCCGATGCGTTGGACGTGCCGTCGAACAGCGTGTTAAGGTACTTTGAGTTGTTGTTGGTCTGCACCACGGGGTAATTGATATTGGTATTCGGTGCGTAAATCCAGCCCACAACCTCAGGATTTGTCTGGGCAAGCGCATCAAAGTCGACAACCGGCACGCCGCTGGCGTCCTTATCGCTCACATATTGCTTTTCGATCTTTTGATACGAATCACTCGCCTGCTTGTAGCCAATCTGCGCATTGATAAAGATGGCAGCGGCGGCAACAATCAGGCCGATGCCAATGATGATGAGCAAAATGGGAATGATGGATCGGCGTTTCTTACGCGGCTGCTCGGCATAGTTGGACGGCGCGTCACTCAGCTGCCTCGTCGTCCGAGCCTGCTTCTTTGCCGTGCCATATGACGAAGGGCGATACGCAGCCGGCGTATCCTGGCGGCGATGGGACGTCGGCATTACGGAACGCGGCGCGCGCGGCTGCTGAGGAGAGGATGTCCGACCCTGCTGTGCCGCATGGGCAGCACCCGGCTTCGACGGATCGGGAATCTGAGAAGCCTTGAATCGTTTTCCCTGATAGTCGGACATGGCTCTCCTTATACTGCGGTGAAACGGCGGAACGCCTAGGCGTCGGCCATCTCCTGCTTCATCTTCTCGATAACCTTGCGGTACTCGGGGTCGCAAGCACCCAGAATCTGTGTGGCGTAGATGGCGGCGTTCTTGGCGCCGTTGATGGCAACGCAGGCCACGGGCACGCCCGAAGGCATCTGCACCATCGACAGCAGCGAATCCATACCGCCCAGGTCACTCGTCTTCATAGGCACGCCGATAACCGGCAGCGGCGTAAAAGCAGCCACGACACCACCCAGGTGAGCAGCCTTGCCGGCGGCGGCGATAATTACTTTGATACCGCGATCGGCAGCAGTCGAGGCCCACTCGTGGACCTTCGCCGGCGTGCGGTGCGCGCTTGCAATCACGAGCTCATAGGGCACGCCCAGCGCCTCGAGCTCGGCGGTGCAACCTTCCATAACGCCCAGATCGGACTTGGAGCCCATAATGATCCCGACAACCGGCTTTTGATCTGCCATAAACAAAGACCTCCTGTTGAGAGCGGTGACGCGGCGGATCCGCGACCCTTAACTACTGAGAGTAGTATAGCTGCTCCCGTCCCTGCGGTCTTTGTGGTGGCGGCTGAGCCTTTCCCTCGGGAACTGGGCTTCGCGAAGTTTCCCGAAGGAAAGGCTCAGCCGCCACCCTGCGACCTTCCGGATATTGCTATGACGTACGTTGGCTAATTTAGGTTGGAATGAGAGGTTTGCGGAGGGTGGTGGACAGTTAGTTCAGATACGTATTTTTTGGCCGTGCCTCTTGGCGCTAATAGAGTGGCTTGAAGTCACTTTGCGCCCCATAACGACCTTTCTCGCCCTTATATGAGCGTCTCCACCGGTTCAGATGGTCAAATTCAGCCCAATCGGGCTCAGGTCGGCCTTTACACACCCTCTGAAAAATACGTATCTGAACCAACTGTCCAAGGGCATGTTTCGCCCCCGGCAAAAGGCCTCCTGGCGAATGAAAATTCGCCAGGAGGCCCCATACAAAACGTGGGCGCCTTCGTTCGAATGAACGAAGGCGCCCACACTCTTTTTTATTCAGCCCTAGTCATCGCGCAAAGTCCCTTCGGCAGCACACGGTGCACCAGAGTCACCGCAGGCCGGGGCGGGAGGCGGTCCTTTCTCTCGGAAAACTTCGCGAAGCCCAGTTTCCGAGAGAAAGTGTCCGGCTGCCGCCCCGGCCGGCCAGGTCAACTACACCGTGTACTGCGGCAGGTCCTGCAGGGCGATGACGTCCATGCCCATATCGTTGGCGCTGCCGTGACCCTGCTGGTCCTCGCGCACGGCCTCGATGGCACTCACGTACGTGTTGGCCGCAGACATCGCGGTCACACAGGTCACGCCGCGGCGCACCGCCTCGGTACGCAACAGATAGCCGTCGCCACGCGAACCCGGGCCGTACGGCGTGTTGATGATTACCGCAATCTTACCATCGGCGATGAGGTCGCCGATGTTGGGACGCTCGCCGTCGTGCGGGCCGCTGATCTTCTCCACGACCTCGCACGTCACGTTGCCGCCGCGCAGCACGCGCGCCGTACCCTCGGTGGAGCAGATATCAAAGCCCAGGTAGCGCAGGATACGCGCGACCGAAAGGATATGACGCTTGTCGCGGTCGCACACGCTGATGAACACCTTGCCGGCGCTCGGGTCGGGCAGCTTGTAGTCAATCGCCAGCTGCGTCTTGGCGTATGCCTCGGGATAGCTCTTGGCGATACCCATAACCTCGCCCGTCGACTTCATCTCGGGCCCCAGGATAACGTCAGCGCCCGGGAAACGGCCCCAGGGCATAACGGCTTCCTTCATACAGAACCAATCGAGCTGACGCTCGTCGCTCGGCAGACCCAGGCTGGCGATAGAATCGCCTGCCATGATACGCGCCGCGCACTTGGCCAGCGGCACGCCGGTGGCCTTGGAGATAAACGGCACGGTGCGGCTCGCGCGCGGGTTTGCCTCGATCACGTAGACGGTCTCGCCCTTGATGGCGTACTGCACGTTGACCAGGCCGCGTACGCCCAGCGCCATCGCGATGCGACGCGTGGTCTCGCGAAGCTTTGCCTGCAGGCTCTCGCTAAAGCTGAACGGCGGGATGCAGGTCGCGGAGTCGCCAGAGTGAATACCGGCCTCCTCGATATGCTCCAGAATGCCGCCGATGTAGACCTCCTCGCCGTCGCACAGGGCGTCGACATCGGACTCGATCGCACCCTCCAGGAAGCGATCGAGGTACACCGGGTAGTCGGGGCTAATGCGCGCAGCCTCGGCCATGTAATCGCGCAGATGCTCGGCATCGTAGGCAATCATCATGCCGCGGCCGCCCAGCACGTAGCTCGGACGCACCAGCAGCGGGTAGCCGATGTGCGCGGCTACGGCCTCGGCCTCCTCAAACGAGGTGGCCTGGCCCGCCGGCGGATACATAATGCCCAGCTTGTCGAGCAGGGCGGCGAAGCGCTCGCGGTCCTCGGCAAAGTCGATGGCATCGGGCTTGGTGCCCATGATGTTCACGCCGCTCTCCTCGAGCATGCGCGCCAGCTTAAGCGGGGTCTGGCCGCCAAGCGTCACCACGACGCCATCGGGGCGCTCAACGTCGATAACGTCCATGACGTCCTCGTAGGTGAGCGGCTCAAAGTACAGGCGGTCGGACGTGTCATAGTCGGTCGAGACGGTCTCGGGGTTACAGTTAACCATGATGGTCTCAAAGCCGCGGGCCGCCAGCGCGTAGCTCGCGTGCACGCAGCAGTAATCGAACTCGATACCCTGGCCAATGCGGTTGGGACCGGCGCCCAGGATCATCGCCTTGGGCTTGTCCGCCGGCGTGGTCTCGTCGGGAGCCACGCACTTCTTGGCATCTGGGCTCGTGCGGTAGATGTTCTCGTACGTCTTGTAGTGGTACTCCGTGGCGCTCGAGAACTCCGCAGCGCAGGTATCGACCGTCTTCATGCTGGGAACCACACCCAGGCCCTTGCGGTAGGCGCGCACAAAGCGCTCGTCCGAGCCGGTCAGTGCGGCGATCTCGGCGTCGCTTGTGCCGTACTGCTTGAGCAGGCGCATCGCGTCGGCGTCGATATCCTCCACACGCAGGCCGCGGATGCTCTCCTGGACCTGCACCATATCGTTGATACGGTTGAGGTACCACGGATCGATACCGCAGATGGCGTGGATGCGAGCGATGTCCCAGCCACGGCGTAGGGCCTCGACCACAAAGAAGATGCGATGCTCGGTCGGGGTTGCCACGGCCTGAGCAAGCTCGTCGTCGCTCAGCTTATCGGCACCCTCTTTGCCACCGGCGCAAATGCCCTGGTGGCCATCCTCCAGCGAGCGCATGGCTTTGCCGAAGGCCTCCTCAAAGGTGCGGCCAATCGCCATAATCTCGCCCACTGCCTTCATGCGCGTGGTGAGCGTGGGGTCGGTACCCTTGAACTTCTCGAAGGCAAAGCGCGGCACCTTGACAACGCAGTAGTCAATCGTGGGCTCAAAGCAGGCAGGCGTTGCCTTGGTAATGTCGTTGACGATCTCGTCGAGCGTGTAGCCCACAGCCAGGCGCGCGGCGGCCTTAGCGATGGGGAAACCCGTGGCCTTGGAGGCCAGCGCGGACGAACGGCTCACGCGCGGGTTCATCTCGATGACGATCAAGCGACCGGTGTTGGGATTCACGGCAAACTGCACGTTGGAGCCGCCGGTCTCGACGCCAATCTTCTCCAAGATGGCGAGCGACGCGACACGCATGCGCTGATACTCCAGGTCGGAGAGCGTCTGCGCCGGCGCCACGGTGATGGAGTCGCCGGTATGCACGCCCATGGGGTCGAGGTTCTCGATGGAGCACACGATGATGCCGTTGCCGGCGTGGTCACGCATGACCTCCATCTCGTACTCTTTCCAACCCTCGATGGACTCCTCGACCAGCACCTCGTGGGCAGGCGAGAGCTCCAGGCCCTGGCTCACGATGGAGACGAGCTCCTCGTGAGTATGCGCGATGCCACCACCGGCGCCGCCGAGGGTAAAGCTCGGACGCAGCACGCAGGGATATCCCACGCGCTCGGCGATGGCCTCGGCGTCGGCCACGCTGTAGGCATAGCCCGAGCGCGCGACCTCCAGGCCGATCTCGGCCATGGCCTCGTTAAAGAGCTTGCGGTCCTCGCCGCGCTCGATGGCGGCCAGGTCGCAGCCGATCATCTCGACGCCGTACTTGTCGAGCGTGCCGTCTTTCGCCAGCTCGACGGCGGCGTTCAGACCGGTCTGGCCGCCCAGCGTGGGCAGCAGCGCGTCCGGGCGCTCTTTCTTGATTACGCGCTCGATAAATTCGGCGGTGATGGGCTCGACATAGGTGCGGTCGGCAAGACCCGGGTCGGTCATGATGGTCGCCGGGTTGGAGTTGACCAGGATGACCTCAAAGCCATCCTCCTTGAGCACCTTGCAGGCCTGGGCGCCGGAGTAGTCAAACTCGCAGGCCTGGCCGATAACGATGGGGCCCGAGCCAATGACGAGGATGCGCTTGATGTCAGTACGTTTAGGCATGTTAGTTCTCCTCGGTCTCAGTCTCGGCGAAATTCCAGCCGGCCAGGCGGTCCTTCGCGGTGTCGATGTCCAGGTAGTTCTCCTCGCCGTCCATGAGTCGCGTAAAGGCGGTAAAGAGATAGTGAGCATCGGTGGGGCCAGGCGAGGCCTCGGGGTGGTACTGGACCGAGAAGCACGGGGCGTCGAGCAGCTGGATACCCTCGGCGGTGCCGTCGTTGAGGTTCACGTGCGTCAGGCGAATGCGGCCAAAGCGCTCGTTCATCACGACCGGCGCGATTCCGCGGCGCACCCAGACGCGCAGATCTCCATCGACCGCATGCTCGGTCTCGCCGCCGGAAAGCTCGGGGACAAGCTTGCCCAGGCTGGGGAACAGCAGGCCAAAGCCATGGTTTTGCGCGGTGATCTCCACGCGACGGCTTACCAGGTTCATGACCGGCTGGTTGCCACCGCGGTGACCGAACTTAAGCTTTTCCATCTGGGCGCCGCAGGCCAGGCTGATCATCTGGTGACCAAGACAAATACCAAAGACCGGCACCTTGCCGATCAGCTGCTGCACCTGCTCGTAGGTCTCCACCACGGCGTCGGGGTCGCCGGGGCCATTGGACAAAAAGACGCCGTCGGGATTCATGTCGAGCACCTCGCTCGCGGGCGTATTCCACGGCACGACGGTAAGGTCGCAGCCGGCGCGGACCAGCCCTTCCAGAATGCCGCGCTTCACACCGCAGTCGTAGGCGACCACTTTGTGACGGGCAGGAGCGGCAGCCGAAAGCGCAAAGTCATGCGTGGCAGGCAGGTCGGCGGCCACAAACTCATGAGGTGCGGGGCAACTTACGGTCTTGACCAGGTTCTCGCCTACCAGCGTAGGCGCTGCGGCCAGACGCTCGGCAAGCTCGTCGACGTCGAAGATCTCGGTCGAGATAATGCCCATCTTGGAACCATTGTCGCGCAGATGGCGCACCAGAGCGCGGGTGTCGACACCCTCGATAGCAACGATGCCGTGTGCGCGCAGGTACTCCGGCACGCTGACGGCCGAGCGCCAGTTAGAAGGCGTGGCGCACATGTCGCGAACGATCATGCCGCGCATGGCCGGAGCGCTCGCAGAGCGCACGGCGTCGCCGGGGAAGGCCGACTGGACGTCGGTCTCGTCGATACCGTAGTTGCCGATCTGCGGATAGGTCATGGTTACGATTTGGCCGGCATAACTCGGGTCGGTCATGACCTCAAAGTAGCCCTCGAGCGAGGTGTTGAAGCAGACTTCGCCGGTCGCGGTGCCCTCGGCGCCGCATGCACGTCCATAAAAAATGGTCCCATCCTCAAGATACAGGATGCAGGGACCGCAGGTGCCCTTGCTGGTTTTGGCCAGCATGCGCTGGCAAAGCTCGCTGGGCGCGAAGGTGCGGGCGGCAGCGCCCGCGGTATGGTTGTTCGCCATAATTCTCCTTCCCGGTCTCACAGGACCGGCTTAAAGGTGTGTAGTTAGGCCTCGCGGTATTGTAACCGCAAGCATGCCTCATGGCGTTAATTTCATCGAAATGTTTACGAAATGATAATTATGACTTTCTATGCATAATGATTTTTTAATCCCCGTCCCAGAAAAATCATCCCGCGCGGGCTTGTGGCTCACGCGGGATGACGGCATCTTATTATCTCTTGTCCTGCTCCAGCAGTTCGGACGGTGTGCGATCGGGCTTGCCGCCGCGGAAAATCTCGCGGCCATGTAGACGATGCTCCAGGTCACGTTCGGCCTTTTCCTCGTCAATCTTGGTCTGGCTCACCACCGGGTCCTCAATCAACGACGACACCGAGTTCACCTGCTTCTGAATGCGCTCGGCGATGGTGTCATCCATACTCACGATGCGCATCTTCCAGTCGATACTCGTGGCGTTGGATGAGCTCTTGGTCCACACGAACGTCAAAATGGCGCTCTGGTGGCCGCGCGCGGGGAACATGCCAAAGAAGGAATCGTGCTGAATGTTGCTATCCTCGTCGATATAGGCGTGAACGTTATACACCACGCGGTCAATCTTATCGTTGAGCAGCGCGTTGGTCGCGAGCGCCGCGGCCTGAATCTGCCCGTTGGACAGCAGCTCGAGCTCGTTGGCAGACGATGTGTCCAACACCGTCACCTCGACCGTGCCCGTACGCTCATCGGCTTCATCGACGGTAAAGTCGAGCGGGAACTGCGTAAAGCCGTTGCCCCACTCAAGGCCGCCCTTCAGCGCCGTCGAAACGGTATCGACCGAAACGCTCTCGGACAGGTTGGCGGTGTTCAGACGACGCATCACGCCGTAGCCAATCTGCATGCCCACGATCAGCACCAAAATACCAATGACCACGGCCATCGCGGTCTTCGTAATGGTATGACTCACCTGCGAACCCGAAGGATCGTCCTCGGACAGCGGGTCGATATGTTTTGCCTGGCTCGCGCGGTCCTCGCTGCGCAGCTGCGCTAGCGCAGCTTTGTCACCGCGCTTGGCCGCAGCCTCCTTCTCACGCATGCGCTCGGTTCGCTTTTTGGCAAGCGTGGGATCCAAGACACCGGATGCATCGATTTCGGAGAATAACTCCGTCACTTCTTCCGGAGTCAAAGGGTTCTTGTCAGCCATAAACTTCCTGTCATATCAATCAGTCGAGCTCGTGCGCACGCGCACCTTCGAACTGCATTCGATAGTAACGGGCATAGGTGCCGCCACGGGCGAGAAGCTCCTCGTGCGTGCCACGCTCCACAACGCGACCATGCTCAACGGTCGCAATCTCATCGGCATGCTTAATGGTCGAAAGACGGTGGGCGATGATAATCGTGGTGCGGCCGCGCGCCAGTTCTTCGAGTGACTCCTGCACCGCCTCCTCGCTCTCGTTATCCAAAGCACTCGTCGCCTCGTCCAAAATCAGGATCTTGGGGTTCTTGAGAAACACACGCGCGATGGCAACGCGCTGCTTCTGTCCGCCCGAAAGACGGCTGCCGCGCTCGCCCACCACGGTGTCGTAGCCCTGTGGAAGCGACTCGATAAAGGCATCGATGTTGGCGCGACGGGCGGCCTCGGCGATCTCTCCTGCCGTAGCGCCCGGCTTGCCGTAGGCGATGTTCTCGCCAATCGTACCGTCAAACAGATAGACATCCTGCTGCACCAGGCCGATGGCACGACGCAGGCTATGCTGCGTCACGTCACGCACATCTTGGCCGTCGATGCTAATGGATCCGGCAGCCACGTCGTAAAAGCGCAGCAGCAGCGAACAGGTCGTGGACTTGCCACCGCCCGAAGGGCCAACCAAAGCGATGGTCTGCCCGGGCTTGATGGACAGGTCCATATGGTCGATAACGGGACGCTCGTCGGCATCGCCCTCGCCCAGCTCAACATCCTCGTAGTTAAAGCACACGTCGTGATACTCCACGGCGCCGGCAGTCACCTGCAGATCCGTAGCGCCCGGCTTGTCCTGGATATCCGGCGCGGTCGAGAGCACCTCGTCCATACGCTTAAAGCCGGCGATAGCCTTCTGATACGTTTCGGCCGAATTGACGAGCGTCTCAAGCGGCGTGCAGAACAGCGAAATATAGAGTGCAAAGGTCGCCATATCGACCGCCTGCAGCTGTCCCTGGGCGACCAGCCAGCCGCCCAGCAGTACCACGATCACATAGAGCACACCCGAGAGCAGGCCATACGTCGCGGTATAGACGCCCATGGCGTGATACATATTCTCCTTGGACGAAAGATAGCGATTGTTTGAGGCGCGGAACTTGAAGCGTTCGGTCTCCTCATTGGCAAAGCTCTTGACCACGCGCATGCCCGCCAGCGAATCCTGCAGCTGCGCATTGATGCCGCTGATCTTTTTGCGGTTGTCGCTAAAGACCTCGCGCATGCGCATGTTCTGCCAAAACATGATGACCGCAAACGCTGCCGTCACCACGGCCATGGCGAGTGCCAGCACCGGGGCGATGGTAAAGAGGATCACAAACGAGCCGATGATCTCGATGCCGCAGATGATGATCCACTCGGGCACGTGGTGCGCCGCCTCGCAGATATCGAACAGGTCGTTGACCACGCGGCTCATCATGTCGCCCGAGCTGTTGCGGTCGAAGTACGCAAAGCTAAAGCGCTCATACTGGTCAAACAGGTCCTCGCGCATCTTGGACTCCATGCGCGCGCCCATCACGTGACCCCAATAGCTCACAAAGTAGCGGCAAGCGCAGCGGACGGCATACATCAGCACCAAGCCCACCGCGATCATGCCGAGCGCCTGCATAATGGCAGCCTGACCCTGAGTAAACAGCCCACCGGTCAAATTGCGCAGGATAATGGGGAACGCCAGGTCAATGGCGGCAAGCACCAGAGCACAAACAGTATCAGCAACAAAAAGCCCCATCTGGGGCTCGTAATACGAAAGAAACCTCTTAAACATGCAGTCCTCGGAGATAAAACAATAACGTAAGACCCTGGGGCAAATAATCAGTAGTGTTTGCCCCAGGGTCGCCCTCGCTTTTAAAGCTCAGTTCCGCCCAGCCTGTGTGCGATGCTGTCACAGGCCAAGGCGCCTACGACGGTCTTGGCGTCTTCGATCTTGCCGTCGAGCACGGCATCGATCAGCTCGTGCAGTGGCACCAGGTCCACGTTGACAAACTCGTCATCATCGGGGTTGGGCGCATCAAACTCGAGCTTGGTAGCCAAGTAGATGTGGATGATCTCATCGCAAAAACCGCAGGACGTGACAATCGACGTCAAAAAGCGAATACGACCAGCCCTAAAGCCCGTCTCCTCATGCAGTTCGCGCTTGGCGCAATCGAGCGGGTCCTCGCCTGGATCGAGCTTGCCGGCGGGAATCTCGACCGTCACGCGGTCGATGGCGGTGCGGTACTGACGCACCAGTACGATCTTGCCGCTCTCGGTCAGTGCCACAACGGCCGCCGCACCCGGATGGCGAACGATATCGCGGGCGCTGCGGTGACCGTTGGGCAGCTCAACCTCAAGACGGTGGACGTCGAGGATCTTGCCCTTCCAGGCGCACTCCTCCGAAAGAATCTTCTCGTGCAGCTCGGCATCGTGCGGGTCGTCGTCACCCAGCACCAGCGCCGGCTCGTCAGCGACCTCGCCACCAGGCTCGCCCTCGGCGTGCCCATACATGCGGCTGTCCTCTTCGACGATCTGCGCGTCCACGAGCTCTTCGTTCTTCTCGTCCATCCGTCTCATTCCTCTCGGATTTTAGGCATCCCAGGCGTCGCGGCCGCGCAGCGCGCGCAGGCCGATGTCGTGACGCAGGGTCTTGCCCTCAAAATCAATCTTCTCGCAAGCCTCGTAGGCAAGGTTGCGAGCGTTCTCGAACGTGTCGCCCAGAGCGGTCACGGCAAGCACGCGGCCACCATTGGTCACGAGCTGGCCGTCCACCACGGCAGTGCCCGCGTGGTACACGGTCACGTTCTCCATGGCCTCGGCATCCTCAATGCCAGTGATGACCTTGCCCTTCTCGTAGCTGCCGGGATAGCCCGCGCTCGTCAGGACAACGGCCACGGCCCACTCGTCGCGCCAGTCGAGTTCAATCTGATCGAGCTCGCAGTTGGCACAAGCCAGCATGACCTCGACCAGGTCGTTCTTAAGGCGCGGCAGCACGACCTGCGTCTCGGGGTCGCCAAAGCGGGCGTTGAACTCCAGCACCTTGGGGCCGGCAGGCGTGAGCATAAAGCCGCCGTACAGGCAGCCGCGGTAGTCGATACCCTCGGCAGCGAGCTCGGCCACGGTCTGCTCCATGACCTTCACCATGGTGGCGTGCTCCTCGTCAGTCACGATGGGCACCGGGCTGTAGACGCCCATGCCACCGGTGTTGGGACCCTTGTCGCCCTCGAGCGCGCGCTTGTGGTCCTGCGAGGTGGCCATGGGGCGCACGGTCTTGCCGTCGGTAAAGGCCAGCAGCGAGCACTCAGGACCAACGAGCATCTCCTCGATAACCACGGTGTTGCCGGCATCGCCAAAGGTGCCGCCAAAGCACTCGCGCACGGCCTCCTCGGCCTGCTCAAGTTCGGTCGCCACGATAACGCCCTTGCCCGCGGCAAGGCCGTCGGCCTTGACGACCAGCGGGGCGCCCTGATCGCGCACGTAGGCGAGAGCCGAAGCCTCGTCGGTAAACGAGCCGTAGGCTGCCGTCGGAATACCCGCGCGCTCCATGAGCTGCTTGGAGAACAGCTTGGAGCCCTCCATCTGGGCGCCCTCGGCACCCGGGCCAAAGCAGGGAATACCCGCCGCGCGCACGGCGTCGGCCACGCCCGCCACGAGCGGAGCCTCGGGGCCAATCACCACGAGTCCGCATCCGTGGCTCTGCGCAAACGCCGCCACGACCGCAGGGTCGCAGTCGTCGAGAACAACGTTCTCGCCGCAGCTCGCGGTGCCGCCGTTACCCGGCGCAATGTAGAGCTTGCCGGCGCGCGGTGATGCTGCGAGCTTAGCTGCCAAAGCATGCTCACGGCCGCCGCTGCCCAACAACAGGATGTCGATGGTTTGAGTGTCCGCCTTCAAGGGTGCCTCCTCTATGGATGAATGGCCCGCTCCGCGCGAGCCCTTTGCAAGCAAATATACCCCTCGGCCGCCCGTCCGGGCTGCAAAGGGGTATATCGCAATAACCAAATAGTCCCGATTACTTCCAGAATCGGTTGATAATCTGCTCGCGACCAGCGCCAACGCCAATGAACGTCACGCGGGTGTGTGCCAGATCCTCAATAAACGCCACGTAGTCCTGAGCCTCCTGCGGCAGCTCGTCAAAGCTGCGGCAACCGGTGATATCGCACTTCCAGCCAGGGAGCTCCTCGTAGATGGGCTTGGCATGCTCAAAGCGCACCTGGTGTTCGGGCACGCTCGTGTAACGCTCGCCATCGACGTCGTAGGCCACGCACACCTTGATGGTGTCGAAGGCCGAAAGCACGTCGAGCTTGGTCACGGCGATGTCGGTGAGGCCGTTGACGCGCGAGGCATAGTTGGCGATAGGGCCGTCAAACCAGCCGCAACGACGACGGCGACCGGTGGTCACGCCGTACTCATAGCCCTCCTCGGTCAGCGTGTGGCCAGCCTCGGACTCATAGGAAAGCTCGGTGGGCATGGGGCCCGAACCGACGCGGGTGATATAGGCCTTCATGACGCCCAGCACGCGGTCGACATTCTTCATACCGACGCCGGAGCCGGTGATGGCGCCGCCGGCGGTGCAGTTGGAAGACGTCACGTACGGATAGGTGCCGTGGTCGATGTCGAGCAGCGTCGCCTGGGCGCCCTCAAACAGCAGGTTCTTGCCCTCATCGATCATGTTGTTGAGCAGCAGGCTCGTCTCGGTGATGTAGGGGCGCAGGCGCTCGGCCATCGGCAGGTACTCGTCGCAAATCTGGTCCACGGTGTAGGTGGGCAGGTTGTAGATGAGCTCGAGCTCGGGGTTCACGCGGGCGAGAGCGGTCTCCAGCTTGTCGCGGAACAGCGTCTCGTCCAGCATGTCCTGCATGCGCAGACCAATGCGGGCCATCTTGTCCTGATAGCACGGACCGATGCCGCGCTTGGTGGTACCGATGTTCTTCTTGCCGAGCTTCTGCTCAAAGGCGCCATCCAGATCAATGTGGTACGGCATGATGACATGCGCGTTGCCGCTAATCTTGAGGTTCTTGGTGGTGATGCCGTCGGCCTCGAACATGTCGATCTCCTCAAGAACAACCTTGGGGTTGACGACGCAGCCGTTACCGATCACCGACACGTGGTCGGAATACATGATGCCGGAGGGCACCTGGTGCAGGCCGTACTTCTTGCCGTTGACGACGATGGTGTGACCGGCGTTGTTGCCGCCCGAGTAGCGCACGACGGCATCGAAGTCGCCGGCGACCAGATCGCAAATCTTACCCTTGCCCTCATCGCCCCACTGGGCACCGACCAAAACGGTTGACGGCATGTTTACTCCTTACATTCATGGACTGTCTACGCGCCACGCCGGCACGCAGAAGCACAAAACATTCCCAGTATACCCGTGCAACGGGCGCCTGTCCTACTCCTCGGCATGTGCCCCATCAAGCTCATAGAACTTGGTGGATGCCGGCAGGAACATCAGGTCGACGTCGCCGATCGGGCCCGAACGGTTCTTGGCCACGACGATACGCGTAACGCCCTCGTCGGGTCGATCGTCGCGCGAGGCTTCGGCCTCGTCGGCGGAGCGGTCCAAGAACATAACGATATCGGCGTCCTGCTCGATGGAGCCCGATTCACGAAGGTCGGAAAGCTGCGGGCGCTTGCCGGTACGGGATTCGACCTGACGCGAGAGCTGTGACAGCGCGATGAGCGGGATCTTGAGCTCCTTGGCCATGATCTTAAGACCACGCGACATCTCCGAAACCTCGACGGTACGGCTCTCGGAGCGGCGTCCCGGCGGAGGACTCACCAGCTGCAGGTAGTCCAGGATGATGATTGCCTTCTCCTTGTTATGGAGCATGCGGCGGCTCTTGGCGCGAATCTCGGTCACTGTGGTGCCGGGCGTATCGTCAATCAGAATATCGAGCTTGGACAAGGTCTGCGTGGCCTCGTTGATATTGGCCCACTGCTCGGGGCTAATGCGGCCCATGCGGAAGTCACTGATCGAGATCATGGCGTAGGCGCAAATCAGACGCTGGGCAATTTCCTTGCCCGACATCTCCAGCGAGAAGAAGCCGACGGTATAACCAGCAGCGGCAGCGTTGAGCGCCAGGTTCAGAGCGAACGACGTCTTACCTACAGCAGGACGGGCGCCGATGATGATGAGCTGGCCCTCGCGAAAACCCATGAGCATGCGGTCGAGTGACGGAAAGCCCGTGGGCACGCCCGCAGCCTGGCCACCGGCCTGGCACACTTCCTCGGCCTCGTTATAGGCCTCGACCATAAACTCGGTCAACGTCTTGTAGCTCGACTTGACCTCGCGCGCCGTAACCTTGAGCAGTTTGCTCTCGGCCAGCTCGACAACCTCTTTGGTGTCGGTGGGGGCGTTATATGCCAGCGCGTTGATCTCGTTGGTGGCGCCGATCAGCTCACGCAGCATCGAATCGCGGCGAACGATGGCGGCATGGTGCTGCCAGTTGACGAGCGACAGGGTCTGACCCATCAACTCCAAAATGTAGGCCTCGCCGCCCACGGCATCGAGCTTGTTGATGCTTCGCAGGTAATCGATCAGCGAGATGGAGTCGATGGGAATGCGGCTGTTGTACATATCGACCATCGCAGTATAGATGGTCTTATGAATGGGCCGGTAGAAGTCATCGGGCTGCAGCTCGACCTGGGCCTCTTCGACCACCTCGGGCGATAGCAGCATAGCGGCCAGTACGTTGGCCTCTGCATCTTGGTTTTGGGGAAGACCCAACTTTGAGCCGCGGTCCTCGACCGTCAGCCCGGTCTCCCTATCGTCATATGCCATGAGCATCCTCATTCATATCGCTTGCGAGCATCCATAGTATCAGCCACGGTCCCAAAACGCGCCGCGCGCCGCCAATCATCACCGAACCAAACGGATGAACGGTCCTGTATATAGGACTTCGACGCAACGTTCACCATGACACTCACTCAGCGCATAAAAATAAAAGGCGCCCCGGTTTCCCAGAGCGCCCTTCTTAGAACAAGATTGTTGCGTTGCAGCAAATGCTACTCGGCAGCAGCCTCAGTCTCGACCTCGGCGGTCTCGGTCTCGGCGACCTCAGCGGCCTCCTCGACCTCAGCCTCGGCAGCGAGCTCCTCGGCGGTAACGCCGACGAGAACGACAACCTCGGCCTTGATCTCGCGGTACAGCGAGATGGCAACGGTGTGGGCACCGGCAACCTTGATGGGCTTACCGAGCTCGACGCGCTTGCGGTCGATGTCCATACCGAGCTGAGCCTTGATGGCGTCGGCGATCATAGCGGCGGTAACGGAGCCAAAGAGGATGCCCTCGTCGCCGACCTTGACGTCGACGGTGACCGTCTTGCCCTCGAAGGCAGCCTTGGTCTCGTTGGCGGTAGCCAGACGGACGGCCTCGCGCTTGGCGATGTTGTTGCGACGCTCGTCAAGCTGCTTGAGGTTGCCCTTGGTGGCGGCAACAGCGAGCTTCTTGGGGAACAGGAAGTTCTCAGCGTAACCCTGAGCGACCTCTACGACGTCACCCTCGCCGCCCTTGCCCTTGATCTCATCGAGAAGAATAACCTTCATGATGCGTCTCCCTTCTTAGCCGCGGTCGCGGTTGCCACGAGAGGAAACCACGGGGACGGTGTACGGCAGGAGAGCCATCTCGCGGGCGCGCTTGATGGCGTTGGCGATGTCATGCTGATGCTGCGTGCAAGCGCCAGTGACGCGACGGGGCTTGATCTTGCCACGGTCGGTCATGTACTTACGGAGAAGCTGAGTGTCCTTATAGTCGATGAACTCAGTGTTCTCCTTGCAGAACTGGCAGTACTTACGACGCGGCTGACGTGCAGAAAAATCATTAGCCATGTCAAAATACCTTTCATTTGGCAACTTCGGCGAACCGAAGCCGCCTCTCACTCAAAAATAGGTGAACAACCCTTAGAACGGGATGTCCTCATCGTAGACGTCGACCGCGGGCGGCGTAGCCACCGGTGCGGCAGGACGTGCTGCGGGCGCGGGAGCTGCGGGGGCGTAACCGCCCTGATCGTAGCCACCCTGGCCACCACGGGAGCTCATAAACTCGATCTCATCGACGATGACCTCAAGCTTGCTCCGGCGCTGGCCGTCGCGCTCCCAAGAGCTGTAGCGCAGCTTGCCCTCGATCGCGACCTTGTTTCCCTTTGCCAGGAAACGGCTCACGGCCTCGGCGCGGGTGCCGAACATGGTGCAGTCGACAAAGTTGGGATAGTCCTCCCACTCGCCAGTCTGCGCGTTGCGGCGACGATCGTTCACGGCGACGCCAAAGGACAGAACCTGGGTTCCGCCGGCGGTGGCGCGCAGCTCGGGATCGCGGGTGAGATTACCGGTGATGTTCACTCGATTGATGCTCATAACTCACTACTTCCTCTTGGGGCACAAGCCCAGTCCAAAACGACAGTCTTACTCCTGGTCGTCGCGACGGACGATCATGTGGCGGACCACAGCGTCGGTGATGCGCAGGACGCGATCAAGCTCGGCGATCTGGGTAGGATCTGCGTGGAAGTTGATGAGGGTGTAGTCACCATCGGTGAGGTCGTTGATCTCGTAGGCGAGCTTGCGCTTGCCCCACTCGTCAACGGAGTCGACCTTGCCAGCGCCCTCAGCGATCGTGGTATCGATACGCTTCATAACAGCGAGACGAGTCTCGGGGTCGAGCGACGGGTCAACAAAGAACAGCAGTTCATAAGCCTTCATATTGTCACCTCCTCTGGGCAAATGTGGCTTCAGGTCGTGAAGGTGCGCCTGAAGCAGGAAAAGACTTGGTAATAATATCTTTCAACCTCCCAGGCCGCAAGAATATGCAGCTACAACCTCATGACCTCCACATATGCCCATGCTCGCACCACATTTCATGCGCATTCCAACCAAATCCTGACCAAAAGCTTGACGGATTTGTGGACAAGATACGGTACCGCGGGGACAAGCTGAGCCAAGCCACAGGTCAACGGGCACAAGGCTGTGGTCGCAAAATGCATACCAGTGGTCCACAGCACCACCCAAAGATTTTTAAATTCATTGCCAAGTCGCTTATGAATACCCCTTTTGAACAATTGAGTTGATCAACCACGCTGGTCGGAAGCCGTTTTTTGGCACCTCAAACCCCACTGCAACGCCAAGCGCGGCCGAGCGTTTTAAAAAATGCCAACTTTTCTGTTTGCACTTTGCGATTCCTCGTGTATACTGACTTTCGCATTTAACGGAGAGTTGTCCGAGTGGCCGAAGGAGCACGATTGGAAATCGTGTAGGCGTCAAAAGCGTCTCCAGGGTTCAAATCCCTGACTCTCCGCCAGTTAATTCCAAAGCAGGCCTTCGAGCCTGCTTTGTTTTTACCCCACGCGGAGGGGTGGCAGAGTGGTTGAATGCGGCGGTCTCGAAAACCGTTTGGCCTGTATAAGGTCACGAGGGTTCGAATCCCTCCTCCTCCGCCATTTTGGTTGAGAAAGCTCCCGAGAATGGGAGCTTTTTTGTTATCGAAATACGTCTCGATCCCACGCTTCCCCAAACATGTACGTCACCCTCCAAAACCGACATTTTTCGACATCTTTGAAGGCTGACGTACACGTTTGGATTGAGCTCACGGGAGTGGCACTATTCGGAAGGCGCCCCCTCGTCTCGCGTGCCTTTCCAGTTACGGATAAGTGCCTTGCGTAGTTCGTTTTGCTTTCGCTGGTACCCAGTGTCGGTGCAGCGAGGCATGCCGAGTGCTTCGCGAATGTTGTTCATGGCGCGGTGAAAGGCGAGCTGACTGCCGAACTGAGCCGAAGTGAGCGTAACGATTCGATATCCCATTTGGGAGAGAACGGCCTCTCGCTCCGCATCTGCTCCCTTGCGCTCGAACTCATCGTGGAAGCCACCCTTATATTCGATACCGAGCTCCCTGCGCTTGCAGGTAACGAGCGCATCGATTTTGAGCGTTCGAGCCTTGGCGCAATGCCAGAGACGTTGAGGGATTTCGATCGGCTTGTTGAGTTCGATACCTCGGATGCCAACGCCGCCTTCGCTTGTTGGGAGCGAGAGGGCGATTGCCGAAGCGGTCTCCATAGGCGAGGCCGAGTGATTGTAGATGTGCCTGAGCGCGAGCCGTGCACGTGTGGCACCGGGTTTGCCGGGGTGCCGATCGAGCAGTTCGGTTATTTCATCCTTGGAGGTGGTGGCTGGTTGCTCGGTATAAGGGTCGGCGGGATTGAGCCACATGCGATAATCGCCGCAAACTTCATAGCCATATTCGAGGTATTCGATCCTATCCATCCACTCGGCAGCGAGCACGAAGGTGAAGGCTTCGTCGGTGATGAAGATTCCGGGCGTCAACTCGTCAATATGCTCGTAGGGAAGATTTTGTCCAAGAATGTGGCAAATGACGCCTTTGGTGCGAATTCGCTCGAATTCGAATACAACCGAGATATCGATAGTCTTGAGCATATCGGACGGAATGCCGCAGTCGGTAAGGGCCTGTTGTATGCGCGCAACGCGTTGCTGGGTGGAGATGCCTCGTGCGCCTATCTGGTAGTCGCGCCGCGCAAGAGACTGAACCAAATTCTGGGGTGCATGATGGACAAGCCATGCGGTTTTATGCGAAATGAGAACAGGGGTATCCATTGAGGGCCTCTCGCTCTGAGCCGATATCCAACTCTTATGTCCGTTGAAGTGGGGAAATATACCGGATGCGAGTAAATCAACTCACTTATGCTGTGAGCTCAATCCAAACATGTACGTCAGCCTTCAAAGATGTCGAAAAATGTCTTTTTTGGAGGGTGACGTACATGTTTTGGATCCCTAGCATTCCAGCAATGCCATGCCAGCATCCGCTGCCGACCGTTTGCCGAGCAATAGGGTCGCAATCGGCGCCGAACATGTACTATGTACGGGCATTGTCTAAACCCGTAACTCAAAGGACCCCATCTTGCCCGTCGTC
Organism: uncultured Collinsella sp.; assembly: GCA_900542165.1. GTDB lineage: Bacteria > Actinomycetota > Coriobacteriia > Coriobacteriales > Coriobacteriaceae > Collinsella. The sequence continues at coordinate 11,718 of UQMM01000010.1, read as the reverse complement.
GCCGCTATGACCATTACCTCGCATGCATCGGATGCCATGGTCGCTATTCCGTTTTGGCTCGAGATGTTCGCTGTTGTCGCTGCATCGATCTCGGGTGTGCTGGTTGCGCGCGAGCACAAGCTCGACCTGGTGGGCGCGGTCGCGCTCGCGGTGGTCTGCGGTCTGGGCGGCGGTCTCTTGCGCGACATGACGCTGCAGGTGGGTAACGTCTACATCCTCAACCAGCCGATGGCGCTGCCGCTTTCCATTGCCACGGCAGCCATCATCTATATTTTCCCGGCAATCGTCGACAAACCCGAAAAACTCATTCCCCTGCTCGACATCATCTCGGTCGGCATCTACGCCGCCACTGGAGCAGACAAGGCGCTGGTCTACGGCTTTGCGCCGGCGGTGTGCATCATGATGGGCTTTTTCACCGCGGTGGGCGGCGGCATGTTGCGCGACGGCTTTATGGGCGTGGTTCCGGGCATTTTCCAACGTACTAACTTTTATGCCATCGCCGCCATCGCCGGATCGACAAGCTATGTGTGTCTCGTTATGAGCGGCATCATGAGCAATGTCGCCGCGCTGATCGTATGCGTTGTCGTGACCATGGGTCTGCGCTGGCTCTCGCTGCGCTTTGACATCAAAAGCCCCACCGAAGAAGACATCGCGCGCTTTTTGCATCGCAAAAAGTAGGTAGCGCGGGCTCATCCTTCGAAATGCAACCGAGAGGTTCTTTTAGAGCGCCCGCACGTTGGGTACCCTGTTAGGTATATGCCGTACACCTAACAAAAGGATCAACCATGGCTTTCAATCAAACCGCTGCGGCGCCGTCACACAAGATGCGTCGCTGCCTGCTTATGGCATTCGCGCTCATCGCGCTCGCGCTCACCGCTCTTCCCACGGCGTCATTTGCCGGCACGGACACGGCAGGCAACGTACTTGCAACCGACAACGACTCTAATCCGTCCGGCGTCGAGGGCGACCTGTACTGGGCCGGTCAGGCCCTCAACTTGGACGACGCTTCCATCGACCGCGACATAATTGCGGCAGGCGAGAGCCTCTCCATCCGCGACTGCACGGTGGGCGGCGCCGTCCGTCTGGCGGCACGCACCATCGACATTGCCAAGACCACGGTTGATGGCAGCGTGACCGTTGCTGGCCAGCATGTCGTTCTCAATTCCGACAGCACCGCTAACTGTTTCTACACGATAGGCGAGACGGTTGCCTTGCGAGGCTCCACCAAGTCGGCAGCGCTCGCGGGCGATACGGTAACCATCGACGGCACCGTCGATGGCGATGTCGAGGTTTGGGCCGACAAGCTCATCCTGGGCAAGAATGCCCACATCACCGGCACCGTGAACGCGCACGTCTCCGAGGACCCCGAGCGCGCCGCGGGAGCCGAGGTCGGCGCACTCAAGATCGACCGCACCGAGAACGAGGATACTTCCACCGTTAACGATGTCATCGGCGGTATCGTCGCCGCGGCACTCTCGACCTGCTTTGTCGCTCTGCTGCTCGAGCTCGTCTTTCCGCGTGCGACCGCCAGCGCCGCCGGTATGCTCCACCAGCGCCCCATGCCCCTGTGGGTGAGCGGTCTTCTGGGCACGATCGCTATCGTCCCCGCTGTCCTACTGCTAATTATCTCTATCGCCGGTCTGTCGCTTGCCGGAGCCCTCATGTGCGGTGTCATTGGCATCGCGCTGGTGTCGAGTGCCTTTGCAGGGTGCGCGATCGCGCGCATGGTCGGACACAGCCAGAACCGCTACGCCATGGCAGCCGCTGGTGGCGTAATCGCAGGCGCCCTCACGGGGCTTCCCCTCGTAGGCGGCTTCATCAGCGGCGTGGCCTTTGTCTTTATGCTCGGCTACATCATCCAAATCATCTGGCGAAACGCCCGCCTCAAGCCGCAGCAGGCCGCCAACACGCCGGGACTCCCCGCCGCTTAGCAGCTAACCGCCACAAAGGGGACAGGTACCTTTGTGGTGGTGCAAAGGGGTCAGGTTACTTTGCACCAACAAACGAATCGGGGCACTCGGTCGCATCGACCGGGTGCCCCGCTTTTCTTGGAGGGTTCTCTAGTAACTTTTTCAAAACCAATGATCATCAGGTCGGTAGACCTGCGCGTCACTCGCTACGGAGGCAGTACGCCATTGAGCAGGGGGGCAATTATTTTTCACGGCGACCTCCTCCCCGCTTGATGACGAGTGCGACAACAATAACCGCCACTCCGATGGCAACCAAAACCGCCACCAGCACCAACGTTCTATCTCCCGTCGAGGGCATAAAGCCTCGACTTGCTTCTTTGCTTGGGGTGTTGAGCACCGACAGCTCAATCGAACCCGTCCCGGCATCGGCGGTATCAACCCGCAGGGGGCTTTCGGCCGACACGGTCGCTTTGGGCTTCGCGGCTGCTACCTGTTTAACGTCCAGCCCCTCGGCCGTAACCGTCACCGTTCGTTTTCCCTCGAACGCCGCATATCCCTTGGGAGCCGCGACCTCTTCGACGGTATAGACGCCCGCGTCCACGCCGGTCAATTCCACATGGCCGTCCGCGCCCGTGGTGACGCACGCGTCGGCATCCGTCGACCACGAGCCGTCGGTCGTTAGGATGCGCCCGCGATCATCGATGATGCGCAGTTTGGCACCCGCGAGCGGTTTATCGTCTGCGCTTGAACGCTTGATCAGACTGAGTCCCCAGGTGTAGGCGCACGCGTCATCGCTCGGCGTGCGGGTGAATCCGGCGTCACCGGACTGGTCGACGAGGGGAGAGCGCGGGTAACGCAGGTAGACCTCGTTGGGGTTGCCCTTGATAGTGCCTCGACTGCAGTTGGCCCCCAACGGCGCATTGTAGATAGTAACCACGCGGGCGCCCGCGGCGAAGGCGTCGGCCCCGCCGAGCACGGCGATGAGGTCGCCGGTGCGCACGGTGAAGGCATTGCCCTCGATCGAGACCTTGCACTGTGAAGTAATGTCTGTCCACCCTTTAGCCGGCGTCGAGTTGGCGTTACCGCCCTCACATGCGACGGCGTCGAAGCCGCCGTCCGCGCCCGCCGCCACGTACACGCGCATGCTCGCGGCGACCTTGGAGGGGTCGAGCCCCGCGCTCATGGTGTCGACGAACTGCACCGCATAGGTGTCGTAGGCCGTGAGGCCCGCCGGGACCGTGGCAGAGAGGCGCCAGTACAGGCCGTCGGCGACCGTGGCGTCGGCGGCCTTCTGCCAGGCGGCGGTGCCGTCCTCCAACACGTGCTTGACGACCTTGGGGGTCGCCGCCTTGGGCTTGACGGTGACGGCGCTGCCGCCGACCAGGGCCGCGATCGGCGCGGTGCCGGCCTCGCCCTGGGCGATGGAGTCGTCGTCGGCGACGATGAGCCAGTAGCCGCAGGGCAGCTCGGCCGCCGTGCCCGCGTTAAGGGCCACGGAAGGGACGCCGGATCTGCCAATTGCTCTGGCGAGTTTTGTCGCCAGAGCGGTCGTCATGTGTCCGTCGGCATCCATCCATTCGGCAGTCTCTTGTGCCCCCGATGCCGAGCTATCGAGCCCCGCATCATGAAGCACGGGGAGAACAGCTTGACGAACGGCGTCATTCGCCCACGTTACGTCAGTTGCGACTTTTTGGTCGGCATCAGCATCGTCGGCAACGATCGCCGAAAAGAGCTGATACGCGTCATACCGAGTCGCGACTGTACCGTCCACCGTAATGGCTCCAGTGTCGGCAGCGCGGGCCGCCCCAGGGGCAATCGCGAAAGAGAAGACGGCAACCACGGCTATTACCACAACAGTCAACAAATGACGGAGCACCTTACTCACGGCGACCACCTCGATCTTGATCGCGATGGCGGCGAGCATGCATCCATGTCGCAGCAAAGCACAGCAGCGAAGCGCCAGCCAGATACGTCATAGTCAAACCAGCACCGCCTGCCTCGGGAAGCGTGGTCGAATACTTGTTGGTAAAGGTCGGCGGAGTTGTAGTGCCATCGTAGCTGACGGTGGCGTTGAGTTCCTCTCCACCATTTGTCACCTCAACCGTGACATCATGCTCCCTCACGTCATAGGCAATGTGATCCTTGACATTGTTCTTCGCGCCCTCGGGAACAACCTCGGAGATGGTGTAAATATAGGTGCCGGCCTTGTTGTAATCGACATTGAAGGAGACGTTGCCCCCGGCGTCATTGGTCACCGTCTGGAGCACTTTGCCCTCGGCGTCCTTGAGCGCGAACGAGAACTGACCTTCCCTGAAGGTTCCGCCTTTAAGCACTTTCTTTGCTTTTATCGTCGCTTTGCCTTCAAGGGGCGCGTCATACACCCAAATCTCTGCATCTGACGTTATCTCCGTATTGGCATCAAGCAGAGATTTCGCCCTGTTCATGGCTTGCTCGTATTGCTCGTCGGGCGCGTTGCCCTTGAGCAGAATCCATGTTGGTTGGGCGGCGCGATATCCAGGAGGCGCCGTCGTCTCCTCGAGGCAGTAAAGCCTGCAGGAAGCCATGGCGTCCGAACTCGTTCCCGAACTCGTTCCAAAAGTCACACTTCCGTCAGAACCAGTCTTTTTGGTAGAAAACTCCGTCTTTGCGCCATCAACGCCGGCACTGTCCTGCGCCTTATCCATGTCAATCGCATAGAGTGTGAACGTAGCGTCAGCCAACGGCGCGGTAACGTCCTTTTCATCCACTTTGTGGACCACAATGCCGTGCCCCGTTCCGCCTCCCGATGCGCCGGTATCTATGTCATATTCACGCTCGTGTTTCACATACCCGCCTGCAACACCTTCAAGCTGTGCCTCGTTGGAAAGGGAAACTGTACCAGACTCACCGGACAGAACTTCATATTCGACTTTCAGGTATTTCTCATCGGGAAGCCTCAACGTCAATCGCTGCTGCTTTCCAGCACCCTCGCCAATCGAGTCAAGAGCCGCCCCGCATTTTTCTTTTGTCAGCACACGCCAATCGCCGTTATCGCTCTCAGATACGCTAAGCGACGAGGGGATAAACGTGCACTTAGAATCCATCACATCGAACAGATCGAGGTAGTCGGTTCCGACCTTTAAGTCTAGTGCCGATTCATTAACGAAAATCGTGTAGTGAATTCGTTTGCTATTACTTACCGACGTACCGGTCTTTGACAATACGTCGTTCTTGATCTGTACGGTATCAGAGCCCGCCTTAAATACTTTATCACCCGAGCTCGCACTCGCCGAGTTCGTAAGCTCGCCGAGGTTCTTTGACGTGTCGACCACTGACCTCTTGACAGCAGTTGCATACGTCAGCTTCACATAGCCTGTATTGTTACCCAGCTTTTCCGTTGGAATCGAAAACGTAACCTCTCGACGATCAACGGCAGGCGTCAGCAAGACACCCGAAGCCTCGGTTTTTTCTCTCTCATGTTCCCATTCGTGGCCGGGCACCGCCGCCCCGTAGGGATTTGAATACAAAGAATACTTTGCCGAGCCGGGAATATAACTCATTCCCTTAGGAAGCTCATCTTTAACAACGACATCCTTGCCATTGAGCCTGCCTGCGCCATAATACTCACCGGCAGGCGTCTTAGCTCGATTGGCATAGACAGTCCAGTCGACAATCCACGCACCTTTGTCGTTCGAGCCATCCACTGATTTCCAGTCAAACGTCTCATCCCACCGTACTTGCGAGCCGTCTTCATTTATTTTTACACTCTTCTCAACCGAAGGCTCCGTTTCGTCTTCAACGTAGTAAAAAACGAAATCAGAATAGCCGCTAAACCCGTCGACAGAGGCGAAGTTGGAGTACCAACCAGGAAGTGCGTCGGTCACCGTTTTATACGTAATAACCACTTCAGGGGACTTATCCAGTGCTTCTTTGACTTTATCCGTAATGATTATTCGGATATTGCAGTTATGCTTGTTGCTGCCTTGTGACGGATCTGCGCCTCCCTCAAACTTCCAATCGGTGTTTTGGTCCAATTCGGTGTCCCCGATGACAACTACATGCGATTTACCGTCAGTAGTATCCGGCCCCATAGTCTGCTTCCAAGCCGCCAGCATGGTATCTTTGATAAGAACAGATGTTGGGTTTTTCGCATTTACGTAATCACGGAGCTCTACGCGTAATTGCCAAGTTGCTTTTCCGGTCCGAGATGCCTCATCCGGATTAAGCAGTGTTTTACTAATGGTCTTGCCCGTCCAAGGACGGATGTAGTATGCGGTGCTTTCACCAGAGGGCAGACCGGAGTCTTCTTTTTTCACACTTGCCGTGTTACTAACTTTTTCGTAGGAATTCTCATCTTTCAGCTTAGTTTGATAGACGATGCAATAGGTCGCATACCGGTCGGCCTCGTTTGGATTAAACGTATAGTTAAATGAATCCCCCGAATCGCTCAGCGTTCCCCCATCAATCTTTTGTTTTTCATCGGCGGTCTCTCCCTTGTAGACCGTGTAGCTGCCAATATAATCTTGCTTGTCATCGAGCTTGTCAGTAAAGGTGTAGCCAGACATATCGGCCTTGAGAGATCCCTTGTTGAGCACAACCTTCCAAGTGATGACAGATGATGTTCCGGAGCCAGCCTCTTTTTGGATCATGTCGTATTGAAACGGTTCCGACGCCCCCTTAATCGTAGGAGATTGTTGGGGATTTGCTTTTCCCCAGGTTGCTTGCACACTATTCCTACCTTGCGTGGGCGTGCCATTAGAAAGAGACAAGTTCTTGCTAACTGTCGTTTCGTAGGTAACGGTATGGTCGCCCTGAGAAAGGTTACCTAGCGACAACGTTGCAGTTCGCTCTTCGATGCCCACGGACGGACCAAGAGGATTTCCATCGAGTTTGAAGCTGCTTTGGTCAAAGTCCAGGTAGTCGCCGAGTGTATCGACCAGCTTTACATCCGTTGCATGCGACTTAACACTTAGGTTAATAGTCCAAGTTATCTTGGCAATTCCAGTACTGCTATCTTGTGAAAAGACACCCGATTTACTTCCCTCGACTGCGCCATCTCGAACCTTGATCGGCACAGCTTCGCCAACGCCCGGAAATTCAAGTTTAACTTTTGACCCATCATCCACATCTTTGTTTTCGAGCTCGAACTCGAATATAACCTTTACGTAGAGTGAAGAGGGATGGCGATTGAGATAGTCGGCATCGTAATCGAAGATGACCCTATTCTCTTTTATGCACCAAGTTCCCATCCTTTGCGCATTCTCGGTATCGTCAGTCATCAAGACGCCGCCCGCGTTGTCCTTCACGGCAATCGAGTTGGGGAAGGTATAAATCGCCTCAAGCCTTTCGGTCGTAGGCCCAGAATTCTCATGGAAACGGGCTTCCATAAAACCGTAAATTGTATCGGCTGTCGTAATCGAGGGTGAGTCCTTTTCACCGAAAGGCTGCTGACGATCCTTATCGGCATACAGCCCAACCGTAACGTCCGCCGTATCGCCGTTGATCACAATCGGCGTCGGCGTGCTCACGTCATCGGCGCGCACGGGGGCTGCACCGTGAAAAACGGCGGCGGTGAGGCTAATTAAAATAAAGACCAGGGCCGCTATACCCAGCGACCGTGAGCGGTGTGCGTCCATAGTTGTCCCCTAATTCCTACAACACAGTGTGGAATACGGCGAATCGTCGGATCGAACACAAGCCCCAACATCTACGAGAACCTACCTAGCGCATTGCAAGAACCCATTGGGGAGCACCTTCTAAGACGGTTCGTCTATGCCACAATGCATAAAATATAATATAGATACCAATCATGTAAACCGCAGTTCAATAGGTCTTTTAATTTAATACCAGTTGATATTTATCTGTTAACGGTTTTGTATCAAAGCGGTTATATCCTGTGGAATTATGTATATGTTTAAACAACTTAACTTTGACCAGAAAGCCGATCGGAGGGGATAACCGCCCCCCCCACTGTGGTGCAAACGAACCTTTCCCCTTGCACCAAAAAGGGCGCCGACCATCGCGGTCGGCGCCCTTTCTTGTTAGACGCTATAACGCCCAGCGCTTATTTGTTGACCTGGCCGGCGCGGACGGCAGCCTTCTTGCGGTCGGTGGCGTTGAGCAGACGCTTGCGTAGGCGGATGTTCTTGGGAGTAATCTCGACCAGCTCGTCGTCGGCGATGTACTCCAGCGCCTCCTCCAGCGAGAAGGTGCGGGGCGGCACCAGCTGGACGGAGATATCGGAGGTCGAGGAACGCTGGTTGCCCAGGTTCTTGGTACGGGCGATGTTGACGACCATGTCGCCGGCCTTGCTGCGCTCGCCCACGATCATGCCCTCGTAGCACTCGGTGCCCGGCTCAACAAACAGCTGGCCGCGCTCCTGCAGCGTACCCAGAGCATAAGCAACGGCCTTCTCGGTGGTCATGGAGATCATGGCGCCGTTCTGGCGGTTGCCGATCTCGCCGGCGTAGGGACCATACTCCAGGAAGGTGTGGTAGAACACGCCCTCGCCGTGGGTAACGTTCATGATGCGGTTCTTAAGACCCATGATGCCGCGGGTCGGGATCTTAAACTCGAGGTGCGTCACGATGCCCGAGGTATCCATGCTCGTCATGATGCCGCCGGAGGTACCGAAGACCTCAACGACCTTGCCCGAGTACTCGTCCGGGCACTCGACGACGGCCTGCTCGACAGGCTCCATCTTGTTGCCGTTCTCGTCCTTCTTAAACAGAACGCGGGGACGGCCGACCTGGAACTCAAAGCCCTCGCGGCGCATGGACTCCATCAGGACGGACAGGTGCAGGATGCCGCGGCCCGAGACCTCGACGCCGCTCTTGTCCTCGAGCTCCTCGATCTTCATGGTCACGTTGTTCTCGGCCTCGTTGAACAGGCGCTCCTTGAGCTGACGGGCGCCCACGATGTCGCCGTCGCGGCCGACGAGCGGGGAGGTCGAAGCCTCGAAGACGATGGACAGGGTCGGCGGGTCGATCTCGATGGGCTCGAGCTCGACGGGGTTCTCGGGATCGGTGTAGACATCGCCGATATCGGTGCGGTCGATGCCCACGACGGCAGCGATGTCGCCGGCGCCGACTTCCTGGCACTCGGTACGGCCCAGGTAGTCGAAGGTAAAGAGCTGCTTGACGGTAGAGGTGGCGCTAGAGCCGTCGTTCTTGACGACCAGGATCTGGTCGCCCTGGTGGATGGTGCCGGAGTACACGCGACCGATGCCGATACGGCCAACGAAGTTGGAGTGGTCGATGGTCACGCATTGCATGGCCAGCGGGGCGTTCTCGTCAACCTCGGGCGCGGGCATGTCGTCGATGATCATATCGAGCAGCGGATACATGTCCATATTGCCGTCGTTGGGGTCAAGGCGGGCAAAGCCATTCATGGCGCTGGCGTAGACCACGTGCTCCATGGCGAACTCAAGCTGGTCGTCGGTGGCGCCCAGGTCGGCCATGAGGTCCAGGCAGTCGTTGTAGGCCTTCTCGGGGTTGGCGCCCGGACGATCGATCTTGTTGATGACGATCATGATCTTAAGGCCGGTGTCGATAGCGTGACGCAGCACGAAGCGGGTCTGGGGCATGGGGCCCTCAAAAGCGTCGACCAGCAGCAGGGCGCCGTCGGCCATACGCAGCACGCGCTCGACCTCGCCGCCAAAGTCGGCGTGGCCCGGGGTGTCGATGACGTTGATCTTGACATCCTTGTACTCGATAGAGATGTTCTTGGCGAGAATCGTAATGCCGCGCTCGCGCTCCTGGTCGTTGGAATCCAGGACGCGGTCCTCGACCTGCTGGTTGGCACGGAAGGCGTCCGTGGCACGCAGGAGCTTGTCGACCATCGTCGTCTTGCCGTGGTCGACGTGGGCGATGATGGCGATGTTCCTCAGATTGTCTACGCGCATGTAGTTCCCCTATCTTCTATCCATATACAAACGGCACGCGTATGCGGCCCGCCCAGCGATACAACGCTCAGCGGGAATATTGAGCCTTTTACCGAAAACTCGTTTATTTTAGCGATTTTAGATGAGAGGGGTTTCCTCACCTGCAGGTTCAGGGTCGCTCCACATAAAACCATCGCCGGCGCCCATGCCCTCATACAGCACATATGCCGAAAAACCACTCTCGAGCGTGGTTTCGAAGAAGCTCACGAGCAGAGCGTCGTGATAGCCGCCGTCAATCTCGACGCAGCCGGTGTAGCCGATGGCATAGCGGGCGATACGGCCCAGGCCCTCGTCCTTAAGACCCATCTTGTGCTCGGAGATAAAGTTGGTGGCCGCCTCCAGGCATGCCTCCTCGCCATCTTCGTCGAGCGCGGCCAGATAGCGGTTGGAAGCGGCGTCCTCAATTGCCACAACCACGCCCGGGTTCTCGCCCGCGGCCAGGTCGTCCAAGAAGGCGCCGATCAGATCGCACACCATGGCGTCGAGCTCGGTGGAGACGTTACCGGCGTCCTGCATATCCTGTGCCATCTTTAGACCTTCCCATCGAGTCTGGCGTCGTTACAGTTCTTGTGCCTCGGCAGCGATCTTGGCGGCAGCGTCGCGGGCGCGCATCATATCCATCGCGCGCTTGTCGAGCACCTTGATCTGACTGGTCAGCATCACCGCATCGACCACACCCCAGATTACCAAGCCTGTTGAAATCGAAAACCCAAGCGCACCAACTGTACCACGAAGGCGCGAGCAGATTGCCGCGACAAGGACGGAGATGACAACCATCTTGATAAACGAGCCGCGGCGTTCACGAAGCGTGCGGGCCTGCGTCACATAGGCAATGCGAGCCGCCTCGGATGCCTCCGAGCGCATCTGGGCTTCACGCGCGATAGCCGCCGCCTCGGCAGACATGCCGCCGGCCATCAGCGAACGCTCCGCAACCTGGCCGCCCCGCATTTAGAAATCATCGGGGGAGAGCGTATGGACGAACTCGTCGAACTTCTCGAACTCTTGCTCGTCGTCGACTTCCTCGGCATGGGCAGAAACGGTACCCAGGCGATTCATGATGTCGTCCTCCACAAACATGGGGGCATTGCTGCGCACGGCAAGGGCAATGGCATCACTGGGGCGGGCGTCGATCTTGCGCTCCTCGCCATCGGCCAGCACGACGATCGTCGCGTAGAACACCGGCGGCTCGGCGCGCACGATCTCGATGCGCTCGAGCTTGGCGCCCAGGGCACCAACAGTATCGAGCAGCAGGTCATGGGTAATCGGACGCTCGGCGCGGCCGCTATCGATGCCACGGCTAATGGCAGCAGCCTCAAACGAACCAGTCTGAATGGAAAGGGAACGCAACGGCGCGGGCGAGTCCGATTTGCTGCAGCGCTCGCGAAGCACGATAAGCGATGGCACGGGACCGGCGGCCATGACGATGGTCTCTATGTCGACACGAACCATGGAACACCTCCGGTACGTAGCGGTTAGCACACGGCAGGGTCGCCGCATTGAATAGCTATACTACCCAATCTTTCGCACAGCACACAAAACCAAAATGAGATTTATCGCAGACAAGAAAAAAGCCCCGAGGCAACGCCCCAAGGCTCTTCACAGTTTTGATGGTGGACCTGACAAGATTCGAACTTGTGACCTCCCGGTTATCAGCCGGACGCTCTAACCAACTGAGCTACAGGTCCATCATGGTGGAGGTTAGGGGGATCGAACCCCTGACCTCAGGCTTGCAAAGCCCGCGCTCTCCCAGCTGAGCTAAACCCCCACGGAGACAGTAATAAACACCCCAGCGGCGACTCGGCTCTCGCTGGGGTGTTTATTGCGAAAGAAAGTGGTGGACCTGACAAGATTCGAACTTGTGACCTCCCGGTTATCAGCCGGACGCTC
>UQMM01000009.1 GCA_900542165.1 uncultured Collinsella sp. | reverse complement strand
CCGCTGACCGGTGGACGGCACCGAGCCGTACGCTTGAACTGAGAAGGGGGAGGCCTCGCGGCCTCCCCCTTTTTGCGTTTGCGGGCTTTTGTCTCACATAGTAGCTGTGTTTTATAACCCTCGTTTGTCGCATCTTCTGTGAACGGGCTACAATAACTTAGTCTGTGCGATATGGAGGTGAACATGGCTGAAGCTGGTATCGGCGTTGATATCGTCGAGATTTCCCGTATGAAATCAATTCTTGAAAAGACGCCGTCGTTTGCTAGGCGTGTGTTTACCGAAGAAGAGCGTGCGTATTGCGATGCATCATCGCGCCCCGCTGCTCACTATGCCAGCCGCTTTGCTTCGCGCGAGGCGGTACTTAAAGCTCTCGGCACGGGTTTTAGTCAAGGCGTTGGTCGCAAGGATGTTTCGGTTACGCGTGATAAACTCGGCAAACCGAAGGCGCTGCTTTCGGGCCGTGCACTCGAGATCGCTCAAGAGCTGGGTGTTGTTGAGGTCGCTCTTTCCATTACGCTTACAGGAGACTTAGCCGTTGCGAATGCCATCGCGATTACCGAAGATGCTCGACCTAAGCCTAAGGAAGAAAAGGTGAGCACCAAGGAACGCGTAGCGCAGACATTTAAAGAGGCTCGCTCTGTTTTAGATGAGCTTGAGCAGCTGCAGAATTCAGCATTGACGGAGCACCTGGGCGATGCTTCGCAAGATACGCTAGGAGCATAGATGAAACCGGTTTTGAGTACCGAAGAAGTCGTTCGTCTCGAGGACATCATCGAACGCGAAGGGACTTCGAAGGCCGAGCTTATGGAGCTAGCGGGTGAGTTTGCCGCCAACGAGGTCTTGAAGCTCAATCCCGATCGGGTTCTCGTTCTGGTCGGTTTTGGTAATAATGGCGGCGACGGTTGGGTTGCCGCCGATATTCTGAGCCATAAGGGTGTGGACGTCGATATCGTTTCTCCGGTTGAGCCGGATGAGATTCCTGCTTCTCTGGCACGTCATGTTGCTCGTCGTACTGCCGGCCGCGATGTGCACGTTTGTGTCGGCCCCTCGCGTGACGAACTCGAGGTTTTGATCGATAAGGCCGATGTTGTTGTCGATGCCATTTTTGGTACCGGTTTCCACGGGAATCTGCGTGCGCCGTTCTCCATCTGGATTCCTACGGTCAATGAATGCGCCGATTGTGTCGTATCCATTGATGTCCCCTCGGGCCTGAATGCCGAGACGGGCATTGTTGATGACGACTGCATTCGTGCCGAGCATACGGTGACGATGATTGCGCCCAAGATTGGTCTGTATAGCGCTGATGGCCCTGAGTATGCTGGCGATTTGATCTGCGGCAATCTTTACGACCGTCTTGACGAGGTCATCGATGATGTCGACCACGCCGCCGAGATTGTCGAGCCCGGTGACTTAGTTGATTACTTTGCTCCACTACCTACGAATATCGATAAGTATTCCCGCGGCTCTGTGCTTATTGTCGCCGGATCTGCGCAATATCCTGGTGCTGCCATTATGGCGGCCAAGTCTGCAGCTCGCGCGGGTGCTGGTTACGTGGCAGTCGCGGCTCCTGACGCCTGCGCCAATCTTATTCGCATGGCACTTCCTTCGATTCCCGTCTTTGCTATTCCGTCTGATTCCCGCGGCTCCTTTGGCGCCGCTGCGCGCATGACTGTGTGCGAGATTGCAAAGAAGTACAGCTGTGTACTGTGCGGTCCCGGTATGACGACATCTGCCGGCGCTATGCAGGTGGTTTCGGGCTTGCTCGAGCTTGATGTGCCGCTTATTTTGGACGCCGATGCACTCAACTGCCTTGCTAAGATTGCCATTGACGGTATTGATAGTAATCCCGAGATGTATCGTCGCGAGCAGCCGTTGGTTATGACGCCGCACTATCGTGAGCTTTCGCGTCTGGTTGCCGGTGACGAGGTGAACGACCTTGGTACCGCGATTGCGGCCGCGCAGAAGGTTGTCTGGGCTGCAGGCTCCGACAATCTGGTGGTCATTGCCAAGGGGCCGACGACGGCTATCTGTGGCGTTGAGCGTGTGCTGCTGCCGCTCTCGGGTCCGGCTTCTCTGGCAACTGCCGGTTCGGGTGATGTTCTCGCGGGTATTTTGGCCGGCACGCTTGCCACCATGCGCGACGAGATGGATCGTTGGGAGTTGCTGTATTCGTACGCCGTCGCACTTCACAGCTACGCCGGTTTTGCCGCGGCGACGGAGTATGGTGAGAAGAGCGTCATCGCGACCGATCTTATCGACTTGATCGGTCCTGCCATGGAACTGGCGGCAAAGGATGCGCTCGAAGATCTGGGAATCATGGACGAAGGGTCGGATGACTAATCATGAATAAAGCCGATTTGACGCGCTGGTCCTGGGTCGAGATCGACCGCGGGGCGCTCCGTCGCAACACGAGGGCCTATAAGAACTTGCTGAATCCACGTCAGCGCCTGTGCTGCGTGGTCAAGGCCGATGCTTATGGTCATGGAGCTGTTGAGTGCGCCAAGATCATGTATTCGGCCGGTGCCGACATGTTTGCCGTGGCGACGGTTAACGAGGGCGTTGAGCTCCGACAGGGCGGGATTACGAAACCCATCCTCATCCTAAGCGAGCCGCCTATCGAGGCCATTCCGACGTTGCTCGAGTTTGATATCATGCCCTCGGTCTATACGTCTGACTTTGCTCTTGCGTATGGCGAATGTGCCGTCGCGGCGGGCAAAGTGGGCAAGTATCATCTCGCCATCGAGACGGGCATGAATCGTATCGGCGTTCACTACACGCAGGTGCTCGACTTTGTCCGCGGTATAAATTTCCATCGCGGTATTCAGTGCGACGGCGTATTTACGCACTTCGCCACGGCCGATGAACCTTCGGGCTGGGACTACAAGCTGCAGTGTCAGCGCTTTACCGAGGCCGTTCAGGCCATTAAGGATGCGGGTTTTGAGTGCGGTATCGTGCACTGCGCCAACACGCCGTCCTCGATGCTCGACCCCTCGATGCATTTTGATATGATCCGCGCCGGCGTTGGCTTGTATGGCATGCAGCCGTGCGAGCTGAGTGGCCGCGTGATGCAGCTTGATCCCGTTATGAGCGTCCATGCGCGTGTGACGCGCGTGGCACACCCTGCGATGGGTGAGGGCGTGGGCTACGGTTTTACCTACCGCGTACCGCGTACGCGCGTTCAGATCTGCACGCTGCCGATCGGTTATGCCGATGGCCTATCGCGTACGCTTTCCAATCGTATGGATGTGCTGTATCGCGGCGAGCGCGTGCATCAGGTTGGCAATATCTGCATGGACCAGTTTATGGTCGCCATTCAGTCCAACCCGGCACACGAGATTCCCGAGGCCGAGTATGGTGACGAGATGATCATTGTCGGCCGCGATGGCGATGCCGAGATCACTATGGACGAGATGGCCCGACTGCGCGGAACGATTAACTACGAGGTCGCCTGCGGCTTTGGCATGCGTCTCGACAAGGTCTACGTGTAGGAGCCGCTATGGGCGTCATGCACATCCCCGGCCATACCCATCAGGCACCACGTGAGGTCGCACTCGAGGAAATTGAGGCCGTTCTGGGCGATTGTCACCTCTGCCAGCTCTACCAGTCGCGTCACAATATCGTGTTTGGCGTGGGAAACCCTCGCGCTCGCGTCATGTTTATCGGTGAGGCGCCGGGTCGCAACGAGGATTTGCAGGGCGAGCCCTTTGTGGGGGCGGCAGGCGAGGACCTCAACGGCATTTTGTCGCTGGCGGGGCTCAAACGCGAAGACGTCTACATTGCCAACGTGCTTAAGTGCCGCCCGCCGGGAAACCGCAATCCACGTCCCGAGGAAGTGCTGGCTTGCTCGCCGTTTTTGCGTGAGCAGATTCGAAGCATCTGGCCCGATATTATCGTGACGCTCGGCAACCCCGCGACGCACTTTGTGCTTAAGACCGAGATTGGCATTACTAAGCTGCGCGGCAGGTTCCACCAGATGGGGCATTTTGTAGTAATGCCCACGTTCCATCCGGCAGCAGCGCTACGCAATCCGGCGTGGCAGGAGCTGCTGGAGGAAGACTTTAAGATGCTGGGCGATTATCTGGAGCGACATCCCGCACCAGAGGACGCCTCGGAATAATAAGGAGCATATATGTCCCTGGAGCGCCTGGGGGTAGGTACTTACAAAACGACTTGCGCTGCCGATACGGAGTACTTTGGCGAGCTAATTGCACCGTGCCTTGAGGACGGCGATGTGCTCATCCTGACCGGTGGCCTGGGAGTGGGCAAAACTCACTTTACCAAGGGCGTCTCGCGCGGGCTGGGCGATGGGCATATGGTTACGAGTCCTACGTTTGCGCTCATGGCCGTTCACGATCAAGGTCGTATTCCGCTGTTTCACTTTGATCTATACCGCCTGGAGCATGCCTACGAGCTCGAGGATACGGGCATTTTCGATGTGCTGGGCTACGAGGGTGCTTGCCTGCTGGAATGGGGCGAACAATTCCAGGACGAGCTGACGGATGAGTATCTTTCGGTGACGCTCAAGCGTGATGAGGGCGACAGCGATGTGCGAACGATAACGCTCGAGGCACACGGTGACCGCGCAATGGAGCTTTCCCATTTGATTGATAAGGCTGTACAAGATGAGCTTGCATAACGACAACGCGCTGGTGGTGGCGCTCGATACCTCGACCGACATGCTTGCCTGCGCGGCAAGCTGGATTGATGGGCAGACGGGCGAGACGAAGCTCGTGAGTGGCGACCACATGTGTCGCCGTCACGCCAACGTTGAGCTCGTGAATACCGTTGATGGCGTGCTGGCTCAAGCCGGTCTGGATCGCAGCGATGTTGGTTGCTATGTGGTCGGCCGCGGCCCGGGGTCCTTTACGGGTGTGCGCATCGGCATCTCCACTGCCAAGGGCCTCGCGCGTGGTGCCAATGTTCCGCTGCTGGGCGTGTCGACGCTCGACGCCTGCGCTTGGACGGCGTGGAAGGCTGGCGTGCGCGGCAAGCTTGGTATCTTGGCCGATGCTATGCGCGGTGAGGTATATCCGGCGCTGTATATGCTGGTCGATGAGGGTCCCGAGCGTCTGTTTCAGCGCGAGCGCGTGGTCAAGGCCGCCGTGGCGCTTGATGAGTGGCGCCAAGCAGCGGACTGGGACCAGGTTCAGCTGACTGGTGACGGTCTCGTGCGCTATGGCAAGCTGTTGGGTGAGGACGAGACCGCCCGCTGCGTGGAGCGCGACCTGTGGTGGCCTTCGGGCGAGGGCTTGCTGCTCGCGCACGCTGCGGGTGACGGCGATCCGGCTCGCGTCCTGCCGATTTACACGCGCCTTTCTGATGCCGAGGAAAACGAGCGCAAGCGTCTTGGTCTTGCCGAGAGTGCGCAGAGCGAAATTACGGGCGTTGCCGATGAGCTCGCCGGTCGTCATCTGCAGTTCCGTCCCATGGGCGCGGCGGATGCCGAGGGCGCGAGCGCACTGGAGACCGCCTGCTTTGAAGGCGCCGGACACGAGGCGTGGACGCCGGGCATGTTCTTGTCCGAGCTGGGCGAGGACGTTGCCGCTCCGCGTAGCTGGTGGGTGGCGCACGACGACGGTCAGTTGCTGGGTCTTGCCGGCGGCATGGTCGTCGACGGGGACGTGCAGATTATGGACGTTGCCGTCGATCCGACTCATCGCCGTGAGGGTATCGCCCGCAAGCTTCTGTCGCACGTGAGCTATGACGCGCAGATGCTCGGCTGCACCACGGCTTCGCTCGAGGTTGAGGACGGCAACGAGGGCGCAATTGCACTCTATGCCGCCCTGGGCTTTACCGAGGCTGGCCGTCGCCGCGGCTACTATGGTGCCGGCAAGGATGCCATCGTCATGACGGCTCCGCTGCCCCTCGTGCTTCCGGTCGACAATGCTTCGCCCGAGCCGACGGCGGCAGAGCAGCGCGTATGGCCGCTGCCTGCGCCCGGGCGCTCCGAGGGGGAGCGTGCCGAAATTGAACGCCGCCGCCTAGTGCTCGCTATCGAGAGTTCCTGCGACGAGACGGCCGTGGCGATTATCGATGCGGATGGCAATATGCTGGCCAACCAGGTGTCGACGCAGATTGATTTCCATGCCCGTTTTGGCGGCGTGGTGCCCGAGATCGCCTCGCGCAAACACGTTGAGGTGATTGTGAGTGTCGTGGATGCGGCGCTCGAGGATGCCGCAGCATCGCTTGGTCTTGAGGGTGGAGCCATTGCTCCCAGCGAGCTTGCCGCCGTGGGCGTGACACAGGGTCCGGGCCTGGTGGGCGCCCTCGTGGTGGGCGTTGCCTTTGCCAAAGGCTTTGCCTACGCTGCCGGTAAGCCGCTCGTATGCGTCAACCATCTGGAGGGGCACCTGTTTGCCAACCTGCTGGCGCAACCCGACCTCAAACCGCCGTTTATCTTCACGCTTGTCTCGGGTGGGCACACCATGCTTGTGCACGTGAAGGCGTGGGGCGACTACGAGGTGCTCGGTGAGACGCTCGACGACGCTGTGGGCGAGGCCTTCGACAAGGTAGCCAAGGCACTGGGCCTGGGCTATCCCGGCGGCCCCATCATCTCCAAGCTTGCCGAGACGGGCAACCCCAAGGCGATCGATTTTCCTCGCGCGCTTAACAGCAGGGGGGACTACCGCTTCTCGCTTTCGGGCCTTAAAACCGCTGTGACGCTCTACATTGAACAGGAGACCAAGGCCGGGCGCACGATTCACCTGCCCGATCTGGCAGCTTCGTTTGAGGCGGCTGTCTTTGACGTGCAGTACAAGAAGGCCAAAAACGCATTGCACGCTACCGGATGCAAGGAATACTGCATCGGTGGCGGCGTCTCGGCCAACCCGCATCTGCGCGAGATGATGATCAAGAAGCTTGGGCGTCAGGGGATTCGCGTAACGGTGCCGCCCTTGTCTGCCTGTACCGATAACGCAGCCATGATCGCGGAGGTCGCTCGCCGTAAATTCGACCGAGGCGAAATCTCGCCGTTCGATGTCGACGCCGATCCGAACATGACGCTGTAGCTGGTACGGCGCGGTCCCCGGACGGAGGGGCCGGATATAAGGTTTTCTGCTCTACAGTCCTGCGCAAGACGAAGGCCACATTAAGTGGCCTTCTTTGCGTGCGGAACTCGCGATGAACTTCGTGCCCCGCCGTCCGGAAGGACGCCTCTTTATTGATGGGAGGCCTGATAGGTCGATGGTTCCGTGCCCGGATGCGTCCAAAGTGGGACGGGCTTTCCGGATGGGCAGGCTTTCGAAAAATGCGTCCCGGAATTTGCCTTTGGAATGGGACGTAGTTTCCCGTTGAGGTGCTTTGCGGAAAGTGCATCCCACTCTGGGCGGTCGAAGTGGGACACACTTTCCCAAAGGCGCTCCAACGGGAAATTGCGTCCCATTATTCGGTCAAGAAACGGGATGCATTTTCCCAATGAGAGCAAAACCGGAAAATGCATCCCACAATCAGCCCTCAAAGTGGGACGCCGTTTCCCAATGAGGCTCAAGCGGAAAATGCATCCCGGAATTTGCGCTCAAAGTGGGATGCGGTTTCCGGTTGAGGGTCTAAGGGGAAAGTGCGTCCCAGAATCGACGCTTGAAATGGGATGCAGTTTCCCGATGAGGCACTCGACGGAAAATACATCCCAGAAATGGCCTTTGAGCTGGGATAAGATTTCCGCGGCATCTCGGATTCTCAAAAATGAGACACGCCGTTGGCGAAAATGAGACACGTGATATCGGGCATCGGACGTATCATTTGTAAAAATGAGTCCACTCCACTCGAATAAAGCGAGGTCCCTCATGTACGTTCCACACCCCCGTATCCGTAGGCTGTCGAAAATCCCGCTTGTTGGGACGGCGGCGCTTGCTGCGTTGATCGCCACGAGCGTCGCCTGCTTCACGGCCGCGCCCCAGGTTGCCCAGGCGGCAGATGCGCCTGCAATCACCGATATGACCGAGCAGGATTATCAAGCCCTGGGTCTGGGCACGAGCGAGGACATTCCGGCCGATACCGTTGGCCCCTATTCCACTGATACCCCCACGACGTTTGCCACGCGCGGCGAGGTCTATATGGCAGCTAACGGTAGCCATGGCAATCGCTACACTCTGCGCGACAAGCTCGAGAACGTCGAGCGCGGTGACATTGGCGGCAGCAGCAAACTCACCGATGGCTATGGAAGTGTGTGGGGCGCCGCAAAGTTCTGGCAAAACGTCAACAACTTCGATACGAACAGCGATCTCTACAAGCATAGCGACTACGGTGGCGGCACCTGGTCGTACCTAAGCAACAATGAGTCCTCAACAGTACTCGCCAACGACAACAACGGTTTCTCGGGCATTCACGCCACGAGTGTTGAGTTCTGCAGCGACGCCAGCACGGGCAAAAAGAGCCGCGTTGCCGAGCTCCGTGCCTACGGCGACAGTTCCTCCACGACGATTGACGGCAAGTCATACGCCGGAAAGGTTGAGCTGGTCCTCTACTCGTTTAGCAACGGGCGTACGCGCACTCTCGACACACACCTGCCGGTGACGGTCAACACTAATATGATGTACGAAGGCCGTTTTAAGTACCTGGATGCCGGTTACCTGCAAGAGCACGACGCCGTCTTTGATGTCGAGGCGGGCGATGTCGATGGCGACGGCGTCGACGAGCTTTTTGTCTACGCGGGCTGCTATGTCGACGAGAACGGCGTGCGCAAGGCTGTAGTCGACATGTATGACTTGGAGGGCGGCAACTGGAAGCAAAGCGTCGTCAAGATCGATGCCGGTAACGCCGCGGACTACACCACGCACAACAAGGGCGGGAACGACTCCTGGACGCAGCTTCAGTCAGCTCCTGTCGTTTCGCTAGCGGCCGGCGACCTCGATCGCGATTTTTGCGATGACCTCGCCATCGTGGTCTCGGCACCCTACGGCAAGAAGAATATTGATAAGTCGACGCATTGCGAGCTGTTTTCGTGGGATGCATCCAAGGGTGCGCTCGTCCATGTCGATGCTCTGGGCGACGCGGGCGCAATCTCCCTCTCCGCGAACGGCAAGACCATGGTCGCTGCGAATGCGACGTTCGGCACGTTTGCCGCCTACGATGAAGAAGGAAAGAAGACGGGTGAAACCGTCACGGGCCTTATTCTTGCGGGCTATGACTGGCAACGCAGCGCTTTTGATTACGGCGCTTCTGACGGCAGCAAGGGGCTGTACGGCGCGCTGTACCGCTACGCGTATTTTGACTCGGAGTCTGGCGAGTTCAAGCTTTCCGATTGCAAGGAATACAGAGACGGGCTCCTCGCCTCCTATGGGCTGATGCATGTGCCCAACAGCGCATGGAAGGATAGCGCTCAGGATAAGCGCTATCCGTGCACCTTGGCGCCTATTGCCCTTGCCACTGCCAACCTTGACGGCCTGTCCGAGCAGCTGGCGGTCGACGAGGTGCTCGTGGGCGGCGATGTGTTCCGCGACTTTGCCTGCAACACGGCACAGAGCGGGGCTCAGGGCTTGGGGTCCATGGTCGGAACCATGAGCATGAGCGGTCAGCAATACAACAGCAGCAACAAGCATGACCACAAGGGTATAGAGCAGGTGTGGATCAGCGACGTCAAGGCGGGCAGCGTCTCGGGTTCGGACCGCTATAACGAGAGCTTTATCGCCGTGGTAGGCAAGCACCGCGACGAGGACCTGCGCAAGAACGATGACTACTATTGGATGACCGCCTCGCATTTTTCGCTTGACGAGAACGGAAAGGTGCGCCGCGGCGAGGAGCAGGTGATTAGCGAGAGCAATCGTCGCGGCACTACCTACGGCACATTTATCTCGCTCGCGCTGCCCGATGTCGACAACGACAGCGTCAAGATCACGTACAAGGACCGCTACAAGGTCTATACCAACCCGCGCGTGCTTGCCGTGCTGCAGGATGCGCCCTATGTTGAGGATCTGGAGCAGGCATACGGCTATCTGGTGTTGGGCGGCACGTCATACGGAGAGGAAAAGGGCACGGGGACATCCCAGGGCTATACCATTGGCGCCGAGTTGGGCGTTGCCGTCGAGGTGCAGACCGGTCCGCCCCTGGTCGCGATGAATGCTTCAGTCGATTTTGCCGCCGAGGGATGCTATGACTACCGGAGCGAGCGCACGGTCAGCGCAAGCGTAAGCTATGAGTCGCATGCCGGCGAGGGTGACAAGGCCGTGCTCTACACGATTCCGATGGTCTATTACGAGTATGAGATCGAAAATGAGGAAACTGGTGGCAAGGGCGTGATGGCGGCGCCCGTGTCGCTCGGCGCGCAGACCTCGGTCGTTAATGTCGAGGCCTATGACCGCATTGCCAAACAGCACAATATGACGCCGCTCAGCTACTTTTTGACCAACCGGTCGGGAGAACCCGGAACCTATCAAACGACGCTCAACGGCGAGACTCCCGTTGGGGATTCCTTTGGCCTGGGCAAGCCTGGCGTAACGCGCGCCTACACGCACGATGGGTTTAACGGCGCCGCCGCGCAGTCGGGGGCGAGCATTGAGCAGACCATCGAAGTCGAGGAGGGCAAGGAGCAGGAGCTCGAGCTCGGCTTGACGCTGAACGGCAGCGTTGTCATGGGCGCGAAGCTCGCAAAGCACGAGTTGTTTGGCGGCCTGTGCTTTGGTGCCAACGCCGGCTTTACTACGGGTAACTCCTCGAGTGAATCGACCGAATACGGCGGCACCGTCGACAACCTGCCCGAGGCCGCGCAGGGCAAGTACGGTTTTGTGTGGCGTCTGGGCGTCAACGCGGTGGATGTCGACAAGTTCGAGGCAGACTCGGGCGACAAGCTCGGCACCAAGGACACCGACCAGTTCTGGATCGTGGGCTATGACGTTAAGGACGTCGAGATGCCCGACGCGCCGGCCGTGACGGGCTTTACGGCAAACGCCGTCGATTCGACCAGCGTTACGTTTAGCTGGGACAATGTGCTCGCAAACAAGAGTGGCTTTAGCTACGGCGTGGGCATGCTGCAGAGCAATGCGGCGGATGCGGTCGTCAATAGCTGGAAGATTGCCGACAACACGCAGACCTCGCTCAAGTGGGATGGGCTGCAGCCCAATACGGAGTATCGATTCGCCATCGCCGCCGTTAAGAATGGATCCACGACCGAAACAGGTATTCGCTCGGCAATCATCACGGTCAAGACCATGCCCGATGGCATGACGATGACCGTGAGCGGACCTGCGGCGGATGCTGCGGAGGGGTCGGATCTTGGATACGACTCTTCGGTTGAGCGCACGGCGGGAAGCCACCTGACGCTCTCGGCGATTGGCCATGTGAAGCAACTCGGTGCCGACGATAGCGAAACAGGGCTGGCACCGACCTATATGTGGTACCGCAAGGGCCGCGGCGAGACAGAGTTTAAGCTCGTGGGTGCCGATGGCAACCTCGCGGCTGGAACGGCCTCAAAGCTCGAGATTGACCTGACCGCAGACGATGACGGTGCGCAGTATTACTGCCACGTGGGATACAACGACGTGGGCCTCGACACCGGCACGACGCTCGTGAATATCGAGGCCGGGGAGACGGCGCCCACAATGGTGAACGCCACCCCGATCCGCACGCGCCGCCTGTTCTCACAGGCAAGTGCGGGCGCCAAGAAGTTCCTGGACCATACGCTGGTAAACACCGCCGGCCCAACCGATTCCGAAGGCTCAAAGGACCCCGAGACTCCTGAGACCCCGACGAACCCGGACAAGCCCAAGTCCGACAACGGAGCTAAGACCGACACCAAGGTCAAGACTACGACCACAGCGAAGAATCTCGCAAACACCGGCGACCAAACATTCGCCCTAGTCGCCACCGCAGCAGCAGCGGGAGCAACGCTCGTAGTGATAGCCCTCATCATGCTGATCAAGCGCCGCAAGACCCACTAGTAGCCAGTCGAACATATCGACAACCCAAAAACCCGGGTAGCCAAAAAACAGGCCACCCGGGTTTTCTGTTGAGTGGAGACTCCGCAAGCGGAAACTGCATCCCACAATTAGCGCCCGGAACGGGACACATTTTCCGTCAAGCCCTCATCCGGAAAATCCATCCCAGTTTGAGCGCCCAGACCGGGACGCACTTTCCCAAAGGGTCCTCAACGGGAAACTGCGTCCCATAATTAGACCGAGAAATGGGATGAACTTTCCCAATCGGGTCCCAAGCGGAAACTGCATCCCATTCCAGACAAGAATTTCGGGACACACTTTCCGCAAACAAAGAAGGCCACATAACGTGGCCTTCAACTTATATATGTTCGGCGATACACCCAAGACAAGCCACGCTCCAACAACAGGGCGTCTGTCCGGGCGGAGGCATATAAGGTTCATCGCGAGTTCCGCACGCAAAGGAGGCCACTTAATGTGGCCTCCGTCTTGCGCAGGACTGTCCGAGCAGGGAGCCTTACATACCTCCGCCCGGACAGACGTTTCAGTTATGAGCGACCCGCTACTTGATCTTGGTCGTACCCGGTGCCAGGTTGGGGTCGGTCTCGTTGGCCTCGGTCTGGAAGTGCTCGGTGTACACGTTCTTGCCGTCGCGGAACATCTCGTAGTACTGCATCTTGGCGTAATCCTCGCGCGCCTTGGTGGCGGCTGCGGCTTCGGCGTCGTCACCGGTGACGTTGGAGGAGAGCGCCCAACGCAGGCTGGCGTCCTCGTAGCCGACCGAGTTGATAGCGGGCAGCGACTCGCGCAGCGTCATGTGCGCTTTCTGGTAGTCAGTCAGCGGGGCGCCAATCAGCTGCATGAGCTGCGTGGACAGGTAGTTGGTGGACAGGTCGTCGACCTCACTCGTCTGGTCGCAGCCGGCAACGTCGTAGTTGGCCCAGATGATGTAGTCGGTCTGCCACAGACGTTCCTGGTGCGTGGCATCGTCCTCGCCGGTAAACCACTTATCGTTGAACTTGGACGGGAAGAACGGCTGGTGGTCGCCCCAGAACACCACGACTACCTTACGGTCGAGCTTGCTCAGGGCGTTGAGGAAGTAGCGAAGCGCCTGGTCGGACTGCTCGATGCACGAGACATACTCGTCGACATCGGACAGCGTGCCGTCCTCGACGGTCTTGGCGTCCAGATCGGTCGTGTCGATATTCAGGTGCATCTGCTTGTCGACCGGCAGCAGGCCCGTGTCGTAGCCCGAGTGGTTCTGCATGGTCACGTCGAAGATAAACTGCGGATCGGCGTTCTGGTCGAGCAACTCGAGAATCTTGTCGTAGGTAGCCTGGTCGGTCACCATGCCGCGCAGGGTGTCGGCTCCCTGGAAGTCGTTGATGGACAGGAACTGGTCAAAGCCAAAGTCCTTGTAGACGTTCTCGCGGTTCCAGTTGGTCGCGTGGTTGGGGTGCATGGCCGTGGTGGAATATCCGAGCGACTTGAACTGCTCTGCCAGATTCCCGGTCGTTTCCATGTTGTAGATGGTGTAGGGGTACACACCCGAGCCCAGGTTGGCCATGGAGTTGCCGGTCATAAACTCAAACTCGGTATTGGCGGTGCCGCCGCCGTAGGCACTCACGTAGAGCTTGCCGCGGCTGAGGCAGTTGGACAGGCTCTTAAAGTACTGCGGGCCCTCGTAGCCGGCGCGCATGTTCTGGTAGATCGAAAGGTCTGAGAAGGTCTCGTTCATGATGGCAATGACCGTGGGCTTCTCGCTGTCGAACTGCTCCTTTGCGGCGGCGCGCTCGTCGCTCTTGGCCGCGTCGGACTTGTCGTAGGCCTTGGCGTACTTTTTGAGCGTGGCCTTGGCATCGTCGACGGAGTAGTCGGCGGGTTTGGGCGGCTTGATGGACTGCGCCGCACTAATAAAGGCGGGCAGGTAGCCCTCGCGCCAGTAGCTCTCGAGCGGGCGCCAGGTGTAGACGGTGATGCCGAGGGTGTTGTAGTAGTCGATGAGCGTGACATGCGCGGTTACGCCGCCCAGGCACAGCACTGCCACGAGCAGGTTGGTGAGCAGCATACGCTTGGCGTTGGCGGCACCCTTCTGACGGTGCGGTGCTACCAGGCCGGCGTACTCGCACAGCAGCATGGCGATGGCGGTAAAGCCCATGGACAGCACGCAGAACAGCGAGATCGAGAAGGTGTAGCCGGTGCCGGCGACCGCGGCGGCGGTGGAGATGGCCGAAAGGTCGCCCGGCTGGATGGGCATGGATTTAAACGTGATGACGAAGAACTCGGCAATGCCCAGGACAAAGAGGGCAAAGGCCAGGACCGCGGAAGCTGCGCCGTGGCGCTGGAACAGGAAGAACAGGCCGACCATGAGCGTGGTGATGATGGCCCACTCGAGCAGGATGCATAGGGGGTAGACCCAAGTAAAGTCGTGGTTGGACGAGACCTCCATGCCCAGCAGCGCAAAGACGCCGGCGAGCAGCAGGCACAGGACGGCGGCGACGAGCGGTTTGCCCACAAAGGCGCCGCGCAGGCGGGCGAGCTTGCCGGTGGGGGCGGGGGCGTCGGGCGCGGCGAACGCAAAGACGCGCGGGGCGATGCGGTCGCGTGCGATGCTGGCCCAAGCGCAGCCGGTGAGGATGGCGTTGGTCAGGATGAGCATCACAAAGGCGAGCGGCTCGTTTTGAGCGACGAGGCCCACGGCGCCCCAAATAGTCAAAAAGACCTGGAACAAGCCGAAGGCGATGCTCCACCCAAGAGCGCTTTTGGCAACGGTGCCCGACTGAGCGCGAATGGCCTTGGCCTCGCGCAAGACAAGGTAGACGGTCGCCGCAAGACCGACGAGCGAGATGGCGGCAGCGAACATGCTGAGACTCCTCACAAACTAAAACGTACGAAAGCGGGAGTTTACCCGATTGTTACCAAGATATGCGCTGCAATTGGTGTCTGCGCACAACAACCAGCCATATTAACGCGCACGTGTGGCGGTGTGGCGCAATGTAGTGGCGACCTGCGCGATAATGGACGGGAATTACACGGAAACGTAAAGGCTTCTTAAAGAATTAGCGAGGATGAGGCGATGAACGAGCAGGTTTGCACCAAGGCTGTGGATACGTGTGGCTATCCGGTCGAGACCACGGGCAATGCGGTGCTGGACACGTTGGAGCACCGTTCCTCCACGCGTGCCTTCGCGCGTGATGACGACGATCGTCCCGTGGCGGTGACCGACGAGCAGCGGGCGGCGATCCTGCATGCGGCGAGCCGTGCGCCGTCGGCAGGCGCCATGATGATGTACTCCATCGTAAGCATTCGCGAACAGGCCACGCTCGATCGTCTGGCCGACCTGTGCGATCACCAGCCCATGATCGCCAAGGCGCCCTGGGCACTTATATTTGTGGTCGACTATGCCAAGTGGATCGATCTGTTTGAGCATGTGGGTTGCTTTGAGCCCGAGTTTGTCGAGCGCACGGGCAAGGCGCCCCGCCGCGCGCCGGGTTTGGGCGACTTTGCCATCGCGGCGCAGGATGCCGTGATCGCCGCGCAAAACGCCGTGGTTGCCGCCGAAGCCCTGGGGCTGGGGAGCTGCTACATCGGTGATATCGTCGAGAATGCCGAGGAAGTTGCCGAGCTGCTCGATCTGCCGCCCTATACCATGCCGCTGTCGATGCTCATCATCGGCACGCCCCGTAAGGAGCGTCCGGCCATTGCGCATCCTGTGGTGAACCTGGTGCACGAGGAGCGCTACTGCCGCGCCGATGCTGCGACCATGGACGCGCAGGTGGCCGAGATGGACGCGATGTTTCGCCCGCATGCCCGCGAGGTGGGCGAGCGCGTGGTGGATATCTACGCCCGCAAACACACCAGTCCCTTTATGGCCGAGATGAGCCGCTCCATGGAGTGGTGGTTCAAAAATTGGCTTGGAAAATGACGAATGTGACAAAGGGACAGTCCCTTTGCCGCATTCCATATCGCCGCGGTAGCCTAAAGACTGTATAAATCTTTATCTAGCTGGGAAAACAGTGCATTAAAACATGGGCCGATTACCTATAATCCCTTCGAACATTAAAGTTGGGAGGAAACCGGCTTATGGAACAAAAGGCCAAGGAGGCAGCCTCGCACGCTGCGATTCCTGTGAGCATCTCGGCGATGCTCGTCACGCTGGGCGTGGTGTATGGTGATATCGGCACCAGCCCCATGTATGTAACCAAGGCGCTCGTTGCCGGCAACGGCGGCATCGGAAGCGTCACGGAGGAGTTCGTGCTCGGCGCGCTCTCCCTTGTCGTGTGGACGGTCACGCTGCTGACCACCATCAAGTATGTGCTCATCTCGCTGCGCGCCGATAACCATGGTGAGGGCGGCATCTTTGCCCTGTACAGCCTGGTCAAGCGCTGCGGCAAGTGGCTTATCATCCCCGCCATGCTGGGTGGCGCCGCGCTGCTCGCCGACGGCATCCTGACGCCGGCCGTTACCGTTACCACGGCCATCGAGGGCCTGCGCACTATCCCGGCGGTCCATGCCGTGCTGGGCGATGATCAGGGCCGCGTCGTCGCCATTACGCTCGCCATCATCATCGCGCTCTTCTTGGTACAGCGCATCGGTACGGCCAAGATCGGTCACGCCTTTGGCCCCATCATGACGCTGTGGTTCCTGTTCCTGGGCGGCACGGGTCTGTTCTTTGTCTTCCAGCACCCCGCCGTGCTGCTGTGCCTCAACCCGGTGCGCGGCATCGCCTTTTTGCTGAGCCCCAACAACCACGCGGGCATCATGATTCTGGGCAGCTGCTTCCTCGCCACCACCGGTGCCGAGGCGCTCTACTCCGACATGGGCCACGTCGGCCGCGGCAACATCTACGCTACCTGGCCGTTCGTTAAGTGCTGCCTGCTGCTTTCCTATATGGGCCAGGGCGCTTGGCTTATGAACAACGCTGCCAACCCCGAGCTCATGGGCATTGCCGATCTCAACCCGTTCTACCAGATGCTCGCCCCGGGCCTGCGCCCGTTTGCCGTAGGCCTTTCCACCGTCGCGGCCATCATTGCCTCGCAGGCGCTCATCACCGGCGCATTCTCGCTGGTGTCCGAGGCCAGCCGCCTGGACCTCATGCCGCACATGCAGGTCTTCTACCCTGCCGAGACCAAGGGCCAGCTCTACATCCCCATGGTCAACAACGTCATGCTTGTCGGCTGCGTCATCGTGGTGCTGCTGTTCCAGAACTCGGCGCATATGGAAGCCGCCTACGGCCTTGCCATTACGCTGACTATGATGTGCACCACGCTGCTGCTCTTCTTCTACCTGCACGAGGAGCGCAAGCTCAAGGTTGCTCCGTGGATCTTCGCGGCCTTCTTCCTTTTGCTCGAAGGCTTCTTCTTCGTGAGCTCGCTCACCAAGTTCTTCCACGGCGGCTACTTCACCATCCTCATGGCTGCACTCATCATGGGCATTATGGTGTGCTGGTACAACGGCACGGCGGTCGAGCAGCGCCAGTTTACGCTGCTGCCGCTGCGCAGCTACCTGCCGCAGCTCAAGCGCCTGCGCGACGACGATCGCTATGAGCGCATGAGCGACAACATCGTGTACCTGACCAAGGACACCCATACCGATTACATTGACCGTGATATCGTCTACTCGATCTTGGACAAGCATCCCAAGCGCGCTCGTGCCTGGTGGTTCGTGAATGTCGAGACCATGGATGAGCCGCATACCTTTGCCTATTCGGTCGAGACGTTCGGCACCGACTACGTGTTCCGCGTGCATCTGTACCTGGGCTACAAGATCAACCAGCGCGTCAATGCCTATCTGCGTCAGGTCGTTCAGGACCTGGCTGCCACCGGCGAGCTGCCGGCGCAGACGCATGACTACTCGGTCTACAAGGATCCGGGCAACATCGGTACGTTCAAGTTCGTCCTGATCCGTAAGCTTCTGGCGCCCGAAAGCGATGTGGAGCCGAGCGAGCGTACGGCCATCACGCTCAAGTACATCATCCGCCGCGCCGCCGGCACGCCTGCACGCTGGTACGGCCTGGAGAACTCCAACGTGAGCTTTGAGTACGTGCCGCTGTTCACCAAGTTCAAGGCCGTGAACAAGATGCAGCGCCTGGCCCCCAACGAGCGGCCGTAGGCGCCGACGGGTTGCACGGAGTTGGTTTTCGATGGACAAGATTGAGACCGGGGAGGCAAACATGGATGCAAAGATGCTTGATGGCCGCGAGGTGGTTGCCGAGCTGGTACGTGAGGCACGCGCTGACGCCGCCGAAGATCGGTTTTTGACGAACCGTGCCAACATGGATATGGCCGATCGCGTAATTTCGATCGTGGCACTGGTATTTGGAGCGGTGTGCGTGTGTGCCCTGCTCGCGCACGTGCTGTTTGTCTAGCGACCACCGGTCGTAGAAGGCTTTACACTTGGAACCACCACAAGGGAAACCACTACAAAGGTGCCTGTCCCTTTGTGGTGGTTTTTGTTTTTGAGAGGGGGGCGGGGCGCTGATGGACGTCCGTACGGACGGCGATATTGCCGATAGCTTTTGGTGGCGGCGCACAACGCTGACGCGCCGCACTCCTCTGTATGACGCCTGCGTGTCGGTGGGGCTGCTGGTCACGGCGACGATTGTGGGCGCGCTGCTCGACCATCCGGGTCTCGCGCCGAGCATCATGATCGTCTATGTGTTCGCCGTTCAGCTGTGCGCATTCTTTACCTGGAGTCGCCTGTATTGCTTGCTGAGCTCGGCTGTCGCCGTGGCACTCTACAACTTCTTGTTTGTCGACCCGCGCTGCTCGCTGTCGTTTATCGACCGCGTCTATCCCGGCATGTTCTTCATCATGTTTGTGGTCTCGCTTGTGTCGAGCTCGATTGCGTTGGCCCTGCGCCGCGCCTTGGCACAGGCTGCCGCCAGCGACCGTCGCACGCATATGGTGCTCGAGACCAACCGCATGCTGCAGCGGTGTGCCGATCAGCAGCAGATTGTGCATGCCATGGCAACGCAGCTGGCTCGTCTTTCGGGCTGTCCGGTCGTGTGGTACAGCGCCGACGCCGAGGGCGATGACCTGCTGCCGCGTGCGACATACACGGCCGTGGGCGATGCCGCGCCGGTGCACGAACTGGCGCCGCAGATGCCGCCGCGGCTCTCGGCGTCCGCTTATGTGGGAACGCCGCTCGATGCCACCTATGGCGGCTCGGCGTTTTATGGCATCTACCTGACGGTTCGCACGGGCGACGGCTTCGTCCGCTCGGGCGACCCCGCCTCGGTGGTGGGCGTGCTGGCTATCGTTGCCGAGCCCGACGTGCTGACGCATGAGGAGCGGACACTTGCCGATGCCATCGTGAGCGAAGGCGAGCTGGCGCTCGACCGCGCCCGCGCCATGGAGGCCCGCGAGGAAGCGGCGGTGCTTGCCAAAAATGAGCAGCTGCGCGCCAACCTGCTGCGCTCCATCTCGCACGACCTGCGCACGCCGCTCACCAGTATTTCGGGCAATGCCGATGTCCTGCTCGATCAGGGCTCGACCGGCACCGCGGTGCTCGATGCCCAGACGCGCCGCGGCCTGCTTCTATCCATTCGCTCGGATGCGCTGTGGCTCAACGCCACCGTCGAGAACCTGCTTGCCATCACCAAGCTCGAGGGTGGCGGTATGCGCCTGTCGACCACGCTCGAGCTCATGGACGATATCGTCGAGGAGGCGCTGCGCCACGTAAATCCGGCCGTGCGCGAGCACGACCTTAAGGTGGTGGCGTGCGATGAGCCGGCGCTCGTCAATGTCGATGCGCGCCTGATGGTGCAGCTGGTGGTCAATCTGGTGAACAACGCCATCACCTATACGCCCGCGGGCTCGCATATCATGATTTCGATTAGCGTCGACGATGGACGCGTGGCGTGCTCGGTGGCCGATGATGGTCCGGGCATCGCACCCGAGGATCGCGAACGGATCTTCGAGTCGTTCTATACCGCCAACCATGGTCTGGCCGACAGCCACCGCAGCGTTGGCCTGGGTCTTTCGCTCTGCCGTTCCATTGCGTTGGCGCATGGCGGTAGCATAGAGGTTGCCGCGGCGGACCCGCACGGTTCGGTCTTTACGATTGAACTTCCCGCCGCCGACGTTTCGTTTGATAAGGAGTAGCGCTGTGCCGAACTCTGCCGTAAAACCGCTCATCTTGGTCGTTGAGGACGACCCCGCCGTTCGCAATCTTATTGTTGCCGCGCTCGAGGCGCACGGCTTGCGCCATATGGCTGTGGAGACCGCCCATGCCGCCATCGCCGCCGCCTCGTCGCAGGCGCCGAGCATTGTGCTGCTCGATCTGGGCCTGCCCGATATGGACGGCGTCAAGGTGGTGGAGTCGGTGCGCGCATGGTCGGGCATGCCGATCATCGTGGTCTCGGCGCGCAGCGAGGACGCGGACAAGATTCGCGCGCTCGATGCCGGTGCCGACGACTACCTGACCAAGCCGTTTTCGGTCGAGGAGCTGCTCGCGCGCATTCGCACGACGCTCAGGCGCCTTTCGTATGCACAAACGGGTGGCGTTGTCTCCGAGGGCTCGTTCGATACCGGTGAGCTGCATATCGATTTTGATGCCGGCATCGCCACGATGGATGGCGAGGAGCTGCATCTGACGCCGATCGAGTATAAGCTCCTGTGCCTGCTGGCGCACAACGCCGACAAGGTACTGACGCACCAGTTTATCCTGCACGAGATTTGGGGCACGGCAACCAAGAGCGACCTGGCGAGCCTGCGCGTCTTTATGGGCACGCTGCGCAAGAAGATTGAGTCCGACCCCGCGCATCCGCGCTATATCCAGACGCACGTGGGTATTGGTTACCGATTGGTCATCCAGGGATAGGTCGGCATCCGCCATCCCAATATGAGTTGCGGTGAAATAGTTCCTGTTTGGGCCTTTACCAGGCTTTTAGGAACTATTCCACCGCAACTTTGTCTATTTGCCCTTGGGCTTGCTGGCGTAGAACTTCTTCTTTTTGGGCTTGCCGGCAGGAGAGGGTTTGCCGGCAAAGTTCGACTTGCCGTTGCCGGCCTGCGCGTGCGCGGGCACTGCCGCACGGGGCTTGCGGGCCTCGGGGTTACGCAGTTCCTCGACGCGCTCGGCAATCTCCTCGGCGCTAAAGCCGACCTCTGCCATGGCGTCCTCGATGGGCAGTCGGCGCACGATATAGCAATGGTGCACCTTCTGGTTGCGCGCGAAGTCCTCGGGGATGGTCTGTGCCGTAATGTCCTCCAGCACCACGCCCGCACGCGCGAGCTTGCGCGTCTCGGGACGGAAGCCGCGCAGGTTGCAGCTAAAGATGGCATGTCCGCCCTGTGCGAGCAGGCGCGATACGCCGGCCAAAAGCTCAACATGGTCGCGCTGGACGTCCCAGGTGCGGCGGCCCATCTTGGACGAGTTCGAAAACGTGGGTGGGTCGACAAAGATCAGGTCCCAGCGGTTGCGCGTCTGGCGCTGGTCGCGAATCCAGGCAAGCACGTCGTCGCGCACAAAGTGATGCTGCGGACCCACAAAGCCGTTCTGGCGCATGTTGCGCTCGGCCCAGTCCAGGTAGGTGTTGGAAAGGTCGACCGTCACAGTTTCCTCGACGCCGCCGTCTGCCGCATAGCAGGTGGCGGTACCGGTGTAGGCGAACAGGTTGAGGAAGCGGCGCGCCTGTTTGGCGTGCTCGCGCACCAGGTTGCGGGTGACGCGGTGGTCCAGGAAGATTCCCACATCCAGATAATCGTCAAAGTTGACGGCAAAGGTGAGTCCGCCCTCTTCGATGAGCGGCAGACGACGGCGCGCGATGTTGGCGCGCTCGCCCGAGCCGCCCTTGCCGGCGCCCTGCTTACCGTACTGCGAGCCGCCGCGCGAACGCATGCGGGCCTTGGCGTGCACATGCTCGGCCGGAACACCAAGGATACGCGGCGCGATGGCCAAGATGTCGAGCATGCGGGCCTGGGCTAGCGCGGGATCGATGGTCTTAGGCGCGGCGTACTCGGCGATGACGAGCCAGCGGCCCGGCGTCTGCGGGCAGCCCTCGTACAGGTCAATGGCGGCGGAGTAGTCGGGCAGGTCGGCATCGTAGACGCGGTAGCAGCTAACGCTCTCGCGCTTTGCCCACTTTCGACGCAGACGGGCGTTCTTGCGCAGGCGGTTGGCGAACTGCTCGGACTCCGGGATGAGCACGGGCAGCGGCTTGCCGTCGCCCAAGTCGAGTGCGGCGGTAGGTTCGGGCATGAGGGCGTCGGCGGCTTCGTCTTGAGCGTCTGCGGTCTGCTCCTCGGCATCCGCGCTGGCCGCAGCCTCAAACGCTGCGGCGGCGTGGTCGAGCGAGGGCCAAACCTCAATAGCCGCCTCCTCGTTGTTGGGCATGACGGCGATCGAGCGCTTGGGCTCGGCGTGGAGCGCGCGGGCCATAAGGCTATCGCGGGTGAGCGCGGCGACCGGTGCCGAAGCGAGCTCGGGCGCGCGGCGCAGCTCGCCGACCAGCGTCATGGCGTCGTGCATGAGCGAAAGCGGGGTCTCAGTGGTGTCTGCGACCACGGCGGCGCCGGCGACAGCGCCCGCATGGTCCAGCACGGTGCCGGACTTGGCGGCGCAAAAATCGACAAAGCGCTTGTAGCCGGCACACTTGACCATGCGCTCGGCGGTCTTGCGGGCGGCGGGGTCGATGTCTACGGCCACGATGCACGCCTCGCGCTCGCGCGCTGCCGCCTCGCGCTCGCGCGCCTCGGCAAGCAGCTGCTTCCACAGAGCGGCGTCGTGCAGCTGCCAGCCCTCAAAGCCCCAGCGCTCGCGTGCGGCGCCCGGGGCGCGGTCGGTCAGAATGTTCACGGCTTCCAGCAACAGGCCGCCGCCGGCGCACGAGGCATCGATTAGCGTGGGAAGGGCTTCATTCTCGTAATCGTCGGCCGTCAACTCGCGCTCGCACAGTGCGGTCCAGCCGACCTGCGCCAGCACCAGGGCGGCGTAGTCGGGGCGCAACACGTGCGCACCCTCGCCGGCACGGGTCGCCGCGGGCGGCAGGCGCTTGAACAGCGGGTCGCCCGAAAGGTCCAGGCTGATGCTCGCGCGGCGCTGGCGCAGCGAAAGCAACAGGTGAACGTCGGGATCGGCAGCGTCGACATCGGCGCGACGGCCCGTGGTCTCGGCCAGACGGTCGCACAGCGCGTCCTTGGCGCGCAGGGCCGAGAAGCGCGTGTTGCGCAGCTGCTCGGTCACGCCGCGGGCGGTGATGGCAATGGTGGCGCCGGGGCGGACGATGTTCTCCCAGGCGATGTCGTAAACGCTATCGTACAGCTCATCGGCATCCTGCGCCTCAAAGCGCCCGAGCACCGCAAACACGCGGCTCGCTAGGCGCGACCACAGACAGGCGCGGTAGCCTTCTTCGAGCTCGCCCTCAAACGTGGCGCGGCCCTTCAGCCGGCGAACATGCGAAAGCCCGAGGCGTTTAAGCTCATCGGCGAGTGCGGACTCAAAGCCTTCGGGGCAGCTTGCGTAAAATTCCATGGGTGACCTCTCTGGTTGCGTCGCTCCATTATATGATGGATGCTTCGTTTGCCCTTATCCTCGAAAGGAACCCATATGATTGATGCGTGTCCCGAACCCGCTGTGCTCTTTTTTGACGTGGACGGCACGCTGACGTCGTTCGATCCCGACAACATGACCGACAAGGACTTTTCGGCGGTTCGCCCCTCGCAGGCGGTCGTCGAGGCGTTTCATCGTCTGCGCGACGCGGGACACAAGGCGTTTATCTGCACGGGTCGCCCCCTGTGGCTCATCGCCGATAGCTTGCGTGCGCTCGACCCCGCGGGCGTCGTTGCCATGGCGGGCGCCACGCTCGAGGTCGAGGGCCGCGTGGTGTATGAGGACTGCTTTGACGAAGACATTGTTGAGGAGCTTGCACGCCGTATGGCCGCGGCAGGGATTGAAGCCTTTTTCGAGACCAACGTGGCTACTTTTGCCCTGGAACCCGCGGGTGTTGAGCAGTCGTCTCTGATCGGCACTTCTGTGGTGCACAGCACCGAGGAAATGCGCGTCGACGGCCGTCTGCGCGTGGGCAAGGTAGGCATCGTCGCGAGCGACCTGGCTCGCGTAGCCAACGATGATGGCTTTATCGATCGCGAGTTTGAGCTGTGCAACACCGGTGGTCAGAATCGCGAGCTGAGCCCCAAGGGCATCGACAAGGGCGTGGGCGTGGCGCGAGCGCTGGAATACCTGGGTCGCACCGGCAACGCACGCACCTTTGGCTTCGGCGATTCGGGTAACGACCTGGGCATGCTCGCTGCGGTCGAGACGGCTGTCGCCATGGGCAACGCCATGCCTGAGGTCAAGGCGGTCGCCGACTACGTGACCGATGATGTCGCACACGACGGCACCGTCACAGCGATGCAGCATTTCGGCCTCATCTAATGAATCCCGCGTTCTGACGTTTGCTCAAACTGCGACTCTTTGCTTTTGCATGCTCAATCGATTTATCAATCCAAACACTGAGGTGTTTATACCGTTCGCCGAGAAGATAAAAAACCGCAGTTCACGCCTTGATAAACGTAGGTAAAGTGTTTAGCAGTTTATCGGCCGTATGCTAACGAAAGGAATCAGGCAGATGGCAATCAAGGTGTTCGCTGACGGTGCAAACCTCGAAGGCATGCTCGACATGTACGAGAACGGCAACGTTCAGGGTTTCACGACCAACCCGTCCCTTATGAAGAAGGGCGGCGTGATGGATTACCGCGCGTTTGCCAAAGAGGTCCTGGCTCACATCACCGATGTGTCCGTCTCGTTTGAGGTCTTTGCCGACGACGTCGAGACTATGGAGGTCGAGGCCCGCGAGATCGCTACCTGGGCCGAGAACGTCTACGTCAAAATTCCGTGCGTGACCACCAAGGGCGAGTCCACCGCCGGGCTGGCCCGCAAGCTTTCCGCCGACGGCATCAAGGTCAACGTCACTACCATCTTTACGCCTACGCAGGTCGATGAGATGGTCGAAGCCGTTGACGCCGAGACGCCGTCCATCATCTCGCTCTTTGCCGGCCGCATCGCCGACACCGGCGTCGACCCCATTCCGTTTATGACGGAGTCGGTTAAGAAGGCCGCCGCCAAGCCCAACTGTGAGGTCCTGTGGGCGTCCACGCGCGAGCTCATCAACATTTACCAGGCCGAGGCCTGCGGTTGCCAGATCATTACGGTGCCCAACAGCATCCTGGCCAAGCGCAAGAACATCGGCCGCGACCCGTACGAGGTCTCGCTCGACACCGTCCGCGGCTTTGCCAAGGATATCGCCGCTTTGGGCTTCCATATTCTGCCGTAACGCGAACACTGGCTACGCCGTGGGCTGCCGACACGAGCTTGCCAGTAGGTTGGCGCTTGGCTTCCATATCCTGCCGTGGGCAAAGGTACCCCCGCCTGCGCCGTGCAAAATTGAGAGTATTCAGCAAGGTAAAGGCTTTTACCAGTTGGGTGAAGCATGGAACGGCCCCCGTTTTGGCTCTGACGACGCTAAAACGGGGGCTGTTTTTGCTTTTTCGCCTCTGAGGGGCATCCGGAACGGCGGAATTTGCAGAATACTCGCGATTTTACACGTCGCTGCAGGGGGTACCCCTGCTTTGGCGGTTTACTTCCCCTGCACCATGGTGAGGGAGATCTTCTTGCGGTCGCGATCGACCTTTTCAACCCACACCTTGACCGTGTCACCGACGCGCACCACGTCGCTCGGGTGCTTGACAAAGCGGTTGGCCAGTTTGGAGATGTGCACGAGGCCGTCCTGGTGCACGCCCACGTCGACGAAGGCGCCAAAGTCCACAACGTTGCGCACCGTCCCCTTGAGCTCCATGCCGGGCTCCAGGTCGTCGATGGAAAGTGCCGAGCGGCTAAAGACCACCTCGGGCGCGTCGTCGCGCGGGTCGCGACCGGGCTTCTTGAGCTCGTTGACGATGTCGATGAGCGTCAGGGTGCCGCAGTCCAGGTCGCTTGCCAGCGTCGAGATGCTGCCCAGACGGCGCTCGATGTCGGGCACGCCGCCGCGGCTGAGCTCGCTTGCCGCAACGCCGGCGCGTTCCAAGACGGACGTGGCCACCTCGTAGCTTTCGGGGTGGACGCTCGTCGCGTCGAGCGGGTTCTTGCCACCGCTGATGCGCAAAAAGCCCGCGGCGTTGAGATATGCCTTGGGTCCCAACTTGGGGACCTTCTTGAGCTGGCGGCGATCGGTGAAGGCGCCGTTTTCCTCGCGGTAGGCCACGATATTCTTGGCCACGCTCGGCGTGATGCCCGATATGTATCCCAGCAGGCTCGCGCTCGCGGTGTTCACGTCGACGCCCACGCGGTTGACGACGTCCTCCACCACATGGCCCAGGGTGCGCGAAAGCTCGGCCTGGTCAAGGTCGTGCTGGTACTGGCCAACGCCGATAGACTGGGGCGGAATCTTGACGAGCTCTGCCAGCGGGTCTTGCAGGCGACGGCCCAGGCTCATGGCGCCACGCACGGTGACGTCCAAGTCGGGATACTCCTGGCTGGCAAGCTCGGAAGCGGAGTACACCGATGCGCCGGCTTCGTTAACGATGGTGTAGCGAAGGCTGGGCGCCTGCTCGGCAATGAACTCCGAGACGACTTCCTCGGTCTCGCGGCTGGCGGTGCCGTTGCCGATGACGATGGTGTTGACGCCGTCCTTCTTGACGAGGCGGGCGAGCTCGCGCTTGGTGCCGGCGACGTCGTGGCGCGGCTTGGTGGGATAGACCACGCCGTGGTCGAGCAGCTTGCCGGTCTCGTCCATGACGGCGACCTTGCAGCCGGTGCGGTAGCCCGGATCGAGCGCGAGCACGCGGGCGCCGCGCACGGGGCGTGCCGAGAGCAAGCCCTCAAGGTTCTTGGCAAAGACGTTGATGGCCTCGGTCTGGGCGCGAACGGTGAGCTTGGCGCGGGCCTCGCGCTCCAGCGAGGGGGCCATGAGGCGCTTGTAACCGTCGGCGATGGCGGCATCGAAGACGGGCGCGAAGACGCCCTGGCGTCGGGGCCAACGGCTGCCGAGGCGTGCCGTGGCGGCAGCGCCGTCGACGTTCACGCGCACGCGGAGCTTGCCCTCGCGCTCACCGCGGTCGATAGCCAGCACGCGGTGGTTGGGTATACGGCGCAGCGGCTCGTCAAAGTTGTAGTAGGGCTCGTAGGGGGTCTTCTCGGCGGGGTCGGTGGCCTCGACGACGATGTCGGCGGTGTTTTGCGTAAAGGCGCGCAGGTCGGCGACGTTCTCGGGGTCCTCGGCCACCGTCTCGGCCACGATGTCCGCCGCCCCGGCGAGCGCCTTTTCGGGCGTGTCGAAGCCGGCGTCCTCGTTGACGTAGGCCGCGGCGGCATCGAGCGCGCTGCCCTTGGCCGAGGCCTGCATGATAATCATGTTGGCAAGCGGCTCCAGGCCTGCCTCGCGGGCCTTCTGCGCGCGAGTCATGCGCTTTTTGCGGTAGGGCTTGTAGAGGTCCTCGACACGCTGGAGCTGCGTGGCCTCGCGAATCTGCTGCTCGAGCTCGGGCGTGAGTTTGCCCTGGGCGTCGATGAGCAGGATGACGTCCTCTTTGCGCTGCTCAAGATTGCGCAGGTAAGACAGGCGCTCGTCGAGGGCGCGCAGGGCGACGTCGTCCATGCCGCCCGTGGCTTCTTTGCGGTAGCGCGAGATAAAGGGGATGGTGTTGCCCTCGTCGATGAGCTTGACGGCCGCCTCGATGTTGGCGGCCTTAAGGTTGAGCTCGCGGGCGAGCTGGGCGATAAGATCCATGGGACTCCTTGCGTTTAAGGTGCGTTTGCAACACAGGGCTACCAAGGATACCACCCGTCCCAAAAGGCTGTTTTGGGGCCGCGCCACGAAAACGGCCTATCTACTACGTTTTACCCGTAGGGGCTGACCATACCTGGGTTTTCCGAAAATCGGCAAGCCGTTTACCTGCGGTTTTTATTTCGCGAAATTCGGCATGGTTGAGGGGGGGGGTCGGCTAAACGTAGTAGATAGGCCCATTTCGTGGCGCACGAACCAAGCTGAGGCGCAAAATAGCCCCCGCCCCAGAAAAATCGTCGGCAAGGTAGCAAAATGCCCCGCGGGCTGGAGGCTGCTCGCGGGGCAAAGAAGAGGGGCTTATTTGTGGCGGACCGAGGGGCTTGGCATGGGGTTTCTGCCGCGGTCGTTCTTAAGGCATTACAGCTCGACGAGCTGGCCGGTCTCGGCGGCCTCCTTGATAGCGTTGAGAAGCGTGAGCGTCTTGACGTTATCGGCGGGGGTCACGACGGGCTCGACCTCGCGGCGAACAACCTTTACAAAGTGCTTGAGCTGCATCTTGTGCGGCAACGCCGGGTCCACGGCCGGAATCTCCATCTGCAGCGGCTTGTGCCAGTTGGAGGCGCCGTCGTAGGAGAACTGGTGCAGGCGGGGCAGCGACAGGGCGCCCTTAGTGCCGCCGATAAAGTAGGCGTCGGCGTCGAAGGGGCGGTACTGCGGATCCTCGCGAGCGGTTGCCTCCCAGTTCCAGGGGCTGGCGGTGGCGTCGGAGATGGTCATGCTTGCGAGCGCGCCATCGGCAAAACGGACGTTGACCACGGCGGAGTCCTCGGTCTCAAAACCGCGGGCGGCGCTGGACTGCATACCCTGGACGGCAACGGGCTCGCCCAGCAGGTAGCGGAGCAGGTCGACGTCGTGCACCAGGTTGACCAGGATCGGGCCGGCACCCTTCTTGCGGCGCCACTCGACATCGAAATACTCGTCGTTCTTATAGATCATATAGTGGAAGCTTGACACGGTGAGCTTGCCCAGCTCGCCGGACTCGATGATCTCCTTGGCCTTGTTGACGAAGGGGTTGTGGCGACGGTGCTGGCCCACGAGCACGGGCACGCCGGCGGTCTCGGCCTCGGCGGCAAAGGCCTGAGCATCCTCAAGGTCGTTGGAGATCGGCTTTTCGACCAACGGCACGATATTGCGCTTCACAGCCTCGCGGGCAACGCCCAAGTGCAGGTCGTTGGGGGTGGCGATAATGACGGCCTCGGGCTTGACCTCGTCCATCATCTGGGCGGGATCGGTGTAAAACGGCACGCCGGCGGCCTCGGCCGTGGCGCGGGCGCCCTCAAAAGCGTCGGCGATGGCGACGAGCTCGGCCTCGGGCTCCTCGGTGACAAAGCGAATGTGGTTGCGGCCCATGGCGCCGGCGCCGATAACGGCAATGCGGACGGGGTTGAGCTCAGACATTTCGACTCCTTAATACTGGTGACCGGTGGGATGCGACAAAGGGGCTGTCCCTTTGTCGCATCGGTAAAACTAGGCGGACTTCTTCTTGCTGTCGGAGACCATCATGTAGACGGTGAGCACGACGGCGATGGCGGCGATCACAATGGCGCCGTAGAAGGACTGCTGGTAGGCGGCGCTGCCGGCCTCGGCGTGATACAGCACGGCGGTGATGGGCTGGCTGATCCAGGTGGAAGCGGCATAGCCCAAAAACATGATGCCGTAGTTGACGCCGATGTTGCTGGTACCAAAGGCGCCACCGGTGAGCGGCGGGTAGATGACGAGCAGGGCGCCAAAGCTAAAGCCGAGCAGGGCGAGCGCCACAAAGAACATGCTCTGCGTAA
Source organism: uncultured Collinsella sp. (assembly GCA_900542165.1). Classification (GTDB taxonomy): domain Bacteria; phylum Actinomycetota; class Coriobacteriia; order Coriobacteriales; family Coriobacteriaceae; genus Collinsella. The sequence continues at coordinate 39,627 of UQMM01000009.1, read as the reverse complement.
AGCTCATCGACATGATGACGAGTGCGACGATAGTGACGACAAGGCTGATGAGCAGCGACTTATAGGCGCCGAGCTTGTCAATGATCTGGCCAAAGGACAGGCGGCCAACCAAGTTGGCGCAGGTGTTGACGGAGACCACCACACCGCCGAGGGCGACGGCCGCGGCGCTCGTGGGGTCGGCGAAGAGCTGGACGGCGGCGATGGAGGCAACCTTGCCCACGAGCAGGGTGCCCGCGGTGGCGGCAAAGGCGAAAGTGACGATGAGGACCCAGAAGCGCGGGGTCTTGACCATCTCGCCCGGGGTGAGGTCGCCGAAGGTGCCGGCGTGCGCGCCGCCCTTGGGGGCCTCGAAGCCCTCGGGCAGCCAACCGGCCTCGGGGGCCTTCAGGAACAGGGCGGAGGCAGCAATCGTCACAAAGAAGATGACGCCGAGCGCCTTAAGGGCGCCAAAGATGCCCAGGCTCGGGATGAGCAGCGAGGCGAGCACCGGGGACAGCACGGCGGGGCCGGCGGTCGAAGCGGCCAGGGTGATGCCGGAGGCAAGGCCCTTTTTGTCGATGAACCACTTTTGACCGGTGGTGAGCGCGGGGTTGTAGCCCAGGCCGTTGCCGATGGCGGCGACGAGCGAGAACCACAGGTAGAACTGCCACGGCTCGGTGACGGTGCCGGACATGAACCAGCCCAGGCCGTAGCACACGGCGGCGGCGATAACGACGTTGCGCGGGCCGATCTTATCGGAGATGCGGCCGGCGAAGATGCCCGTCACGGCCATGATGGTCTGAAAGACCGGGAAGGCCCAGGTAAGGGCGCTCGACCACTCGGGGTAGACGGCGAGCAGGTTCTTGCTCACGACGGAATACAGCGCGATGGAGCTGATGAAGAACATGGTGACGCACGCGGCGGAAAGCACGACGGCGCGACCCTTGTTGGAGTTGGTGGAAGCCATTGGACTCTTTCTAATCGATACGGAGGAGGAACAGGCGTGTCCGTGGGTCCTCCCTGTCGGGTTGGTTTACTGGTCAGTCGGCTTGGCGACGCCGGACTCATCGGACCAAAGCTCGACACCCTTGTTCTTGAGGTAGTTGTCGGCATAAGCGCGACGGCCTCCGGGCTTGGCGGTGAGGTCGCCCATCATGTTGGAGAAGCCACCGTCGACCTTGATAGCGTCGCCGGTGGTAAAGTCCGAGCGCTTGGACGCCAGGAACATGACGGCGTTGGCGATATCGCTGACTTCGCCGATGCGGCGCGTGGCGATCAGACGGCTGCGGCTCTTTTCGACCTCGGGGTCGGCGTAGAAGTTGGCCGACATCGGGGTCTTAACGAAGCAGGGCTCGACGCAGTTGGAGCGCACGCCGTAGGGGCCCCACTCGGCGGCGAGCATCTTGGACATCATGTTGACGCCGGCCTTGGTGGAGCTGTACACGCCCGAGAACGTCTCGGGGGAGTGGCTGGCAACGGTCGAGATGTGCACCAGGCGACCCTGGCCGGCCTTGATCATCTCGCGACCAAAGCGCTGCGAGGTGATGAAGTAGCCGGTGAGGTTGACGTTGAGCACCTGCTCCCAGTCGCTCAGCGGCAGGTCCTCCATGGCGGCGAAGCGCAGGATGCCGGCGGTGTTGACGAGAACGTCGACGCGGCCGAAGTCGGCGATGGTGGCGTCGACGGCAGCCTGAACCTCGGCCTCGTCGGTGGCGTTCATCTTGTAACCCTCGGCGTGGATGCCAAACTCAGCGGCGAGGTCGGCGGCAGCGGCCTTGACCTTCTCTTCGTCCAGGTCGAGCAGGACGACGTTGGCGCCGTTGCGGGCGAACTCGCGGCAAATCTCGACGCCCATACCGCCGAGCGCGCCAGTCACGGCGCAGACATCGCCCTCGAGCTTAAGCCAATTGCTCATAGGAACTTCCCTTCTTGTGCCTCCCGGTGGGTCGCTCCCATTAATCGACCCACGTGGTTTTCGCTGGTTATCGTATGCTTTGCATTTGCGCAGGTGAATTGCATATTTGTTAGAATGGCGTTAACCGTAGGTTTACACCGTGCGATGCAGTTTTTCTCAATTGAGCGCGTGACCTGCGAAAACAACCCCCTGTGGCATCATGTGGCCACAGACGCGAAAACGGGAGATTGACGTGTACGATCGACGACTCGAGGCCATATCGGCCGCCGCGGAGCTGGGAAGCTTCTCGCGTGCGGCGGCAAAATTGCGCGTGTCGACCCCGGCACTCGTCAAACAGGTGTCGGGATTCGAGGCCGAGTTCGGCATCACGTTGTTCGAGCGCTCGCATTCTGGTGTTAAGGTGACGCCGGCAGGTGCTCTGCTGGTGGACGATGCACGTTCGATTATGCGGCAGTCCGAGGACGCGCTACGCCGTGCCCGACGCGCGGCGGGCGATGGCGGGGCCGTGCGTCTGGGCGTGTCGATGATGTGCCCGGGGCGCCAAACGCTGTCGATGTGGTCGGACATTCACGATCTGGAACCGTCGCTGCGATTTGAGATCGTGCCGGTGAGCGACCTCTACGACGAACGCGAATCCGTCATGCGCAGCTTGGGCCGCGAGGTCGATGTGGTGCAGTCGAGTTTTTCGACCCCGCGCTGGGGCGACGCCTGCCAAAAGCTCCGCATCGTTAACGTGCCGTTTTATATCGACGTGCCACGCTCGAGCCCGCTGGCGCGCAAGACGCGCATCACGGTTGCCGACCTGGAGGGCATGCGCCTGCGCGTGCTCCGTCACGGCAACGACGCAATGGACAGCCTGCGCATCGACCTTCTGGCCGACGGCGGCGTTGACGTGATCGACGTGGACAGCTTTGACTTTGCGCTCTTTAACGAGGCGGAGGAAAAGGGCGACGCGGTGCTCACCTGCGGGGCGTGGTCGGGGGTGCACCCGGCCTTTGTGGGCGTGCCGTTCCTGTGCGGCCGTGAGGTGCCGGTCTTTTTGCACTATCCGCTCGAGCCCACCCTCCAAGTCCAAAAATTCGTCAACGCCATGGCCCAACTCCTCAACTAGTTCATCCTTACAAAACGAGGCCCTGGCCAAACGGCCAGGGCCTCACCAACTTTTATTCTGTTTTAATGACGGGTTGATTGCGCGCAGGAGGTCTCCCAGGCGGGCCGGGGTGTAACTTCCGCGCGCAGTTTCGCAGCGAAGCGAGAATGTTTGAGCACGGAGGTTACACCCCGGCCCGCCTGGGAGACCTCCGTGGAACAAACCTACCTACTCGAGCTCAAACGCACCCGTGTACAGCTGGTAGTAATACCCGCGCTTGGCGATCAGCTCGTCGTGGTTGCCGCGCTCGATGATGCGGCCGTGGTCCAGACAGATGATCGCGTCGGAGTTGCGCACGGTGGACAGGCGGTGCGCGATGACAAACGTCGTGCGGCCTTCCATGAGCTTGTCCATGCCCGCCTGCACGATGGCTTCGGTGCGGGTGTCGATGGAGCTCGTAGCCTCGTCCAGAATCATTGCCGGCGGATCGGCGACGGCAGCGCGTGCGATTGAAATTAGCTGGCGCTGGCCCTGCGACAGCTGTGCGCCGTTGCCGGTGAGCATGGTGTCGTAGTCGTCGGGCAGGCGGGTGATAAAGTCGTCCGCGCCCGCGAGCCTGGCCGCCGCGATGCACTCCTCGTCGGTAGCGTCCAGGTTGCCGTAGCGGATGTTATCCATCACAGTGCCGGTGAACAGGTTTACGTCCTGTAGCACGACGCCCAGCGAGCGGCGCAGGTCGGCCTTGCGGATCTTGTTGACGTTGATGCCGTCGTAGCGGATCTTGCCGTCGGCGATGTCGTAGAAGCGGTTGATGAGGTTGGTGATGGTCGTCTTACCGGCACCGGTGGCGCCGACAAACGCGACCTTCTGGCCCGGCTTGGCAAACACGGACACGCCGTGCAACACCTCGTGGTCGGGCGTGTAGCCAAAGTCGACGTTGTCCATGACCAGGTCGCCGCGCAGCGGCACGTACTCGATCTCGCCGGTTGCGCGGTGCGGATGTTTCCACGCCCACATGCCGGTGTGGTGGTCGGCCTCCTCGAGCTGCCAGGTGTCGGGGTTCACCTGAGCGTTGACGAGCGTCACATAGCCTTCGTCGGCTTCGGGCTCCTCGTCGATGAGCTCAAAGATACGGTCGGCGCCGGCGAGGCCCATGACCACGGCGTTGATCTGCTGCGAGATCTGGCCGATCTGTCCGCAGAACTGCTTGGTCATGTTGAGGAACGGCACCACGACGGCGATGGACAGCGCCATGCCCGAGATGCTCAGGTTGGGCACGCCCAGCGCCAGGAAAATGCCGCCGGCCAGTGCGACCAGCACGTAGAGCAGGTTTCCCAGGTTCATAAGGATGGGCATGAGGATGTTGGCGTACATGTTGGCCTTCTGCGAGACCTCGAAGAGCTTTTCGTTGCGCTCGTCAAAATCGGCCTCGGCGGCAGACTCGTGGCAGAATGCCTTGACGACCTTCTGGCCGTTCATGACTTCCTCGATATGGCCCTCGACAACGCCGAGCTCGGTCTGCTGCGCAATAAAGAAGCGCGCGGAGTTGGAGCCGAGCAGCTTGGTCATAAAGGTCATAAAGGCGACGCCTGCCACAATGACCAGGCACATCCAAACGCTGTAGTACAGCATGATAAAGAACACCGTGACGATGACGATGGTCGTCATGAGCAGGTTGGGCAGCGACTGGCTGATCATCTGGCGCAGCGTGTCGATGTCGTTGGTGTAGTGGCTCATGATGTCGCCGCGCTGGTGCGTGTCGAAGTAGCGAATCGGCAGGTCCTGCATGCGGTTGAACATCTTCTCGCGCAGCTTCTCCAACGAGCCCTGCGTGACGATGGCCATGGCACGGTTCCAGAAGAGCGAGGACAGGATGCCGACGCCGTAGATGCAGGCGAGGGTGGTCACGAGCTGTGCGATCTTGGGCTGTGCGGCTTCCCAATCGCCCGATTGCCACGATTCGCTAATAATCTGCAGGGCGCTCTGAAGGAAGGTCGCGCCGATGGAGTTGATGATGGCGCAGAGCACCACGCCGACGACGACGAGGGGCAAAAGCACGGGGTAGAAGCCAAAAAGCGTCTTGATGAGGCGCGACATGGTGCCGCCCTTGCGGTTGAGCGCGCGCTCGGCGGTCGTTGCCTTACTCATGTGCCTCGCCTCCTTCCTGGGTCTGAGCTTGCGTTGCGGATGCCTCGGTGTCGGCCTCGACGGCCCCTTCGCCCTCGGCAGACATCTTGTTCTGCGAGGTAAAGGTCTCGCGGTAGATCTCGCTCGTCTTGAGTAGCTCGTCATGGTTGCCGATCTGCGCGATACGGCCACCCTCCATGACGATGATGCGGTCTGCGTCCTGCACGGAGCTAATGCGCTGGGCGATGATGAGCTTGGTCGTGTTGGGCAGATAGCTTGCCAACCCTGCGCGGATCTTGGCGTCGGTCTTAGTGTCGACGGCGCTGGTGGAGTCGTCCAGGATCAAGATCTTGGGGCGACGCAGCAGGGCGCGCGCAATGCACAGGCGCTGCTTCTGACCGCCCGAGACATTGGAGCCGCCCTGCTCGATCCAGGTGTCATAGCCCTTGGGGAAGCCGTCGACAAACTCGTCGGCGCAGGCCAGATGTGCCGCCTCGCGGACCTCTTCGTCGGTGGCGTTCGGGTCGCCCCAACGCAGGTTCTCGGCAATCGTGCCGCTAAACAGCACGTTTTTCTGCAATACCATGGCCACTTGGTGGCGCAGGGCGTCCAAGTCGTAGTCGCGCACATCCACGCCGCCCACGCGCACGGTGCCTTCGGTGGCGTCGTACAGGCGGGCGATGAGGTTTACAAGCGTGGACTTGGCCGAGCCGGTGCCGCCGATGATGCCGATGGTCTCGCCGCTCTTAATGTGCAGGTCGATATCGTCGAGCGCCTGGCGCTTCGCATGCGCGGAGTACTTAAAGCTCACGTGGTCAAAGTCGATGGAGCCGTCGGCAACCTCGAGCACGGGCTCGGCGGGATCGGCGATCGTGGGCTCGGCGGCCAACACCTCGGTAATGCGGTGTGCCGATTCGTCGGCCATGGTCACCATGACAAAGATCATCGACAACTGCATCAGACTCATCAGAATCTGGAAGCCATAGGTAAAGATCGAGGAGAGCTGGCCCACGTCGAACAGCGTTCCCTGGCTCGTGATGATGAGCTTGGAGCCCAGGTAGATGATGACGACAAACGCGCCGTTGACGCAGATGTTCATCATGGGGTTGTTAAAGGCGAGCAGCTTCTCGGCGCGGGTGAAGTCCATCTGGACGTCGCGTGCGGCGGTCGCGAACTTCTCCTTCTCAAAGTCTTCGCGCACATAGCTCTTAACTACGCGCATGCCGGTGACGTTTTCCTCGACGGACTCGTTAAGGGCGTCGTACTTGTGGAACACGCGCGAGAAGATGGGGCGCACCTTAAAGATGATAAAGAACAGCCCAAAGCCCAGCAGTGGAATGATGACCAGGTAGACCATGGCGACGCTGCCGCCCATGATAAATGCCATGGTAAAGGCGAAGATCAGTACCAGCGGCGCGCGCACGGCGATACGGATGATCATCATAAAGGCCTGCTGCACGTTGTTGATATCGGTGGTCAGGCGCGTGACGAGCGAGGAGCTCGAGAACTCATCGATGTTGGCAAAGCTGAACGTCTGGATCTTGTAGAACAGGTCGTGACGCAGGTTCTTAGCGAAGCCGCAGCTCGCATGGCTGCAGGTGACGCCGGCAGCGGCGCCAAAAGCAAGCGATGTCAGCGCGATGAGCACCAAAAAGCCCGCGGTGGGAAGCATCTCGGCCACGGTGGCGCCGTCTTTGATGGCATCGATCAGGTTGGCGGTGATAAATGGAATCAGCATCTCGCAGAGCACCTCGCCAAGCACGAGCAATGGCGTAGCAACGGTGACTTTCATATAGTCGCGGATGCTTCCCATGAGGGTTTTAATCATCCAGTTCCTCCCAGGTTACACGGATTTTCTCGAGCATTTCGGCGAGCTGCTCGCGCTCGTCGTGGGTGAGCGCGCTAAAGGCCTGCTCTCTAAAGCGGATGCGGGCCGCCTGCTCAACGCGGGCCTTTTCCCATCCCGCATCGGTCAGGCGGATGGTGAGCTGCCGACGGTCTTTGGGATTGCGACTGCGCTCGATAAGACCGCCCAGTTCGAGCTTGGACAGAATCTCGGAAAGGGACCCCGGCTTGAGGTCGAAGTGCATGCCGAGCTCCTGTTGGGACAGCTCGCCGGTCGGCTGCTTGGCGAGTAGGCAGACAATAGGCGCCTTGCCAGATATGCCGCCGCCGTGAAAATGCATGTAATGGCCGCAAAACCCCAGCCCATGGAGGATTCTCTTGGCGAGACGGTCCTCCTTGGACTGAGTCTCGGGCTCGTCTACCGGCTGCGAGGGGTCGTCGCCGGGTTCATGCGGATGGGCGTGTGGTTCAACACACATATCTAATCTTCGCTCCTTTCTTTAGTTAGGTAGTGGAATTGTTTTGTGCCTAACTAATCTAGGAGCATGAGAAATGAATGTCAAGGTACCAAACTTATTAAGTTACGGCGTTTTGCCAAACACCGTAACCGCTCGACGCTGCAAACGTTCCTAAGCGGCAATCTGGCGTTCAATCGTCGGGCATGGCCACAAGGCCTATGCCCTCCTCTTTCACGCCACCTTGCTCGCTTAGGAACGCTTTCGCTGTCCGTCCTCAATCTGCAGCGCTGCCTGGGTTGGCATTTGAGTGATCCGTGGGGGACGGAGGATAACGGATCATTTTGGGCTGCGGTGACACCCTTCCGAAGCTGCTTTGCCCAAAACTATGCCGGATTACTACGATGAATTCGAAATCTCAGACCTCGGCATTGTTTTTCGGAAAATCACAAGCTGTCTACCTGCGGTTTTGCTGGAGTGCAATTTGTTGTGGTTGGAGACTGGCGGTTTATCGTAGTAATCCGGCATAGTTTTGGAATGGTAGTAAATAGGTGGCAGCTACTGCGCCGCTACTGCCGTGATTCGCCTCCCATTTCCGAAACCTATCCGCAACAATGCGCTCTTCGCGACCCTAGTGACTGCTCACGACGCCTCCTGCGCTACACTTAGTCGCACTGTGGCGCTGCCGCGCCGCGCCCGAAGCAAGGGAGACCCTCATGAAGAACACTCAGCTGCTGCTGATCAACGATATGTGCGGCTACGGCAAGGTTGCGCTTTCCGCCATGCTGCCGGTGCTGTCGCACATGGGTTACCGTATCCACAATCTGCCGACGGCACTTGTGTCCGATACGCTCAACTATCCCAAGTTCTACATCCATGACACCACCGAGTACGTGCGCCAGAGCCTCGCCATCTGGGAGGATCTCGGCTTTGAGTTCGACGCCATCTCCACCGGCTTTATCGTGACCGAGGAAGAGACGCGCATTATTTCGGACTTCTGCCACCGTCGCGCGCAAAAGGGCACCAAGGTGTTCGTCGACCCCATCATGGGCGACAACGGCAAGCTCTACGCCGGCGTGCCCGAGTCCACGATCGGCCTCATGCGCAGCCTGCTCGAGTGCGCCGACTATGCGGTGCCAAACTACACCGAGGCGTGCCTGCTCACCGATACGCCCATTGCCGAGCAAATCACGCCCGATAAGGGCCGCGCTCTTGTGGATGCCGTGCGTGCCTTGGGCGCCAAGTCGGTGGTCATTACGAGCGCTGTGGTCGACGGTGCGAATGTCGTCATCGGTTACGACCATGTGGCGGGGGAGTACTTTACGATTCCCTTCGACCTGATCCCGGTCTACTTCCCGGGCACGGGCGACACGTTCTCGGCGGTGCTCGTCGGCCGCGTTATGGCAGGTTGGAGTCTGCAGCGCGCGACGAGCGATGCCATGCGCGTGGTAGCCGAGCTTATCGAGCGCAATGCCGACCAGGAGGATAAGTCCGCCGGCCTTCCCATCGAGGCCTGCCTGGATGTGATTGACCATGAGTAACGCCGACGAGAGCAGTACCGAGGCGGCGGGCGAGAACAAGCCGCTCGGCGCGCCGCGTGGCAAGCGTCCGCGTATTCGCATTAGCTGCGTGGACCAGCTGGGCACATGCCGCTGCCATCACGGGCACAAGCCGGGTGACGTCTTCGACTTCGACCGCGACCGCGGCAAGATGTGCGCCATGGCCTGCCATGTGGGCTTTCCCTATATCGACATCCTGCGCTATGGCGGTACCGTGCCCGGCAACGAGCCCGGCACGGCAAAGTTCTGCTGTCCCGAGGTCGATACGTTGAACGTCTGGCTCGCCGAGATCGTCGACGAGTAGTTGAGCGTGGATTTTCTCCCGTTTAGAGCGCGCTTGAACGCTCAAAGTGGGAGATCATCCACGCTCGTTTTATGCCGATGGCGTGGCACGTGCGTCCGCGTGCTCGCTTGCCTATAACTGCTCGAGCATGGCCGTGCAGCCGGCGAGCACATCGCGGTAGGTGGCATCGAAGTTGCCGGTGTACCAGGGATCGGCCACGTCGCCGGGGCGATCGGTCCAATCGAGCAGGCGCGAGATCTTGCCATCGGGGTCGCTGCCAAAAATGCGACGCAGACCTCGCGCGTTCTCGGCATCCATATAGACAATGTGGTCCCAGTTACCATACTCTGCGCGACGCACCTGGCGGGCGCGGTGCGCAACGACGGGAATCCCGACTTCACGCAGCTTGGCAACGGTGCCACGATGCGGCGGATTGCCGATCTCCTCGGTCGACGTTGCAGCGGAATCAATGACAAACTCCGCCTCGCGTCCAGCGCGGCGCACCAGCTCGGTAAACACCGACTCAGCCATCGTCGAGCGGCAGATATTCCCATGGCAGATAAACAGTACACGTTGCATATGCGGTTTCCTTTCGATCGCCATCATCGAGCTCGAGTATCGCATCTACGCCTGCGCCCTCGCCCGCTTGCGCTCCCAGCGAGCCAACTTAATCGTCACCAGCGTGAGCGCCCAGGCCACAAGCGAGAACACGGCACCGACCGCGCCAACGTAGGCAATGCCAGCTCCGCTTACCACGGCGCCGCCCACCGCGGTGCCAAACGAAATGCCGACATTAAACGCCATGGGTTCTACCGAGCTCGCGAGCACCATCGACTTGGGGTGGCGGCTGCGTGCCACGTCCATAAAGTGCGTGATGCACGACACCGAGAACAGGTACATGAGCATCGCCAGGCTAAAGACAAAGACAAGTGCGAGCGGCATGGCAGCGCCTACGGCAAACAGCCCAAACAATGCCGCCGCCTGCAGCACAAACGTCACAAGCAGCGCCTTCATGCCAAAGCGCGCATCGATCCATCCGCCCAGGATGTTCGAGACCAGGCAGAACACGCCGTAGGCCATAAGCGTGGTACTGGCTTCGACCGTGCCCATGCCCAGCACCTGCTCAAGATAAGGCGTCACGTAGCCGTAGAACACATAGACCGACCCCACGCCAAACAAGAAGATGAGCATGCCAGTGATGATGCTCGGCTCGCGCAGCAGACCCGCCTGCTCGCGAAAGGTGGCAGGCTCGTCGGTTTGCCCGGCGCGCGGCATAAACGCCACGAGCGCTCCGCAGATCAAAACGGCAAAGGCCAGCGCGCCGTACATGGCCACGTGCCAATCGAGCGTGTCGGCCACAAATTTGCCAATCGAGGTCACAAAGACCATCGCCACGGAAAACGCACCGTACACTACCGAGATGGCAAGCGAAGTTTGCTGCGGGGACAGAAGCTCAGGGATGTACGTCACGCCTACGGCGAGCAGTGCGCCCGAGACGGAGCCCAGGACAATGCGCGAGATAAAGAGCACCTGGAAGTTGGGCGCCAACGCCATGACCAGGTTGCCGAGCACAAAGACGATGCTGTAGCACACGAGCAGCTGGTAGCGGCGAAAACGCCCCGTGCTGAGCGCGAGCACCGGCGTCGCGATAGCGTAGACCAGTGCGAACACGCTAATAAGTTGGCCTGCGGTGGCAAGCGATACGCCGAGTTCCGTTGCCAAGTCACTTTCGATGCCGATGACCACGAACTCGGAGCAGCCGAGCGAGAATCCCAACAGCACGAGCAGCGCCAGGCAGAGCTTGGTGCGCGCAGGGGAGAGCGCGGCGGCGGTTGACTTACTTTTAGGCGTGGTTGCGGCGATCAAGGTTGTCACTCCAATGTCGCATTGATAAGCGGGATTCAATCCCTGCAACTCTAACAGAATGTGACAAAGGGGCAGTCCCTTTGTCACATTGCGCTGCCGGCCAGTCGCCCAAACCATCACAACATTCGATGAAAATCTCGAAAACGAGGAAAAGCGTCGAATGTTGTGACGGTTTTCCTGTCTGTGCCGGCGAGCTCCAGCGCCGTCTGGGGGTATAAAGCTAGCAAGTGTTTATTTGCGAGGCCTAAGGGGCGCCCCGTATGGATATCGATAACTTTGAATGGTGGTATAGCGAGGGTGAGGCTCCGGACGAGGAGTGGGACGAGCCCGCGCCGCGTGACGTGTCGAGCGACGAGGACGAGACCGGCAACGATGCCGCTGTCGAGCCTGACGCCGCCTCCGATGCCGCCGAGCCCCTGACCTTTGAGCAGGCTTGGGCCCAAGCCGAGGCCGATGAGGCCAAGGCCGACGCTACGGCCACGCTCGGCGAGCCAGCCGACATGTCCATCTCGCCGGCAAAGACCCCACAGCCGCGTCACACTATCGACCCCGACAGCACGGCATCCTTCAGCATTCTCGACGTGCCCTCGCAGGGCGCTCAGGCGCCCGCACCCACACGTCGCCCCAATCTGTCTCGCGAGGAAGATGCAGGACGTCGCTCGCCGCTCGGCCCCATCCTTATTGCCTTTATGGCCGGCGTTATCGCATGCTCGGTAATTGGAAACGTCTGGAGCCATGTCGAACAACAGCGAAAAGACGCCGCCAAGGTCGAGATGTCTGTCGAGCAATCGCTCGGTCGTACGCGCTCGGTACATGTGTCGGTCGAGGTCAAGGACGGCGCGACGTGGGACACCGCGCGCGGCGACAGCCAAATGCTCATCCACATCGTGGGGCGCACGCTCAAAGGGCAGACGATTGACGAGTATCAATACGTCAATTCCGCTGGTGACGGCATCGAGCTCATGCCTGGCGACTACGAGCTCACGGTCGATGAACCGCCCGTCGCCACCGACGGCACGCGCTTCCGCGCCTCAAAGCGCATGGTCCCCGTGAGCTTTAACTCACAGGCGCCCGACACGGTCGACACCACACCGCAGGGCGGGTTCGACCTTTACGTGGATACCCAGTAGGCGCTCCCGCTCATTCCGCTATGGCTACTCAATAATCGCCTGCCGTCCCGTCCCGTCGCCAAGAGTGGGACAATAGCCCTCGACACTATTGTTTACTTTTGGAGGAAGTAGCATGTCTACCGTCACTACCATCAAGCGCGGCGGCCTCACCGCGGCCATCGATTCCATGGGCGCCCAGCTCACGAGCCTTGCCCTCAACGGCAACGAGTATCTGTGGCAGGGCGACCCCGCCTTTTGGGGCAAGCACGCGCCCATCCTGTTCCCTATTGTGGGCTCGCTGCGCAACAACACGGCAACGTCTGCGGCCGGCACCTGCGAGATGCCGCGCCACGGACTCGCGCGCATTGTCGAGCACAAGCTGGTCGAGGTTTCGGAGGACGGCTCCTCGGTAACGTACGAGATTACCGATACGCCCGAGTCGCTCAAGGCGTTCCCGTTCCACTTTAAGCTCAACATGACCTATGCCTTGACCGGCGACGCCACCCTCACGCAGACCTTTGCCGTCACCAACACCGGCGACGTGGACCTGCCGTTCTCGGTGGGCGGCCACCCCGCATTTAACGTGCCCGCCCCCGGTGCCGAGGACGAGGCGTTCGAGGATTACGAGTTGGCGTTTACCGAGGCTTGGACCAACGAGGCTCCCATCATCACGCCCGACGGTCTTATGACGTTCGAGGGCAGCTACAAGGCGCCCGATAACTCGGACGTGCTGCCCATCACGCACCGCAGCTTCGATAACGATGCCATCATGTTCACCGATACTCCGGGCTCCACGCTCACACTGCGCGGCCGCAAGTCGGGCCACGGCGTCAAGATCGACTTTGAGGGCTTTAAGTACATCGGCGTGTGGTCTGCCGCCAACGACGCTCCGTTTGTGGCGCTCGAGCCCTGGACCGGTCATACCACCATGGACACCGAGGACGATGTTTTTGAGCACAAGGTCAACACCATCACCTTGGCTCCCGGCGCTACCGATAAATGTAGCTTTAGCGTCACCCTGCTCTAGAGGTTCCGCCGTTCTGGCGAACGGCGGGCCGGTCGACGCTGCGCGCCACCCAAAGCGACAATTTGTCATTCAAAAGGCAAGGCATGACCAGAAGGTCTATGCCTTGCCTTTTTCATGCCAACTTGTTCGCTTTGGGCGGCGCTCGCTGGCATTGCCAAAACATCGACGTTCCCAATGACTACCGTGTGTCTATTAATTTTTCGAGCTTGTGCCGCGCTGCTGGTCGCTGGCGTATATCCTGTTAAGTCGTCAGCATACGATTCAACAGGGAAGGCAGATTATGCATTCTCCCCAACAGTGCGATGCGCAGACCCAGCCGGTATGCAGCCGTCGCATCTTTTTGGGTAGCGCTCTCGCTGCGAGCGCTTCCGTCGTCGCCGGCGCGCTCGCCGGCTGTCAGCGCCCGTCCACGCTCAAGGTGGTTCAGCCCACGACGGGCGGCGGTCGCGACGACCTGTCCGATTCCGTGATCGGCAAGGATGAGATCCGCATCGGCATGGAGGCGGCCTACGCCCCGTACAACTGGCAGGTTTCCGAAGCCAGTGAATACACCATCCCCATCGACAACGTGCAGGGTGCCTATGCCGATGGCTACGACGTGCAGATCGCCAAGATCGTCTGCAAAGCCCTCGGTGGCGAGCCCGTTGCCGTCAAGCAGAGCTTCTCGGGTCTTATCGATTCGCTCAACAACGGCCAGATCGACCTCATCATCGCCGGCATGAGCGCCACGCCCGAGCGCGAGGAGTCTGTCGGCTTCTCCGATCCGTACTTTATCGGTTACTTTGGCCTGTTCGTAAAAGAGGGCTCGCCCTACCAAAACGCGACCAAGCTCAGCGACTTTAGCGGCGCTACGGTGCTCGGCCAAAAGGACACCATGCTCGATACCGTCATCGACGAGATTCCGGGCGTTGTCCACAAGAACCCGGTCGATTCGGTTCCCACGGTGTTTTCGAACCTGCTGCAGGGCACGTGCGACGCCGTGACCTATAACACCGAGAACGAGAAGGGCTATATGGCCCAAAACCCGGGCATCGTCCCCATTCATTTTGCCGAGGGCGAGGGCTTTAAGCAGGAGGTCGCGGCAAACGTCGGCTGCCGCAAGGGTTCGGACAAACTCCTTAAGCTCATCGACAAGACACTCAAGGGCATTAGCCAAGAGGAGCGCGACCAAATGTGGGACGCGTGCCTCGACCGTCAGCCGGCATAGGGAGGCAGCATGAAAACCATCAATCGCCTGGCCTCCTTTATCAAGGCCGACCACCGTTATGTATACCTAGGCACGAGCGTTATCGCGGCGCTCGGCCTGGCGTTTAGCCAGCGCAACCCCACGCCGCTGAGCTTCTTGGCCCCCACGGGCGTGTTCCAAGATTGCCTTTGGGCGATCCTGTGGGCCTGGCTCGTCGTGTCGACGGCGGCGCTGGTCACCAAGCTCATGCACTGGAGTGACTATCGCGAAAAGTCGCCGTTCGCATCCGAGCGTTTCCGTCGTGGCGCACGCTTAGGCAGCTACGTCGTGGTCGCCATCGCGGCGATCTTTTTCGTGGACCGCTGCGTCATGTCGTTTATCGACCTGGTGCAGGTGAGCATTGTCTCGGATTCCAACCCCAGCGACTTTTTGTCGAGCCTGGTCTACATGACCTACAAGAGCGGGGACTTCTTTATTCGCGGTATCGAGATCACCATCGCGCTTGCCACCTTCGGTACCGTCATCGCATTCTTCCTGGCGCTGCTCTTCGTGTTCCTGCGTATTCAGACGTTCGACCGCGTGGATAACGATCTGGTGCGCTTCTTTAAGAGTATCGGCCGCGGCTTTGCGACCGTCTACTCTACCATCGTGCGCGGCACGCCCATGATGGTCCAGGGTCTGCTCATCTATTACGCGGGCTTCACCGTTTTGCGCGGCATGGGCTTCGAGACCGCTCAGGCCAACCAGATTTGGAGCACCTTCACCGCCGGCCTCGTCACCATCTCGCTCAACTCCACCGCCTACATGATGGAGGTCCTGCGCGGCGGCATCGAGTCCATCGATCCCGGCCAGGCCGAGGCAGCACGCTCGCTGGGCCTGTCGCAGTGGCAAGCCATGCGCAAAGTCGTGTTCCCCCAGGGCATTAAAAACGCGATCCCGGCGCTCACCAACGAGCTCATCATCAACATCAAGGATTCGTCGGTGCTCTCGGTTATCGGCGTGTTCGACCTCATGTACGCCACCACCACCGTCGCCGGCGTGTACTACCGCCAGATGGAAGTCTACTGCGTGGCGCTCGTGGTCTACCTGATCCTGACGCTTGTGGCGAGCCGCCTGCTCGAGGCCTTTGGCAAAAAGCTCGGCGCCGAGGCTCCGGTCACGCTGCCCAGCTCCAACTAGGCTCAAGACGAGGAGAATCATCATGGCAGATACCGCCATTACCGGCGTTGCGGCCGCCGCACAGACCAATGAGCCGCTCATCCGCGTCGAGGGCCTGCGCAAGAGCTTCGGCTCGCTCGAGGTACTCAAGGGCATCGACCTGTCCGTCAATCCCGGCGAGGTCGTCACCATCATCGGCGCCTCGGGTTCGGGCAAGTCGACCTTCCTGCGCTGCCTCAATCTGCTCGAGACCCCGGACGCGGGCCACATCTGGTTCCACGGCCAGGACCTCACGGCCGAGCGCTGCAACATCAACAAGCTGCGCGAGGACATCGGCATGGTGTTCCAGGGCTTTAACCTGTTCAACAACATGGATGTGCTCGACAACTGCACGCTCGCGCCCGTCACGCTCAAAAAGATGAGCAAGGTCGAGGCCGAGAAGGTCGCGATGGAGCATCTGACGAGCGTGGGGCTCGAGAAGTTCGCGCACGCCGCCGTGGGTCGCCTGTCCGGCGGCCAAAAGCAGCGCGTTGCCATCGCTCGTGCCCTATGCATGAATCCGCAGATCATGCTGTTCGACGAGCCGACCTCCGCACTCGACCCCGAGATCGTGGGAGAGGTGCTCGAGGTCATGCGCAAGCTCGCTGCCGACGGCATGACCATGGTCGTCGTCACGCACGAGATGGCCTTTGCCCGCACGGTGTCCGACCGCGTGGTCTTTATGGACAAGGGCGTGGTCCTCGAGGACGCCGCGCCGGCGGAGCTCTTTGGCAACCCCAAGCACCAGCGTACCCGCGAGTTCCTCTCGCGTTATCTCGAGGACAAATAGCCGACCGCAAACGCTTACGTGGCAGGGCCGCTCCGGTGGGGCGGCCCTCGTCATCACAATCGAAAGGATGTCATGGCCGAGGTTTGGCGCTTCTTTGCGCACGAGGATGATTTTGCCGATATCGACGAGGTCGGCGCGTGCGAGCGCCTGGGCCGCGTGCTGTCGTTTCCGACGATTTCGAGCATGGATGCCCAGACGGTGGACTGGCAGGCGTTTGCCGACCTGCGCGCCTATATGCAGCAGGCCTGGCCGCGCGTGTTTGCGGCGGGCGAGGTCGAGCTCATCGACCATTCGCTGCTCGTGACGCTTGCCGGCATCGACCCCGCCCTCAAGCCGGTCATGCTCATGGGCCACATGGACGTGGTTCCCGTGGTGCCGGGCACCGAGACAGACTGGACGCACAATCCCTTTAGCGGGCACGTGGACGACACCTATATTTGGGGTCGCGGCGCCATCGATATGAAAGACCAGGTCGCAGGCATCCTGGAGGCCGTTGAGTATGCGCTGGCGCACGGCTGGCAACACGAACGAACCCTGCTGCTGGCCTTTGGCCAGGATGAGGAGACCACGCAGTGCGGCGCGGGTGCCATTGGCCGCGTGCTCGAGGAGCGCGGCGTTGAGCTTGAGTACCTGATCGACGAGGGTGACTATCGTATCGTTGAGGCTGCCGAGTACGGCGCAGGCGAGGGTTGGCTTATGCATGCCGATCTTGCCGAGAAGGGCTATGCCGATATTGTGCTCAAGACGAAGAGTGAGGGCGGGCATTCGTCCAACCCCTACGGCGGCACATCGCTCGAGGTGCTGAGCCGTGCCATCACCGCAATCTGCGATATCGAGTGGCCGACGCGCGTGACCGACTTGCTTGCCGCCCAACTCGTCGAGTTGGGGCTCTACACGGCCGATGAAATTGCCGCCAACGGGGATGCCATTGTCCGCGAGTGCCTCGCCAGCAAGAAGCTCTATCCGCTGGTGACGACCACCTGCGCGCCCACGCAGATCGAGGGTGGCAGCACCGGCGCCAACGTAATGCCGCAGGATATGTGGGCCAACATTAACTTCCGCATGCTCGAGGGCACGAGCGTGGCCGACGTTGTGGCCCGCTGCCGCGTCGCCGTTGCCGAGGCGGGGCTCGCCGACCGTGTCGAGGTCGAGCTCGGTCCTGGCAGCTCCGAACCCTCGCCGTCTCCGCGCATCGGCGGACCGGGACTCAGGGCGGTTCGCCCCATCGCCGCCCGCTATTTCCGTGATCCAAAGGGGACGGAGGAAAACGGATCATTCGAGCCAGTGGCAATTGTGCCCTCGACCGTGATCGGTGCGACCGACGCTGCCAACTACCAGCACATTTGCCCTGAGTGCATTCGCTTCTCGGCCTTTGTGGTTGATGACGACGAGTGTGATCGCGGCGTCCACGGCACCAACGAGCGCATCACCCGCCGCGCCTACTTCCAGGGCATCCGCTTCCTCGTCGCTCTACTCCAAACGCTCTAGCCAAAAAGCAAGTCCTTGGTGCAATGGAGTCAGGTTTGTTTGCACCAATCATTCCGTGCGGGTTATATGCAGGTTTGCCTGCGCACGCTATCATGTATGGGTTAGACCGCAACTATGTACCCCATACGCGAAGGGATGCGCATGTATCTGAAGATCGACATGTTCTAGCCGGGCTTACCCCCGCAGTGGCGCCGCGCGCCCCATCAACTCTGCCGATTTTCACCTTCACGCATATAAAGGAGTCCCGCCATGCGCGACAAGCTCGAAAAGATCATCAAGGCCTACGAGGAGCTCGAGAAGAAGCTTTCTGACCCGGCCGTCGCCTCCGATATCAAGGAGTTCACGCGTCTCAACAAGGAGTACGCGCACCAGTCCGACCTCATTGCCGCCTCGCGCGAGTACATCGGCGCGCTCGATGACATCGAGGCTGCCAAGGAAATGCTGCACGATACCACCGATGCCGATGAGAAGGAGATGCTCCAGATGGACATCTCCGAAAACGAGGCCAAGCTCCCCCAGCTCGAGGAAGACATCAAGTACATGCTCATTCCGAGCGACCCCAACGACGACAAGAACACCATCGTCGAGATTCGCTCCGCCGCCGGTGGCGACGAGGCGGCCATCTTCGCCGGCGACCTGTACAAGATGTATCAGCGCTTTTGCGAGTCGCGCGGCTGGAAGACCACCGTGCTCGATTCCAGCCCCAGCGAGGCCGGCGGCTTTAAGTCCATTGAGTTCAAGGTCGAGGGCGACCGCGTTTACTCCGTCATGAAGTTCGAGTCCGGCGTGCACCGCGTCCAGCGCGTCCCCAAGACCGAGTCCCAGGGCCGCATTCAGACCTCCACGGCTACCGTAGCCGTGCTTCCCGAGGCCGAGGAAATCGACGTCCAGATCAACCAGTCCGACCTGCGCATCGACACCTACTGCGCCTCCGGCCCTGGCGGTCAGTGCGTTAACACTACCTACTCCGCCGTGCGCATCACCCACTTGCCCACCAACACCGTGGTGCAGTCGCAGGAACAGCGCTCCCAGATTCAGAACCGCGAAGTCTGCATGCAGATGCTGCGCGCCCGTCTGTACGAGATGGAGCTCGAGAAGCAGCAGGCTGAGCTCGGTGCCGAGCGCCAGAGCCAGATCGGCCACGGCAACCGTTCCGAGAAGATCCGTACCTACAACCAGCCCCAGGACCGCGTGACCGATCACCGCATCGGTTTCAACTCCACCTACAACGGCGTCCTTCTGGGCGATCAGCTCGGCACCGTCATCGAGGCACTCGCCGCCGCCGAGCGAGCCGAGAAGCTGGCACAGGCTGTTTAAGTTACGGCGTTTTACCAAACGCCGTAACGGCTCGACGCTGCAAACGCCCCTAAGCGGCAATCTGACGTTCAATCGTCGGTCGCGTACCCAAAGTACGCTTCCCTCCTCTTTCACGTCACCTTGCTCGCTTAGGGGCGTTTTCGCTGACTTATGCTCAACCTGCAGCGCCTTAGATGTAGTCATTGGGGACGTTCTTAAATGACTAGGTTGGGCACATTGCTTTGAGATGTTATTCAATCAGTTGTGATGGCATTTGAGCTGTCTACCTGCTCAAAGTAATTAATAGCATTCATCTGCTATTGAAAATATTGCTCAAAAAATCGTCCAAGAAGTCGCAGTGCATTTTTTGATGAGTCGCGCGTCAAGTGATTTGGCATGTTCTTGGTTAGATATTGGTCAGTTTTTGGGCAACCTTGCCAAAAGCTTGACGAATGCAAATCTGGACGTCGGCGAATGAACACTTTGAGCAAGCCCGGTACAAAAATCTGGGCTGATTCTCGATAATTGCCTTTAATCGTCCCTTGCCAAGCGCTGGCCTCGCGTACAATCTGCTCCGACATTCGCGCGCCGCCCGGCGCTTAAGAGGGGAGGGCCCCATGGCAAACGAGATTTGGACCATCAAGCGTTGTCTCGAGTGGACCAAGGAGTACCTGGCCGAGCGCGGCGAGGAGCACCCCCGTCTTTCTGCCGAGTGGCTGCTGTGCGCAGCTACGGGTCTGGCGCGTATCGACTTATATATGCGCATGGACGAGACGCTCGACGCAGCGCAGCTCGAGACCATGCACGCGGCGGTCGTCCGTCGCGCGAAGGGCGAGCCGCTGCAGTACATCACCGGTAGCACGCAGTTTCGCATGATCGACGTCGCGTGCGCCCCCGGTGTGCTCATCCCGCGCCCCGAGACCGAGATACTCGTCGAAGAAGTTCTGAACTATCTGGATGCCGAGGTGCTGAGCCCCGAGGCCGCTGCCCGCCAGCGCGTGGAGCTGCCTTGGAACGATGAGGTTGAGCAGGCCCGCAAAGCCGAGGCGGCGCTGGCTGACGAACGCGCGGCCGCCGAGCGCCGTGCCGCCAACCTGACGGCCGCCGATGAGGCTGCGCTGGGTAGCGACGTGCTCGGTAGCCGCGCCTATGCCGAGGAACTGGCCGACCGCGAGGCCGAGGAAGCCGCCGCGCAGGCAGCAGAAGCCGAAGCGGCAGAAGCAGAGGCCATGGAAACCCCCGAGCCCGAGCTCGACGAATACGGCATCGCCATTGAGGACAACGACCAACAGGCGACTCCCGCGCAAGATGCCGCCGAGGCCAACGTATCTGCCCCAGCCGAGCCCCGCACTGCCCGCGTTCTCGAGGTCGGCTGCGGCACGGGCTGCATTTCGCTCTCCCTTGCCTGGGAGCGCCGCGGGCACGTTACCTGCACTGCTACCGATATCGAGCCGCGCGCCATCGACCTTGCTACCAAAAACCGCGATGCGCTTGGCCTCACGTCCGACGAGGTCGCCTTCAGCCTCACAAACCTGGTGAGCTCCATTTCCCGCGAAGAGTGGGGCACCTTTGACGTACTCGTCTCCAACCCGCCCTACATCCCCACCGATGTCATGCGCTCGCTGCCGCATGAGGTCAAGGACTTTGAGCCCGATCTGGCGCTCGAGGGCGGTGCCGACGGTCTCGATATCTTCCGCCGCCTGCTCAACGCGGCGCCCTACATGCTGCGTGCCGGCGGCCTGTTTGCCTGCGAGCTCTACGAGGGCGCGCTCGACGCCGCGGCCGAGCTCTGTCGTCAAGCAGGCCTTTCGGACGTGCGTATCGTCCACGACCTCACCGATCGTCCCCGCATCGTTCGAGCCATCGTCACCGAGCCCAAACAGCGTATTTAAGCTGAATAAATAGACATTTGCGCAAGTTTGTCCTTGCAATATACCGTAAAACTTCTACTATAGAAGGAGAAAGGTATGTCAAATCAGCTGCATCGGTACCGTATCGTGCTTGATTACATTGAACCTTGGCTTGATGAGCAGGATGAAGCTACGCTGAAGCAGATTTATGCAGACCTTTTGGTGCTCGAGAAGGAAGGTCCCAGCCTTGGTCGTCCGCTGGTTGACCGCGTAAAGGGCTCGAAGCTTCATCATTTAAAGGAGCTGAGAGTGACGTCGTGTGGTGGGCAGGTGATTCGCATCCTCTTCGCCTTTGACCCCAAGCGCCAGGCGGTATTGCTATTGGCGGGTGATAAGTCGCGAGCGGGATCGTCAAGGGCAAAATGGAACGGTTGGTATGCGATCAACATTCCAAGGGCCGAGCAAATATACCGTCGCCACGTAAGGAGGCTCGATCGAGATGGAACTGCATGAGTATATGGAATCTCGCGGGATAACACGCGACTCCATTACCGCCGAGCAGGAGAGGACTCGCGATCGTATCGAAGCCTATAAGCTTGCTCAGATTCGCAGGTTAAAAGATCTAACACAGGCGTCGGTCGCCCAGTCGATGGGCGTTTCTCAAAAACGTGTATCCGAGCTCGAGCGTGGGGAGTTGGGTTCGATGAGGCTCGACACGCTGAGCAGGTACGCAGAGAGCCTCGGCGGAAAACTGGTTGCAAGCATCGAGTTTCCCGATCGTACCGTTACGCTTGCGCGCTAAAAATCTTCAATTAACCCCCTCACTTTCACCGACTACTAGAGCCGCTCACCAAACCAACATGCGCTCTGGGCAAATAGGCTGAACGTTTCGTGCGAGAATGCCCCACAGTAAACAAACTTGCACCAGAGCGTAAGGGGCTGGCATACACATGCAGACGGTCTACCGGGTATACGAGGGAGCGCGCGAGCCGCATCGGCTCGCCGTCGAGCGTACGGCCGAGGTGCTCGGCTGTGGCGGCCTGGCGCTGATCCCGACCGAGACGGTCTACGGTGTTGCCGTGGCAGTCAACGCCTTCTCGGACGCCGTGCCCCAAGATACAGGCGAATTCCCATCGTGGCCGCGCGATCCGCAGGCTGCCGTCAATGGCGCCGCGGTCCCTGCGCTCGGTACCGGCTACCGCCGTATCTTCACTCTCAAGCAACGTGAACTCACGCAAACCGTCGCTTGGCTGGTCGATGGTGTCGAAGCACTCGACCGCTATGGCGTGGATATCCCGGAAGAGGCCCGCGTGCTTGCCCGACGATGCTGGCCGGGCGCCCTGACTATCGTGGTCAAGGCGGCCCCCTGCGTGCCGACCTTTATGCGCGCCGCCGACGACACGGTGGCACTTCGCGCTTCGGCCTCGCCCGTGGTGCAAACGCTCATCCGCGCCTGCGGCAGCCCTCTTGCCTGCACCAGCGCTAACACGCATGGCGCGCCCGCGCCGGCAAGTTTTGTCACGGTGGAGGAGCGCATCCTGGAGGGGGTCGATGTGGCCGTCGACGCCGGTGAGACCCCGTGTCGCGACGCCTCGACCATTGTGTCGTTCCAGCACGGCGGGCTCCAGATCCTGCGCCAAGGCGCACTTCTCGCATCAGAGATCGAGCGGGTCCTGTCCGACCCGATGCAATAGAAAGGTGTAAGCGATGTCGTTGAATCTGGGCAGCCTGGGCATGGAAGATGCCTCGTTTGACTTTGGCGGTTCCTACATCATGGCGCTCGACTGCGGCACCACCTCGGTACTTGCGACCATCGTCGACGAGTATGGATGCATCGTCGCGCAGGCACGTCGCAGCGTCAAAACGAGTTTTCCGCGTCCCGGTTGGGTAGAGCAAGACCCCATGACGGTCCTTGCCAGCCAGATCGCGGTCATGATGGAGGTTCAGTTTAAGAGCGGCATCCATTCTGACCGCATCGCCGCCATCGGCATCTCCAACCAGCGCGAGACCACGGTGGTCTGGGACCGCGTGAGCGGCCAGCCCATCTATAACGCCATCGTATGGCAGTGCCGTCGTACCGCGCCGGCGATCGACGCGTTGGTTGAACAGGGTTGCGAGGAGCTGGTGCGCTCCCGCACGGGACTCACGCTTGACCCGTATTTCTCGGCCTCCAAGGTGCAGTGGATTCTCGACAACGTCGACGGCGCACGCGAGAGCGCGGCGGCGGGCGACCTCATGTTTGGCACCATCGACACCTGGCTCATCTACAACCTCACCGGCGGCCAGGTCTTTGCCACCGACTACACCAATGCCAGCCGCACGGCACTCTTTAATATCCATACGCTCGATTGGGACGACGACCTGCTGGCGCTCTTTGACGTTCCACGTTCCATGATGCCCGAGGTTCGCTGGAGCTCGGGCGACTACGGCCGCGTCGCGAGCGACATCATGACCAACATGCCGCCCATCATGGGCGTGGCGGGTGACCAACAGGCGTCGCTGTTCGGCCACTGCTGTTTCCGTCCCGGCCAGACCAAAAACACCTATGGCACGGGCTGCTTTATGCTCATGAACACCGGCGACGAGATCGTCGAATCCAAGAATGGCCTGGTCTCAACCATCGGTATCGCTGCGGACGGCAAAGTCAGCTATGCGCTCGAGGGCTCTATTTTTGCCGCCGGCTCAACGATGAACTGGCTTCGCAACAACATGGGCATCATCTCGAGCGTGAGCGAGTCGGCACAACTCGCCGCTTCGATTAGCGACAACGAGGGCTGCTACTTCGTTCCCGCCTTTGCGGGTTTGGGTGCTCCCTGGTGGGACCCGCATGCCCGCGGTATCGTGTGCGGTCTGACTGGCGCCTCGAGCCGTGCGACCATCGTACGTGCCGCCTGCGAATCCATGGCATATCAGAGCTACGACGTGCTGCGTGCCATGGAGCAGGACGTGGGGCTTTCGATTGAGCGTCTGTCTGTCGATGGCGGTGCCTCGCGCAACGAGTTCATCATGCAATTCCAGGCCGACCTGCTGGATATCCCCGTGCTGCAATGCGAGACGGTGGAGACCACGGCAATCGGTGCCGCGTACTTGGCGGGTCTTGCCGTCGGCTATTGGGAAGACCTGGAAGAGCTGGAGCAAAATGCCCAGATCGTTAGGACCTTCCTTCCCCACATGTCCGCCGGGCGCCGCGAGCAAAACCTTGCGGGCTGGCGTGATGCAGTCAGGCGCTCGCTCAGCACCTCACAGTAGGGCTGCGATGGGCTGCTCGATACAACAAACCGCTAAACTAATGCATGGCGTGCGGCGGCAACATTGTTGCACGCCTTGTCAGCAAGGCCGTTTTGCGGCCGCAACGAAAGGGGCAATCAATCCATGACCGTCACCTACGATGCGTCCCGTGTGACGCTTGTCGATCACCCGCTCGTCCAGCACAAGCTGTCGATCCTGCGCGACAAAAACACCGGCACCAACCAGTTCCGTCAGCTCGTGCGCGAACTCGCGCTTTTTGACGGCTACGAGGCCATGCGCGACCTGCCTATGGAAGACGTCGAGGTCGAGACCCCCATCACTACCGCCACGTTCAAACAGCTTGCCGGCAAGAAACTCGCCATCGTGCCCATCCTGCGTGCGGGCCTTGGCATGGTCGACGGCATCCTCGACCTGGTGCCCTCCGCTCGCGTGGGCCACATCGGTATGGAGCGCGACGAAGTCACCCACGAGCCGCACGAGTATTACTGCAAGATGCCCAAGGATATCGACCAGCGCATCTGCCTGGTCGTCGACCCCATGCTCGCCACGGGCGGTTCGGCCGAGATGGCCATTAGCTACCTGCGCGAGCGCGGTGTCAAGGACATCCGCATGCTGTGCATCGTCGCGGCCCCCGAGGGCCTCAAGTCGCTGACTGAGAAGGACCCTGATGTGCATATCTATACCTGCGCCATCGACGACCATCTCAACGAGGCTGCCTACATCGTTCCCGGCCTCGGCGACGCCGGCGACCGCATCTACGGCACGCTCTAGTCGCTGGGCTAAGACGGCCGCGGCTGCAAATACGAAGAAACGGTGCGCGCGGACGAACAAAAGGCGACCGCGCGCACTCCTGTTAACGGACGTTTTGCCCTGCAGGGTTCGAGAAAAACGTATTACCGTACCTGCGGCATAAAGAAGGTCTTAAGAAAACGAACAGGTGCGTATTAACCGATGCTTTTTCGGTTGTACTTTAGCGATTGGCTCGTACAATAGTCACCAATGTTTGGCGGGAACTGTTCTGTGAAGCGTTAAAAAGGGAAAGTGAGGACGCCAGTGTTTCAGATAGCCGATCTGCTCGCTATCGTTGCAGGTGCCATCGCGGGCGCGGTCGCCTTCCTTCCCTTTGTCTTTACGCTCAAGCCGGTTCTTGACGATAAACAGAATGCGGACATGCTCAAGGGTATGGTGAGTCTGGCGGTCTCGGCAATCGCCCTGCTCGTCTTTACCTTGGTTGTGTTTGTGTTGTTCGGAGAGGCATTTCGCATGTTCCTCCTGGGCGAGGCGATCGGCTTCGTGGCCTTTATGGCCGCCTGCACGGTTCGTGTCGCCAAGGCGCTGCGAGATCCTCATGAGGTCGAAAGGTAAGTCGTGGAAATTTTTGAAAAGCTGCCTGATGAGATTAATCATCTGGTCAGCGAGTTCAGCTCCACCCCTGTCGTGGGCGATCTGAGCTGCGGCATCACGCAGTACTCGTTTTGGCTGATCGTCTCCACGATCGTGCTCCTGATCGTCCTGGCCGTGTTCAAGAAGAAGCAGACCCTGGTTCCCAAGGGCTTCTTCGTCAACGGTTTCGAGTACATCATCGAGTACGTCGAGAACGATATCGGCAAGGGCGTCGTGGGTGAGAACTGGAAGAAGCACTTCCCGTTCCTGTGCTCGCTTTTCCTGTTCATCCTGATCAACAACATGATCGGCCTGATCCCGGGAATGAAGCCCGGCACCGGCGCAATCGGCTCCACCGCCGCGCTCGCCATCTTCGCCTTCGTGTACTTCATCTACTACGGATGCAAGGCTCACGGCGTGATCGGCTACATCAAGAGCCTCGCCCCGCAGGGCGTGAGCTTCCCGATGAACGTGCTCGTGTGGGTCGTCGAGCTTTTCTCGACCTTCCTGCGCCTCATCACGCTCGCCGTCCGTCTGTTCTGCAACATGTTCGCAGGACACGTGGTCATGGGCTCGTTCGCCATCATGGCGAGCATGTTCATGCAGCCGCTGCTTCAGCAGGTTTCCGCGGCCCACGCCGTCGGCGCCCTGCCTTCGCTGGCCTGGCTTGCCATCCTCATCCTGATCTATGCGATCGAGCTTGTGGTCGGCGCCATCCAGGCTTACGTCTTCACGGTTCTTACCGCCGTGTATGTCTCCGAGGCAGAGGAGGTCGCGGAGGAGGAGTAGTCTTCCGTTCGCGCCTTAAAGGTAAGGCAATTCGTTAAACCGCCGGTGCCCGTACCCATGGAGTCCGGCAGTTATAAAAAGGTTATCCTGCGTGAAATAAGACACGCACGACAAAGGAGGAATCGTGGGAGTTATCGGTTACGGTCTCGGTGTTATCGGCGCTGGTCTTGCTATCGGCCTGTCTGCTCTGGGTGCTACGGGTGCTATGGCCCGTCAGCCTGAGGTCCAGGGCCGCGTGTTCACCGTCTTCATCATGGGCTCCGCCTTCGGCGAGGCTCTGGCTCTGATCGGCTTCGTTGTCGCGCTGATCGTTAAATAGCACGGAGCGTCAAGTATGAATCTTTCATCCCAGAAGAGCGCGATCGCACTCTCCGCGTCCGCGGCCGCGCTGCTCATGCCGGTTTCCGCGTTCGCTGAGGACGGCGCTGCCGGTGCGGACATCCTCATCCCTAAGATGGCGGAGTTCATCCCGGCGCTTATCGCCTTCCTGATTATCTGGATCGTGCTGGCCAAGGTCGCCCTGCCGGGCATCATGAAGACCATGGAGGAGCGCGGCAAGAAGATCGAGGAGAGCCTCGACGAGGCCGAGAAGACCAAGCAGGAGGCTATCGCCAAGCGCGCTGAGTCCGACTCGATCGTCACCGACGCCCGTCGTCAGGCTGCCGACATCGTTCTCGAGGCCCGTAAGGACGCCGAGTCCGAGCGCGCCCGTATCATCGAGGCTGCCCACAAGGAGGCCGAGGAGATTATCGCCAAGGCCCACACGACCGTTGAGGACGAGCGCAAGTCCATCTACGCCGGTGCCGCGAGCTCTATCGCCGACCTGTCCGTTGCCGTCGCCACCAAGATTGTTGGCGAGTCGCTTGCAGACGAGGCCGAGCAGAAGAAGCTCATCGAGCGCTACATCCAGGAAGCAGGTAGCCTGAATGCCGACTAGCCGCTATCAGGACAAGGTGCTCGAGACCTACGCGCGCTCCCTTCTGGAAGCCGCTAAGGCCGAGAACCATGTGTTCGAGGACCTCGAGATGATCGAGCGCCTGGCTTCTGCCAGCCCCGAGATCATCGCCGTGCTCGACACCATGTCCAAGCGCGACCAGCTCGACCTTCTTCCCAAGGTGGCAGCTGCCTTTAAGTATGTTGCCGAGGAAGACGAGGATGTAGTGGGCGTGACCGTCACCACGGCGATCCCGCTCGACGACGAGCTGCGTCAAACCATCACTAAGAAATGCGAGCAGGACTTCGGCCGCAAGGTATTCCTTATCGAGCAGGTCGACCCGTCTATCGTGGGCGGCCTGGTGCTCGAGGCCCGCGGCGAGCGTCGTGACATTTCCGTCAAGACGCAGCTGCGCATCGCGCAGGAGACCCTCGCAAACTCTGCTAATTCGTACGGAGGTGAAGCCTAATGTCCGAAACCCTCAATGCCCAGGATATCGCCAAGAAACTGCAGGAGCAGCTCACGAGCCTCTCCGCGACGGTCGATACGCATGAGGTTTCAACGGTCGACGAGGTAGGCGACGGCATCGCGCGCGTCTCCGGCCTCAAGAGCGCCATGGCAGGCGAGCTTCTGGAGTTCAAGAGCTCCGATACCGGTGAGACCGTCTTCGGCCTTGCCCAGAACCTTGACCGTGACGAGGTCGGCGCCGTTCTGTTTGGTGCCGTCGACTCCATCAAGGAAGGCGACGAGTGCCGCACCACTGGCCGCATTATGGATATCCCTGTGAGCCGCGCCATGCTCGGCCGCGTCGTCAATCCGCTCGGCCAGCCCATCGACGGCCTGGGCGACATCGTCGCCACGCACCGTCGTCCCATCGAGTTCAAGGCCCCCGGCGTCATCGACCGTACCCCGGTGTGCGAGCCGGTTCAGACCGGCCTGTTGGCCATCGACTCCATGGTGCCTATCGGCCGTGGTCAGCGTGAGCTCATCATCGGCGACCGTAAGACCGGTAAGACCGCCATCGCCATCGACGCTATCCTCAACCAGCGCGGCAAGGGCATGGTCTGCATCTATGTCGCCATCGGCCAGAAGGCCTCCACGGTTGCCAACATCCGCGAGACCCTCGCTCAGCACGGTGCGCTCGACTACACCATCATCGTTTCGGCCACCGCTGCCGATTCCGCCCCTATGCAGTACATCGCGCCTATGGCCGGTGCCGCTATCGGCGAGTTCTTCATGTACAACGGCGAGGACGGCAAGCCCGCCAGCGAGACCAACCCCGGTGGCCACGTGCTCGTCATCTACGACGACCTGTCCAAGCAGGCTGTGGCTTACCGTCAGATGTCGCTGACGCTGCATCGTCCGCCCGGACGCGAGGCCTATCCTGGCGACATCTTCTACCTGCACTCTCGTCTGCTCGAGCGTGCCGTCAAGATGTCCAAGAAGAACGGTTACGGCTCCATGACGGCTCTTCCGATCATCGAGACCCAGGACGGCGACGTCTCGGCCTACATTCCGACCAACGTCATTTCCATTACCGATGGTCAGATCTACCTGCAGTCCGAGCTCTTCTTCCAGGGCCAGCGCCCGGCAGTCGACGTGGGCATTTCCGTGTCCCGCGTCGGTGGCGACGCGCAGACCAAGGCCATGAAGCAGGTCGCCGGCAACCTCCGTCTGGACCTCGCTTCCTATCAGGAGCTCGCTGGCTTTACGCAGTTTGGCTCCGACCTTGACGAGGCTACTCAGAAGCAGCTGACCCATGGTGCCCGCATGACCGAGCTCCTGAAGCAGCCGCGCTACAAGCCGTTTGAGGTTGGCGAGCAGATCGTTGCGCTGTTCGCTGGCAACGAGGGCTTCCTGGATGACCTGGAGATTGCCGACGTGCTGCCTTTCCGTGCCGAGCTCATCGAGTACATGGACAATGGCTTTGGCTCGCTGCTCGACAAGGTTCGCGCCAAGAAGATCGATGATGACACCAAGGCTGAGCTCTTGCGCGTCATCGGCGACTTCAAGCAGCAGTTCATGGCCAAGCACCATTCGGATGTTTCTGGATCAGAGGAGAACTAAGCCCCATGGCCAACCTTCGCGACATTAAGAAGCGAATCTCCTCGGTTACCACGACCAAGCAGATCACGCGCACGATGGAGATGGTCTCTACGGCCAAGATCCGTCGTGCCCTCGATCGCTCCAAGCAGGCCGAGCCCTATAAGGAGGCGCTGACCGACGTCATGTTGACGGTCGCCGGCGACGCCTCCTGTTCGGGCACCGATCCCATGCTGCAGAAGCATGAGAGCGTCAAGCATGGCCTGATTGTCGTTATTGCCTCGGACCGCGGCCTTGCTGGCGGTTTCAATACGACGGTGGAGCGCACGGCCGAAAAGCTCGCCGCTTCTTGGGCGAACGACGGCATCGAGTGCGAGATCATCGCGTGCGGGCGCAAACCGGCCACGTATTTCCGTGACCGCGCAAACGTCGTCATGCACTTTGAGGGCAACTCCTCTGAGCCCGATTTCAATCAGGCCCGCATGATCTCCTCTCATATCTGCGATGCGTATCGTGCCGGTGAGCTTGACCGTGTCGAGCTTGTCTACCACCACGCCAAGAACCGCGTGGATCAGGAGCTTCGCGTCGAGCATCTGTTGCCGCTCGACCCCGAGATGATCGCTATGGCCCACGGTCCGCGTAAGAACGAGACCGACGCCCCTAAGCGCATCTCGTCCACGTTCGAGTTCGTGCCCTCTCCCGAGCATGTTCTCGGCAAGCTTGTGCCGTCTTATATCCTGACGGTCATCTACCAGGCCCTGATCGATTCGGCGGCTGCCGAGCAGGGTGCACGCCGCAAGGCCATGCACTCCGCGACGGAAAACGCCACCGCGATCATCTCGACCCTTACCCGCACGTATAGTCGCGTGCGCCAGGCTTCGATCACGACCGAGATTAACGAGATCGTCGGCGGAGCCTCAGCATTGGAGGAACAGTAATGGCTAATAACACCGTAAAGCTTGCGGTCGAGGAAGCCACCAAGAAGACGACTGCCGGTGATGGTCGCATCGTGCGAATCATCGGTCCTGTCGTCGACGTCAAGTTTGACGGTGCGGTGCCCCCGATCTACAACGCGCTCACGGTCGAGGCCGAGACCCCGATCGGTCATCTGAGCACGATCCTTGAGGTCGAGAGCCAGCTTCCGGGCGGCGTCGTCCGCACGGTCGCCATGTCCTCGACCGACGGCCTGCAGCGCGGCCTCATCGCCACCGATACCGGTGAGCCCATGAAGATGCCCGTTGGCCCCAAGACGCTCGGCCGTATTTGGAACGTCATGGGCAAGCCCGTCGACGGCAAGCCCATGCCCGAGGTGGAGGAGTTCTACCCCATCCACCATGCAGCGCCCCGTTTCGACGAGCTCACCACCAAGACCGAGATCTTCGAGACCGGCATTAAGGCCGTCGACCTGCTCGAGCCCTACATCCGTGGCGGCAAGACAGGCCTGTTCGGCGGCGCCGGCGTCGGCAAGACCGTTCTGATTCAGGAGCTCATCAACAACCTCGCCCAGGAGCACGGTGGCACCTCGGTGTTCACCGGCGTCGGCGAGCGTACCCGCGAGGGCACCGACCTGTTCCTCGAGATGAGCGAGTCTGGCGTTATCGACAAGACCTGCTTGGTCTATGGTCAGATGAACGAGCCGCCCGGAGCGCGTCTGCGCATCGGTCTGGCCGGCCTTACCACCGCTGAGTACTTCCGCGATCGCGGCCAGGACGTTCTGCTGTTCATCGACAACATCTTCCGCTTCTCCCAGGCAGGTTCCGAGGTTTCCGCACTGCTGGGCCGTATGCCGTCCGCCGTTGGTTACCAGCCCACGCTGGCAACCGAGATGGGCGACCTCCAGGAGCGCATTACCTCGACCAAGACGGGCTCCATTACCTCCGTCCAGGCTGTCTACGTCCCCGCAGACGACCTGACCGACCCGGCGCCTGCCACGACGTTTACGCACCTCGACGCCACCACGGTTCTTTCGCGTAGCATTTCGTCGCTCGGCCTGTTCCCGGCTATCGACCCGCTCGCATCTTCCTCCGACGCTCTCGATCCCTCGATCGTCGGCGAGGAGCACTACCGTGTCGCCGTCAAGGTCCAGGAGCTCCTGCAGGAGTACTCCGACCTTCAGGACATCATCGCCATTCTGGGTATGGACGAGCTGTCCGAGGAGCAGCGCCTTACGGTCAACCGTGCCCGTAAGATTCAGCAGTTCCTCTCGCAGTCCTTCCACGTCGCCGAGAAGTTCACCGGCAACCCCGGTGTCTACGTCCGCGTCGAGGATACCGTCCGCTCTTTCGCCGAGATTGTCGACGGCAAGGCCGATGACCTGCCCGAGCAGGCTTTCCGCTATGCTTCCACGATTGAGGACGTGCGCGAGCGCGCCCGCAAGATGGGGGAGAAGTAGGTTATGCGTATCCGCATCGTGTGCCCCGTGAGCTGCGCCTATGAGGGCGACGCTGCGTTTGTGTCGATTCCGTCCACGGATGGCGAGTTTGGCGTTCTGCCTGCTCACTCCAGCGAGATCTGCACGATCGACCGCGGTTACGTTCGCGTTTCCGATAAGGCCATGGGCACTGTCGACCACACGTTTGCCGTGGCCGGCGGCTATGCCCAGGTTGCGGACGATGTCGTGACCGTTCTCGCCGAGCGCGCTTGCGATTTGGCGACCGTCGATGCCGACAAGCTTAAAGCTGATATTCAAGGTTTTGAAGAGAAGCTGGGTAATTTGTCGGAGGATGATGCACGCCGCGCCTACCTCTATAATGAAATCGCATGGTGTAAGCTCAAGCTTGCCCAATAGTCAAACGATTTAGCGTTCGACCATTTGCGAACACATCATGCCCGGGATGGCCCAGCCACCCCGGGCATGCTTTTTGAAAGGGTAGACCTTGGATATTATTCGCGTTGAGGGTGGCCACGCCATCGGAGGCTCCGTGCCCGTCTCGGGTGCCAAGAACTCCGCGCTCAAACTCATGGCGGCAACGCTTCTGGCGCCGGGCAAGACGACGCTGCAGAACGTGCCCGATATTTCCGATGTTCACGTGATGGGCAAGGTGCTCAAGGGCATGGGCGCTACGATCGATGTTCTCGACGAGCACACGCTCGAGATTGATACCTCTCAGGTCGATTCTTGGGAGGCCCCCTACGAGCTCGTTGCCAAGATGCGTGCTTCCACCGCCGTCATGGGACCCCTGCTGGGCCGCTTCCATCGCGCCAAGATTGCCATGCCGGGCGGCTGCAACCTGGGTGCTCGCAAGATCGATATGCACATTCTGGGTCTCGAGGCCCTGGGCGTTGAGTTTGATACCGCCCACGGTTACATCAACGCCAATGCGCCCCAAGGTCTGCGCGGTACCACCGTCACGCTCGAGTTCGCCAGCGTCGGTGCGACCGAGAACCTCATCATGGCCTCTGTGCGCGCACAGGGCACCACGGTTATCGACAATGCCGCCCGCGAGCCCGAGATTGTCGATCTCGCCAACATGCTCAACGAGATGGGCGCCAAGATTGTTGGCGCCGGCACGCCCGTCGTGACTATCGAAGGCGTGGAAGAGCTCCATCCTGTTACCCATCGCGTGGTAGGCGACCGCATCGAGGCCGGTACCTTTATCGTTGCCGGTGCGTTGATGGCCGACGATCGCGGTGTCGATGTCACGGGCTTTTGCCCCATTCACTTGGGCATGGTGCTCAAGAAGATGGAGCTCATGGGTATCGATTGCGAGCGCGTCGAGGATGGTGTCCATGTGAACCGTGCCGAGCGTATCAAGCCGGTCGACATCCAGACGCTTCCGTTCCCCGGCTTCCCGACGGACATGCAGGCGCAGATTATGGTACTCTCCGCCCTTGCCGACGGCAGTTCCGTTATTACCGAGAACATCTTCGAGAATCGCTTTATGTTTGCCTCTGAGCTGGTGCGCATGGGTGCCGACATTCGTATCGAGAGTCATCATGCCATGATTCATGGCGTCAAGGGCTTCTCGGGCGCACAGGTTACCTCGCCCGATCTGCGTGGCGGAGCGGCCCTCGTCGTAGCGGGCTTGATCGCCGACGGGACGACCGAGGTTTCGGCTATCCATCACATCAAGCGCGGCTACGAGCAGTTTGTCGAAAAGCTGCAGGCGCTCGACGCGCATGTCGAGCATGCTACCGTCCCCGATCCCGTCATCTACTAATACAGGTTGCCTATGTTTAATAAAAAGCCCCTCGCGGATACCACCGCCCGAAGACCCTCAACTGGTGCGCAGGCCAAGATCTACAGTCGCGATAACGTGGCTCGCTATTCCGAGCGCGCTCGTCAACGTCGTCGTAGCCACACGATTCGTCACGTCGCGCTCATTGTCGTGCTTGGCGTGCTGCTGAGTGCCACTACCGCTGCCGGCCTGTGGTTTGCCACCATTATGGGCAAGCTCGGCGATTCTAATGTCATTACCGACAATCTGCGTCGGGTTCTGGTTGACACCGATGAGGCAAAGGATCCGTTCTACGTGCTGCTTCTTGGCACCGACGGCCGTCCGGGCGAGGATACGTATCGTGCCGACTCGATTATCCTGGCACGCATCGACCCCACGCAAAAGCAGGCGACGCTCATTTCCGTTCCGCGCGACACCAAGGTCGAGTACAAGGGCGAGACCATGAAGATCAACGCCTGCCATACCGTTGGCGGCGCCGAGGCCATGGTCGAGGCGGTCAACGAGCTGTGCGGTGTTCAGATTTCCCACTATGCCGAGGTCAGCTTCGACGGTATGCAGGCGCTGATTGATTCGGTTGGCGGTATCGACATTAACGCAACCGATGATGTTGACGACCCCGAGCACCTGGATATTAAGATTACCGCTGGCCAGCAGCATATGGACGGTGCCACCGCCCTTACCTATGCCCGCTGCCGCTACACCTATGCCGACGGCGATTACACGCGCATGCGCCACCAGCGTCAGGTGCTTGGCGCCCTTGCCAACCAGATTCTCAATAACTTCGATGCCACGAAGATCTTTGGCCTGGTTAATTCGCTGTCCGATATGCTCGTAACCGATATGAGCGTTCAGGATATCGTGGCTACGGTCAACGCCATGCGCGGTATGGATGTCGACGGTATCTACTCGGCCAACCTGCCTTCGTACGCCGACGACAGCACCATGATCGACGGTGTGAGCTACGTCTTTGTCTACGAGGACGAGCTCAAGGAAATGATGGAGCGCGTCGAGGCTGGCAAGGATCCCAAGGGTCCCAACACCATGGGTCTTTCCGACGGTTCCAGCTCTACGATCGGCGACCTGAACAACAACACGTCTGACGACTACGCAAACGGTACCGCAACCTCATCGGTCAGCTCTGACGATTCCGATGACTCAAGCGATTCGAGCGATTCGGACTACTACGAAGAGCCCACCGGCGACGGCAACGGCTACGAAGCTAACTACTAGGGTTACGCGGGCTTACCAGCCCGCGTAACCAGTTGACGCTGCAAACCCGCCAGAGTGGCAATCTGCCTTTCAACTTCGGCGGCATGATCAAAAAAGTTACGGCGTTTTACCAAACGCCGTAACGGCTCGACGCTGCGCGCCGCCCAAGGCGGCAATTTGTCATTCAAAAGGCAGGGCATGACCAGAAGGTCAATGCCCTGCCTTTTTCATGCCAACTTGTTCGCCTTGGACGTCGCTCGCTGACATTGGCTCAACCTGCGGTGCTGACTACTCCCCTTGCACCAAAAACCGCCCCGTTCTCGGTTTTTGAGGACGGGGCGGTTTTGCTTACCTAGATTGTTCGAGTTCCTTATGCAAAGCGGGCGACGAGCTCCTGGAGCACGTCGGTCATCTTGACGAGCGAACTGACCGGGACAAACTCGTTGACGCCGTGGTAGCAATAGCCACCGGTGGAAAGGTTGGGGCAGGGCAGACCGCGGAACGACAGCTGAGCGCCGTCGGTGCCGCCACGAATTGGCAGTACTTGGGGCTCAACGCCGCAGGCAAGGTAGGCTTCCTTGGCAACATCAATAAGCTCGGGATAGTCACGAACGATCTCGGCCATATTTCGATACTGCTGCTTAATCTCGACCGTCACGCGCTCCTCACCCAGACGCTGGTTGAGCATCGAGGCGGCGGCATCAATAAGGTCGAGTTTCTGCTGGAACTTGGCGGCGTCATGGTCGCGGACGATATAGCGCGCTGTGGCGTGATCGACGGTCGCAGATACACCCTCAAGGTGATAAAAGCCCTCGTAGCCTTCCGTATACTCCGGGCGCTGCACGTAGGGGAGCAACGCGTTGAAGTCGCAGAACAGATTGCCTGCGTTGACCATACGGCCTTTGGCGTCGCCCGGGTGGATGGACTGGCCCTCAAAGCGGACGGTCACCTCGGCGGCGTTAAAGCACTCCCACTCCAGCTCGCCGATGGGGCCGCCGTCGACCGTGTAGGCGTACTTGCAGCCAAAGGTATCGATATCCAACAGCTCGGCTCCGTGGCCGATCTCCTCGTCAGGGCAGAAGCAAATGCCGAGTGCGGGATGGGGCAGAGAAGGGTCCTGAGCGATACGCGCGACAAGCGACATGATCTCGGCGACGCCTGCCTTGTCGTCTGCGCCCAGCAGCGTGGTGCCATCGCTGCAGACCAAGTCCTCACCCGCGAGGTCGTTCAGGGCGGGAAGCTTGGCGGTACTCATGGCAACGGGCTTACCGTCAACCGTGCCACAGACCAGGTCGCCGCCTTCGTAGTGTACGATGCGCGGCTTCACGCCGGCGCCCGGTGCAACTTCGGTGGTGTCGAGATGGGCAATCAGGCCCAGGGCGGGCTTGTCCTCAGCGCCCGCACTTGCGGGGATATGCGCGCAGACATAGGCGTGCTCGGTCACGTGGGCATCTTCCGCACCAAGCTCGCGCAGCTCTTTAGCCAGCACGTTGGCAAGGTCAAACTGAACGGCGCTCGAGGGTACCTGGTCGCAGTTTGCATCCTCGGACTGCGTGTTGATCTGGACGTAGCGCAAAAAGCGCTCGAGGACATCGGGGTTCGTGGTGGTGTTTTCCATAAAGACCGCTCCAATCTTGGTCGTCGTGTGCAACAAGAACTCTAGCACGGTATGCCACGGCATACCGCGACGCTTGGATGGGGTAGAATCAGCCATTGAATGCAGAAGGGACGGAAGATCATGGATACGACAATTAGCTCGCGCGAACTACATCTGACGGTGGCGAACGAAGACTACTTGGAGTGCATGGTTCGCATTGAAAGCGAAGAGGGGGAAACCAACGGTGTGCGATCGGTCGACATCGCGCAGCGCCTTGGCGTCTCCAAGGCATCGGTCAATAAAGCGGTTTCGGCGCTCAAGGCATCCGAGCTTGTCGAGCAATCGCACTACGGCAAGGTAGTCCTGACCGATCGCGGCCGCGAGGTTGGCACGGCTATCTGGTACCGTCATCGCCTCATCCGCACGTTTTTGGTTCAGGAGCTCGGTGTCGAATTTGAGCGAGCCGATTCCGAGGCCTGCATGATGGAGCATGCGCTATCCGAGGACACGATGAGCCGCTGGCTCGCCTATCTCGAAAAGCAGGGAATCAGCGTCGAGGAATAGCGGGATATATATGGATACGAGTTATTACAACCGCTTTGGTGCCGAGGAACTTGCGCGCCGCTTGTCGAGCGAGACCTTGTTGGCGCAGGGCCCCATGGGCAGTGTTTTGTTGAGTGAGTACGATGCCGCCGACATTCCACCGGCGTTTTGGAATCTGGCGGAGCCGCAGACCGTTTCTCGTATCCATCGCTTGTATGTCGCCGCTGGCGCGCAAGTGCTCATTACCAACACCTTTCAGGCATCGAGCTATGCCCTCAAGCACGACCAGATTGCGCCGTCCGTGGCGGAGGTCAATCGCGGGGCCGTCGACGATGCCCGCCAGGCGCACCCTCAGCTGCTGCTGGGCTCGATGGGCCCGATCGGTATTGAGTGGTTTGCCGAGGACTCTGCCGAGTATCGTGAAATCCGAGGCATTGCGCGCGAACAGGCGCACGCCTTGCTCAATGCCGGCGTTGACGGTCTGCTGATCGAGACGGTGACGTCTATCCGTAATTTGCAGCCCATGCTTGCCGGTGCCCGAGATGCCGCCGACGGTATGCCTGTTCTGGTGAGTTTTGTCGTTGACGATAAAGGCGACCTGTTGGGCGATGGCCTCAACATCGAGGCAGCCGTTTTGTACGCCGAAAAACACGGCGCAAACTCGATTGGTGTTAATTGCTGTTCGCTTGCGGCCGCGAACGCGGCGGTGCCCAGGATGGTTGCATCGGCGACTACTCCCGTCACGGTGCGTCCCAACGTAGGCGATCCGGTCCAGACTCAGGATGGCCCCGTATGGCACGAGAACCCCGAAGCTTTCGCGCGCGCATGCATCGAATGGAGACATGCCGGTGCCGCAATGGTGGGCAGTTGCTGCGGAACCACGGCAATCACTACGGCAGCGATGGCCGAGGCGCTCGATATATAAAGGGCAAAACCGCTCCATACGGGGCGGTTTTTTTATTGCTTGCATGTCCTCGGCAGCATTTGCCCAAATGGTGAATGCTGGTGCCGTCAGGTTGCCGAGTGCATGTTGCGGGTATACCGCATGCGTACCATGATCCAAACACTGTGAGGTGTCTGCGCGTGTGCGCGATAATTCATTTTGGAACTGACGGTTGGCGCGCTCGCGTCGATGAGGACTTCACTGCCGATAACGTTGCCCGTATCGCCGACGCCGTCGGCGAGTTGTGGCAAAAGACCAATCCGGGCAAAACGGTATATATAGGGTTCGACAACCGGCCTCTGGCGCGCGAGTTCGCTGAGCTTGCGGCGGGCGTGCTAGCAGCGCACGGGCTGGACGCCGTGCTCGCTTCGCGACCTGTTCCGACCCCTGCCCTTACGTGGGCGGCGGCTTATGACGGTGAGGCGTGCGGCGCGCTCATGGTGACGGGGTCCCATCATCCGCAGGGTTATCTGTGCCTCAAGATTCGCATGGGTGACGGCTCGACCGCCAACCAGGATGTCATCGAAGAGCTCGAAGAGACCGTGGCTCCCGAGCCAATGGGGATCGAGGGGCAATATCGCACCGCGGATATCATTCCTGACTATATGCAGGCGGTGGCATCATTTGTCGATGCCGAAGCCATCCGCGCCGCGCACCTGCGCGTGGTTGTTGATCCCATGGGCGGCGCAGCCCAGGGCTATCTAGCTGACTTGCTGCGCGAGCTTGGCGTTGAGGTGCACGAGATTCACGCCGGGCAGGCGTCTGACCAAGAAGATATCTGCCCCGACCCCGTTGAGCCTTGGGTGGACGCTTGCGAGCGCACGGTTATCGAGGACGGAGCTTGCGCTGGCCTGGTGACCGACGGCGACGCCGACCGTATCGGCGCGGTTGACGAGCGCGGAAGATATATACATCCGCATCAGATCATGGCGCTCGTTTTGGGCGACTTAGTTCAATTTCGTAACTTGGAGGGGCGCGTCGTCGTCAACCTTTCATGCTCGACGCTCGTGCGTCGCATTGCCGAGGCGCTTGGCTGCCGCGTGACCGTCAAACCAGTCGGTTTCAAATATATAGCGGCGGAGATGAAGAAGGGCGGCGTCCTCATAGGCGGCGAAGAAGCCGGTGGTATCGGCATCGCCGCGCATATGCCCGAGCGCGATGGAATCCTCGCCTGTCTGATTCTGTGTGAGCTTATGGCAAAGACGGACGCGCCTTTGGGCGTTCTGGTCGACCAACTCGAGGACAGTTTTGGTAAGACGAGTTACGGTCGACGCGATTTGCGCCTTGAGGCCGAAGATGCCGAAACGTTACGAACCCTGCTGCCGGGCGTAAACCCCAAGTCGATTTGTGGCAAGGTGCCGCAAAACGTTAGTCATATGGATGGCTTGCGTTTAGCATTCGAGGATGACACGTGGCTGCTGGTCCGTCCTAGCGGGACCGAACCAGTGGTGCGCGTCTACGCCGAGGGGTTCTCGGTGGAAGAACGTGATGAGTTGCTCGATGCTGGCTGTGCTTTAGCTAGGGGGACGTATCCGCTTTAACCATGAGACTGCCTTATATAAAGAGATGCTCGGCGAGCGGTAGGTAACGGCTGGCAAACGTTAGTCGGATTCAAAGATGTGTAGGAAATGTGTACACCCAGATTCCCGCCCACGGGGCCCCTCCGGTCTGGCAATATATCTCCTTGCCGCGCGGCC
>UQMM01000008.1 GCA_900542165.1 uncultured Collinsella sp. | reverse complement strand
CCTCGAGTTCGCGCAAGCGCTCGGCGATGCCGGCCTCCACGCGGTCGAGCAGCGCATCGAAGTCCATGTTGCCGCCCTCGCCCGGAAAGCCCTTCTTAAGGCCCGGAATGCGGCCGTCGCCGCGCTCTTCCTCGAGCAACTCGGCACTTGCGGCACCACGCAGTGCGGGCTTGCCGCCCTTGGTCGAAAAATAGAGCGCCGCACGGGCATCTAGACCCAGCGCCCGGCGCATGGCCTGCGCGTAGATGAGTGTCTGGGTATGGGGTGGCAGCCAGCGCGGATCGTCGATGGGGGCCTCGCCCGACTCCTCGTCGCGCACCGTGGGGTCGGCGAGCTTAAACTCCTCGACACCCGAACGATGCTTGTAGTCAATCACCACAGCGCGGTTCTCGGCGTCCACATCCACGCGGTCGATGCGCCCGCCGAGCGGCCAGCCGGCATACTCGACCTGGAGCTCGTTGAACGCAAACTCCAGGTAGCGCGGCGCGAAGGGCGCGAGCGCCTCGGACTCGTAGGCGAGCACGCCCTCCAGTTGCGGCAAGATCTCGGCCGCCTGGCGCTCCTCCACTGGAGAGAGCGGCACCAGCGGGCCCTCGGTACCGCGCTTGCCGGCGTGCTCGGCCAGGGTCTCGGCAAAGACCTCGTGCAGCAGCTCCTTCGCGCGCGGCAGATTCATGGGCGTCACGCGCTCCATGCCCTCCTGCGGAAGACGTGCATGCAAGTGCTCCAGCACGTCATGGACAAAGTTGCCCTTCTCCATGTTGCCAAAGCCCGCATCGATGGACTGAGGTTTGACGCGATACGAGACGAACCAGCACAGCGGGCAGGTGGAATAGGCCTCGATCTGCGAGGCGGACGTCAGGCGCGGCACGAGCGGCGCGTCCTCGCCCTCGCCATCGCGACGACGCAGGACCAAATACGGCACGGCCTCGGCACTCAGATGCTGAGGGGCTTCACAGGTCACGCGCTCGCGCTTGAGACCTTCGCCTGCCGCGGGATCGAAGTCCTTTACGATATCACCCTCACCCACGCACTTCGCCTTGTCGGCGCCAGCGGCCTTAGCGTCACCAGTGGTCTTAGCGTCGTCAGCGGCCTTGTCGGCGTCAGCTTCCCTAGCAGCTTCAGCGGCCTCGGCATGCGCCCGCAACTCGGTCCACACGGCAGCCGGGTAGCACTCGCGCGCTTGGCGATCGTGCGTCACGCGGGCAAGCGCAACCGGGCCGCGTGCCGCCTGCATCGCGTGACCAAAGCGCACGCGCAGCAGGGCCGCGGGCTCAAGCGTCACGCCCTCGCGACCAAGGCTCGCCGTCAGCGTAGCCAGCGGTCCCTCCTCGTGCGAGAGTGGATAGCTGTCCAGATCGACATCGGCAAACAGCACGGCATCGTAGCTGCCGGGGCGCAGAGCCGCCGCGTCGGCAAGCGAAGCAAAACGAACCTGGGCACGTGGCGCACGGTCAACCTCGTGGGTCTCGTAATCGTAGGCGGTGCTACGCTTGTCCACCTTGGTGCGAATGCCATCGAGCACGGGCACGGTCGCGGCCTGCGACACGTCGAGCGCGCGGGCGCCGTTCATAAGGATGTCGATGGCGTGGCGCAGCAGGGCTACCTCCGCCTGGCGACGGGCCTGGCCATCCAAGCTGCCCAGCGAGCGATCGGGCAACGCCTCGGCAACGGCAAGCATGGCCTTGAGCGCCGTCACGGGCTTGTCACGCCACAGCGCCTGGAACACGTCCGAGACCACACACGGTACGTTCTTAAACCAGTTATCGTCGCTCGCCGCCTTGCGCGCGCCCCTCACCTGGCCTTGGACACTCTGCAGCAGGCTCTTAACGCCCGCGGTAGTCTTGCTGCGCGAGAGACGTATATTCTTATCGAAGGTACGGGCATTGACGGCATCAGCGCCCGAAAGCGGACTGTAGATCCAGTCGGTAAGCTCCGGCGCGGGCCACCACTCGGTCTTTGACGCCATGCCCTCATCGGCGGCCTTCATACGCTCGATCAGACCGGCAAGCGCCGCAAACTGCCTGCCCGCAATGGATTGGGAAAACGCCGTGAACTCAGCTGTCTCGGCGGCGATATGACGAGCCGCCAGACGAGAGGCGAGCTCACCGAACAGCTGGGGTGCCCGGGCAGAAACAACGAGCACGCGCACGGGGTCGGCGGGCGTTGCAGTAGTTTTATCGGCCTTGGACTCCTTGTGCGATTTCACCAACTTATCGATGGCGTCCGCATAAGCATGGGCACGGGCATGGGGGCCGGCGACCTCAATAAAGGCAGGCTGAGCGGCGGTCCCGCAAGCGGCATCAGACGCGACGGCGTCCTCCTCCAGCGGCGCGGCCCCAAACAGCACACCGCGGGCATCAAATGCCGCGGCAAGCTCCTCGCGCATCGCCGCCTGCTCGCGGGCAAGCAGCACGACGACCTCTCCCCCATTGTTCGCCACGGCAGACAGCAGCTCGAGCAGACCGTGCGTAAACGACATGATACCGCGCACGCATACGGCGCGGGTGCACGCCGGCAGGCTATCGGCCAGGGCACCGGCCATAATGTCGGCCGCCTCACAGGGCTCGACCATATCTCGACGGTCCAAACCGCCCGCGTAGGCGCGCAAAAGCTCGAACACACGAGCCTCGGCATCGCTTTTTGGCTCCGGCTGGCAGTTGTCGCCACGGCATCGTTCGGCACCCGTCCCCGCCACACCCGGCAGCACGTCGCGGGCCATGCGCGCGAGCATGCGCACCGTGCCCTGGCTGCGCGAAAGCGGCTGCAGATCGGCATCGTCGAGACGCGTGACCATGTCCGAAAACAGCATCTGGCGCTGCAGGTTGTCGACGAAACCGCGCCCGTCGCCCAAAAGCTCCCAAAGCGAGCGAAGCCACGATGTAGGCGTCTTGTAGTCAATACCCAGCGAAATCCCGGCTTCCGCCGCATCATGACGGCACAGGTCGAGCTCGGCAAACGTTGGCGCCAGCAACACGGCACGCGCGTGGCGGGCAATAAGGTCGGCAAGCAGCGCCGACTCGGCATCGCTCAAATCCGTGCCGGCATTGGTGGTATAGATTCGAACAGACATGGTCCTCCGCTCAAACTGTTCGCAATAATCAATGTATCCATCCTACCCGCCCAAGCGGACAGATTTGCCCCACGCCAACAGATTTGATCCCTTGGGGACGGAGGAAAACGGATCATCGAGGGGGTCAGTCTAACCCG
Source organism: uncultured Collinsella sp. (assembly GCA_900542165.1). GTDB lineage: Bacteria > Actinomycetota > Coriobacteriia > Coriobacteriales > Coriobacteriaceae > Collinsella. The sequence goes on along the minus strand of UQMM01000008.1, from coordinate 66,071 downwards.
GTGATCCGTTTTCCTCCGTCCCCAGGGGATCAAAAAACCGCCCCCGGAAGAGCGGTTTTGTAAAATTCGTTTTTTGCGTGGCCTACTCGCCATCCTCCAGCTTAATGAGGATCTTGCGGTAGCCACCGTACTCGCCGTTGAGCGCCTTGGACACACGGCTCACCGTGGTGGACGAAGCGCCGGTACGCGCCTGAACCTCGACATAGGGCTCGCCCTCGTCCAGGTAACGCGCGACCTGCAGACGCTGCGATAGATCGCAAATCTCGCGCGGCGTGCAGATATCGGTCAAAAACGCTTGGATATCTTTCTCGTCGTCCAAAAGGCTAAATGCGTGGACCAGCTGCTTGACATCAGGCTTGTCAAACATGTTCTCGATATTCATCGATCACCGCCAAACCCGCCAAAAGGCATCGAAGTTGGTACTGACATCGGGCATCGTTCGCCCGTTCTATGCAATAGGGCAACGCCTGTGGCTTTTGCCCGTAGCAGTGTAGCACACCACCAAACTAAAGCGACAAGACTCTCTGCCAGCGGCGCGTTTTCTAGGACGAACGCCGTTTTGAAACCGAACGCGCACGCAAGCTCCACGAATATCTGAGACAATGGGCGGCCGAACAGGGCCGTGCCCGCGCATCTATCCGAGTTGCAAAGGTGTGTGCCCCTCACGCCCCCCCACCACGCCATGCGCAAGAAAGGATTCCCACCATGCGCTTTTTGCTCAACTGGCTTTTGACCTCAATCGCCATCGCGATCGCAACGTTTCTCGTCCCCGGCATTCAGCCCTTCGGCACGGCCGACGCCTGGGTCTGCTTTGCCTTCGTGGGACTGTTCCTCAACATCGTCGACTCGCTCGTCAAGCCGTTCCTGACGGTCATCTCACTGCCGCTCACTATTATCACGCTTGGTATTTTTCAGCTCGTAGTCAACAGCTTTATGCTCGAGCTGGCCAGCTACCTGTCGGTCAATCTGCTGGGCGCGGGTATCTCCATTGCCAGCTTTGGATCGGCCTTTATGGGCAGTATCCTGGTATCCATCATGCGCAGCATTCTCGACAGCGTCGCCAGGAACTAAAGCGACCGGATACGGACCGCCACAACACGCCAAAACGAAGGCCGTCCATCGCAACGATGGGCGGCCTTGTCATTTGTCAAGCCTCAGAGGGCAAGAAAATCGACCATTTCTACCCCGTCCCCAAATGGCAGGTGCGGCTAGATGACGTAGTCGTAGCCCTCGTTGGGAGCGACGAGCGTATCGAGCGTCACGCCGTCGAGATAGTCGTTAATGAGCTTGTCCAGGTTCTTCCACACGTCGAGCGTGGGGCACTCGTCCGAACGCGAGCAGCCCTTGCAGTCGCCGTCCAGGCATGCGACCGGTGCCAGGCTGCCCTCGGTCAGGCGCAAGATCTCGCCCACCGTGTACTGCTCGGGCGGGCGCGTGAGCACATAGCCGCCGCCTTTGCCGCGCATGCCCGAGAGCATATTGGCGCGGACGAGCGTGGCCAAAATGTTCTCCAGATATTTCTCCGAAATCCCCTGACGCGCGGCGATCTCTTTGAGGGGAATACGGCCCGCCGCCTGGTGCTCGGCCAGGTCGACCATAACGCGCAGGGCATATCTGCCCTTTGTGGAAACCAACATATATATAGCTGCCTTTCGGTCTTTTAATTCGTAGAAATTCTAGCCGAAAAATTGGTTTTGAAAATACCTATTCCCGTCAAGCTGGTTAATCGACTCGTAATAATCTTCTATTTCCTATTGTGTTACTAGGCTTTACTGTCTACTATGCTTGCCAACAGCAAAACGAACAACCCATAAGGTTTGTGGGTTTCGCTGTTACACGCACCGTAAAACCACACGGTATCCAGTCATTTGAACACTTTGGAGGTTCACCATGAGCAAGGTTTACACATCCATCGATCAGCTTATCGGCCACACTCCGCTTCTGGAGCTCACTCACTTTGAGGCCGATGAAGACCTCAAGGCCCGCGTGCTCGTCAAGCTGGAATACTTCAACCCCGCCGGGTCCGTCAAAGACCGCGTCGCCAAGAACATGATCGACGAGGCCGAGAAGGCCGGCAAGCTCGTGCGCGGCGGCGACTACACCATCATCGAGCCCACGAGTGGCAACACCGGCGTCGGCATCGCCTCGGTGGCGGCGGCTCGCGGCTACAAGGTGATCATCACCATGCCCGAGACCATGTCCGTCGAGCGCCGCAAACTTATGCAGGCATACGGCGCACAGCTCGTGCTCACCGACGGCTCCAAGGGCATGAAGGGCGCCATCGCCAAGGCCGAGGAACTGCAGAAGGAGACACCCAACAGCATTATCGCCGGCCAGTTTGTAAACCCCGCCAACCCCGCCATCCACAAGGCCACGACCGGCCCCGAGATCTGGGATGACACCGACGGCAAGGTCGACATCTTCGTCGCCGGCGTTGGCACCGGCGGCACCGTGACCGGCGTGGGCGAGTTCCTCAAGGAGCAGAACCCCGAGATTAAGGTCGTCGCCGTTGAGCCCGCCACCTCCCCGGTGCTCTCTAAGGGCCAGGCCGGCCCGCACAAGATCCAGGGCATCGGCGCAGGCTTTGTGCCCGACGTCCTCGACACCCAGATCTATGACGAAATCATCCCCGTCGAGAACGACGACGCCTTTGCGACCGGCCGCGCCGTGGGCCACAAGGAGGGCGTGCTCGTGGGCATTTCGTCCGGCGCCGCCGTGTGGGCCGCACTGCAGCTGGCCAAGCGCCCCGAGAACGAGGGCAAGACCATCGTGGCCCTGCTCGCCGATACCGGTGAGCGCTACCTGTCCACGGCACTCTTCCAGGACTAGGGCCTGTCGCCCATAGGTTGAGCCCAGGACGAACCGGTCTCCTCTCTCCCGGCAGTCTGAGCCCATCCCATCAGGGCGCCCCACGAGTCGTCCGAACTTGCTACAATGTCTGCGGCGCGGAACCAGCCTCCCGCGCCGCTTTTCTTTTTTGGCCACATGCCACCAAGGAGAACCTCCCCATGCACAACAAGCGCGTGCTCGTCGCCATGAGCGGCGGCGTCGATTCCAGCGTGACCGCGTACCTGCTCAAGCGCCAGGGCTACGAATGCGTCGGTGCTACCATGCGCCTCACCTGCCCCGTGCCCGACCCCGCCACGGGCATGAGCAAAGTCGACCGCGACATCGCCGATGCAAAGGCCGTCGCCGAGCGCCTGGGGATACCCCACCACGTGCTCGACCTGCAGCAAACCTTCGACCGCAACGTTATCGAGCGCTTCGTGACTGCCTATCAGGAGGGACTGACGCCCAACCCGTGCATCATCTGCAACCGCCATATTAAGTTTGGCGCGCTGCTCGATGCGGCACTCGATATGGGCTGCGACTACATCGCCACGGGCCACTATGCAAAGACGAGCCAGGCGCCCGACGGCACCTGGCGGTTGCATCGCGGCGAGGACCCCAAAAAGGACCAGAGTTACTTTTTGTATTCGCTCACGCAAGAGCGCCTGGCACGCACGATCTTTCCGCTGGCTGGGCTGGACAAAGAGCGCGACGTGCGCCGCATTGCCGCCGAGCAGGGCTTTGCCAACGCCAAGAAGGCCGAGAGCGAGGATATCTGCTTTATCGCGGACGGCGACTACGCGGGCTATATCGAGCGCCGCTGCGGACATCCCGCTGCACCGGGCGACATTGTGTGGCGCGACGGCAGCGTGGTCGGGCGCCATAACGGCGCGTTGCGCTATACCATCGGCCAGCGCAAGGGCCTGGGCGTCGCGATGGCGCATCCCGTGTACGTAACGGGCGTCGATGCCGCCAACAACATTGTGCATCTGGGCGAGGCCGAGGACCTGACGGCCGCAGCGCTCACGGCCAACGACTGGATCTGGAGCGCCCCTGACGCACGCATGGAGGCGGAGCTCGACGCCGGCGGCATTCGCGTAGGTGCCAAGTACCGCTACCGTCAAAAGGACCAGGCAGCGACCCTTACACGTGGCGCCAACGGGCAAATGCTGCTGACTTTTGACGAGCCACAGCGAGCCATCGCCCCCGGCCAGGCCGTTGTAGTCTATCGCGGCGACATCGTCCTAGGCGGCGGTACCGTGACCGGCGCACTTAAGTAGCCGCGGGTTTATCGCTGCACGTGTCGAAGTACCTCAACAGCGGCACCAACCTCGATTACGCGACGCTCGAGGCCGCGACGAATGGCCTCGAGTCGACCCTCCGCCGTCGCCCATTCGCTCTGCGAAAGAATCTCGATCGCCTCATCAACAAATCCGTTGAGTCGTGATGAATCGAACCAATCGAGTGAGTCCGCAAGCGCCAGCTGGACGGAAGGGTCGGGCCCAAACGGCTTAGCGGAAAACCCAAACTCCCCAGCTGCGAGCACGGCAGTTGGTACGTTGTACCACAGGCAGTTGCCGCTATCGAACAGCGGAGCAGGCCTTATCTCCAGGGTGTCGACATTGCGGATGATGCCAAAGTTTCGCCAATGGCGGTCGCTGTTGGCCAAAAGAGCATCGCAAACGATCATCTGCGACATAGACCTTCTCACGGCGACCTCATCGACACCATGCTTACCAAGAAAGCGGCAGTACCGGTCGTACGTCGAGCCTCCTCGCTGGCCGCCAAGGGCGTTCTTAACGTAAACAGCCGGAACGTATTCCTCGCGGCCGTCAAGAAAATCCTCACACAGGCACCCGGGGCCATTGAACATCCGCTCAACCGTATAGGGAACAAACTCGCCCTCCGACAGCAAGCGACGCTGTAGAGCCGTTGCAACCGCCTCGTTAAAGGGACGCTGATCGTCCATCCCGCAACCTTTAGCCAAAACGCGAATGCCGTTTCGGATCATCCACGATTTAGGGAGCTCGCCCTCGGACGTGTTGTCCGGATTTTTAAGACCGATGCCTTCCAGCCAACCCGAACGCTCTTCGGGCGCCGATCGCTCAAATTCGTTCTCAAAGTAATTGATGTTTTGCCATTCGAGCTCATCGCATTCTGCCGGCCGCAGCCAATAGCAATCCGAAAGCGAGAGACCCAGGCACCGAACCGGAACCTCGATACCACTGGCAATTCCCAGTTCACGATAGCGCGAGACGAGTCCGGGACGGACGTCAGGCACCGACCGATGGCTCCACCACACGTTGAGCTCCCGTTTATTCACTGTAGGAGAAGAGCTCGAGCACGTGCCTAACGGCATTCGTTGCGCATCGAGGACCTCGGCGATTTCGAAGGGAAACTCGCGCGTCGGATCAAATGAGACATGCGCGACCTCATGGTCGGCCGACATCAGCGTAAACTTGCGTCCCACATCGGCTGCAGGACGGCGCCCTCGTTTGCGGACCTTTTGATAAGCAACCGCAGAATCATACTCAACCATCTTCCGTCCGCCCACAATATCGCACGCGAGCGTTCCCGATGCGGCAAGTTGAGATATGCGGGCTTTCGTAACGCCCAACAGGTGGGCAGCATCACCCATAGACAAGTACTCAGATGTATCCATACGCCGCATCACCTCGTTAAGTATTCCAAACGTAAAGTTAATTAGTTACATACAGCATAATACTAAACAGACTGACGCGAAAAAAGGCCCGAGCAATCGGGCCTTAGAGCAATTGGTCAGCCGAGTCGCAAGCTGCTCCCCTAGCGCTGTACGTAGGCGCGGACGAGCTCAAAGGTGTTACGCACACCGTCGATGTGGCTGCGCTCGTAGTTGTGGCTCGCGTACACGCCGGGGCCGATCAGGCCATGGCGAATGTCGTAGCCGGCCGAGAGCGTGGCCTCGACGTCGGAGCCGTAGTGTGGGTACACATCGATGGCGTAATCGAGCTCCAGCTCGCGCGCGATGTTGGACAGCGTGGTCACCAGATCGTAGTTATAGGGGCCACCCGAATCCTTGGCGCAAATCGACACCATGCGCTCGGTGCAGCCCAGGTCGTCGCCCACGCAGCCCATGTCAACGCTGATCATCTCGCGCGTGTCGGCCGGCACGAAGGCGCCGCCGTGGCCGACCTCCTCGTACACGGTAAAGAGCAGCGACACCTTGCGCGAAAGCGTCACCTCGCCGTCAGCAACGGCACGGGCCAGACCCAGCAGAATCGACGCCGACAGCTTGTCATCCAGGAAGCGGCTCTTAATGTAGCCGCTCTCCGTCACCGTGGTACGCGGATCCATAGCGATGATGTCGCCGGTCTGAATGCCCAGCTCGAGCACATCGTCCTTGCTGTCAACGTTCTCGTCGAGCAGGATTTCCATGTTCTTCTCGATGGTCTTGACCGGCTCATCGGCCACATGCGCCGATGGCTCAGTATTGAGGACCACGCCCGTGTAGACATTACCGTCACGCGTGTAGACGGTGCAGTTCTCGCCATCGGCCGTAGACCACTGGTGCCCGCCGAGGGTCGTGGGGCGCAGGCGACCATTATCCTTAATGGAGCGCACCATGGCGCCCAGGGTATCGACATGGCTCGCCAACACGAGCGGCTCACCCTCGCCGCCAAGCTCAACCAGCACGTTGCCTTTATTGGAGCGCTCGGGCCCAAAGCCCATATCGCGCAACGTTTCCATCAGATAATCAGTCGCCGCACGGGTATAGCCGGTAGGCGAAGCAATCGAGGTAAGCGCCTTCAGCTGGTCAGTAATATAGGAGAGCGTAGAATCCATCTTGGACACCAAAGTCACCCTTTCATATCGAATTAAACCCACAGCAACAATACCACCGCGAACCATCTTTTTACCTAGCGAGATGACCCATCGAGCTCCCCGGAACTGTGCCCGCCACGATAACGAGCCGGCGGCCCCTGCCCGTTAGCCCCACAATCTTTCCGCAGGACGGAGGAAGCCCCCGCCGCACGAAGTGCGCAGCGGGGGCTTCCGACATGTCCGAGGACGATTGTGGGGCTAACGGGCAGGGGCCCGCCGAACCATGTTAGGCAGCCGGGCAGATCTTCTTGAAGAGCTCGATGACGTCGTCGAGCGTCGCCTCGCGCGGGTTACCCGGGAAGCAGGCGTCGGCCATGGCGTCCTTGGCCAGGACCTCGATCTCGTCAGCCTTCATGGCCTCGCAGACGTGCGGGATGTTCACGTCGGCGGAAAGCTGCTTGACGGCGGCGATAGCGGCGTCGGCAGCCTCGTCGGTGCTCATGCCCGTGGTGTCAACGCCCATGGCAACGGCAACCTTGGCCAGGCGCTCGGTGCAAACCGGCTTGTTGAACTCCATGGCGATCGGCAGCAGCATGGCGCAGGCGACACCGTGCGGGGTATCGTAGTGAGCGGACAGGGTGTGAGCCATGGCGTGGTCGATGCCCAGGCCGACGTTGGAGAAGCCCATGCCGGCGACATACTGGCCAAGAGCCATGCCCTCGCGGCCGGAGCCGGGCTGACCGGACTTGGCCTCGGCGACGGAGTCACGCAGGTTCTCGCTGATCAGCTTAATAGCCTCAAAGTGGAACATGTCGGAGAGCTCCCAAGCACCCTTGGTGGTGTAGCCCTCGATGGCGTGGGTCAGAGCGTCCATACCAGTGGAAGCGGTCAGGCCGGCGGGCATGGAAGCCATCATGTCAGGATCGACGACGGCGACCTCGGGGGCGTCGTTGGTGTCGACGCACACGAACTTGCGAACCTTCTCGGGGTCGGTGATGACGTAGTTGATGGTCACCTCGGCGGCGGTACCGGCGGTCGTCGGCACGGCGATGGTGAACACGGCGTGGTTCTTAGTCGGAGCAACGCCCTCGAGGCTGCGGACATCGGCGAACTCGGGGTTGTTGATGATGATGCCAATGGCCTTAGCGGTGTCCATGGAGGAGCCACCACCAATGGTCACGATAGCGTCAGCCTCGGCGGCCTTGAAGGCCTCGACGCCGTCCTTGACGTTCTGGATAGTGGGGTTGGGCTTAATCTCGGAGTAGAGGCTCCAAGCGATGCCGGCGGCGTCGAGCTCGTCGGTCACCTTAGCGGTAACGCCAAACTTAACCAGATCGGGGTCGGAGCAGACGAAGATCTTCTTGTAGCCGCGACGCTGGAGCTCGCCGGGGATCTCCTTGATGGCGCCGGAACCATGATAAGAGATGGTGTTGAGAACGAAACGATTAGCCATTGATAGCCTCCCATCGTGTGCGGGGCATCCATTACGCCCCGCGCTATAAGTCCCATCCTAACGCTTTTGAAACAAAAAACGCGTGAGAACGTCAAAAGTGTTAAAGCGTTTCAACAGAATAACGGAGCCCTAGTCCTTCCCTCCCGACAGCAGCGAAGGCTAGATTATGGGAGCAATCGCCCAAAGAATACGACCGACTCAGTCTATAAATTGTTTCTGTTTTAGCAATATATGTTTGACAATACGTTTATAAAAAGATACTTTGTAGTGAATAACATGCATGCAGCAAATAACGTCATTCATTTTGTTAGAAATTGCCCATGCGGTTATTGCAGCTGCATCTACTGCAACGTACAGCGTAATTCTCCGCACGAAGCAGAAGACGGTTCCAATTCGATCGAGGCGATGACACATGGTGGCTAGTTGTCCTAAATCGAGCAAGACGGCTACAAACGAATATAAAATCTCAATTGAAGGTAACCCTTATCCGCATACTCTGGCTCTCATCAACCCAGCAGGAGACAACCTCAACATCAAAAAACATGGGTTCACGGGTCCACTAGGACAGCTATTGAGTCTTAAATATACCGTTTATGACGATGCAAATGAAAAACTCTTCACTGTCGTCGACGGTGGTTTTAGCAACATGCCCAGGGTTGCGCTCATCATCGAACACAAGGAAGTTGCGGTGTTTGATTATGGCCTAAACAGACTTGAGATGAAGTGCGTAACGAACATACCGAATTACACAATAAAAGGTAACTTCCTATTTGGAGATTACGATATATTCAGCCAACGGGAAGTGAAACTATCTTCAGTTATCGTCCTTCAATGTGATAAACAATCGTGCTTTAGCATACAGGTTTTGGATAAAGCCGAATTAGCCGCCGCAATTGGAATACCTACAGCCATTGCCCTTCTTAGGGCTCGGATTGAAGAGCATCTCGAATAAATCGCAAAAAGCAGTTCGTAGCAACATTCAGGAGCTGGATAGTTTTTTCTGGCTCCTGAATGTTGTTACGAACATGCACCTTAGCGCTTAAGACTCGCGGTCTGCCAGTCAGCTATGATGCGGGCCCATTTCCTGTGCAAATCGCGCTCGCGGTCGATAAACATGATGGCAAACGCGACAAACAGCAGCAAGCTCGCCACGACGATGGCATGCAGGCCCATGCGCTCAATACACCAGTTGCCCAGCACGGCGCCAAACACAAAGGTAAAGATCACGCCAAAGTACAGCACGCCGTTTTCCAAAAAGCCGCGCTTGTGGGTGATGATGTAGTCGTCCACGTTTTGCAGCGCGTTGCGCAGGTTACCGATGCACATGGTCGTGGCGATGCCGTGACCATGTATCTTGCGGAAGCTCTCGACCTGCATGCCGCAGGCAAACGAGGTGAGGCAGTTGGCGAGCAGGTTGTAACCGCCACCGGGGATAAAGCTCACGCCCAGCAAGATGACGGCTTCAAAGAACACCGTCACTTGGCGCCAGTGAATCACGCTGCCAAACCGCTCGTGTACCAGGTCGGCAAGCATAATACCCACAGCAAACGACACCACAGGGAAGAAGTAGCGCCCCGCAAGTGCCCAATTGCCCTCCGAGATGCTCACGCCCACGAGCAGGATGTTGCCCGTCTGCGCGTTGGCGAAAACATGATCGCGCCCAATGTACGAATACACATCCATAAAGCCACCGGCGAGCGCCAAGATGATGCCCAGCTCGATGGACTCCGATATCTGTTTGGCACGCTGCATCGTCGTGCATCCTCCTTGTTGACGACTCTCTCGTGCGTTGGCGGAAACATAGCCGCCGTTCATACTGTAACCCATTGACAACATGGCATGCGCGCGAGACGGGTTCTCCAACGCGCAGATACACAGTCTGGAAACAAACGGCGGGTGCGACACACGCATCGACGTGCCGATCCGCCAGCCCATGTACTCCACCAGTCTTTTTAGCGCCGTCCCAAAAAGACTGGTTACAATTACGTGCAGCATACTAACAACGGGAGGAATCGTGGCAAAAAAGCCCCAGGACGCTCAGCACAACCAGCACGGCAAGCATGCCCAGCGCGGCCAGCAGCAAAAGCGCGGCGGTAAGGCGCAGGCCACGGCCTCCCCCGCCACCCGGGTCGCGCACACTCCGGCTGCGCCCACCCGTCCCTGGCGACCGGGCCGCGATAAGTTCCTCCCCGTCAGCCGCGCCGACATGGATGCGCGCGGCTGGGACCAGTGCGACTTTGTCTACATCTGCGGCGACGCCTACGTGGACCACCCTAGCTTTGGTATGGCCATCGTCAGCCGCGTGCTCGACGCACACGGCTACAAAGTGGGCATTATCTGCCAACCCGACTGGACTGACCCCGCCAGCATCACGGTGCTCGGCGAGCCTCGCCTGGGCTTTCTCGTCAGTGCCGGCAACATGGACTCCATGGTCAACCACTATTCGGTGACCAAGCACCGCCGCCACACCGACGCCTATACCCCCGGTGGCGAGGAGGGGCGCCGTCCCAATCGTGCCGTCACGGTCTACGGCAACCTCATTCGCCAGACGTTCAAGGACGCTCCCATCATTATCGGCGGCATCGAGGCAAGCCTGCGTCGCCTGGCCCACTACGACTACTGGCAGGACAAGCTCAAGCGCTCGGTACTGCTCGACTCGGGCGCCGACATCCTCATCTACGGCATGGGCGAGCACGCGATCGTCGAGATCGCCGACGCGCTCGACGCGGGACTGCCCGTCGATCAGATCACCTATATCAACGGCACCGTCTACCGCACAGGCTCGCTCGACGAGGTCTACGACTACGACCTGTTGCCCAGCTGGGACGACCTTGCCGCCGACAAGCTCAACTACGCGCGCAGCTTTAACGTGCAGCAGCAGAATATGGACCCCATCACCGGGCATCGCCTGGTAGAGCCCTACCCCAACAGCGTCTATGTGGTGCAGAACCCGCCATCGGCGACACTCACCACCGATGAGATGGACGAGGTTGCCGAACTCCCCTACGCACGCGATTGGCATCCCGACTACGACGCGGCGGGCGGCGTGCCGGCCTTTGCCGAGATCAAGTTTTCCATTAGCTCCAACCGCGGCTGTTTTGGCGAGTGCTCGTTTTGCGCCCTCACCTTCCACCAGGGTCGCGTGTTGCAGATGCGCAGCCACGACTCGATCATGCGCGAGGCCGAGCTGCTCACGCGCGATCCCGAGTTTAAGGGCTACATCAACGACGTGGGAGGGCCGACGGCCAACTTTAGCCGTCCTGCCTGCGACAAGCAACTCAAGCACGGCGTATGCAAGAACAAGCGCTGCCTCTGGCCGAGCGTGTGCAAGAATATGGTGGTCGACGAGAGCGGCTACACGCAGCTGTTGCGTGACCTGCGCCAGCTGCCGGGCGTCAAAAAGGTCTTCGTGCGCAGCGGCATCCGCTTTGACTACACCATGGCCGATGCCTCGGACGAGTTTTTACGCGAGCTGCTGGAGTATCATGTCTCGGGCCAGCTACGCGTAGCACCCGAGCACGTGAGCGACGCGGTGCTGTCCGTGATGGGCAAACCGAGCCGAGCCGTCTACGATGCATTCTGCCGTAAATTTGAGCGCCTGAACCGCGAATACGGACTCAAGCAGTATGTGGTGCCGTACCTGATCTCGAGCCACCCCGGCTCGACGATGAAGGAAGCCGTAGACCTTGCCGAAGCCGTGCGCGACATGGGCTACATGCCCGAGCAGGTGCAGGACTTCTACCCCACGCCGTCCACCATGTCGACGTGCATGTACTACACCGGCGTGGATCCGCGCACCATGGAGCCGATCTATGTGGCGCGCGACCCGCACGAGAAGGCCATGCAGCGTGCGCTCATCCAGTATCGCAAGCCCGAGAACTACAAGCTCGTACGCGAGGCGCTGGAAAAGGCCGGGCGTCGTGACCTAATCGGCTACACCAAGCATTGTCTGATTCGCCCCGTGCCGCCACGCCCGGGCGAGACATCTGCTGGCGGCGGACACGGCGCTGGCAAGAAGGGCGGCAAGACCCACGGTGGCGCCGCCGGCAAGGGGCCCAAGGGCAGCAAGGGCCACGGCGGCATGTCGCGTGCGCAGAACACCGCCGGTCGCAACCGTGCAGCTCAGGGGCGTCAGGGTGCCAACGGAGGCGGCAGGCGCAACTAGCGCGGCGAGGCGGCATGCCGCCGTTGGCGACACGACACGCCCCACCAATAAAATGCCGCTCGCCGGGGCGTCGCAGAACGATTCCCCGGCGAGCGGCCGATTAATATTGTCTATCTCAAAACGTCGTTACTTTTTGTCGAAACGACCATAGAGCGCAAACGAGAGCGCCGCAGAGATAACCCAAGTCAAAGCGATGCAGACGACAATCATGATCAGGTTCATGGGATTGCCGCTTGGATCGGCATAAACGGGCAACGAGGTAATGCCGGGCATAACAAAGCCGAAGCACTTTGCGCCGAGAACAACGGTAAGCGCACCGCCAATGCCATCCGCGATCATCGCAGCGATAAGCGGAGTCCTGTTAGGAACCTGAACGGTAAACAAGGCGGGCTCGGAAATTCCCATAAATGCTGAGAAGGCGCACGTCATTGCAGCGGACTTGAGCTTTTCGTCGGTCATGCGCAGGGCTGCACCAAAAGACGCACCACTTTCGGCGAGGTTATGGCAGAAAGAGATCGGGAGCAGATAGTCATACCCAAGCGTTGCGATATTGGAAATCTGGATAGGGCTCGTTGACTGATGCATGCCGAAGAGCACGATAAGCGGCATAAAGAAGCCCAGCAGAAAACCGGCAACGGGGCCTAACGTCGAGAATAGCCAAACGATACCGTTGGCAAGACCAAGACCGCACCAGGCACCAATCGGAGCGAGCACAAACAGGTTGACGGGAATCACGATAGCAAGGGAGAGCGCCGGAACGACAACGAGCTTAAAAAGATCCGGCACGACTTTGTCGATTGCGCGATATACAAAAGACAAGCCAATGACGCCAAAGATAACCGGGAACACGGAATCGGCGTAGCTAAAAATCGGCACCGCAAAACCGAACAGCGCAAGGGGCGTCTCGCCCGTACCGACAGCGTTGACAATGGTCGGGTACATCAGCGATCCGGCAACACAAAGCGCAAGCGAACGGTTGACCCGGAACTTATCAGCTGTAGACATTGCCAGCAAAAACGGCAAGAAGTAGAACGGGATATCCGAAATCATATTGAATATCGCAAAGTCGCCGGCACCCGTGTCGATTCCAAAAGCCGCGATAGCAGCCAGGATGCCCTTTACGATGCCTCCCGCCACCAGTGCGGGAATGATAGCGGAGAAGATGCCGGTGATGATATCGAATACGCGAGCCGAACCTTTTTGGAGCTCAGGCTGCTCGGCGTCGGCGGAGACCTCGCCACCCATCCTGTCACCTAGCATGGGCTCCAATTCGTCATATACCGACCCCACGCTGGCGCCGATGATAACTTGCCACTGTCCGTCTTTAACCTGCGCGCCCAAGGCGCCGTCAAGCGTCTTAAGGGCCTCCAGGTCTGCCTTGCTATCGTCCTTCAGGTTGAATCTGAGCCTTGTAATGCAGTGCGTTGCCATAACAACGTTATCGGCGCCGCCCACGAGCTCGAGGACACGAGCGGCCAGTTCCTTCTTGTCTGCCACGACAATCACTCCTACCCAAGATCCTCGCCATTAGTGGCGATACATTTCTGATACCAATAGAAAGAGTCTTTACGCGAGCGCTCCGCAGTGCCGTTGCCGCAATTATCCAGATCGACATAGATAAGCCCGTAGCGCTTGTCCATCGTAAGAGGACCGCAGGCAACAAGGTCAATGAATCCCCAGATCATGTATCCGCGCACGTCAACGCCATCGATCACTGCTTCCTTAAGGCACTTTATGTGCTGGCGCAAATAATCGATTCGATACTCGTCGTGGATGCTGCCATCCTCCTCGACTACATCAGATGTACCGAGGCCGTTCTCGGCGATATACAGGGGCAGCCCATAGCGGTCATACATCTGGTTAAGGGTAACCCTCAGACCAATGGGATCGAGCTGCCAGCCCCACTCACTCGTCTCGAGATAAGGGTTCTTGTTTGCCATGACCAGATTACCCGCAGTCTTCTCCCATCCCTGATCGCAGGTGGATACCTGGGAAAAGTAGTACGAGAAGGCCAGGAAGTCGACCGTGTTGCGAGCGATGAGCTCCTCATCGCCCGGCTCCATTTGAATCTCGATATCGCACGCATCGAAATAGCGATTCATATAAGCGGGGTATTTTCCACGAGCCATCACGTCCGTATAGAACCAGTTGGAATACTGGTCGTCGTGAATAGCCTGCATGTTATCTTCGGGACGGCAGGTGGCGGGATACGTACAGAATCGAGCGATCATGCCGCCAACGGGAGTATCGGGCGAAAGACGATGGACAATCTCGACGGCGCGCGCATTGGCAACGAACTCGTGGTGCAGGCACTGGAAGATGGCTCGATCGAAGTTCTCCCCCTCTTCGTCTTTGACCAGACAGACCCCGTCCCAAGGCGAAAAACGCGCTGCATTGAACTCGTTAAAAGGTAGCCAGAAATCGACCAGATCGCCCAATTCCGTAACGATTGTCTCGACATAGCGGGCGAAGAAATCAATCGTCTTGCGATTCTTCCATCCCCCATATGTGGTGACAAGATTTACCGGGATGTCATAGTGGAGCATGGTGATGAAGGTCTTAATGCCGTGCTTTTTGCACTCACCCAGCATGCTTCGATACCACTCGATGCCTTCGCGGTTAGGCTCAAGGTCATCTCCGTTAGGATAGATTCGGCTCCAGCAAATAGAGGTGCGGAACAGCTTGAGACCCATCTCCGCAAAAAGCGCGATGTCCTCACGATAGTGATGATAGAAGTCGTTGCCACGCCTAAACGGGTAGAACTCAACGCCGTCATCTGCGAGAGCGTTCATTAGCTCGTCATGGCAGAAGGGGTTGTTTTGATGCTTGTCCTCAATCTGGTCATGAGTCCAGGTACCATCCAGCCATCGACAATCCTGCGTCGACTTTCCCTTTCCGCCCTCATTCCAGGCGCCATCGGCCTGCGAGCACGATATGGCTCCGCCCCATAAAAAGTCGGAGTCAAACCCATGTTTTAACTTACTCATTTGCCCTCCTTGATCGGATGCTCCAGCGGATAACCCAATACTAGGAAGAACAAGGTGCATAAGATATCGCATAGAAAGCGTGGGTTTATAACATTTTTTTTAGATATAATACCGTTTAAGGCATCGATTCTACCGTTCACCCCTGGAGCACCCCATGGATTCGAATCTCAAACAGCTGCTCTATACGCATACCGAGACCGAAGAGTGGCATCGCACGCATCCGGGAGAGCTCAGCCCGCGATATAACAGGGTGGAAACCACAACCATTAGCGGCGAAGAAGTCTATCTGTTTGATTGGAAAGAAACCCTCGACGAAAACCCCGTGGGCCTTATCAAGGAGTCGCGCTTTACCGACATTCCTCCTCATATCAATCGGGATATGGAGCTTAACTACGTGTACGACGGCGTCTGCACGTTTATCGTCAACGGACGGCGACTACTCCTTAAAAAGGGCGACGTGCTCATTTGCAACACCGGCGTAGTCAGAAGCGTTCCATACGTTAAGGGCGAGCATGATATCGTCATTTCGATCGTCTTCAAAAAAGAAATGTTCGATTCGTTGTTCCTGAACCAGCTACCCGGCGCGTCACCATTAACGAATCTTCTATTTGATTTTGTGTCCAAAAACCGCGAGGCCCGAAAATATCTCATTCTTCCAGAGGAATACGCCCGACATGCGCGACGCCTCATCGAGATGCTCTTTATCGAATATCACTTTAAAGATGCCTACTCTAATGAACTCATGAGGCACCTCGCCGTCAGCCTATTCCTTGTTCTCATTCGAGGACTGTACCGACGCTCTGCAACTGATAACCAGGCAATCATGTCGGACGAGCGCATCGTGTCGATTCTGAATCATATTGAGCGAAGCTACGGCGACTGCACGCTCGAAAGCATTGCGAGCGATACGGGTTATAGCACCAGCTATCTCAGCAGCTTGATCAAGCAAAAAACCGGCAAAACGTTTTCGCAAATCAAGCTCAACCAGCAGCTCACAGAGGCGGCATATCTTCTCAACAACACCGAGCGCAGCGTGCAGTATGTAGCCCGAAAAGTCGGCATCTCCAACATGTCATTCTTTTACTCAAAATTCAAAGAAGCATTCGGCGAAACGCCAGGTGTATTCAGGGCGCATCGGTCTAGTTAAAGTCATTGATAATCAGGCCGATCAGCTTCGCGTGGCGCAGGAATGCACGACCGGAGCAGCGAGCGCATCGCCTCTACCAGCACAAAGCCGGCGATGGCAACCGTGACCACCACGTCGAGCGGCGTGTTCACAAACCAGAGCAACGTCATGAGATACGACCCGGCATTAAAGGCAAAGTGCAGTAGGATCGTGTAGCGGAGCTTTCCGGTGGTCACGAACACCCAACCAAAAATGAGGCCGGCAGCGCCCGCATAGCAGCCCTGCACCCAGTTCATATGCATAAAGCCAAAGATGGCCGCCTGCAGCACGATTGCCGCGGCGATACCCCACGTGCTTGGGGCCGCCCAGGGCACCATGGCGCCGTCTTGCGCGTTCGCGCGGCGCCGGCGCTTCCAGAGCGAACGGCACTGTGGATTAAACGCACGCAGCGAAAACTCAAAGATGATGCCGCGCACCAGCAGTTCCTCGCAAAACGGAGCGCCGAGCACCGTGGTCAGGACGGCAAGAAGGCTGGTATCGCCCATGCCCGTTTCCTCGACGAGCTCGCTATAGTCTGCCGCGACCTCGGGCAGCAGCGACAGCACGCCGTCGCATAGGTAGCTAATGACCACCTGCATGGATAGGCCGATCACGACAACGCAGGCAATGCGCTTCCATGCCGCGCTTGCTCCCCCACCGAGCGGGCGCTCGCCTTGCCGGCGTGCCATGAAGGAGCGGGGCCACAGATAACGCCACCACAGCAGCGCCATCAAAAATGACGCCGTCTGAGCGGCAGCCTGGAACCATTGAATATCGAGGTTGTCGATCGGGAAACCCGTCAGCACCGACACGGCATCGAGAACTGA
Source organism: uncultured Collinsella sp. (assembly GCA_900542165.1). Taxonomy (GTDB): domain Bacteria; phylum Actinomycetota; class Coriobacteriia; order Coriobacteriales; family Coriobacteriaceae; genus Collinsella. Next base: position 48,844 of record UQMM01000008.1, on the reverse strand, counting down.
AAACAGAACCACGCTCAGGGCTATATCGGCAGCGACAACGCCAAAACAGGCAAGCGCCCACGCCATCGCATTGAGCATGCCAACCTCCTCAAAACCCGGCACTTAGGGACGTTCCTTAACTGCCGGCTGAAAAGGAACGTCCCCAAGTGCCGGCAGTTTGGGACAGTCATTGTTGATGAGAATCGGGCGCAGCGCCAAAAGCCCCACTCGGCGAGATGTCGAACGGGAAGGTGCCGCAGCGATTGAAAGCGGCGATGAACATGCGGATGGCGTTGGACGGTGTGGTGCCCACGAGCTGGGTTGCCGCCGCGAAGGCCGCCTTTTCCTCGGGCAAAACCTTCGCGACAACCGGGGTCATGTGTTCTGCCATGGCGCTTCCTTCTTGAAACGACGGTGGTGCGGATGGATGCGGGCCACGCGGCTGGGCGACGGGCTGTGAAGGCAACCCGATTGGCCCGCATCTGGAGTTTGTTCTACGGCGTTGGTATTACTTGGTAATCCTAAGTATTACCCCGTAGATAGAATACCATACCCGACCCCATGGAGACAGAAGAAAACGAATCATTTTATTGTTGAGTTAGCGCCTGAAATGGCTTTTAGAGCGTGATGATATCCGAGATATCGAGGGCCCGAGCGTCAGCGGCATCGTGCGTGGCAAGCAACAGCATGCGGCCGTCGAGCAAGTCGAGCACGACCTCGGCGCATGCGTCGCGCGCAGCGATGTCTAGACCGGTAAAGGGCTCGTCCAGAATCACTGCGCCGCCCGGGCACAGCAGGGCTCGGGCAATCTCGACGCGACGACGCTGCCCACCCGAGAGCTCAGCCACGCGTGCATGCACATCGATCCCCGGTACCAGCAGGCGCAACAGGGCTGCGGCACTCGAGGCATCCACGCGCGCGTCGGCGCACACCAGCACATTATCCAAGGCAGAAGCGTCCTCGACCAGGCGCACATCCTGAAACACCATGGAGCACGGTGCGCACTCCCCCGCCGCCAGCGCAAGCAACGTCGACTTGCCCACGCCCGAAGCGCCCATCACACAGGTGCGTCCACCGGCGGGCACATGAAGCACCAGCCCGTCGAGCGCCGGCGCCCAAGGCGCGCGATCGCCCACGGCAAGCGCAAGCTCCGCTGCAGCACCATCGCTCGCAGCCCCTGTACGCCCGCGCAGTCCATGCCCATGCGCCCGCACGGCAGTTCGCCACGCCACGGGCCCCGAAGCCCGCAGCAACCACACCAGCACGCGCTCGCATGCCCACGATGCCGCCACGACCAGCACGGTCCACGCCAGCAGGTCAGCCGTCTCGATGAGCAGCTTCGCCTGATAGATGCGCTCGCCCACGGTGCCCGTCGCCATGCCGATGAGCTCCGCCGCCACGCCGGCCTTCCAGCTCATGCCGATCACGGCACGCGCGCACGAAAGCACAAACGGCAGGACCTCGCGCCAGGTATGGGCGCAAAACAGACGCCAACCCCGCACGCCATGCAGATGAAACATCTGCTCCAGCGACTGATCAACCTGCGTCAAACCCTCGACCAGCGAAAAATACACGCCCGGCAGCGCCATCAAAAAGACCGCGGCGATGCTCACGCGCGCCGACCCCAACCAAATGAGCAGCAGGACCACCACGCAGGCAACCGGTGTCGCCTTAACAAACGAAAGCGCAGGCGCCACCAAGCGGGCAAACGTCAGCGACCGCACCGAGGCTCCCGCCATCACGACGCCGCACACCGCGGCAAGCGCCAGCCCGCCCAAGATACGCGCACCCGAGCCTGCCAGAATCGCCCATGTGCCGGCATCGCATACCAGTCGTAGCAACGCCACCACGACAGCGCCCGGCCCCGGCAAAATCAACGGCTGCGCCACGAGACCCGCCACCAGCACCCACACGGCAAGCCAAAAGGCGGCAACGGCACCTGCTGCCGCCACCGCCTTCATACGCTCTGCCATTTGTCGAGCAAACGCACGCACGGGCTACTCCATGTAGTAGAAATCGTCAGCCGGGAGCTTGCCGCCCACGGCGCTCGCGTCCGCATCGGCCAGCACCTGCAGGTACCCACCGAGCGCCGCCTTCATATCCCTCCCCGTCTGGCACACGAGCATGCACCCGGGAATCGCCTTTTCGGCAATCGCGGCGTTATCCACGATACCCGCATCGACCACGGCCTGAGCCCAGTCCGCCGGCACCGCGTTCACGTCCTCAACGCTCGCAGCATGGCAGCTCAGGAATTCCGCCACGGCCTCGGGATGCTCCTCGGCAAAGGCCCGACGCACCACGGTCACGCCCGTCAGCAAACGGGAGCCCGTGTCGCCCGCCAGCTCATCCCACACATCGGTCAGACTCACCGGCGCCGACAGCTTGCCTTCGCTCTTTGCGATGGCAGCGGTCTTGAACGGCTCGGGCAGCACGCCCACGGCAGACGGATCGGCAAGCAGCACCGAGAGCACCTCGGTGGGCTCGCTCTTAAACTCAAGCGCCACTTGGCCGGTCAGGCCCGCGCGCTCCAACAGGTAGTTCATGACGTACTCCGGCGTGGTGCCCTTGCCCGTCATATAGACAGTATGGCCCGCCAGATCGCCAAACGAAGTAACGTCCGCGTTACCCGTCACCACGTTCAGCACGCCCAGCGTGTTGATGTCGATGACCTGCACCGCACCCTCAGTCTTGTTGTAGAGTACGCTCGCCACGTTGGCGGGCACCAGGGCGATATCGATATCGTCCTGAATGACCTTGGGCACAATCTCATCGGCGGCAGTATTGATCGCAAAGTCGAACTCATTGTCCGTCTCGCCATCGGCTGCCCGGTCCATAAACTGCACCAGACCAATCGAGGTCGGCCCCTTGAGCGAGGCGACGCGCACCTCGACCGGCTCTGCAGCAGCACCGGCGCCGTCCGTGGCAGCCGAGCCCGCGGCGGACCCGGCACCGGCAGCCCCGCCGCCACAGCCCGCGAGTGCAAGCGACAGCGCACCCGCGGCAAGCGCCGAGGCAAACCCCCGGCGCGACAGCTCAAAATCAAACGCGCGCATCGCTAGCACGTCCCCTCGTTAGGCATCGTCCATGCGTGATGGTCGGTATGCAGCAGATCCTCAGCCAGCGACGAGAGCGGCTCGCCCAAGAACTCGCGGTAGCACGCCTGGACATCGGGATTCTCGTGCGAGAAACGAATGTCCGCAGCGGCATCCAGGCCCCAGAGCACCTGGCCACGCTCGGCTGCCAGCTCGCAGCCGTCGTGGATGGGCTGACCGCCGCCACCGACGCAGCCGCCCGGGCACGCCATAACCTCAACGAAGTCATAGCTCACGCGGCCGTCGCGAATCGCGTCGAGCAGACGGGCAGCGTTGCCCAGCCCGTGTGCCACGGCGACGCGCACCTTGGTGCCATCGATATCGGCCACGGCCTCCTTCCAGCCGTCCAGGCCGCGCACATCGGTAAAGAAGTCGGCGTCGGGGTTCTTGCCCGTCACCAGGTAATAGGCCGAGCGCACGGCGGCCTCCATCACGCCGCCCGTGGCGCCAAAGATCACACCCGCACCCGTGCCAAAGCCCAGCGGCGTATCGAGCGGCTCCTCAACTAGCGTATCCACGCTCACGTGGCTCGCGCGGACCATGCGCACCATCTCGCGCACCGTCAGCGCAACGTCCACATCGGGCGTGCCGCCCTCGCCCACCATGCTCGGCAGCGCGCACTCGGCCTTCTTGGCCGTGCACGGCATCACGGACACCACAAACAGGCGCTCGGGCTCCACGCCCAGCACCTTGGCGTAGTAGGTCTTGGCGATGGCGCCGAACATCTGCTGCGGCGACTTGGACGTGGACAGGCTGTCGACAAACTCGGGGTAACGCGCCTTCACAAAGCGTACCCAGCCCGGGCAGCAGCTCGTGAACATGGGCCAGCTGCGGCTGTCGCCCTCGCCCTTGGCGGCCTCGCCCAGGCGCTTGAGCAGCTCGGAGCCCTCTTCCATAATGGTGAGGTCGGCCGAGAAATCGGTATCGAACACGTACTCAAAGCCAACGCGGCGCAGCGCGCAAGCCAAGCGCTCAACGGTAGCCTCCTCGCGAGATATGCCGAGCTCCTCGCCCCAGGCGCTGCGCACGGCCGGCGCAATCTGCACCAGCACGATCTTGTCGGGATCGGCGAGAGCATCGAACACGGTCTCGGTATCGTCGCGCTCGCGCAGTGCGCCCGTCGGGCAATGCGTTATGCACTGGCCGCACGCGACGCATTCGGTCTTGCCGATCGGCGCGCGCCCGCGGGTACCCACGGCGGTATGCGTGGCGCGGTTGGTCAGGTCCCAAATCCCTAGCCCCTGCACGCTCTCGCACACCTTGATACAGCGCATGCATTTAATGCACTTGTCGTTTTCGCGGATGATGGGAAAATCGAAATCCCAGCCCTCGCCCGCCAAATGCCTTTGATACGGCAGATAAAAAATACCCAGGTCGTTGGCGATGGTCTGTAGGTTGCAGTTGCCGCTGCGCACGCAGCTCGTGCACTGCGAATCGTGCTGGGACAGCAGCAGCTGCACGTTGGTGCGGCGAGCCTCGCGGGCCTTGGGGCTGTTGGTGTGCACCACCATGCCGTCGAGCACGTAGTTGTTGCAGGCGGCGACCAGCTGATCGCAGCCCTCGACCTCGACCACGCACACGCGGCAGCCGCCGATCTCGTTCAGATCGCGCAGATAGCACAGGGTGGGAATCTGGATGCCGACGGACTTGGCCGCATCCAGGATCGTGGTGTGCTCGGGCACCACGACTTCGCAGTTATCGATAATGAGCCTGACCATGTTGTGCGCTCCGTTTTCGCTGTTGTCGCCGACGGTAGTTTTGTTGAGCTCTACCATTCCAGGTTCCTCCCTCCGCGGAACGCGCCAAAGCCAAAGTGGTCGCAACGCAGGCAGCGGCTTGCCTCCTGGCGCGCCTCCTCCTCGGTAAGGCCCTGCTCGACCAGATTCCAATCGTGAATACGCTCGCCGGCCTCGCGCTCGCCCAGCTCGCAGCGGCCGCACTCGTGCTTGCCCTTAAACTGAACGGTCGGCAGCTCCACGTCGAGCTTGATCTTGTGGTCGAAGCCCAGATAGCGGTCGATGTTTGCCGAAGCCACGCGGCCGGCGTTGATGGCACGGATGACGGTGGCGGGGCCGGTCTGGCAGTCGCCGCCGCTAAAGAGGCCATCGAAGTTGGGCACGGCACCGTCCGAGTCGGTGACCACGCAACCCCACTTGCAGGCGATGCCCATGTCCTCAAACGGCTTGGAATCGATGTCCTGGCCAATGGCGACAAACACGCGCTCGCAGGGGATGACGCGCTCGGGCGTAGCGGCGGCACGCGGAGCCGGACGACCGCGGCGGGGCTCGCCGATAATCTGCGGTTGCACGCGCAGGCCGCTCACGCGACCATCTTCGCCCGTCTCGATGGCGAGCGGCGCCGTGAGCTCCAGAACCTCGCAACCCTCGGCCTGGGCGCCGGCAATCTCGGCGTCCTGGGCCGTCATATCGCAGATGCGACGGCGGTAGACGATGCTCACCTTTTCGGCACCGCAGCGCACGGCAGAGCGCGCCACGTCCATGGCCACGTTGCCGCCGCCGATGACGCACACGCGCTGGCCGCTCAGGTCGGGCAGCTCGTCGTCTCCGATGGCGCGCAGCATCTTGACGGCCGACTCCACGCCGGGCGCCTCTTCACCCGGAAGGCCGAGCTTCTTGTCGCTATGGGCACCGATGGCCAGGTAGACGGCATCGAACTCGTCGCGCAGGCGAGCGAGCTCCTCGCCGTTCACGGAGTGATCGAGCTCAACGTCGATGCCGGCGCTCAAGATCCAGTCGATCTCGGCCTGCAGGCGCTCGCGCGGCAGACGATAGCTGGGGATGCCGTAGCGCAGCATGCCGCCCAAGTGGTGGCGCTGCTCAAAAATGGTCACCTTGTGGCCCATCACGGCCAGGTAGTAGGCACAGGAAAGGCCAGCCGGGCCGCCGCCGATCACGGAGACGCGCTTACCGGTGTTGTCCACTACATGCGGCTTGTGGTCGTTGAGGTCACTGTGCTCAACGGCAAAACGCTTGAGGGCGAGGATGTTCATGGGGTCGTCGACCATGCCACGGCGGCAATGCATCTCGCAGGGATGCTCGCACACCAGGCCGCAAACGAGCGGCAGCGGGTTATTCTTGCGGATGACCTTGACGGCATCGGCATAGCGGCCGGCCTCGACGAGCGAAATGTAACCGGGAATGTCGACATGCGCCGGACAGCCCGAGACGCACGGGACGCGGGCCTCGCGGTCAAAGCCACAGGAGTGCTCGCGGATGTGGTGCTCAAAATCGTCACGGAAACCGCGGATAGCCGTAAGCGCCATGGCGCCGGCCTCGTAACCGATGGCGCAATCGCTCGAAAGATAGATGGTGCGGGCCGTGCGCTCAATCAAGTTGAGCGTGGACTCGTCGGCGCGGCCCTCGAGCACATCGGCGAGCAGGTCGCTCAGCGCGCTCAGGCCCACGCGGCAGGGCGTGCACTTGCCGCAGCTCTGGGTGGAGCACAGGTTGACGAGCGCCGCCGTAAACTCGACGGGGCACGGGGCGAGTGAACTCACCGCCAGACGACGTCCGAGTGCATCGTGCAGGTCGTCCATGACGGCCTGAGCGTGGCTGCGTTCCATTACGTGCAGTCGAGCCATAAGATCCCCTCTCACATGGCAGCCCGGAGGCGAGGCCGGGCGAAATTGCTACACGCACAACACTGACCTAAAAAGTTGTTAGGTCTCCACGCAGTTCGGCAGGCGGTATGAAATGTCACCATCAGCGGTGAAAATGAACATTATCGCAGATAAATGCCATATTTGATAAAACGCGTTACCAAATTGCAATATTCAATGTGAAAAAGAGCGCCTTACTATTTTTCCTTTTTGATCCGTTTTCCTCCGTCCCCTTCGGATCACATGATCCCTTGGGAACGGAGGAAAACGGATCGTTTTTGGTGCAAAAGGGCCAGGTTTGTTTGCACCAATCTCACTTGCGCTAGATGAAGAGCTCGCATCCCTTCCGCGCGACGCAAACCTTGCTCAGCATCTGGGAAACAGCGGATAGTTTGTTGGAATCAAGCTTGCGAGCACCTCGCGGACATACGGCGATGCAGCGCATGCAGGAGATGCACGCCTCGCCAGCTGCTCGTTTGGAGTCACCCTTGTCGATAGCACAAACGGGGCACGCCGCGGCGCATGCACCGCAGGAGACGCAATCCTCTGTTGCCTCGGGCGCCATGCGGTGACCTCCAGCTTGTTTATAAGGACGATTGCCGGGGATAGAGGGCTCGGACGCATCCTCAGCCAACAGCTTTTGCTGAATTTGCTGAGCAAACTCAGCAAGCTGCGCCGCATCCTGCGCATCCGGACGACCGGCAGCAAACTGTCGCGCAATGGAATGTTCTGCAATGGCCGCAACTGCCGCGATCACCCGGAATCCCGCATGCTTCGCAACGTCCTCCAGCTCTACAAGCGTGTCCTCAAACGCGCGGTTTCCGTATACACAAACCAAAACAGTCCGAGCCCCGTTGCCGCGCACCATGCCCAACCGGTCAGCCACCACAGCCGGGATTCTACCGGCATACGCCGGCGCAGAGATTACGGCCACGTCGTCCTTAGTCATCGACACAGCGCTGAAATCTAGCCCGCTATCGGTCAAATCGACGGTAACGGTATTCTTGTCCAGCGCCCCGGCCACAAGGCCAGACACCTTCCGCGTTCCGCCCGTCGGACTAAACACAATTTCGAATACGCTCATCGAGGCACCCTCTCCCTACGCCAGGCAACACGTCAAGCCGTTTTCACATTCAGACAGAGTATACGGCGCATGGGGGGGGGAGCTCCCCGTTTTGGTGCGCTAGGCAGCCCGATACACCAACCCATACTGCCCGCCTTTTCGGTTTGCATAATTCCCGGTACAGATTGCATATATTTACTGGATACCGCCGCGTTCTCCTGAGGTACCCCATCCTGGCCCGTGCAAAAAACGGAGTATTCTGCAACGTGACCGCGCCAGCACCGCCGCGGGTGGGCAAAACTGTAGGGCGCCGTATCATTCTAAGTCCCGACATGGCGAGAATGACGCGCCCCTGCTCCGGAAAACGGCGAAATCTGACTCGGAACGCTCGCTAGGGATATCCGAAGGCCACCGTTGGCGACGTCGAATCATATGCAGACAACTCGAACTGCAGAATACTCCAAAAAATGCACGGCGCACCCCATAGGACCCATTGCTGCATGGCGGAAAATAGGTCCTCAGCATCCCCCAGATGCATTCCCGAGAACATCACGTTTGAATTAGCGATGGACACGGCAAACAAAAGGGCCCGAGCGTTATTTGCTCGGGCCCTTAGCTTGTCTCACGCTAGCGCGATGCGCATCTTACTTGCGCTTGCCGCCGCCGTCGCCGGGGCGACGGGAGCTGCCACCGCGCTTGCCGCCACGCCTGTTGCCGTAGCTGCCACGGTTATCGCGACCGCCGGCACGGCCGCCACGGGAGCCGGCCTGGTTGCCGCCACGACCACCACGATAGCCGCCGCGACGCTCTTCGCGGGTATCGTCGTAGTTGCGCCAGTCATCGCGACGATCACGGCTGGCACGCGGGTCACGACGATCGCGCGACTCGTTAGAACGACCAGCGCCGCCGCGGCCGCCATTGCCGCGAGCACCCTCGCGACGCTCGCCGCCGCGGCTACCGCGCTCTTCAAAGCGCTTGCCGCCACGGGACTCACCGCCACGGGCACCTCGCTCACCGCGACCCTCGCCGCCGCGACGCTCATCACGGCCACCGCGCTCGTCATCACGACCGGAACGACGGCGGTCGCCCGCACCGCGCTTGCCACCGCGCGAACCGCGGCCCTCGTCCTCGCGCTCGACACGACGACGGCCGCCACGGTCCTCGTCCTCACGACGACGGCGGTGTGCCTCGCCCTGGAACTGCTTGGCACGACGCTCGGCACGGTTGCCGCGCGCAGGCTGCTCAGCGGCACCAGCACCGCCGCGCTCCTCGGCAGCTACCTCGCGAGCCACGCTCTCAACAGCCTCGTCCACGCGAGCCTGAACGCCCTCGCGCACGCGGGTCTTGCCGCCGCGCTTGGGACGGCTCGGACGCTCGCCGTCGCCGCGGCGCTCGTCGCGACCGCGGTTGGAACGACCGGCAACATCGCCGTAATCGTCGCCGTTGCGCTTGCCGTCGCGACGCGCCTGCTCAAGCTTCTTCTTGCTCTTGGACTTGCCGCGCTTGGTCTTCTTCTTCACCTTAAAGGCCGCAGGGTCGCGCTCGGGATCAACCGCGGGCGGGTTGGGACCCACGTGCAGGTCGCCGGCCTCGTAGATGTCGGCGGTCTTGTCCATGAGCTTCTCGATCTCGTAGAACTCGTCGACGTCCTGCTCGGTCACAAACGTAATGGCCCAGCCCAGCTCGCCGGCGCGGCCCGTACGGCCAATGCGGTGGATATAGTCGGTCGGCTCGGCCGGCACGTCAAAGTTCACGACGTAGCGCACGTCGCTAATGTCGATGCCGCGGGCGAGCACGTCGGTTGCCACCAGCACGTCGACGGTGCCATCGCGGAAGGCAGAAAGCGCGCGCTCGCGCTGGGCCTGGCTGCGGTTGCCGTGAATTGCGGCGGCCTTGATGCCCTTGCGCTCCAGACGACGGCAGCAGCTGTCGGCACGGTGCTTGGTGCGCATAAAGACGATGGTGCGCTCCGGGCCCTCCTTCTTGAGGAACTCGGGCAGCAGGTTGTTCTTGGCCTCGATGGACACCGGGAACACAAACTGGTCGACGGTGTCGGCAGTCGACGTGGCGGGCGCGATCTCCACGCGGGCCGGGTCGCTCACCAGATCAGTGATCTCGCCCACGGCCTCCTCGTCGAGCGTCGCCGAGAACAGCAGCGTCTGGCGCTCGGCCGGCGTCTCGCGCACAATGCGGCGGACGGCGGGCAAAAAGCCCATGTCGAGCATGCGATCGGCCTCGTCGAGCACCAGCACCTTGACCTCGTTCAGGTGGCAGGCGCCCTGCTCGATCAGGTCGACCAGACGACCCGGCGTGGCGACCAGGATATCGCAGCCGTACTTGAGTGCCGCGGTCTGCGGCTTGTAGCTCACGCCGCCCACGACGGTCACGGCAACGTGGCCCGTGACGTCGGCGATTTTGCTCGCGACCTCGTCGATCTGCTGGGCAAGCTCGCGCGTGGGGGTGATGACGAGCATCACGGGGCCACGGCCGTTGCCCTCGGGCTTTTTAGCACCGCGGCGACGGTTGCGGCCGCCGCGCTCGCGCACGGGCTTGGGCGGAGCGATGTGCTCCAGATTGTTCATGGTCGGCAGCAAGAAGGCGGCCGTCTTGCCGGTGCCGGTTTGAGCGGCGGCAAGCAGGTCGCGACCCTCGAGCACCACGGGGATCGAGCCGGCCTGCACGGGCGTCGGCGCCGTGTAGCCCAGGTTCTCGATAGCACGAAGCATCTCGTCCGAAAGTCCCAGCTCGTCAAAGGCGGGCAGGCTCTCGGTAGCGGACTCGACGGCCTGGGCAGCATTGGCCTCATCGGCGGCATCGAAGGCAGCCTGGGTCATGGCCTCGCGGGCCTCGTCCAGGATCTCGGCGTCGGTGACGTCGGATACAGAATTACGCATATGTTGTTGTTCCTTATCTGCACGCGCAATGGGCACGGCATGCGGCCGCGCGGGCGTGCTTGGTAGTGCGCTAATACATACAAAAACAGGTGCGCACAGAGAGGACGTTGCTCAGCACGCTGGCGATCGCTTTGGCAGCCCTATCACGCGCCGTCCAGACGCAGCAGCTCTAAGCGATGGAGCAGATTCGCCGCCGGTTAGTATACCCGTGCTTCGCATGCCCCCACGTAAACCACAGATGACGAGGCGGACGAGGTGGGCCTGGCCGATTGTGTCAATCTGTAACAGATGCAGGGCAAAACCGGGTCCAAATGTTACAGAACAAGACAGAGGGGGATTTCCGTTCAGTCCAACTAAAATCTCTCGGTCTTCCTGCAATTTCGAACATGCGGCCTATAATGTTGCTTTGGTTACGCTATATATTGCGCAGCCATTTAATACGTCGCCCACCGGGGGCCATTAATTCCTATCGCCATATTGGCTAGGAAGCAATCAAAGGAGGTATCCGTGGCAGCAGAGACGCCTTGCTCGGTCCTCTATAACGATATTCGCTCGTTCGGCGGTCTTAAACATCTCGAGATCGCCCGAATGCTCATCAATGGAAACTCTTATCTCGGCAGTACCCTGCTCGAGAAATGCTCTTCCAACCGCTCGTATCTCACCCGTTACATCGTCCATCGCAAGCCTGACCAGTGCGCGCCCTCCATCTACAGCGACTTTACCGTCACCACGCTCAACCTTTCCTCGGCAATCTGCAGCAAGCTCGGCGGCGGCGAGTCCGCCTATCGGGCAATCGCCGAGCACTATCGCGGTCCGGCCGCCAACGAAATGATGTCGGCTCTCGCCAGCTACAAGCTGGACAGCCGCCTATATGCAAATGCCCTCAATCGCATCGACAACTTTGACGGCAATGCCGTGCGCGAGAAAAGCACGCTTTACCTTATGCTCTTTGTGGCAACGGGGGCGCTCGCCGATCCCGTTCAGGGCGTGGCCACCGTCGAGCGCTTTTGCGACAGCAAGACGGGCGAGCACTTTGGCACCACCGAAACTACCGTCGGACGTGGCTTTATGAGCAGCCTGGAGCAGCCGCGCACCGTCGCCCCCAACCTCGGTCTGCTCAGAACCCATGCCGACAACTGCGCCGGCATGCAAATCCATCCCCTCACACGCGATCCGCGCGGCACCGTGATTGGTTCTTTGCCCAAAACCTCGCCCAGCATCACCGATGTGGGCGCCGACGCATCGCGCGAGCATCTTCGCATTTGGCTTGAGGGTGAGCACTGGTACGCCCAGGGCCTTGGGTCGACCAACGGCACAGTGCTCGAATCGGGCGCGGGTGACGGCGATATTGTGATTGAGCCGCCGCGCGACCAACGCGAGCCTGGCAAGATCTATCCCCCAGTGGAAATCGAAAACAGCGACAGGCTCCATCTGGGTCTCTACACGACATTCCTTGTCATTGTGGACTAGCGCGGACGGCGATCGGAAGACGGTCGCCGTCCGTCTTTCGTCTTCTACCTTCTGCGTCGTAAACGACAATGCTCAGCGGTATACGTGGGCAGTGCGGCTATCATGGTACTTTACCGATATCCGCACTGCTCGCGTATACGTGCGGCAACCCATGCCAGACAAAGGAACGCCATGGATACTACCGATAGCGCCTATGGCGACAAACTCATCCGTCTCGATACGTTCGATACCGCCGTGGCGGTCGACCCCAGCGCCGAGGACGACGCCAAACGTCGGTTTATGACGCTTATTCTCCAGACGGCCCACCGCAACAACGGCAACATCGGGCACGTGCTGCGCGCGACCAACACGAGCGGCGAGGTCTTTGCCGTCAAGCTGCTCAAGGACAACGCTATCCTTTCCGGCCAAGCCCCCGACCGCTCCGCCGAGCAATCGGCAGCGCACCTGGCCAGCACCGCCGCGCTGTTCGAGGAGTACCGTCATCTGTGTACCGTCTCGCACCTGCGCGGATTTCCGCGCGTCTATGGCTACGGATCGTGCGAGGATGACCCTCTCATCCTCATGGAGTGGGTCGAGGGCACCTCGCTCAAGCAGGCGCTGCCCCTGCTTCCGCACGACGCCTCGGGCGGGCTGACCACCCAGATGGTCGCCGCCGTCGGAAACGCCGTGCTTCGTGCGCTCTTGATGACCCAAGGCCTCGTGAATCCGGTCATCCATCGCGACCTGTCGCCTGCCAATATCATGTTCCGCACCACCAGCCGAACGCTCGAGCAGCAGATTGCTGATTGTTCCTTTGACCCCTGCCTCATCGACATGGGCTCCGCGACCATGGCTCTCGGCGACGACACGATCACCCGGCGCGCCGACATCTGGCGTTTTGCCACGCCCGCATACGCCGCGCCCGAGATGCTCACGCAGGATATCGAAGGCATCGCGGCCCTTCGCCGTTCGCCGGCAATCGACGTCTATGCGCTTTCGAGCATTCTGTACCAGCTCTACAGCGGTCGCAAACCGTTTGACTTTGAGTCGACGGACGCCGCTGCAACCGGCTCGTTCTATCTCGTAAAGACCAAGACCAAGCCGGCACCGCTCGAGCCGCGCTGCGAGGGCGATGAGGCGCTCGTCCAGATCATCATGAAGGGTCTCTCAGTCGAGCAGTGCGATCGTCCCACCGAGCAGCAGATGCTCGAGGTGCTCTCGGCATACCTCACCGACGCCGAATCCGAAGGCCGCGAAGGTGCAGGAGACGAGGCCGCAATTGATATCGATTCTGGCACGCACCTTAAGGTCGACGTCGCCGGCGAGCGCGCACGAGAGATCCTGAATCAGGCCCGCCACGATGCCATGACCCGCCGCCGCTTTATTATCGGCGGCGCTATCGCAGCCGTTGCGGGGCTCAGCGTTATCGGGGCGGCAACCCATGGCTTTGGCATCCCCGACTACCTCGACGGCATCCGCGGTTCACTTGACGACTACACCTGGGATCAGCTGCAGGAGATTTCGCTCAAGATTAAGGCCGCCGAGACCCGTAGCGAGGCACGCGAGATTGCCAAGCGCTATCACCTGCTCGATGCCGATGGGCATATCCCCTATCCGTGTACCAAGCGCGTGAAACTCACCAACGGGCTGGAGGTCGGCGCGCAGCTTGTGGGCATCCGTCACGATGAGCTTCTGGACGGGACGGGCAAGGCCGGACTGACGTTTATGTTCGACGCGGGTATTGCCGAGCGCAACGCTGCGGCTGAACCGCCGAGCGCCGGCTGGGCAGTTTGCGAGCTGCGGGAATGGCTCGACGGCGACGGCCTTAAGCTGCTGCCCAACAAGTTGCGCGCGCTCATCAAATCTGTCAAAAAGGTCTCGAATAACGCTGGCGCCGCCAACAGTGCATCGTGTCTGAGCGAGTTGCCCGCAACCCTTTGGCTGCCCGCCATGGTCGAGCTGTGCGGTACGCAACCGCCCGATTCGTTTGCCAAGGACTATCACTACCTGGCAGAAATCTACAACGGCGAGGGCAAGGAGTATCAGCTCTTCCGCGAGCTCAAGGTGAGCCCGTATTCCACGAACGAGACGATGGTCCGCCAGTGGAAGGGCAAGGACACCTGCTGGTGGGAGCGCACGGTGAGCCCCGACTCATCGGAGACCGAAGGCACGCTCTACATAAACCGTGTGGGCCACGACGGCGACGTCTTTACGTACGCAACGCCTGCGGAAAAGCCAAACAAGCTAACCTGTGTGATTCCCGGGTTCTGTATCTAGGCGGCGGGCGTCTTGCCGTGACGGGACCCCTCCCCGGCAGTTGTCTCGATTTGTAACACTAGCTCGGCAGATACAGGTCTAGATGCTACAGAACGAGACAAACCCCAATCCCGCGAGACAACGTCTCACTCAGTAACAGTAAAGGGTCAAAAACCTCTCTAGATGTTACAGATCGAGACATTTGAGTTGACCGCGGACGGTCTGTCTCGATCTGTAACAGTTATTCGGCAAAATCGGGTCTAGTTGTTACAGATTGAGACATTAGACCGGCTACGGCCCGCCGACCTGGCCATCAGCTCAACCAATAACGAAATGTCATACATTTCAATCTCCACTAGACACCCCCAGGGGGTATGGGTGTATAGTATCGGCAGGTTAACAATTCCAACACCGAACTACAGAAAGGAGAAGCCATGGCTCAAGATAAATTCGATGTGGGTGGCATGACGTGTGCCGCCTGCCAGGCGCACGTAGACCGTGCCGTGAGCAAGCTCGACGGCGTCGAGAGCGTCGCGGTCAATCTGCTCGCCGGTTCCATGCTGGTGAACTATGACCCCGCGCAGGTCACCCCCGACGACATCTGCACCGCCGTCGATCGCGCTGGCTACTCGGCCTCGCCCGTCAGCACGGGCACCGACGCTGTCCAAAGCGGAAGTGCGCAAGCCAGGTCCGGCGCCGCCCATATGGAGTCGCCCACCAAAAAGTTGGAGGCCGCCGCCTCTGCCATGCGCACCCGCCTCATCGTCTCGATCGTCTTCCTCATCCCACTGTTCTACATAGGCATGGGGCACATGCTCGGCTGGCCGCTGCCCGGCATCTTCACCGACCACACCCACAGCATGACGCTCGCTCTCACCGAGCTCGTCCTGCTCATTCCCATCGTCTACGTCAACAACGCGTACTTTATCAACGGGTTTAAATCGCTCGCGCACGGCGCGCCCACCATGGACGCCCTCATCGCCGTCGGCGCCACCGCGTCCATCGCCTGGTCGCTCTACGCCATGTTCATCATGGCCGACCAATTAGCCGCGGGTCAGGTCCACGAGGCCATGATGACGAGCATGGACAATCTGTATTTTGAGAGCGCCGGCACGATCTTGTCGCTCGTCACCGTAGGCAAATATCTCGAGACACGCAGCAAATCCAAGACTGGCGGCGCCATCGAGGCGCTCATTGACCTGGCGCCCAAGACCGCGACCGTCGTGGCCGTCGACGGTACCGAGACCACCGTCGATGTCGATGCCATTCTGCCCGGCCAGGTGCTGCGTGTGCGCCCCGGCGAGTCCATCCCTGTCGACGGCGTGGTACTCGAGGGCGCTTCGGCCGTGGACGAAAGTGCACTGACCGGCGAGTCCATCCCCGTGGAGAAGACCGCCGGCGACACTGTCAATGCGGCCACGGTCAACCGCACGGGCTCGTTTACCTTCCGCGCCACGCGTGTGGGCGCCGACACGTCGCTCGCCAAGATTATCCAGCTCGTCGAGGACGCCAACGCCACCAAGGCGCCCATCGCCCGCATGGCCGACAAGGTCGCCGGCGTGTTCGTGCCCGTAGTATTCGCGATCTCGGCCGTGACCTTTGTGGTGTGGATGGTGCTGACCGGAAGCATCAACGAAGCGCTTACCTCCGCCGTCGCCGTGCTGGTGATCAGCTGCCCGTGCGCGCTGGGCCTGGCCACGCCCGTCGCCATTATGGTCGGCACCGGCAAGGGCGCCGAGATGGGCATTCTGTTTAAGAGCGCCGAGGCGCTGGAGAACCTGCGCAGCGTGGGCACCGTGGTGCTCGATAAGACGGGCACGGTCACCCGCGGCAAGCCTGCCGTGACCGATATCGTGGTAGCCACGCGCGCCGACGGATCGCCCGCCATGAGCGAAAAGGCGCTACTCAAGCTGGCCGCCGCGCTGGAGCGCTCAAGCGAACACCCGCTGGCCGAGGCGATTATGGCCGAGTGCGAGACGCGAGGGATTGTCGCGCGCGCCGTCGAGGACTTTGCCGCCGTGCCCGGGCGAGGCGTTACGGCGCGCGAGGGGCAAAACGCCATTGCCGCCGGCAATATGCGCCTGATGAACGAGCTGGGCGCGAAGGTGCCCGCGGGTCTTGCCGAACAGTTCGCCGCCGAGGGCAAGACGCCGCTGTTCTTTGCCAAGAACGGCGAGCTTGCCGGCACCATTGCCGTGGCTGACGAGGTCAAGGAAACGAGTGCCGGAGCCATCGCCGCACTGCGCTCGCTTGGCGTCGACGTGCGCATGCTCACCGGCGACAACCGAGTCACCGCCGAAGCAATCGCCCGCCGCGTGGGGCTGAGCAGCGAACAGGTCATCGCCGACGTCCTCCCCGCCGACAAGGAGCACCACGTACGCGAGCTGCAGGATGCGGGCAGCAAGGTCGCCATGGTGGGCGACGGTATCAATGACTCCCCCGCCCTGGCGCGCGCCGACGTGGGCCTTGCTATCGGCACCGGCGCAGACATCGCCAAGGAGGGCGCCGACGTGGTACTCATGCGCAGCGACCTCATGGACGTCGCCCGTGCCATCGAGCTGTCGCGCGCCACAATTCGCAACATCAAGCAGGACCTGTTCTGGGCGCTGTTCTACAACGGCATCGGCATTCCGCTGGCGGCGGGCGTGTTCTTCCCCCTCACCGGTTGGCAGCTCTCGCCGATGTTTGGCGCCGCGGCCATGAGCCTGTCGAGTGTCTGCGTCGTAAGCAATGCGCTGCGCTTAAAATCCTTTAAGCCAAAAGTGGCAAAATAGGCTCACCATTAAGTCCATCTAGAACGGGTTTTCCAGACGCCCGAGATTGACCCGAAAGAGGAGCGACGCGCACTTTGGTACGCGAGCGACGGCTTGAAGGTCAAGGTCGGGTGCCTGGGAAAGCCGACACAACAGGGAGGAATACCCATGCGTTACACAATCAAGACTTCCGGCCTCATGTGCGGCCATTGCGACGCCACCGTCGAGACGGCGTTGCTCAACGTGGCCGGCGTGACCGACGCCGACGCCGATCACGAGACCCAGACCGTCCAGGTGGAGTGCGCCGACACCGTGACCGTCGAGCAGCTCACCGCCGCTGTCGAGGGCGCCGGCGAGAAGTTCCACGCCCTTTCGGTGACCGCCGCATAGCAGTCGCTGCCTACTGAATCCTCAGAAGTTGCGGTGAAATACGGACTGTTGTGCCGCCCTAGGCCTTTAAACGGTCCGTATTTCACCGCAACTGACGGGGACATCCGGAAGATCGACCAGAAACGAGGACCCGACATGATGGCAGACCATAAATCGGTGACCCGCATGCTCAAGACGGCACGCGGCCAGATCGACGGCATCTTGCGGATGGTCGAGGAGGACCGTTACTGCGTCGATATTTCCACGCAGCTCATGGCAACGCAGGCGCTCCTCGCGCGCATTAACGCCGACGTGCTCAAGGCGCATATCGAGGGCTGCGTGACTTCGGCAATCGAATCGGGCGACGAAGACCTCAAAGCCGCCAAGCTCGCCGAAATCGAACGCGTCGTCGACAAGCTCTCCAAGTAATTGGGGCATTGGGGACAGACTTCTTTGCACCGTCTTGGTATTCCGGGGACAGGTATGTTTGCACCACATTGGTACAGATTAACCTGTCCCCCTTGCTCTAAATCGGGTATAAAGGCGTGCAGCATATCGAACGAAAGGCAATTTGCATGAATGACTTTATGAAGGGTCGCAATGGTGCCGATGAACTCACCATCGTGATGGGTTTTGCCGGCATCGTCATCGCGATGATCGGATCGATAGCCCGCATCCAGTGGCTCAGCTGGATTGCCATCGCCGTAATCGTGATTGGCGTGCTGCGCGGCCTGTCCAAAAATATCGACGCACGCCACAAGGAGAACGAGGCCTTTGTCGCCGCGACTGCAAACGTACCCGGCTTGGGCAAGTTTGTAGCTAGCTTGGGCGGCGGAGCTGCAGCGGCCAACGCCTCGCGCGCAGCCGGTACTAGCAAGGAAGACTTTGAACGTGCCAAGCGCACAGCCAAGAAGATGTGGAAGGGCCGCAAGACCACGGCCTATCTTAAGTGCCCCAACTGCGGCCAGATGCTCTCCGTTCCCAAGGGCAAAGGCAAGATCCGCGTCACCTGCCCCAAGTGCCATGCCAAGATGGAGACGCGCTCATAGCTGCCATACCATGGGACAAATAAAAGCCGAGGCCTCGCACTGGGACCTCGGCTTTTTCTGATTATGACAAAAGGATTGTCCCTTTGTCGCATCGCCATATCGCGCGCTTACGCCACGCCATCGCGGGCAAGCTCCTCGGCCAACGCCTCGGCAGGCATGGCCATAATCGCGTCGAGCTCGGCGTCCACCTCGGGAATACGCTTCACCTTGAGCTTGCGCACCAAATCACCGCGACACATCACGTGCGTCGGATCACGCAGTGCGCACAGGTCATCGAGCGGGTTCTCGCGCGTCACCAAGATATCGGCAGCCTTGCCGCACTCAATCGTGCCGGTCTCGCCGCCCAGCCCCAGCAGCTCAGCATTGACTTGCGTAGCCGTATGCAGCGCGAAGGCGTTGCTCACGCCGACATACTTGGCAAAATAGGCCACCTCACGCCACATGTCGTACTGCGTCACGAACGGGCAGCTCGAGTCCGTGCCAAGGCCCACCTTAACGCCAGCTTCCAGTGCGGCACGGGCGCTCTCGATAATACCCGAGCACACGATATCGCCGTTCTTCTTTTGCGTGTCAGTCGAATGGGTCTTTTCCGGGTCGAGCAATACAAACGGCAGCGCCGGGCTGATAGTGCAGGTCACACTCGGCGCACGCCCCTCGAGCTGTGTGCCCGCGGCGCCACGATACAGCTCCAAGATTTCGGGTGTCAACGGAGCGCCGTGCTCAATCGTGTCAACGCCGGCCTCAAGCGCGGCCTTCACGCCCTCGGTACTCTCGACATGGGCCATAACCGGAAGGCCCATATCGTGCGCCGCCTTGCATGCCGCCGCGGCAACCTCCACCGGCATACGCAGCACGCCCGGCTCGCCCACCTCGGTCGCATCGAACACGCCGCCCGTCACGAACAGCTTAATGACGTCGGCACCGCGCGCATACAGGTCGCGCACCTGTTCGGCTGCCTCGGCGGGACTGTTGGCCACCTGGGCGAACAGGCCCGCACCATGGCCGCCCGGCACCGTGACGCCCGTTCCCGGCGCCACCAGACGAGGACCTTGATACTTGCCGGCATCGATAGCATCGCGCACGGCCAGATCGGCAAACAGCGGGTCGCCCGCGCCGCGCACCGTGGTCACGCCGCTTGCCAGCTGCTGCTGAGCGCTGCCCTTGAGGATATGGCGCACGATGGCGCGCCCCACGGGATTATCGAGCTTCTTCATCAGCGCGCCCGCATCGCCCGCCGAAACCGGTTTGCCCGAACCGCACAGATGCACATGCATATTGATGAGGCCCGGCATGAGATACGCCCCTGCCAGGTCGATGACCTCGGCGCCCGCCGGCGCCTGCGCCACGGCGCTCGGACCAATCCAGGTGATGATGCCACGCTCGACGGCCACGGCCATATCGGGCTGCGGCTCCATATGCTCCGAGCCATCCAAGACGGTCGCATTGATAAACAACGTGGGACGATCGGCAGACGCCACATCGAGCTCCTCCCTCACGATTAACATGAACATTTGTCCATTATCACCTAATGCAGCGACCTAAAGTCGAGCATATCGGTTAACGGAGGGAAGAGGGGATGTGGGGGACGAAATACGTTGCAGCCCCACCCCAGCAACATCAGGGGAATGTCTCGATCTGTAACAGTTACGGGCCCAAACAGCCGCCAAACGTTACAGATTGAGACAAAGTCAGGGCAGCAGGGCGACGCCAGTCACATCCCCTACTCCCACTCCTGCTCGTAGATGTTGAGCGACTTCACGTAGCGCCCCTGGGCGCCCATGATGTCGCGGACCAGACGCAGGTAAAAGCTGATGCGCGAGGTGTCAAAACCATCTTCCAAATCCTCTGGATGCACCGCACCCGGCCCGTCGACCGC
This sequence comes from uncultured Collinsella sp., assembly GCA_900542165.1. Taxonomy (GTDB): domain Bacteria; phylum Actinomycetota; class Coriobacteriia; order Coriobacteriales; family Coriobacteriaceae; genus Collinsella. Next base: position 28,445 of record UQMM01000008.1, on the reverse strand, counting down.
CGTATCGCTCAGCCGCGCGATGTCATACAGGTAGAGCTGCCCCGCCGTCAGCCAGACATCGTCGACGCACGCGAGCCGCACCGCAATCGCGCCGTCGCTCCAATGCTCCTTTTGCACGATATGCGGGTCGTAGACATCAAAGCGATGATCGGTGCGCGCGTCCTTCAGCGCGACCATACCAGTCGCAGGATCCTTGTCCAAAATGCCAAAGCGCGAGAAATACTGCGTGTCGCGTACCTGTTCGAGCCGCTTGAGCGAGGCAGGCAAAAGCGATGCCGGCGGCTCGTCAACATACAGCTCGAGCAGCGTCTTGCCATGGCGATAGGGGCGCTCGAAGAGCAGCCAATCGGAAAATGCCATGTTGTAGGCCATGATTTCGTTTTGCGAAGGCTCGGTGCAATAGCTGAGCCATGGGTCGACAATGATCTCGAACTGTTCGCGCGCCGGCTCCAAAAACTGGAACTTCCGCAGCATCCAAAAATGGGCCATGTCGGCAATATCGTTGCCGACGGCTTCGGCTAGCTGCGCTCGGTCTAAAACGTGGTCAGTCATGGCATCCTCCTCAAACTGATAGACCTCAATTTGAGCTTACGAGGAGGGTGGGCAGCCACGACCAGCGCGGGCAAAATAGGCCTCCGGCTGCAAACCAGATGCTGACCAAACACTTGACGGGATGCTTGACCGAAAATGCGCACCGCAACAAAACCGCAGGTAAACATAGACGGCAAACCCGTCCTTTTGAGCCAAACGCCCCCGGCCATCACAGAAACAGCAGAGCGCCACAGCTCAAGAAGACGCCGAATGGACACTCGCGCGTCGACAAACGGGCAAATCGCTCGCAAAGAGTGTCCCCAACGACTAGACAAAAAATGACTAGTCATTGGGGACGTTCTTAAATGACTACTTTACAGCTCCAGCGCGTCGGCGACTTCGGCTGAGCAGGCCAGGGCGTCGGCCATGGCGTTCACCACGAGCGAGCTGCCGTTGCGAGCGTCACCGGCAACATACACCGGCGCGGCATCCGCGGCGACGCCGTCGACGCGCGCCGCAAGATGCGAGCCCTCGGCGGCCATCACAGGCAGCGGACGGCCAGCAGTGGCAACGGGCACACCAACGGCGTCGAACACACTGTGCTCCGGGCCCGTAAAGCCGCAGGCGATGAGCACCAGCTGCGCCGGCACCTCGTGCTCGGAGCCCGCGATGCGCTCGGGCTTTCCCGCCGACCAGTCCAGATCGACCACGCGCAGGCCCGCGGCCGCGCCCTTCTTGTCCAGCAGCACCTCGAGTGTATCCACGGCCCAGGTACGTATCTCGCCACCCATTGCAGCGATAGCCTCCTGCTGGCCGTAATCGGTCTTCTTCACGTTGGGCCACTGCGGCCAGGGGTTGCCTGCCGCGCGCTTATCGGGCGCAGCCGGCAAGAACTCAAACTGGCGCACGCTGCGCGCACCCTGACGTACCGCGGTGCCCACGCAGTCGTTACCGGTATCGCCGCCGCCAATGACCACAACGTCCAGGCCGCGCGCGTTCACCGCGGGCTCGCCGCCATCGAGCACCGAGACGGTCGAAGCCGTCAGGTAGTCCACGGCATACACCACGCCCGGGGCATCAATGTTCGCAGCCGAAAGCCCACGCGGAGCACGGGCGCCGGCAGCCACCACGACGGCGTCAAAGTCGTCGAGCTTGGCAGCAACCTTAGGATCGCTCACGTCGGCACCCAGCTCGAACACAATGCCCAGCTCGCGCATAAGTGCCACGCGACGCTCGACCACGGACTTCTCGAGCTTCATGTTGGGAATGCCGTACATGAGCAGGCCGCCCGGGCGGTCGTCACGCTCAAACACCGTCACGCGGGCGCCACGACGCGCAAGCTCCCATGCCGCCACCAGACCAGCAGGACCGGAGCCCACCACGGCAACCGTGGGTGCGCCCTCCCCCGCCGGCTCAAAGCGACGCGGACCGCCATTTGCCCACTCGTGGTCGCTGATCGCACGCTCGTTGTCATGGATCGTCGTGGGCTGGCCATCGACCGAACCCAGGTTGCACGCGGCCTCGCACAGTGCCGGGCACACGCGACTCGTGAACTCAGGCATGGGCGAGGTGAGCGACAGACGCTCGGCAGCCTCGTCCCAGCGGCCGCGGTACACCAGCTCATTCCACTCGGGAATCAGGTTGTGCAGCGGACAGCCACTCGGGCGCGCCTTGCCAAAGCTCGCACCCATCTGGCAAAACGCCACGCCGCACATCATGCAGCGGCTCGCCTGGGCACGGCGCGCGTCGTCGTCGAGCTCCACGTACAGCGGATCGAAATCGCGGCTGCGCTCCTCCACGGGGCGCAGCTCGTGGGTCACGCGATCGATATCAAGAAAAGCACCGGGCTTACCCATGGCACTTACGCCTCCTTCTTGGTCGAAGCAACAGAACCGGTAGCGGCCACGGGCGCAACACCCGCGCCAGCCGCACCGCCCGCGACATCAAAGCGAGCGACATCCGCGGCGCTCGCGCGACCGGTCACAATGTCAAACGCCAGCTCCTCAGCCTGCGCATGCGTCTTGCCCACGGCCTCGGCCGCAGCGACAATCGCCAGCACGCGTTCGTACTCAGTCGGAATGACCTTCACAAAGTGCTTGCTCATCGTCTCAAAGCTGTAGAGCAGCTTAATGCCGCGCGGGCTCTGCGTCGCGTCCACGTGCTCTTGGATGAGCGCACGAATCTGTGCCAGCTCGCCGGCCGTCGGGGCCTTGAGCTCAACGCTCTCGTGGTTCACACGGGCATCGAGCGTGCCGTACTGGTCAAAGACGTAGGCCACGCCGCCTGTCATACCGGCGGCGAAGTTCTGCCCGACCTCGCCCAGGATGAGCGCCAGGCCGCCCGTCATGTACTCGCAGCCGTGGTTGCCGCAGCCCTCGACCACCACGGTGGCGCCGGAGTTGCGAACGCCAAAGCGCTGGCCGGCAAGACCGTTAATGAAGCCGCGGCCGCTCGTGGCACCAAAGAACGCAACGTTGCCCACGATGATGTTCTCGTCGAACTTGTAGGTCGCATGCGGGTTGGGGCGCACCGACACCTCGCCGCCCGAAAGGCCCTTGCCAAAGTAGTCGTTGGCGTCGCCGCACACGTTGAGCGTAATGCCACGCGGCAGGAAGGCGCCAAAGCTCTGACCGGCCGAGCCATCGCAATCGATGGTAATGGAGCCGGCGGGCAGACCCTCGGGATGCGCCTTGGTCACCGCGTTGCCCAGGATGGTGCCCACGCAGCGGTTGACGTTGGCAATATCGGCGCGGAAGCGAATCGGACGCAGGTGCGCACGGGCATCGGCCGTATAGGGCACAAACAGCGTGGAGTCGAGCGTCTTGTCGAGCTCGCTGTCCGCGGCCATCTGCGGCAGGAAGTGGCGGCCGTCGGCACCCGGGATATGGGCACCGAACTCACAGGTCGCGCTCGCCAGCACGGGCGACAGATCGAGCAGGTTGGCCTTACGGTTGCCCGGGACCTCGATCTGGCGCAAGCACTCGGGGTGGCCGACCATCTCGTCGACGGTGCGGAAGCCCAGGCTCGCCATGACCTCGCGCAGCTGCTCGGCAACAAAGAGCATAAAGTGCTCAACGTGCTCGGGCTTGCCGCGGAAGCCGCGACGCAGGCGGCAGTTTTGCGTGGCGATGCCGGCCGGGCAGGTATCCTGCTGGCAGTCGCGCTGCATGAGGCAACCCATGGAGATGAGAGGCATGGTCGCAAAGCCAAACTCCTCGGCACCCAGCAGGCAGGCGACGGCAACATCGGTGCCGTCCATGAGCTTGCCGTCGGCCTCGAGCACCACGCGTGAGCGCAGGCCGTTTTGCAGCAACGTCTGCTGGGCCTCGGCAAGGCCGAGCTCCAGCGGCAAGCCGGCGTGCCAAATGGAGTCGCGCGCCGCGGCACCCGAGCCGCCGTTATGACCGCTGATCAAGATCTTGTCGGCGGCACCCTTGGCCACACCGGTGGCGATGGTGCCGACGCCGGCCTCGCTGACCAGCTTGACCGACACGCGCGCGCCGGGGTTGGCGTTCTTAAGATCGAAGATAAGCTCTGCCAGGTCCTCGATGGAGTAGATATCGTGGTGCGGCGGAGGCGAGATCAGGCCGATGCCGGGCGTGGACTGACGGACCTCGGCGATCCAGGGATAGACCTTCTTGCCGGGCAGGTGGCCGCCCTCGCCGGGCTTGGCGCCCTGGGCCATCTTAATCTGAATCTCAAAGGCGCTGCACAGGTAGCGGCTCGTCACGCCAAAGCGTGCGCTTGCCACCTGCTTGATCGCGGAGTTCTTGGAGTCGCCGTTAGCCAGCGGGGTCTCGCGACGCGGATCCTCGCCGCCCTCGCCGGAGTTGGAACGGCCGTGCAGGCGGTTCATGGCGATGGCCATGCACTCGTGCGCCTCTTTGCTGATGGAGCCATACGACATGGCGCCGGTGTTAAAGCGGCGGACGATGTTGAGCGCAGGCTCGACCTCGTCGAGTGCCACCGGGGTGTGGCCGCTGGCATCAAAGTCCAGCAGGTCGCGCAGGCGCACGGCACGGCCGGTGCGGTGCAGGCGGGCGCTGTACTCCTTAAAAGTGTCGTAGCTGTCCTCGCGGCAGGCAGTCTGCAGCAGGTAGACGGTCTGGGGGTCGATCAGGTGATCCTCGCCACCGAGCGGGCGCCACTTGGTCAGGCCCAGCGTAGGCAGTTGATCGGGAGCTGGGCTCTTAAGGATGGCGAGCGCGGCGTCATAGCGCTCATTCTGCTCGCGCTCAACGTCCTCGACGCCCATACCGCCCACACGGCTCACCGTGCCGGCGAAGTACGCGTTGACGAACTCCGGCGTAAAGCCCACGGCCTCGAAGATCTGCGCCGAATGGTAGCTCTGCACCGTGGAGATGCCCATCTTGGACATGATGGAGACGATGCCCGCCGTCGCGGCCTTGTTGTAGTTGGCGATACCCTGCTCGGCCGTCACGTCCAGGTCGCCGCGTGCCGCCAGATCGCGGATGCACGCATGTGCGTTGTACGGATAGATGCCGCTCGCGGAGTAGCCCACCAGTGCCGCAAAGTCATGCGGGGACACGGCGTCGCCGCACTCCACCACGATATCTGCAAAGGTACGCACGCCGGCGCGGATGAGGTGGTTGTGCACGCAGCCCACGGCGAGCAGCGAGGGCACGGGCACCTCGCCCGCAGCGGCACGATCACTCAACACCACGATGTTCACGCCGTCACGGACCGCAGCCTCGACGTCCTCTGCAAGCTGCTTGAGCGCAGCCTGCAGCGCGCCCTCGCCGGCGTCGCGGCGGTAGACGGCACGGAAGCGACGAGTCTTAAAGCCCACGCGGTCGATGGCGCAGATACGCTCGAACTCCTCCTCGTTGAGCAACGGGCGCTCCAGGCGCACCAGCTGGCAGGCCGTGCGGGAGTCCTCGAGCAGGTTGCCGTGGTTGCCCAGGTAGAGCGTGGTCGAAGTCACCATGTGCTCGCGCAGGGCATCGATCGGCGGATTCGTGACCTGGGCGAACAGCTGATAGAAGTAGTCAAAGAACGAACGCGTCTTCTTGGACAGGCAGGCCAGCGGCGCGTCAATGCCCATCGAGGCGAGCGGGGCCTTGCCCTGCTGGGCCATGGGACGCACGACCTCGTCGACGTCATCCCAGTGGTAGCCGAGCTTGGCCATACGCACGGCGGCGGGCACCTCGGCGTCCTCGGCGGACGTTGCCGAAACGGGCTCATCGAGCGCGTCGACGGTCAGTGTCTCCTCGGCAATCCAATCACGGTAGGGCTTTTCCTTGGCGTAACGGGCGCGCAGCTCGTCATTGTAGATCACGCGGCCGCGGGCAAAATCAACCTCGAGCATCTGACCCGGTCCCAGGCAACCGCTCGTCAGAATGTTCTCGGGGCTCACCTCGATGGTGCCCACCTCGCTCGCCAGCATAAAGCGACCGTCGCGCGTCACATAATAGCGGGCGGGACGCAGGCCGTTACGGTCGAGGGCGGCGCCCAGGGTACGGCCATCGGTAAAGGCGATGGCCGCCGGACCGTCCCACGGCTCCATGAGCATGGACTGGTAGGCGTCGTAGGCGCGGCGCTCCTCGCTCAGATTGTCGTTGTGGTCCCACGGCTCGGGCAGCAGCATGGACGCGGCACGCGTGAGCGGGCGACCGTTCATGACCAAGAACTCGAGCACGTTGTCCAGAATCGCGGAGTCGGAGCCCTCGCGGTTGATGATGGGCATCACGCGCTCAAGATCGTGCTGCAACACGGGACTGTACAGGTTGGGTTCGCGGGCGCGAATCCAGTTGACATTGCCCTTGAGGGTGTTGATCTCGCCGTTGTGGATGATAAAGCGGTTGGGATGCGCGCGCTCCCAGCTGGGCGTGGTGTTGGTGGAGTAGCGCGAGTGGACGAGCGCCACCGCCGTCTTGACGGCGGCGTCGTTGAGGTCTATGAAGAAGCGGCGCATCTGTGTGGCGACCAGCATGCCCTTGTACACGATGGTGCGCGAGCTCATGGAGCACACGTAGAAGATCTTGTCTCGCAGGGCAAACTCGGCGTCGGCCTTCTTCTCGATGGTGCGGCGGCACACGTACAGGCGACGCTCGAAGGCGTCACCCGCCGGCGTGTCGTCCGGACGGCCCAGGAAGGCCTGCAGGATAGTGGGCATGCAGGCACGCGCCGTCTCACCCAGGTCGTGCGGATCGACCGGCACCTCACGCCAAAAGAGCAGCGGCACGCCGGCCTCGGCGCAACCCTCCTCAAACACGCGGCGGGCATCCTCTACGCCCTTGTCGTCCTGCGGGAAGAACAGCATGGCCACGCCATAGTCGCCCTCTGCCGGCAGAATCTGGCCGCACTTTTGGGCCTCTTTACGGAAAAAGTGATGCGGAACCTGGAACAGGATTCCGGCGCCGTCGCCGGTGTTCTTCTCGAGTCCGGTGCCACCGCGGTGCTCCAAGTTGACCAGAATGGACAGTGCGTCGTCCAGAATCTGGTGATGGCGCTCGCCGTTGATATCGGCAAGCGCGCCGATGCCACATGCATCGTGGTCGAATTCGGGGCGATAAAGGCCCTGCTGCTGAGCGGAATCTGCCTGCATCGCGATCCTCCCCTAGATATTTAGACAGTCAGTTGACTAGGCATACTAGGAGCATCGCCGGCCCGTTGTGTTTCCCACCCGTTTCGAAACAATCGCGTAACGCGCGCCCTACGAGTGGACACCGCCGACCTCAAGGGCGACAACATAGGCCCCAAGTTCGGCCTGCAAACTCACCTCTTCAAACGTCTCAATCTGTAACACCTAGACCCAATTTCCATCCCTAGTTGTTACAGATCAAGACATTTCGGTAACCCCCCTTTCACCATCCTATTCAAATACAATAATTTTGTTAGTCTTGGTTAACTTTTGAGCCTAAAACGGGTATCCTTTGCGGCGTCAAACAAACGGCACGCATGCCGTGCCACATTAAGGAGGCCCCTATGGCAAACCAGACAGACCGGCAGACGATCCAACTCGTCCTTATCCGCCACGGAGAGTCGGAGTGGAACAAACTCAACCTGTTCACCGGCTGGACCGACGTAGAGCTCACCGACACGGGCCGCGAAGAAGCCGCCGCAGGCGGTCGAGCCCTCAAAGAAGCCGGTTTCGACTTTGACGTCTGCTACACTTCGCGCCTCAAGCGCGCGATCCACACCCTCAACATCGTGCTCGGCCAAATGGATCGCGAGTGGCTGCCCGTCATCAAATCCTGGAAGCTCAACGAGCGCCACTATGGCGCGTTGCAGGGTCTCAACAAGGCCGATGCCGCGGCGGAGCACGGCGACGAGCAGGTGCTCATCTGGCGCCGTTCCTTCGATGTCTGCCCGCCGGCGCTCGAGCCGGGCGACAGTCGCGACCCCCACACCCAGGAGCAATACCGCGACGTCGCGCCCGATCAGCTGCCCTATACCGAGTGCCTCAAGGACACGATAGCCCGCGCCTGGCCTTATTTCGAAGACGAGATTCGCCCCCAGATGCTCGCCGGCAAGCGCGTACTCATCGCCGCGCACGGCAACTCCCTGCGCTCACTCGTCATGAAGCTCGAGCACCTCACGCCCGAGGAGATCCTCAAGGTCAACATCCCCACCGGAGTGCCGCTCGTCTACACCTTCGATACCGATTTCAATGTCCTCGACAAGCGCTACATCGGCGATCCGGCGACCATCGCCGCCAAGATCGACGCCGTGGCCAATCAGGGCAAAGCGCACAATTAGCCCCAACCCAAATCCGACGCGTGGCGCCGCACGACCCAGATGCGACGTCATGCCGCCCATACGCAGGAGCGCACCATGCTCAACCATCTCAAACAACACTTTGGCTCCCGACGCACCGGTGGTCACGGAGGCCTAGACATTGCGCGGCATATCGGCCCCGGGCTGCTCGTGACCGTCGGCTTTATCGACCCGGGCAACTGGGCCTCCAATATGGCCGCGGGCTCGCAGTTTGGCTACGCGCTGCTGTGGATCGTCACGCTGTCCACGATTATGCTCATCGTGCTGCAGCACAACGCGGCGCACCTGGGTATCGCCACGGGCGCCTGCCTTGCCGAGGCCACGACCCGCTTTCTCCCCCGCATCGTGGGACGCACGGTGCTCGCCAGCGCCTATCTCGCGACCATCGCCACCGCCATGGCCGAGGTCCTGGGCGGCGCGATTGCCCTTCAAATGCTCTTTGGGCTGCCCGTGCGCGCGGGCTGCGTCATCGTGGCGACAGTATCGATGGCGATGCTCATGACGAACTCCTACAAGCATGCCGAACGCTGGATCATCGCCTTCGTAGGCGTGGTAGGACTCTCGTTTTTGGCCGAGCTTGCACTAGTCAAGGTCGACTGGCCGCAAGCCGCCGCAAGCTGGATCACGCCTAGTATGCCCACTGGCTCTGCTGCGATTATCGTGAGTGTCCTGGGTGCGGTCGTTATGCCCCACAACCTCTTTCTACACTCCGAGGTCATCCAATCCATGCACTTCGAAGGCCAAGGCGACCAGGTTATCGAAGAGCGTCTGCGCTACGAGCTCTTCGACACGCTCTTTTCGATGGGCGTGGGCTGGGCAATCAACTCAGCCATGGTCATCCTGGCCGCAACGACCTTCTTTGCGCATGGCATGGTCGTAGACGACCTCGCCGTCGCAGCGGCCACGCTCTCCCCCATCTTGGGCCCGGCGAGCTCGACCATCTTTGCGGTAGCGCTGCTGTTCGCGGGACTATCGAGCAGCGTGACAGCGGGCATGGCGGCGGGAACCGTCACTGCGGGCATGTTCGACGAGGAATACGATATCCACGACCGACATTCCTCGATCGGGGTGGCGGCCTGTTTCGTCGGCGCAGTGACGGCGTGCCTGGTCGTCCCAAATCCTTTTGAAGGTCTCATCTGGAGTCAGGCACTGCTGTCGCTTCAGCTACCGATTACGGTCTTTGTGCTCATACGGCTCACCAGTTCACCCCGCGTCATGGGCAAATACGCCAACTCGCGCCCACTCAACGCGCTGCTTGTAGGGATTGGCGCCATCGTGACGATTCTCGATGTCGTGTTGTTGACAGGGATGTAATGGGACGGGGCACCTACCCAGACAAACGTCTCGATCTGTAACAGGAAGACCCGTTTTGAGCCGTTAAACGTTACAGATTGAGACAAAAGGTCGGCCGGACTCACAACAGACAAGATCGGCCAACAGCAACAGTGATCCCTTGGGGGCGGAGGAAAAGGGCCCCGGCCGAGAATTCGACCGGGGCCCTTGGACAGAGCTATGTGTTGCTACAAGCCGTGTGCCGACGAGCTACTCCTCGACGAGCTCAAACTGATCGGGACCGACGCCGCACACCGGGCACACGTAGTCCTCGGGCAGCTCGGGCGTATCGACCTCAACCTCGTAGCCACAAACGATGCACACGAACTTATACGTCTTCTTCTCCTCAGCCATGATGTTCTCCTCTCGAACGCGACTGGTGATGTACTTCATCTATTAGTATAGATTCTCAATAATATAATGCAAGTATTTTTAAAACATTTCTAGCCTTGATACGAGGACGCCTTCGGAGGCGTCTTGCCCTTCAGGACCTTATGGTAGTAATCGTAGGTGAGCGGCGTGTCGTCGCTCAGGCGCTCGGCATCCTCGACCTCGCCGATAAACAGTAGATGCGTGCCCGCATCCACGGTATCAATCAAACGGCAGCTAAACAGGGCCGCCGCGTGCTCGGGCACATAGGGCATGCCCAGAGCCGTCTCGCGGGTCTCGTACTTGGCAAACTTGTCGTAATCGCTGCTGGTGCGGAACCCAAAGTTACCGATGTAGAGCATGTCGGCGGTCTGATCGATCACGGTCAGCGCGAACGCTTTGGCCGATGCGATAACGCCCGAGGTGACGTTTTCCTTGTTCACGGCAACCGAAATGCGCGGCGGCATGGACGTCACCTGCACCGCCGTGTTGATGACGCAGCCGGCGCGCAGCCCGTCTGCCGCGGCGCTCACCACGTACAGGCCGCTCGGCATGGTAAAGAACGCAGTTTTGTCCATAACGATCACTCCCCTAGCTCGGGTTGGAACCTCATGGATGTATGTACCCACAAAAAAGGCGGTACCCATAACGGACGCCGCCTTTGAGACATATGTGTCAGAACAGTAAGAAAGATGAGACACCCGCAGTTGCGGTGAAATAGGGACTGAATAGTCCCTCAAACAGGCAAAACAGTCCGTATTCCACCGCAACTTATACAGAGTGCCTAGCGGTTGCGCTCCTTAAGGGCGCGGTCGATCTCGCGTTGGACATCACGCTTGGCCATGTCCTCGCGCTTGTCGTAGAGCTTCTTGCCGCGACCCAGACCCAGCAGCAGCTTTACGCGGCCGTCCGTATTAAAGTAGAGCTCCAACGGAACCAGCGCATAACCACGGTTGCGAAGTTTGCCGTCAAGAAAGTCGATCTCCTTGCGGTGCAGCAGCAGACGACGCCGACGATCGGGATCGCGATTCCACACGCCACCATGGCTATAAGGGTGGATATGCAGGCCGACGAGCCAGCACTCCCCGCCGCGGATCAGCGCGAAGGTATCGGTGATCTGGCAGGCGCGCTCGCGAATCGACTTGACCTCGGTGCCGCTCAGTTCAATGCCGCACTCAAACGTCTCATCGATAAAGTACTCGTGATGTGCCGAGCGATTCTTGGAAATGAGCTTGCGCTCGCGCTTACTGAGCATCGCCGGCCTCCTTGACACCGTCAGCGCCCTTGTCGACACCCGTGTGCTTTGCCTTGCGCTCGGCATTGAGTTCGGCATCGCTCTCGCGCACCAGCTTGATAATCGCCGCGCAGGCCTCCTCGCCCACCAGGTCGCGGGCGCGCACCGTCAGGCGCGTCGCCTCCTGTTTGTCGCCGTCGCTTGCAGCATCGGTCGCGCACATAATCAGGCAGATGGCAATCTCGGCCGAAGGTGAGGTCGGAACGCCCTGCAACGCCAGCTCGCCCATCACGTGCTCGTCGCTCTCCTCGGCGGCATCCGGATAGGTAGTATGGATCTTGTTGAGCAGGCGCGTCGTATGCGCATCGTTGGGCGCCAGGCGCAGCGCCAGACGCGCGCAGCCCACGGCAGCCGAAATGTTCTCGGTCTCGGGCTCCAAGAAGTACTGTCCCAGATTGGCGTAAGCGCGGGCGGCGCACTTGCCATCGCTTGCACGCTCCAGCACCGAAAACGAGAGCGATGCCCATTCCTGCTTGTCTTCGAGTGCGCGGAACAGCTCGGCCAAATCCAAGCGATAGTTGCAGTTCATGGGGTCCCAACGCACAGCCTGCATCAGGGTATTACGAGCGCTCACATAATCCTGCTGGCGAATGTAGGCAAACGCCATATCAGAGTACAGGCGGTCAAACGGCACCTCGACCTGCACGAGCTCGCGCGGATCCTTCTCCACGCGGCGATAGGCCAAGCGCTCAAACTTGCTATCGAAGCTAAAGTATTGGCGCTTCTCCTCCGTCTTGCACTCGGCGTCGATATACTCCTCGGCGAGCTCCACCAGGCGCTCCAGCAGCGGCGTCGCCGTAGCCAGGTCGCCCTGCGCCAGATAGTTCTCGGCATACGTGATGTCTTGCAAGCTGATGGGCAGATCCATGACAACTCCTCGGTCCGGGCGGCAGACTCAACGCGCGCCTTAAACATCGGTCAATACACAAAACCCGGGTCTCTTTCGAGGCCCGGGCGTTCAATTTTGGTAGCCCGTACCAGATTCGAACTGGTGATCTCCGCCTTGAGAGGGCGGCGTCCTAAACCGCTAGACGAACGGGCCATATGTAGCAAATGCAATGGCTGGGATGGAGGGAGTCGAACCCCCATTGACGGAACCAGAATCCGCTGTCCTGCCATTAGACGACATCCCAATGACTGCATCGCTGCGCTCGGCTGTGCCTTTGCGCAAGAAAGAAATATACGGGAAGTCCCGTCGTGACGCAAGCCCTAATTTTGACTTTTTTGAAATTCAGTCAAATACGGCCAACACGTGAAGGACCTGTGAAGCACCAGCGACACCTACGGCGTCAAAGCCCGTAAAACATCCCACATCTACCGCTGGTAGATTACAACAATGCAGCACTCACGGCTGATGGCACAATCGAACCGTCATCATTGCACGGAAATCGAGGCACCATGGACGAAGAGCTTGATTACCTATGGGAGACCCTGGGCCTCGAGATCACTGCTGACCTTTGGCCCGAACGGGACAAAATCCATCCCACACTGCGCCCCGCCATCACGGTGATGCAGGCAAAATACCGCCGTGCATCCTTTTTGATCATGCGGGTGTCATGGCACGCGGGACTCCCCGACCTTAAGCGAATCCAGGCAAGCCTCGTCGAGCTGTCCGGTATGCCGACCGTCATATCCGAGGCGCACCTGGAGCAGCGCCAGCGCGAGCGACTGCAACAGCAGCGGATTCCCTTTATCTGCCCCGGCGTTCAGGCATATCTGCCCTTTATGGACGAGGAGTACTGGAGCGGCAAGCCCAACAAACACGTAAAGGTCTACGATCCGCACGAATGGGCACAGCTCGAGGATTGAGCCGAGCAAGCCCGCCAATGGAAAACACATCCCACCCCGGTCACTCAAAACGGGTCGCACTTTCCGCAGCCGCTACAGCAACGCCTCGGCCCAAGCCGCTTCCCTAAAGCCGGGAATCGCAAAGTCGTCGCCCACCAGCAGCGGACGCTTGACCAGCATGCCGTCGGTCGCCAGCAGCTCGTAGCACTCCCGATCCGTCATGCCCGCATCCAGACGCGCCTTCAGGCCCAGCTCTCGATATTTCATGCCCGACGAATTAAAGAAGCGCCGCACCGGCAGCCCCGAACGAGCAATCCAGGTCGCAAGCTCATCAACCGTGGGATTGTCCAAAACGATATCGCGGTCGATATACTCTACCCCATGTTCGTCCAGCCATGCCTTGGCCTTCTTACAGGTCGAGCACTTGGGATATTCAACAAACAATACCGCCATGGGATTTCCTTTCTTAGAGAAAACAGGTGTATGGAAAACTGCACATCGACGACCGCTCGCGATTGCAGCCGTTATTGTAGTCAATGTCGAAGCATAGGCAGTCGCGATGTCTCGTCTTAAGGCTAGCGCCTCGCATGGGCGCCGATCGGCCGAGTCGCATGGCGCACCAACGCCGCTGCCAGCAATACCAACAGCATGGCGGTGATATAGCCCGCAGCATCGAATCCTAAATCGATAACGTCGAAATGCCTGCCGGGAACAAAGATCTTATGTACCTGATCGCCAACGGAGCAGGCGGCGCAAAAGAGCAATACGGGCACGCAACGGGAGCACACGCTCCACGGACGCCTGGAAAAGCAAGCCACGATCACCGAGGCGAACAATCCGACGAAGAAAAACTCTACGGTATGGGCAACGCGACGGACGTTTGCGCCCATCCACATGCGAATGGAAGCAAGTCGGCCAGACCGGACATTCGAGGCAGCCGAATCGGTGCCCCCGGTCATTCCGTTCTCCGTCTGGGCTTCACCCGTGGCATCGGCGGCCTGAACGCCCGTAGCCTGACCCTCCACCACACGCGCGGTGGACTCGCTCAGCAACGACGTCTCCACCGCATTTTGCTCCGTCAGCACCCAGATGCCCGCCAGCGTTGCAGCGAACAGAACGATCGCGGTCCATCCGATTATTTGTTTTACGCGCGCCAAGGGCCAACCTCCTTTTTTTGAATATCAGCGAGTGTAGCCCCAAATGACATCGTCACCGTATCAAAATTTGAATCGCAACAGGAAGCGACAAGGCGACGCAAACCCCTACCCCGCCTCGCGCATCCAGCGATCAAACGTCCCCACGCACACGCCCAGGCACTTTGCTGCCTGGCTGCGGGTAATATCGCCTGCCTCATAGCTATCGCGCACTAGCTCAAACTGAGGAGGGCACGGCTTGCGAGGTCGACCGAAACGGACCCCTCGCGCCCGCGCCGCTGCAATTCCCTCCGCCTGGCGCCGATGGATATTCTCGCGTTCCACCTGCGCCACGTAGCTCAGCAGTTGCAGCACAATATCGACAATCAGGGTGTTGGTCACATCCGGCGCGCCGCTGGCCCTGACACGCGTGTCAAGCAATGGCATGTCCAACACCACAATGGCAACCCCGAGCTCCTTGGTAATGCGCCGCCATTCCTCAAGAATCTCGGAGTAATTACGACCAAGTCGGTCGATAGAAAGCACCACCAGCACGTCCCCGTCTCCCAGAACGTGCAGCAGCTCGCGATAACGCGGTCGATCGAAGTCCTTGCCGCTCGCATGGTCGGCATAAATATTCGCTGAGCCCACGCCATAGGCGCCCAGCGCATCCAGCTGCCGATTAAGATTCTGATCGCGCGAACTCACCCGCGCATAACCGTACACCGTCGCCATCTCATCCCCGCTTTCTTGTAAACCTGCCAAAAAGGGACAGGTTTATTTTGGTAGGTTCTACCTCTCAAATAGCAGGTAAGCGGGCGGCCGAGCAGACGGCAAGGTAGCCACGATTCAAATGCAAAGGGCGGTCCCGAAAGGCCGCCCTCCGCTCCCCCACCATGAGTCGGGATTTGGCTAATGGATAAGCTTAAAGTCCAAGTGCCCACGCGTGGTATTGACGCGCGAGACCTCGACAATCACGCGCTGCCCCAGCTCGTAACGAGTCCCCGTGTCGGCGCCCGTCAGCGTAAGCGCGTCCTCGTCGAACTCGAACCACTCGTTGCCCAGGCTCTTGATCGAAATCAAGCCTTCGACCTGCGTTAGATCCAAGCGCACAAAGAGGCCCATGCTGCTAACCCACGAGACGGTTCCGGCATAGCGCTCGCCCAGACGGTCCTCATAGTACTGGGCAATCTTGATCTTTTGTGTCGCATGGCTGGCGGCATCTGCCGCGCGCTCGGCATCGCTGCATGCGCGGCAGATCTGCGGCAGAATGCGCGGCAGCGACTCGCGCCCCTTGCCGATCAGCCGCGGCGTACGGACCAAGGCGTCCTTGCCGCCGAGCTGCTCGTAGGCCAACTGCAGTTTGAGCACGCGGTGCACCACCAGATCGGGGTAGCGACGGATGGGACTCGTAAAGTGGCAGTAGCACGGCGCGGCGAGCGCAAAGTGGCCCTCGTTGCGCGGCTTGTACAGCGCGCGCTGCATGCTGCGCAGAAGCAGCATGTTGACGAGCGGTGCGTTGGCCGTACCGGCGGCAGCATCGACTGCGGCCTGCAGCTCATCGGGACTCCCCAGGGCAATACCGGCAGCACGGCGATCGTCGATGATGCCTAGCTGCGCCAGCGCAACGGCGGCACCGTGCAGGCTATCGGGGCTCGGATCCTCATGCACGCGATAGCAGGCCTCGATATCACGGTCCGCCAGCCACTCTGCAACGCACTCGTTGGCGAGCAGCATGGCTTCCTCGATAAGCGACGTGGCACACGAACGCTCACGCGCCACAATCTGCACGGGCACTCCGTCCTCATCCAATAGAGCGCGAATCTCGGCCGTGTCAAAATCGACTGAGCCGCGGGCGCGACGAATACGACGGCGAAGCTCGGCGAGTTCGTTGGCGGCGACAAGGAAATCGCCGAGGTCGATGTTGTAGCCGCGGGCGGTCTCCTCGCACGCAAGACCGCGCTCAAGCGCTTCCTCGCGCGAGGTCTCGGCAGCCGCAACATCCTCGGCTGCACCCTCCAGCACCGAATACTCAACCGCGCCGGCACGCACCAGCAGCGCCTCGGCGCCGTCATAGTCCATACGCACACGCGAGCGAATCACGCTGGGGTACGGATCGTAATGCCGCACGCGACCCTGCGCATCGAGCTCGATATCGACGGTAAACGCAAGACGGTCCTCGTCAGGGCGAAGCGAACACAGGTCACAGGACAGGCGTTCGGGCAGCATGGGAAGCACGCGATCGGCCAGATACACCGATGTCGTACGATGGCGAGCCTCAAGATCGATATACCCGTCCCAAGCCACATAGTGAGAAACGTCAGCGATATGCACACCCAGCTTGTAGCCACCCTCGGGCGTGCGCTCAAGCGAAATGGCATCGTCAAAGTCGCGCGCGTCGACCGGGTCGATCGTGATGACAAAGCGGTCGCGCAGATCGCGGCGGAGCGGGTCCTTAAGCGCCGCGGACACATCGAGCGAAAGCCCCTCGGCCTCGTCCAGCGCGGCCTCGGGATAGCTATCGGTATAGCCATAACGCGCCATCACATATTGAACGCCCAAATCGGGCGCGTCATCTCCGCCAATGCGGCGTTCGATCGTCACGGTGCCCGATTCCAGGCGCGTCGGGTAGGTCAAAATGCGCGCGACAACGGCATCACCCGGGTGGACGCCCAGACGATCCGCCGAGGTATCCTCGGGCAGAATGAAGAAGTCGGCCTTCAGGCGCGAATCGAGCGGCTCGATCACACCGAGCGGACCAGCGGTCTGGTACGTACCCACCACGCTTATGGCTGCGCGCTCAACCACGCCTTCGATCACGGCGCGCCGCTCACCGTGCGGGCTGTTCTTAATACTCACGGCAACGGTATCGCCATCCATGATCTCGCGCTTACCGCAGCCCATAACCTTGTAGTCGCCGCTCTCGGTTATGACATAGGCGCCATGCTCATGGAGCTGCACGCGCCCGGTCAGGCTCGGACGGCGTTCGCTGCGCACCGGCCCGCGCTTATTGCGAGCTCCACGCTTATGCTTGTTATTGCGCCCCATGGCGCCTCCTAGCTATCGATTGCGAACTCCAAAGAGTCTACCCAAATGATTCGCTTTCCTGCCGTCCCCTAGGGATCAAAAAAACGGGCCGCCCCATAAGAGACGACCCGTTGGAAGGGTGAATTCCAGGCATGCCTACACGCGCAGGTAGCGGCGCATGGCGATGGCAGAACCAAAGAGACCGATAATCACGCCGACCAGAATCAGCGCAGCATAGGTCACCAGGTAGTACTGCATCGGCAGGGCAAACGACATCCAGCCGATGCTCTCCTGCAGACGCGGAATCATCAGATTGCGCAGCAGCTCCAGAACACCGATGGAAAGCAGCGAGCCCAAAATGGCCTGCAGTACGCCCTCGGTGATAAACGGGCCGCGAATGAAGCCGTTGCTGGCGCCGACCAGACGCATAATCGCAATCTCACGACGACGCGCCGTGATGGACAGGCGAATCGTGTTGTTGATGAAGATGAATGCGATAAAGGTCAGAAGGCCAACGAGTACCACGGCGGCGATGCGGATGTAGTTGGTCACCTGGAACAGGCGGCTCACTTCCTCCTGGCCGTACAGCACGCTCGCGTTGACGTCGCCGTCGTCCGCGATCTTCTGAAAATCGGCGTTCTTCTTGAGCTTCTGGGCCGTGCTCTCGACCTTGGACGGATCGTCCATCTCAATTGCAAACGAAGCCGGCAGCGGGTTCTGACCGTCGAGCGCGCTCATGGTAGCGTCGGCGTTACCCGACATCTTGCTCGTGTACTCGGCCAGCGCGTCGTCCTTGTCCTTATAGGTCACGGACTTGACGTTATTCCACGTCTTAAGCTCGGCCTCAAAAGCCTGAACATCGGCCTGATCGGCGTCATCGCTAATGAACGCGTTGATGACAACCTGATCCTCGACAGTGCCGATCACGGAGTTCAGCATCGCGGAGCCCATGATGAACAGGCCGATGATAAACAGCGAAAGGAAGATCGTGATGACGGCGCCGAGCGAGGTAGTCCAGTTACGGAAGAAGTGGCTGATTGCCTCTTTGAAGGAGTAGCCCACGTTAGTTGGTGCCATAGTTGCCGTAACCTCCCCTCTCCTGGTCGCGGATAACGTGGCCGCCCTCGAGGGCGATCACGCGACGGTGCATGCTATCGACCATCTCGCGGTCGTGCGTGGCGACGATCACGGTGGTGCCGGTGCGGTTAATACGCTCGAGCAGCTTCATGATGCCCAGCGAGATCGCCGGGTCGAGGTTACCCGTGGGCTCGTCGCAGATCAGCAGCGGCGGACGGTTGACCATAGCGCGGGCGACGGCAACGCGCTGCTGCTCGCCACCGGAAAGCTGGTCGGGCAGCGAGTCCATCTGATCGGCCAGACCGACCAGACGCAGCACCTCGGGCACCTGGCTGCGAATGACGCCCTTGGGCTTGCCGATGCACTGAAGGGCAAACGCCACGTTTTCGTAGGCGGTCTTTTGCGGCAGAAGCTTAAAGTCCTGGAACACGGCGCCAATCTGGCGGCGCAGGAACGGAACCTTGCGGTTCTTGATCTTCATGAGATCCTGACCGGCAACCAGGATGCGGCCGCTCGTCGGCTTGACGTCGCGGTTGAGCGTCGACAGCAGCGTGGTCTTACCCGAACCGGAGTGACCGACCAGGAAGACGAACTCGCCCGGATAGATCTCGATGTTGATGTCGTCGAGTGCAGGCTTGTTGGGCTGTGCCGGATAGATCTTGGTGACATGCTCCATAAGGATAACGGGCTCGACACCGGCCTGCTTGGCCATCTTCTTGCGGCTGGCCTGCGGATCGATGGGCGCAAACACCGACGTGAAATCGGGGTTGTTGAGCGCGTTATCGAGGCTTGCGACCTCGGCGGCCTGATCGCTCTCGACCACCGGGGCAGCAGGCTGAGTGGGGTCGGGAATAGCGGCAAAGAGACCGGACTGCGCAGGCTGAGGAGCCGGCGTCGCAGGGGTCAAGGGGTCGGGAATGCCGGCCATGGTAGGCTGCGGCGTGGCGGCGCCAGCCTGAGGCTGCTCCACGCGAGCGGTCACGGCCTGAACGGGCTCAAAACCCGCCGTGCCGGAAAGCGCAACATCGCTGATGGGATTGTAGGCAAAGGGATCGGATGCCGGCTGTGCCTGATCTGCCGGCTGAGCGGGGGCCTGAGCAACAGGCTGGCCCTCTGAATCCGGAGTGGCGAAACGACTGCCCTGGACGCCTGTCTGCGTCTTGGGGGCATCATCGCCCGCACCGGAGGTACGGAAGTGGTTACCCACTGGTGCTCCTTATCGTCGTGCGTTTAAACTACATGAGCGCTTTATATTTTAGCAGTATTAGCTTTGCTGCACATAAGAAGCATGGTGGGGCCTGGTCCCTCCGGCCGCGTACAGGGTTACCTCCCAAATCGTCCTCGGACATGTCGGAGCCCCCGCTGCGCGCTTCGCGCTGCGGGGGCTCCTCCGTCCTGCGGAAAGATTTGGGAGGTAACCCTGTACGCGGCCTGCGGCTACTAAGGGGCCGCCGCGTTTATCTTGGGGTGCTGCATATACAAAGTTGGAAGGGTCTGAATTGCACTTTGCTGTACTGGGCCCTCTTCCCGAAGAAAGCCTCGCTTGGTTCGGCTCTGATTTAGCTGAAATATAAAACAGGGCCGCCCTCTTTGAGGACGCCCCTGTCAGCATTTGAATGCGATTGGCTTGTTGCCGATTGAGCGATGGCTGCTCTAGGCCAAGAACTCCTTGGTGGTCGCCACGATGTTGGCGGCGTCCAGGCCGTACTTGTGCAGGAGCTCGGCACCCGGGCCGGACTCGCCGAAGGTGTCGTTGACGCCAATCTTTTTAAGCGGCGTCGGGCACTGCTCGCACAGGACGTCGGCGACGGCGCTGCCAAGGCCACCGATCACGGAGTGCTCCTCGACGGTCACGACGTGGCCGGTCTTGGTGGCGCTCTTGACGATCAGGTCGGCGTCGATGGGCTTGATGGTGTGCATGTTGATGACCTCGGCATCGATGCCCTCGGCAGCGAGCTGCTCGGCGGCCTCGAGGGCCTCGCCGACCATCAGGCCGCAGGCGATGATGGTGACGTCGGTGCCCTCGCGCATGACGATGCCCTTGCCTACCTCGAACTTGTAGGTCTCGGGGTCGTTGATAACCGGCGAGGCCAGACGGGCAAAGCGCATATACACGGGGCCGTCGCACTCGTAGGCGGCGCGCGTCACGGCGCGGGCCTCGACATCGTCGGCGGGAACAATCACGGTCATGCCGGGGATGACGCGCATCAGGGCGATATCCTCGCAGCACTGGTGCGTGGCGCCGTCCTCGCCCACCGAGATACCGGCGTGCGTGGCACCGATCTTAACGTTAAGGTGCGGATAGCCGATGGAGTTGCGGACCTGCTCAAAGGCGCGACCGGCGGCAAACATGGCAAAGCTGCTCGCGAAGGCGACGCGGCCGGTGGTTGCGATACCGGCGGCAACACCCATCAGGTTGCTCTCGGCGATGCCCACATCGAAGAAGCGATCGGGGCAGGCTGCCTTGAACTTGCCGGTCTGCGTGGCGGCGGCCAGGTCGGCGTCGAGGACCACAAAGTCATCGTGCTCGTTGGCGAGCTCGACGAGGGCCTCGCCGTAGCTTACGCGCGTGGCGATTTTCTTGACGTCTGCCATCCTAGAGCTCCTCTCCGGCGGCCGTGAGCTCTGCCATGGCCTGCTCAAACTGTTCATCGTTGGGGGCCTTACCGTGCCAGCCCACCTGGTTCTCCATAAAGGAGACGCCCTTGCCCTTCATGGTCTCGGCGATAATGGCGGTCGGCTGACCCTTGGTAGCGCGGGCCTCGGCAAAGGCGGCGCGGATCTGGTCGAAGTCGTTGCCGTCGGCGAGCTCCACCACATGGAACTTGAAGGCGCGGAACTTGTCGGCGAGCGGCATGGGGTCGTTGACCTCCTCGACGGGGCCGTCGATCTGCAGGCCGTTGTGGTCGACGATCACGCAGAGGTTGTCGAGCTGCTGGTTGCCGGCAAACATGGCGGCCTCCCAGACCTGGCCCTCCTCGCTCTCGCCGTCGCCCAGCAGGGCGTAGGTGCGATAGTCGTCGCCCCAGTGTTTGGCGGCAACGGCCATGCCCACGGCGGCGGAGATGCCCTGGCCGAGCGAACCGGTGGACATGTCAACGCCCGGGGTATCGTTCATGTTGGGGTGACCCTGCAGGTGGCTGCCGATGTGGCGCAGCGTCTCGAGATCCTCCTTGGGGAAGAATCCGCGCTCGGCGAGCACGGCGTACAAACCAGGCGCGCAGTGACCCTTGGAAAGCACGAAGCGATCGCGGTCGGCCTTGCGGGGGTCGGCCGGGTCGACGTTCATTTCCTCAAAGTACAGATAGGTCATGATGTCGGCAGCGCCGAGCGAACCGCCCGGATGGCCGGACTTGGCAGCGTGCACGCCGGTGACGATGCCCTTCCTTACCTCGTTGGCAACCTTTTTGAGCTCTTCGTCGCTCATTGTGCCTTCCTTTCATCCTCTTTAGACAAGATGCGCACGGCACAGAAGGTCGTCCCAACCCAGCCGCGATGCACGTACGTCATTCATTATGCTGGAAACTGGAAGCTTTACCAGAGTATTTATCATTATTTGAACAATTGAGCAGGCAGAACCGCTGATGAAACGGTTTACCAATGTGAACGTCTTTTGGATGGAACGCAGTCGGCCCTACGCGTTAATGTCCTTGAAGCCCTCACCGAAGGTCTCCGTAACGTCGGCGACCGTCACAATGGCACGCGGGTCGCGCTCGCGCACAATGGTCTTGAGCGTGTTGAGCTCGCGACGGCTCACAATGACCATGATCACCGGCTTCTCGGCACCCGAGTACATGCCGGTCGCCTTAAACTTGGTGCAGCCGCGACCCAGGCCATACATGATGTCGGCCGCAATATCGGGAAACTTGTCCGAGATGATGAGTACCATACGGCGTCTGTTGCCGCCGTCGACCACGGCATCAATCACGTAGCCGCTAATGACCATCGAAAGGCCCGCATACAGCGCGTTTTCGACCGAGAAGACCGGGGCCGACAGCGCGCACACGGCAACATCGATCGCCATGACGGTCGAGCCAACCGGTAGTGACGTATTGCGCGAGATAATCTGACCGATGGTGTCTGAGCCGCCAGTGTTGGCACCGGCGCGCAGCACCATGCCGTAGCCGATGCCCGTGATGATGCCGCCCCACATAGCGGGCAGCATCAGGTCGGCATGTGCCAGCGGCGCCACAAACGGAGCAAACAGGTCGGTGAAGAAACCCAGCAGCACAAAGCCCGTCGCCGTCTGGACCACGTAGAACATGCCACCCTCGCGCATAACGACCAGCAGCAGCAAGGCATTCATCACGATGGTCTGGATACCGACGGGAAGCGAGATGCCATGCGAGGCGCCGACCGCCTGGATAATCGTGGCGAGACCCGTAACGCCGCCGGCAGCAAGACCGTTGGGAATCAAAAATAGATCCGTCGCGATAGCGGCCAGAGCGCAGCCCAGCATAATCTTGGGCAGATCGTGAAAGAAGTTCAGCGAAAGAATGCGCTTGATGTCCAGACGATATGCCATGCTGCCTCCCTCAAAAAAGCGCACCCAAACGAGTGCGCTTTGAACTTCTTGCTGTATTCGATTCTACCGATTCACCGAGCAAATACCACCCCTGCGAAGTGTTCGCATCGACCCGGAGCCTACCATGTGCCTAGGCGCCCGAGCCTTCCGCATCGGCGTTGCCAGTCGCCCAGCGATGGTAGCCGATCACAAACGGATCCAGATCGCCATCGTCGAGAACGGCCTCGACGTTGCTGGTCTCCACGCCCGTACGCAGGTCCTTGACCATCTGATACGGGTAGAGCACGTAGCTGCGAATCTGGTTACCAAAACCGATCGTGGTCTTGGGTCCACGAATCTCGTCGAGCGCCTCGGCGCGCTTCTCGAGCTCGATCTCGTACAGACGGGCCTTGAGAATCTGCATGCACGCGGCCTTGTTTTGAATCTGGCTGCGCTCGTTTTGGCAAGTGACAACGATGCCGCTGGGAAAATGCGTTACGCGTACGGCGGAGTCGGTGGTGTTGACGCCCTGGCCGCCCGGGCCGCTCGCGTGATACACGTCCACGCGGATATCGTCGGGACTGATCTCGATGTCGATATCGTCAGGCAGCACGGGAATGACCTCGACGCCGGCAAACGTGGTCTGGCGGCGCTTCTTGTCGTCGGTGGGGCTAATGCGCACCAGACGGTGGACGCCGGCCTCGGCGCGCAACATGCCAAATGCGTCCTTGCCCTCGACGGTAAAGGTCGCGCGGTCAATGCCGATGATCTCGGCCGCGGGACAGTCGTTGATGGTGACCTTCCAGCCGCGACGCTGGCAGTACTTCATGTACATCTTAAAGAGCATGAAGGTCCAGTCCTGGGCCTCCAGACCACCCTGTCCGGGCTTGATGGTCACAATGGCATCGCCGTGATCGAACTCACCGGTAAACCAGCTCGAAAGCTCAAGCTCATCGATGGCACGGGCCAGGCGCTCAGCCGTGGCTGCAGCCTCCTCGCGAAGAGCGACGGCATCGGGGTCATCCCCCATCTCCTCGGCAAGCTCCAGCGCGGCGCGGGCATCGGAAAGCTCGCCGCGCGCGGTGTCCACGGCAGCGATATCTTCCTTGGTGCGCGCGATCTCCTCCATGGTGGCACGGGCAGCGTCGGCGTCATCCCAAAAGCCGGGGGCCACGCTTTTAGCCTCGAGCTCGGTCACGCGCGTGCGCTTTTCGTCCAAATGGAGATACGACTCGACCTCGCCGAGCCGATCCGCAAACGCGTCCAGCTCGGCGGGCGTTACCTCTAAAGCCTCAGCCATTAACGATTCCTGCCGTGGCAGTACTTAAACTTCTTGCCGCTACCGCAGGGGCACGGGTCGTTGCGGCCCACGTTGACGTACGGATCGTCGCTCTCGGACTTGCGGTAGGTCGTCACCTTGCCACCGTTGTTGACGGCAGCCGGTCCGCCTTGGACAGCCGTGCGGGCCTGCACCTGCGCCTGCTTGCGCAGCACCGAGTCGCCGTTGTCACCATCGACCTCGGCAGGACCGGAGAAGCGCGCGCCCTCGAGCGCGGGCTCCTCCTTGTGCTCCATGGCACGCGGGGCAGCCTTGATCTCGATGCGCAGAACCGTGCGCAGGTAATCCTCGTACATGGTGTCGACGAGCATCTGGAATGCGCCGTAGGCCTCGGTCTTGTACTCAACCAGCGGGTCGCGCTGGCCAAAGCCGCGCAGGCCGATGCCGGTCTTGAGGTAGTCCATCTCCTGCAGGTAGTTCATCCAGCGGGTATCGATGACGCGCAACATGACCTGGGTGTTGAGCTCGCGCATGAGGTCCTCACCCAGGCGCTCGGCCTTCATGTTGTAGCACTTCTCAACGTAGGCCAGGACATCGGCAGCCAGGGCCTCGTAATCCTCGTCGGGGAACTTGGGCGTATCGATATGACCGGTCAGCTCCACGACCCACTTGCGCAGGCCCTCGAGATCGCGCTCGCCATCGTGGCTGTCCTTGGTGCAGAACTCCTGCACGCAGCGGTACACAGTGTCGTGCATGACCTCGGTGATGTGGTCGGTCAGGTCCTTGCCATCCAGAATCTTGTTACGCTCGGCGTAGATGACCTGGCGCTGCTTGTTCATGACGTCATCGTACTCGAGGACGCTCTTACGCATGGAGAAGTTGATGCTCTCGACCTTGTGCTGGGCGCTCTCGACGGCCTTGGAGATGATCTTGTGCTGGATGGGCATGTCGTCGCCCATGTCGGCCGTGACCATCATCTTGGAGACGCGGTCCATCTTGTCGCCGCCGAACAGGCGCATGAGGTCGTCCTCGAGCGACAGGTAGAACTGGGTCTCGCCCGGATCGCCCTGACGACCGGAGCGACCGCGCAACTGGTTGTCGATACGACGGGACTCATGGCGTTCGGTGCCGATGACGGTCAGGCCGCCGGCGGCAAGCACGCGCTCGCGCTCGGCCTTGCAGGTCTCCTTGGCCTCGGCGTTAAACTGCTCGAGTTGCTCGGGCGTCACGTCCTCCATGGTCAAGCCCTCGTACTCAAGGCGCTCGCGCACCAGCTCGTCGGGGTTGCCACCCAGCAGAATGTCGGTACCACGACCGGCCATGTTAGTAGCGATGGTCACGGCGCCGTAGCGTCCGGCCTGGGCAACGATATGGGCCTCGCGCTCGTGGTGCTTGGCGTTGAGGACCTCGTGCGCGATGCCGCGCTTGGTAAGGGCGGCCGACAGCTTCTCGGAGCTTTCGATGGAGACGGTGCCCACCAGGACCGGCTGGCCCTTGGCGTGACGTCGCTCGACGTCGTCGGCAACGGCGTTGTACTTGGCCTGGATGGTGCGGTACACCAGGTCCTCGTGGTCAACACGCTGAACGGGCTTGTTGGAGGGGATGACCTCGACGGGCAGCTTGTAGATCTCGCGGAACTCGGCATCCTCGGTGAGTGCCGTACCGGTCATGCCGGAGAGCTTGTCATACAGGCGGAAGTAGTTCTGCAGGGTGATGGTGGCAAGGGTCTGGTTCTCCTCGCGCACGAGCACGCCCTCTTTGGCCTCGATGGCCTGGTGCAGGCCCTCGGAATAGCGGCGGCCTTCCATGATGCGACCGGTGAACTCGTCGACGATCTTGACCTCGCCGTTAGCGACCACGTACTGCTTGTCGCGATGGAACATGTACTGAGCCTTCAGCGCCTGCTGCAGGTGGTTGACCAACTGGCCCGAAAGGTCGGCATAGATGTCCTCGATGCCCAGGCGGCGCTCGATCTTCTTAAGACCGCGCTCGGTGGCGGCGATGGTGTGCTTGGCCTCGTCCATGACGTAGTCGCCCGTGGGCTCGACGTCCTCGGTGGCGGTGAGCATGTCGTGCGACACGTCCTCACCGCGCTCCAGGCCGCGCACGGCACGCGCGAAGTCCTTGTAGGTGCTGGCGGACTTGGTGCCGGCGCCCGAGATGATGAGCGGCGTTCTGGCCTCGTCGATCAAGATGGAGTCAACCTCGTCGACGATGGCGTAATGGTGGCCGCGCTGTACGCGCTGCTCGGGGCGGGTGACCATGTTGTCGCGCAGGTAGTCGAAACCGAACTCGGAGTTGGTGCCGTAGGTGACGTCTGCCTGGTAGGCCGGACGCTTGAGCTCGAGCGGCATGTTGTTCTGGAGCAGACCGACGGTCATTCCCAGGTACTTGTAGATGCGGCCCATCCACTCGGAGTCGCGCTTTGCCAGGTAATCGTTGACGGTAACGACATGCACGCCCTTGCCGGCGATAGCATTGAGGTAGCCGGCCAAGGTGGAGACCAGGGTCTTGCCTTCGCCGGTCTTCATCTCGGCGATATGACCCTCATGAAGCGCCATGGCGCCGATGAGCTGTACGTCAAAGTGACGCATGCCCGTGATGCGCTTGGAAGCCTCGCGCACGGTGGCGAAAGCCTCGGGGAGCATGTCGTCGAGCGACTCGCCGTTGGCGTAACGCTCGCGGAACTTATCGGTCTGGGCGCGGAGTTCCTCCTCGGTCATCTTCTCAAACTGGGGCTCAAGACCGTTGATCTGGTCAACGATCTTGTAGTAGCGCTTAAGGTCCTTATCGGATCCAAAGGACAGCAGCTTTGACATGAATCCCATGTGGTTTTCCTTTTTGGCCATCGCCCACGCCGTGCAGCTGCGGGCGAGTTAAACACAGATGATTGTACTTTAGCCAAACAAGGCGCGGCCTATACGGTCGACCTCGACCGCCACGTAATAACTACGACCAACCTGCCAAAAAGGGGCTGGTTTAATTTGGCAGCTTTTATCTGGAAAAACGCTGTCTCTCTGCCATTTGGCGCAAACCAATCCGTCCCCTTCGTACCAATCTGGTGCCATGGGAACAGGTTCGTTTCACCAATAGAAAAGGGCCGCGCACCCAAACGGATGCACGGCCCTTATGCCATGAATGCGAGCGATTCCGCGGCGAGCTATTTACTCAGCAGCCTCGGTGGTCTCGGCCTCGGCAGCGGCCTCCTCGACGGGAGCCTCTGCGGGAGCCTCGGCGGCCTGCTTGGCAGCCTCCTCGGCAAACTTAGCGGCACGCTTAGCCTTCTCGGCAGCCTTAGCCTCAGCGGCGGCCTTGCGAGCGGCCTCGGCCTCAGCAGCCTTGGCGGCCTTGGCAGCCTTGGCCTCCTCAGCCTTCTTGAGCTGGGCGGCAGCGGCGCCACCGAACTTGTCGGCGAAGCGCTGGACGCGTCCACCGGTGTCGACGAACTTCTGCTGGCCGGTGTAGAACGGGTGGCACTCGTTGCAAAGCTCGACCTTCATCTCGGACACGGTAGCGTGCGTCTTGAAGGTGTTGCCGCAGGAGCACGTCACCGTGCACTCGACATACTGGGGATGGATACCCTGCTTCATGGTAGGACTCCTTATTGGTCAGGCGCTGGTTACCGATCAGCGCATAAGGCGTCTTGGTTTCCGACCAAGACAACAAACTCGGCTATGGTACCACGGCGCCGCGTGTCCCACAAAAGGTTCACGGTCTTTTCGGAACGACACGAATCTGACCCATCGAAACACATCTCCACCGTTCCTTCAACTGGGAAAATGCCGTCCCCGGGGCCTGAGAAGGGCCCCGGGGACGTTCGACTGACTGCGGGAACGGCCTTTCCGCTCAATGTGTTCGGCTGAGATCGGAAATCAACCAAACTGAACTAGGTTCAGTTGACATGGTTAAAAACGAGGGGCGACGCTTTTGCGTCACCCCTCGTCCCGGCCGGGTTGCTTTAGTTGTACACACGGTAGTTACACTTGAACTGGGTTATGTGTCCATAGCTGGAGCGGTACCAACCCGACGTATAGCTGATTGCCTCTGCGCCTAGATAGTCGTAGCCCTTGTTGTAGCGAAGCTGACGGTAGGTCGTGTCGTACTCTGCTACGTAAAACGTGTCTCCAGAGAAGGCTTTGTACCGGTCCTTAACCGTCGAAGCCATGTACGCGGGTTCGACATCGCCTTTCTCCCCGTTGAGCGCATAGACGGGTGCCGCGATTCCGCATAAAGCCGTTGCCACGAGGATGGCGTAGACAGCCATGCGCGACGCATTGGACTTCAGCTGTTCAAATAGTTTCATGTCATTCACCTCGCTCGTATGTATCGAGGTATTCCTGCTTGAGCGTCTGCGAGGACGACTTGATCTTT
>UQMM01000007.1 GCA_900542165.1 uncultured Collinsella sp. | reverse complement strand
CGCCTGTGCAACGCTACCGCCGAGGGCGAGCCCGTGGGCGCGCCCTCGGCGGTAGCGTTGCACAGGCGCAGGTACTGGTCCACGCCGCCGGGCATATGTGTCAGGTGGCCGTCGAGCAGCGCCCACTGCTGGTCGGTCACGCGCTCCATCAAAAAGCGGTCGTGCGTCACCAGAATCAACGTGCCGGGCCAGCCGTCGAGCAGGTCCTCGACAATCGCGAGCATGTCGGTATCCAGGTCGTTGCCGGGCTCGTCCAGGATGAGCACGTTGGGCTCGTCCAGAATCGTCAGCAGCAGCGACAGGCGACGGCGCTGGCCGCCCGAAAGATCGCCGATGCGGCTCCAGAGCTGCTGCGTCGTAAATCCCAGGCGCTCGCAGAGCTTCTCGGGCGAAGTCTCCTTGCCGTCGATGACGTAGTACTTCTTATAGTTGCCAAGCACCTCGCGAATCGTGTCGCCCATGTAGGGCTCGAGCTCCTCGAGCTGCTGCGACAGCACGCCAAAGCGCACAGTCTGACCGATCTTTACACGGCCGCGCGTGGGTTCAATCTTGCCCTGGATCACATCAAGCAGCGTCGACTTGCCAGCGCCATTCTCGCCCAAAAGACCATAGCGGTCGCCCGCACCAATGAGCCAGGTCACGTCGGAGAGTACCTGCTTGGGCGCGCCGTCGGTATCGGCATAGCCGGCGTCCACGTCGACCACATCGATAACCTGCTTGCCCAGGCGGCTCACGGCCAGGCGCTTGAGCTCCAGCTCGTCACGCACGGGCGGCACGTCGGCGATCAGCTCACGAGCGGCATCCACGCGAAACTTGGGCTTGGTGGAACGAGCCTGGGCACCGCGGCTCAGCCACGCGAGCTCCTTGCGCGCCATGTTGCGACGGCGCTCCTCGGTAACGGCGGCCATGCGGTCGCGCTCCACGCGCTGCAGGATGTATGCCGAATAGCCGCCCTCGAAGGGATCGACCTGGCCGTCGTGGACCTCCCACATGCTGGTGCAGACCTCGTCCAAGAACCAACGGTCATGCGTGACCACGAGCATGGCGCCCTGGCCACGCTGCCAGCGGGCCTTTAAGTGACGCGCGAGCCAGTTGATGGTGCGCATGTCCAGGTGGTTGGTGGGCTCGTCGAGCATGAGCACGTCGTAGTCGCCGATCAGCAGGCGCGCGAGGTCCACGCGACGGCGCTGGCCGCCCGAAAGCTCGCCCACCGTGCCCTCCCAGGGCACATCGCTAATAAGGCCGGCCAGAATCTGGCGCGTGCGGGGGCTCGACGCCCACTCGTACTCGGGCGTGTCGCCCACGACGGCATGATGCACGGTGTCGGTATCGACCAGGTTATCCTTTTGGCCGAGCAATCCAATCGTCGTGTCGCGGCGGTGCGTCACGCGCCCGTCATCGGGCTCCAGCGTGCCGGCGAGCACGCTCAGCAGCGTCGACTTGCCGTCGCCGTTTTTACCGACAATACCAATGCGGTCGCCCTCGCCCACGCCAAGCGTCACGCTATCGAAAATATGCTTGGTGGGAAACTCTAGGCTGACGGAATCGCATCCCAAAAGAATCGCCATATGCCCTGCTCCTTCGTAGAAATTCAACGTTGTCCATGATAGCAGCGAGCCCCACCCCAAACCACCACGAAGGCGCCTGTCCCCTTTGTGGCGGTCGTTTCGGTCGCAGAGCAAAAAGGCGGGCCATCTCCCAAAAGAGATGACCCGCCTCTCCAATCAGTCCCGCGGCAACCGTGGCCGCCGCGGGCCTCAAGCATGTCCCGGACTAGGAGAACATGCCGGTGAGGTAATCATTCAGCCGCTTATCCTTGGGCCGTTGGAAAATCTCGTCAGTCTCGTCGTACTCGACCATATCGCCCATGTAGAAGAACGCCGTGCGGTTGGACACGCGCGACGCCTGCTCCATGTTGTGCGTCACGATGACAATGGCGCGGTCGGCCACGATCGACGACATAAGGTCCTCGATCGCCAACGTCGAGATGGGGTCGAGCGCCGAGCAGGGCTCGTCAAACAGGATCACGTCGGGGTTGAGCGCCAGCGTGCGCGCAATGCACAGACGCTGCTGCTGGCCGCCCGAAAGCGCGTAGGCGCTCTTGTCGAGCTTGTCCTTGACCTCGTCCCAAAGCGCCGCGCCGCGCAGGCTTTCCTCGACCATGCGGTCGAGCTCGTCGCGGTCGGTGATGCCGTGGCGCTTAGGCGCAAACGTGATGTTGTCGCGAATGGACTTGCGGAACGGGTTGGGCTGCTGGAACACCATGCCAATGGAACGGCGCAGCTCGTAGGTGTTTTCGGTCTTGGTGTTTACATTGCGCCCGCGATAGTTGATCTCGCCCTCCACGCGGCAGCCGCGAATCTCGCGATTCATCAGGTTGAGGCTGCGTAAGAAGGTCGACTTACCGCAGCCCGAAGGCCCGATGAGCGCCGTGATCTCGCCCTTGTGGAAGTCGAGCGACGTATTGTGCAGTGCATGGTGGTCGCCATAGTACACGTTGACGTCCTTGGTGGAGAGCACAACCTCGTCGCTCACGGCCTTGCCGCTCACGCGCACGCGCTTCTCGCTCTCCCCCACGCTCGACAGGAAGTCCCGGGTGTCGGACGATGCCGCTTCGGTTGCGGGCGTTACATTCATCTCGCTCATTCGGCCGTCATCTTCCTTGCCAGTTGCTTGCCCACGATACGGGCGATTACGTTAAACAGCAGCACGCAAATCATCAGCAGTGCAGCGGTGCCCCAGACGATCTGCTGGGCCTCGGGGCTGCCCTCGCCATAGATCTTGTAGATGTGCACGGCGAGCGACTCGCCGGGACGGAACACGTTCCAAGCGCAGGTGGGGCTCGACAGGTTAAAGCTCAAGAAGTTCAGGCGAACCGGCGAGCTCATACCCGAGGTAAAAAGCAGTGCTGCGGCCTCGCCAAACACGCGACCGGCCGAAAGCACGATGCCCGTCACGATGGCAGGCATGGCCTCGGGGATCAGGATGTGCAGCGTGGCCTCCCAGCGAGTGAGGCCCATGGCCAGGCACGCATCGCGCTGGGCCTGCGGCACGTCCTCGAGCGCCTGCTGGATCACGCGCACCAGGATGGGGATGTTGAACATGGTGAGCGCGACGGCGCCGGAGATGATGGAGTACTTCCAGCCCAGCTGCACCGAGAACACCAGAAAACCGAACATGCCGACGACGATGGAAGGCAGCGAGGACAACGTCTCGATGGCGGTGGAGGCGATGTCGCGGATGGGCCCGTCCGGCGCGTACTCAACCAAAAAGACCGCGCCACCCAGGCTGATGGGCACCGAGATGATCAGGGTGATCAGCAGCAGGTAGAACGAGTCGAACAGCTGGTAGAGCACGCCGCCCTGCGTTCCGTTGGCGCGCGACGGCTCCGTGAGAAAGCCCGGCTGGAACAGCGTCGAGATGCCCTCGAACAGGATATAGGCCACCATGGAGACGACGATGAGCATGACGATGGCGACGATCGCCGTCAACACGCCCGTGGCGAAGCGGTCCTGCTTTTGGACACGCCCGAGCCTCGCCTCGTCGATGTGGATACGCGTGCTAGCCACGAGCCTTCGCCCCCTTGCGGCCGATAAGGTGGATGATCAGGATGAAGATGAGACTCATGCCCATCAGCAGCAGACCGAGCGCCCACAGAACATCGTCCTGGGCCGAGCCCTCGGCATAGACCGCCATAGACGTGGTGAGCGTGGTGGTGATGGTGGACGCCGGCGACAGCAGCGACGTCGGCATGGCCTCGATACCGCCGATGACCATGCGCACGGCGAGCGTCTCGCCAAAGGCGCGGGTCATGCCAAGGATGACCGCGGTCATGAGCGACGGCATGGCGGACTTGAGCACCACGTGCCAGATGGTCTGCCAGCGGGTATAGCCCAGCGCGAGCGAGCCCTGTCGGTAGCTGTCGGGCACGGCGCGCAGGCCATCGACCGAAAGCGTGGTCATGGTCGGCAGGATCATGACGGCCAGCACGATGGCGCCGGGCAAGATGCCCAGGCCCGTGCTCACGTGGAAAACGCTCTTCATAAGACCGACGACCACGTGAAAACCGATCAGGCCAAAGACGACCGAGGGGATGCCGGTCAAAAGCTCAATGAGCGGCTGAAAGATCTTAGAGCCAAACTTAGGGCTAATCTCGACCGCAAAGATGGCAGAGCCGATGGCGATGGGCAGCGCGATGAGCGTGGAGAGCACCATGACCGCAAACGAGGTGACAATCAGGGGCAGGGCGCCGGTGTAGGGCAGGCCGCTTTCGGCTGTGTTGGCCAGGTCCCACTTGGTGCCGGTGAAGAACTCGACGACCGAAACGCCGTCCTTGAGAAAAGCCGAGAGGCCCTTTTGGGCGACCATAAAGATGAGCGCGGCAACGACAAGCGTCACGAGCGCAACGCACGCGCCCGTGACGCCCAGGCCCACGTTCTCAAGGTCGCGCTTTGGCAGCTGTTTTGCCATTGCAAACCTTTCCGGGGCGATTACTTATTTAGCGGAGACCTTGCCGCTGGCGTCCTTGACGACCTTCATGGCAGAGACGGGGATAAAGCCCTGCTCCTCGACGAGCTTGCCCTGGACGTCATCGGAAAGCATGAACTCCAGGAAGGCCTTGGTGGCCTCGTCGGCATCCTTAGCGCAGTACATGTGCTCGGTAGCCCAGATCTTGAAGGAGTCGTCGGTGACATTCTTGCTCTTGGGCTCGACGCCCTCGACCTTGATGGCGTTGAACTTGGAGTCATCAAAGTGCGAGAAGTCGAGGTAGGAGATGGCGTTGTCGGTACTGCCCATCTGAGTCTGGACATCGCCGGACTTGTCGAGTTCGGCGTCGCCCTTAAAGTCGACGGCCTCGTCGCCAAAAACGGCGGCCTCGAAGGTGGCACGGGTGCCAGAGCCAGCCTTGCGGTTGAGAACGACGATCTTGGCGTCGTCGCCGCCGACCTCCTTCCAGTTGGTGATCTGGCCGGAGAAGATGCCCTTGAGCTGCTCGAGGGACAGGTCGTCGACCGTCACGTTCTTGGAAACGACGGGGCCCATGCCCACGACGGCAACCTCGTGGTCGACGAGGTTCTTGACCTGGTCGGCCTCAAGCTTGGTCTCGGCGAAGACGTCGGAGTTGCCGATGGTGACGGTGCCGGCGGCAACAGCGGTCAGGCCCTTGCCCGAACCGTTACCCGAGCCGGAGACGGAGACATCGGGGTTGGCGTCCATGAACTTCTCGGCAGCGGCCTCGACGAGAGCCTGGAACGAAGAGGCACCGTCGTAAGTCACCTCGCCGGAGACGGACTCGGCAGCAGCGGCGCTACCCTTGTCGGCGGCATCGGATGCGCCGGAGCCGCCGCAACCAACGAGACCGAGACCGACGATGCTGGCAAAACCACCAGCGAGGCCGAGGAACTGACGACGAGAATAAGCCTGATCGAGCATGATCTTCCTTTCATACATGCGACTCGCGGGCACCCCACCCGCTTTGCTGTTTGGAAAGATACGGCCCCGACCGGGCAGCACCAGCGCCAACTACGGTTTCTTACGGGCATTTGATAGACCCTTACCGCAAGCGCAGCACGGCCTTTACAAACGAATAACAAACCCGCCACCAAGCATGACCCGCCTTTTACACCAATAAAAACAAAGTTGCGGTGAAATAGTTCCTGCTTGGCCATCAAATGGCCCATTCTAGGAACTATTCCACCGCAACTTAGATTGGGAAACCGCGAGACCTTAAAGCTCTAATTCATTCAAACGGAGGATCGCAACAATATAGATCTTGAGCGCCTGCTTGAGCTGTTCCTCGTTGGCGCACTCGTTGGGGCCGTGCATCTGGCCGCCCCACGAGGGCAGCTCCAGGCCGGTCTCCTCGGGGCCAAACGAGACGGCGCGGGCAAAGTTGCGCGCGTACGTGCCGCCGCCCATGGCAAAGGGTTCAGCATGCTTGCCGGTGAACTCGTTATAGGTATCGATAAGCGCCTTCACGGCCGGATCATCGGCAGAGACCGAGAACGGCACCTTCGCGCGACCCAGCTGGCACGTCACGCCGAAACGGCCCACGAGCGGATCGAGCTGCTCGCGGATGGTATCGGCACTCGTGCTGTCGGGGAAGCGCACGTCGATGACCTGCTCGATATGGCCATCCGCCACGCGGATGACGCCAGCGTTGCAGGTAAGCGGGCCAAACGCCGGACTCGTCGCATCGATACCCAGGCCGCGGCCATAGGCGTCCGCATGCACAAAGGCCAAAAACTTGACAAACTCGTGCTCGGCGGGCGTCAACAGGCGCTTGTCACGGGCGCCAAACGCGTCCTCGGCCTCGCGCAGATACGCCACGATCAGGCCGACAGCGTTGATAGTGCCCTCAGGCATCGAGGCATGACCGCCAATGCCGTGGGCAAAAATCTGCGCATGCCCGTTATCGAGTGTCGTGATCTCAAGGCGATCGGCGTTCTCGACCGGCGCCGGCAGCTCATCGGCGGCAATCGCGAGCTCGCAGATGGACTGCGACGGAATGGCATTGCTCGCCTCGGCGCCGCTCCACGACACGATGCGCCCGCCGTCGATCTTGGAGCTCACGAACGTCGCCCCAAACTGGCCCTTCTCGGCATTGCAGACCGGGAACTCGGCATCGGGCGTAAACAAAAAGTCGGGGTCTGCGTGGTTCTCCAGATAATGGTGAACGTCGGACATGCCCACTTCCTCATCGCAGCCCAGCAGCGCGCGGAAAGCATAGCGCGGGGTAATGCCGTGCTTGAGCAGATAAGCGCCGGCGTAGAGCGACAGCACCGCCGGACCCTTGTCGTCAATCACGCCGCGACCGAGCAGCCAGCCCTCGCGGCGCTCCATCGCAAACGGGTCGGTGTTCCAACCGGGGCCAGCGGGAACCACGTCCACGTGGCAGATAGTCGCGAGCTGCTTGTCGCCGCGACCCGGGATATCGGCGATTCCCACATAGCCCCCGTCGTCGCTCGTCTGATAGCCGAGCTTTTGCGCAATGCCGAGCGCGCAATCGAGCGCGTCACGGACCGGGCGGCCAAACGGCGCACCGGGCTCCGCATCGGCAGCAACGGCCACGGACGGATAGCTCACCAGTTGTTCGATATCGGCAACGACATCCTCCCAGACCTCGTCGACATACTCGGCAACGCTCTGCTCCACCTGATTCATGAACGACCTCCTTACCAATGAGCGACGGGTACGCCCGCCCCTCACATTATGTCTATTAGATAGCGAAAAGTTTAGCAAGCTCGGCCACCGAGTGCACCACCGCATCGGCGCCCGCGGCCTCGTGCTCCCCCGGCGCTGCCGCGCCCGAATAGATGCCGATGCACGGCACGCCCATCGCGTGCGCGCCCTCCACATCGTTAAAGCGATCGCCGATCATCACGGCATCGTCGGCCGTCGCGCCGAGCGCCGCCAGGGCATCGCGAACCGAATCGGCCTTGGTCTCGCGTCCCTGCGGCGGATTCATGCCAACCACAGCTTCGAACTGGCAAAGCCCCAGCTCATGAACCATATCGATGCACTTCGCCTCCATGCGAGACGTCGCCACGGCCATACGCTTGCCCTGGGCGGCCAACCCATCCAGCAGCTCGGGGACCCCATCGAACACGGGGTACTCCTCCGGCCCCAGCTCATCAAAAAAGGCGCGGTACTCGTCGGCCACCACAAGCGACTCCTCGCGGGAAAAGCCGTAAAAGTCGTGAAAGCTCTTCCACAGGGGCGGCCCGATCATACGGCGCAGATCACCCATCTGCGCCTCCGAAAACCCGCGCGCAGCCAGCGTCTTGCGCGTCGAGGTCATCACTGCCCGGCCCGTATCTGCCACCGTGCCGTCAAAATCGAACAACACGACCGGCCGTTTGCCTATCTCCAACGCCTCCATCGGCATTCCTCTTCCCCAGTTGACGATTTCCACACCGACACTTCAAACTGTTGACTATTCAACAATTGAACCTAGTAATGTGGAACGACTCTACTATACTTGTCACACTTTGCTCTCAGAAGGCGGCGCGCAAGCGCCCCAACGAAAGGTGCAATTATGTCTTTTGCCATCATAACCGACTCCACGTCGGACATCTCCCCCGCCCACGCTCAAGAGCTCGGCATTTACGTGATTCCGCTGCATGTGATTATCGAGGGCGAGGACCTGCTCGACCAGGTGCAGATTACCGCCGAGGAATACGTCGCGCGCATGGCCGGCTCCGAGCAACTGCCGCACACCTCGCAGCCGAGCGCCGGCGAGTTCAAGGCACTCTTTGACCGCGTGCTCGCCGACGGCCATGATAGCGCCATCTTTATCTCACTGTGCAGCGAGTGGTCCGCCTGCTATGCCAACGCCAGCCTGACGGCCGAAACGCACGAACTCGACGTGCGCTGCATCGACTCGCGCACCGGCTCGGGTGCCGAGGGCCTGCTGGTGGAGTACGCGCTGGCCATGCGCGAGGACGGCCGCAACCTGGACGAGACCGAGGCGCAGATCCGCGCGACGCTGCCCGACGCCCACCTGCTGCTGATTCCCCGCACGCTCGAGAACCTCGTTAAGAACGGCCGCGCGCCCAAGCTCGCCGGCCAGCTCACGCAGATGCTCAACATTCGCCTGGCCGTTTCGCCGGAGTGGAAATCGGGCGAGATCAAGGCCATCAAGAAGGGCCGCGGCGCCAAGCGCATCGTCGTCAACACCATGGCCGACTGCCTCGCGTTTTTGGCTGAGCATCCGGGTTCAAGCGTGCGCGTGCTCACGACCGGCGCCGCCGAGGAGCAAGAGCTCGTCAGCCAAGCGCTCGCAGGCCAAGACTATGTAGACGCCGGCACCGGCCCCATCGGCTGCACCATCGCCACCCATGTAGGCATCGACGCCATCGCCATCAGCTACTGCCCCCGCTACCAGCCAACTCACTAGGGACGCCCACATCAGTTGCGGTGGAATAGGGACTGTTTTTGGCTTATTAGCCGCCAATCAATCCCTATTCCACCGCAACTTGGAAATCGGCGATCAGCCCAGCGGACCCTGAAACAGCTCCTGATGAGTGCCCATTCTCACCAGCCTAATCATTGGGTTAGTCTTATGGGGAAGATAAAGAACGACCACATCGACCAAGCCATCGGATAGGTGGAAATCGATGTGGCCGTTGTAGTTTCCGCCCGGGTTTGAGAGCTCGTGGGCGCCATACTCCGCCGGAAGTGACCCATGAGCCACAAGCTCTGCAACCGCCGCTTTAAACTCACTTTTTAGCTGCGGATGCATGCGCATCGTTCGTTTGTAGTCCACCTTAAATTGAGCCTCGACTTTAATCTCGAACATCGCTATTCCTCATCGAGGAATGACATAAGCTCATCAGCGTTATTGAATGACGGGCTATCGTCCGGCAAAATCCCCAACTCATGAGCCTCGGCGATCACCATGGCACGCCTCGTCGCCTCGTTGGGCACCTCCGCCCTTCCTACAATCTCAAAAGGAATCTTTCGTTGATTTACCAGCTGCCGAACGGCAAGATTGAGATAGGAATTGAGGCTGAGGCCGACCGAATCCAAGAACTCAGTCGCCTGTTCCTTGAGCCCCTCTTCGATGCGAACCGTCGTAGGCTTAACCGTTGCAGTAGACATACGCGACCTCCTCGCCCTCGTCTTTTACACCAGTATACCCAATATAAATGGCAATCTGATGTTAGATAACATCAGATTGCCATGCGTATTCATGTCGCGTGAGCACGATTGATCTACATCAGCCCGCTCAGGGCAATGTCGACGGCCTCGTTGAGGTCGTCGGTGATGTGCACGAGCTCGGGATCGAGCGGGCTGATCATACCGGCGTCCAGCACCGGACCGTTAAGCCAGTCGAATAGGCCCTGCCAGTACTCGCTGCCTACCAGCACAAGCGGCATGCGCTTGACCTTGTGCGTTTGCACCAGCGTGAGCACCTCGAACATCTCGTCGAGCGTACCAAAACCACCGGGAAACACAATGGCACCCGAGCTGTATTTGACGAACATGGTCTTGCGCACAAAGAAGTAGCGGAAGTCCATACCGAGGTTCACATATTTGTTGAGCCCCTGCTCGTGCGGCAATTCAATGCCCAGGCCAACTGACTTGCCGTTGACACTCGCCGCTCCCCTGTTGGCCGCCTCCATGATGCCGGGGCCGCCACCGGTGATAACCGCCACGCTGCGCTGAGCAATCTTACGGCCGACGGTGCGCGCCGCCTTGTAGGCCGGGTCCATCTTGGGCGTGCGGGCGCTGCCGAAGATGGTCACTGCGGGTCCGAGCTCGGCCAGCGCGCCAAAACCATCGACAAACTCGGCCTGGATGCGCAGCACGCGCCACGGATCGGCATGCAGCCAGTCGGTCGACTCCTCGGGCGCCAGCAGGTTGGCGTAGGTGTTGTCCTTAGGAATCATGGGGCCGCGCATGACCACGGGGCCGCGGCGGTACGTCTCGTCGTAGGCAGGCTCGCCCTCGACGTTCTCATTCTTAATCATGGGTACTCCTATCGAGAAAAAGAAAAACGGGCGGGGTCGACGCCATGCGCCAAACACCCGCCCGAACATCAACTACTCGGTATGGTACCCACGATGTATCAAGTGCTTGCAAGCTATCGGTCAGCGGTCGTGCACACGGTGTTAGCGAACGTGATGACCGGCCGGCGCTCGCCCCTTGCCGTTGCCCGCGCTCTGCAAGCGCCCGCGCCGCCCTTAGTAGTCCACCGCCGCAGGGCTGTTCATCCAGTCGCTCACAAACGCGCCGTAGCGGCCCTCGATAATGGCCTGGCGGGCACGCTGCATAAGGTTGAGCAGGTAGTAGATGTTGTGCATCGACAGCAGAATGCCGCCGAGCATCTCCTTCTGCGTGACCATGTGACGGATGAGCGCGCGGCTGTAGCCGCCCGTGCACACCGGGCAGGTGCAAGTGGGGTCGATGGGGCCGTCGTCGTGCGCAAAGCGCGCGTTGCGGAAGTTGAGGCGACCCTCGCTGGAGAACGCCGTGCCCATACGGCCGGTGCGCGTCGGCAGCACGCAGTCGAACATGTCGATGCCCACACCCACACCACGCACGAGGGTGGTGGGGTTGCCGACGCCCATCAGGTAGCGCGGCTTGTGCTTGGGCATATACTCGCTCGCGAGCGGCGCCAGCGTCTCGAACATGGTCTCGTGGTCCTCGCCCACCGAGTAGCCGCCGATGCCGTAACCGGGGAAGTCGCCGCACTCCTCCAGATGGCGCAGCGAGCGCAGGCGCAGATCTAGGTGCATGCCGCCCTGAACGATGCCAAAGAGCGCCTGGTCGTCGCGGGTATGCGCCTTATAGCAGCGCTCGGCCCACATACTCGACAGCTCAACGGCGCGCTCAACGTAGGCGCGCGTGGCGGGATAGCCCGGGCACTGGTCCAGCTGCATGCAGATGTCGGAGCCGAGTTTCATGGCGATTTCCATGTTGTCCTCGGGCGTCCAGAACACGTGGCGGCCGTCGTAATCGTTGACGATAAAGCGCACGCCCTCATCGGTGAGCTTAACGGCGTCGTTATGGCTAAAGACCTGGAAGCCGCCCGAGTCGGTAAGAATGGGGCCATGCCAGTTCATGAACTTGTGCAGTCCGCCCAACTCGGCGATGGTGTCCTCGCCGGGGCGCATGGACAGGTGATAGGTATTGGCAAGCACGATCTGGGCGCCGAGCTGCTTGACGGTCTCGGTGGGAATACCCTTGACGTTTGCCTTGGTGCCCACGGGCATAAAGATCGGCGTCTCGATTTCGCCGTGCGGGGTATGCAGCACGCCGGCGCGCGCGTGCGTGGTCGGGTCCTCGGCGATCAGGTCGAATTTAAAAAGGCTCTGGTCCATAAACTAGAACTCCTTGGTTGCGGTTCATACGCAAACCATTATACGGGCAACCCGCAAAGAGCACCGACTCGACAGAAACTGATGCATTAAACGACTAGTCGTCGGGGACAATCTTCAGCGCCATCTTGCAAAGAAGTGTCCCAATCTGCCGGCACTTAGGGACCGTCCCCAGGTGCCGGCAAGAGCGTCCCTTTCGACTAGTCATTTAAGAACGTCCCCAACGACTACATCTGGGATTATTTCCAACGGCCAAGGCAACGCCGATGCTCTGACAACGTCAGCGAGCGGTCGCCAGAGCGAACAAATTGGCATGAAAAGAGGACGGCATAGACCTTCTGGTCATGCCGTCCTCTTTGAATGACAAGTTGTCGCTCTGGTGACCGCGCAGCGTCGGCTGGTCCGCCGTTCGTTAGAACGGCGGAACCTGAGACGTAACCCCTAAGGCCGCTGGCCCATGCCACCCTCGAGGGTGACGGTCTCGCCGTTCATGTACTTAAAGTCGGGACCGCAGAGCTGAACGACCACGCAGCCAATTTCCTTCTCGACGTCGCCGTAGTGACCAGCCGGCGGCATGTGGACGTTGGCCTTGAACGCCTCGGGGTAGGCATCCTGGAAGTTCTCGAGCGCAGCGGTCCAAGCAAGCGGGCACACGATGTTGACGTTGATGCCGTCCTTGCCCCACTCGTTGGCGGCAACGCGGGTCAGGCCGCGGATGCCCTCCTTGGCGGCAGCATAGCTGCACTGGCCATAGTTGCCAAACAGGCCGGCGCCCGAGGCAAAGTTGACCACGGAGCCCTTGGTCTCCTTCAGGTGCGGATAGGCCTTCTGCATGTACAGGTAGGTGGCATACAGGCCAGAGTAAATGGCCAGGTTGAACTGATCCATGGTGTGATCGGCGATGGTCACGCCCGAGGCGCTGGCCTGAGCATTGTTGACGACGGCGTCGATGCGGCCGAACTCCTCAATGGCCTTGTCGATGACGTTCTGGACGACGGCCTCGTTGTCCTGACCAGCCGAGACATCGGCCTGAACAGGCAGAACCTTGACACCGTACTCGGCCTCGAGAGACTCCTTGGCGGCCTCGAGCTTGGCGACGTTGCGGCCGGTGATGACGAGGTTCGCGCCCTCCTTGGCAAATGCGATATCGATGCCGTAGCCGATGGAGCCAGCGGAACCGTCCTTAAGCGTGGCCTTGCCGCCGCCGGTGACGATCACGGTCTTACCAGTGAAAAGTCCCATACAAAGTCCTTTCAAATCGCGACGGGCGAACCCGCCGACTGCGCGCATCCAAATAAACGCGCCAAAAGCTGAGATGCAACTTTAGCGCGTTCAAGCGAAAATAAAAGACCACGGTAGGCGAACGGCACCACGTCGTTCGGCGAAGGGATTGTCAAGTACAAACTGAATAAAGCGACCGAGTTATTGTTATCAGATCGAGCCATCGAACACGTTTTGAAACTTTGCTGCGGCGCGCGGGATGTCGGCGCGAGACTTTATCATAGGGTGACAAACAACGATGAGGAGCACATGCCTATGACAGACGAGCTGGACCCCCAGACTCAACAGCATATTGATGATCCCGCAGACGTCACCGCAGATACTGACGCTGTGACCTGCGATAGTATCGACATCGACGACCCCATCTTGGACGAAAGCGCTACGGCGGAAACCCCCGAAACAGAAAACGCCGATGAGCAAAACAACGATGCGCCCGCTCAGGACGACGCCCCTGTACAGGATGCCGCTCCGCAAGTTGCGGGCCCCATCGAGGTCTCTTCGGAAGAAGAGCTCGATGCCGTCATGGACTCCATGATGGATGCTGTCAAAGCGATGAAAGACGCCATGGCCGATGCCGATATTGATGCCGAAGAAGAGGAGGCCGCCGAGGCGGCCTCGACCTTTGTGCCCGGCGAGACTCCGGTTGCTGACCAAGGC
Source organism: uncultured Collinsella sp. (assembly GCA_900542165.1). Taxonomy (GTDB): domain Bacteria; phylum Actinomycetota; class Coriobacteriia; order Coriobacteriales; family Coriobacteriaceae; genus Collinsella. Next base: position 68,260 of record UQMM01000007.1, on the reverse strand, counting down.
AGTACCATGCCCTCGTTTCTGCAGCTCGAGCATCCCACGATTGGCGCCGATGCGGTCAATCCGCACGCAGCAGGCTTTTCTGTGATCGAGGGCGGTACCGGCAATATCGCCGTGCCGCAGGCTGCCGATGCGGACGCTGCCGACACCGCTCGCCCGACCGCCCTGCACTCCCCCGCCGCGAGCCGCGATCTGGGGACCGCTGTCTCGAACACTGCGAACGCCGTGGGCACCTTTATCGCCCAGGGTGCCTCGGCCATGCGCGAGATGAACGCCGCGAAAAAGGCACTTGCCGATGCCCGCGCCCATCTGGCCGAACTTGAGCAGCGCATTGCCGATCAGGCCGAGGAACTCGAGACGCGCCAGGATATCGCAGGCCGCTACGACCAGATCGTCGCCGACCAGCGCCAGGCGATTGCCACGGCCCAAAAGACTGCAGCGGCCGCCGAGATTGACCGTGATGCCCACGCCGCCAAAGCGACAGAGCTCAAGGGTCAGTTCGAACAAATGAAGACAGAGGATGACGCGACTGAGCTCCGCCTGAAGGCTGCGCTCGACGCCGTGGAGGCCCGCGAGGCGAGCTCTCGCGAGACCGGCAACCGCCTCGTTCGACGTCTTGAGGATTCCAAGCGTATCCGCGACAAGGTGAAGGCCGAGCGAGACGCCGGCATTGCGGCCGCACAACAAACCGTCGACGCCACGCGCGCCCAGCTCGAGACGCTGCGTCATGAGTATGCCGAGCTGCAACGCAATCCCTCGGCAAATCCCGCCAACTATACGGTGCGCACCAGCGAGCTCTCGATGCAGATCTCCGACACGGCAGATGCCCTGCGTAAAGCCGAAGAAGATGTCCCGCGCATCACCGCCGACCTTGAGCACTCGCTTGCCGCAGCCGACCAGGCCGTCGAGCAGGCGCAAGCCCCTATCGCCGACGCAAAACGCGCGCACCAAGCCGTGACGACCGAAGCCGATGCCGCGCGCGACGAGCTGCAGACGGCGAAGACTGCCGCCTCGACTCGTCAGCGCGAACTGCGCGAGAAGATCACTGCCGAGGACAAGGCACGCCGCGACCAGGAGCAGACCATCGCCAACGCCCAAGCAGATGCCGCACATGCGCAGTCGATCATCGAACAGGCGACCGAGGTACATGACCATCCAGAGATCACTGAGTCGCTTGCAGGATCCTTGGCCCGAGACAAAGCCGAACACGCCGAGACCGAGCGAGAAGTCGCCCAGCTCGAGGCCACCGAGGACGCGGTGCGCGAGCGTACCCGCGACTCACGCATCAAATTCACCGGCGCCATCGTCTGCATTGTCGCCGTGATTCTGGTAATCATCCTGATCTGGCTGTTCGCGAGCAAGTAAACCAGCTGCCAAAAAAACGCCTCAACTCAGTTGCGGTGAGAAAGTTTCTGTTTAGCCCCAAAAAGGCCAATTCAAGAACTATCTCACCGCAACTTATTTAGATCGACGCAAGGCAACCTATCCCTCTTGCACCGATCTCTTGACATAAGGACTGTCCCCAGGTGCCGGCACAAAAGGAACGTCCCCAAGTGCCAAGTGCCAAGTGCCGTAAGAGTGTCCCCTTTGACTAGTCATTTAAGAACGTCCCCAATGACTACCCAATGACTACCCAATGACTACAGCGACAACCACGGCAACGCCGATGTTTTGGCAACGACAGCGAGCGGGTCGCATTTGAGGCAAGGTGACGTGAAACGAAAGGGCGCTGACCTTCTGGTCGCGCCCTTGAAGTTGAACGTCAGATTGTCCAAATGCGGCCCGCGCAGCGTCGAGCCGTTACGCGGTTCGTAGAACCGCGTAACTAACAAATGAGCATCGCGTCGCCAAAGCTGAAGAAGCGGTAGCGCTCCTCGATGGCGGCGGCGTAGGCATCCATGATCTGGTCGCGGGTGGCAAGCGCGCTCACGAGCATCATGAGCGTGGAGCGCGGCACGTGGAAATTGGTGATCAGCGCGTCGACCACGTGATAGGTCGAGCCGGGCATGAGGTAGAGCTGCGTTGTGGCGTTCTCGCGCACCACGATGTCACCGCGGCCAAGTGTATCGGCCCCGTCCTCGCGGCCCTCAAAATAGCGCGCCGTCACGGCCGGATCGGACACCGGCGCGTCCGCGTCAAAGGCGCTCTCGAGCGAGCGCACTGCGGTGGTACCGACAGCAATCACGCGATGCCCCTCGGCCTTAGCCTTATGCACGGCGTCGACAACCTCCTGCGACACGTGGTAGCGCTCGGTGTGCATCACGTGCTGCGCGGGGTCGTCCTCCTCCACCAGACGGAAGGTATCGATACCCACCTCGAGCTCGACGGCGGCAAACTTGGCACCCTTGGCCTCGATAGCGGCCATGAGCTCGGGCGTAAAGTGCAGACCCGCCGTGGGAGCGGCAGCCGAGTGCTCCTCCTTCATGGCGTAGACGGTCTGGTACTTCTCGGGGTCGCCCTCGTAATCGGTGATGTAGGGCGGCAGCGGCACGTGACCGGCGGCGTGAATGGCCTCGTCGAGCGTGCGCGGCTCGCCGGCAGCATTGCAACCGGCCGGCTCAAAGCGCACCAGACGGCCACCGCGGCTATCAGTGACAAAGTCGATGACCTCGGCCGTCAGCACCACGGGCGCGCCCTCGGGCGCATGGGCGCCACCGGCGCGATACTCAATCTGAGCACCGGGCTTCAGACGCTTACCCGGCTTGACCAGGCACTCCCAAACATGGCCCAGCGGATCCACATCCTCGCGGCGCTTGAGCAGCAGCGTCTCGACCACGCCGCCCGAGCCGGCCTTGCGACCGATCAGGCGGGCCGGCATCACGCGCGTCTTGTTGATGACGAGCACGTCGCCCGGCTCGATATAGTCGATGATGTCGCGGAAGATGCGATGCTCAACGGTACCGCCGTGCTCCAACGGCGTTCCCGTCTCGGAGCCTTTGCGATCCACCACCAGCAGGCGGCAGGAGTCGCGTGGCTCGGCAGGAGCCTGGGCAATGAGCTCTTCGGGCAGGTTATAGTCAAAATCATCGGTACGCATCTTTGCCTCTTTCACAAAGCGCGTCAGTCGAAAAAATCGACTGACGCGCGCATCATTCTCCTCTGTATCCTATCAGCTTGTTGAGAGAAATATAGTATGGGAACAGATTTGCGACTGTTTTCTCAACGCCCCGCTACTTAAGCGTTGCGTACATCACCGCCTTAATCGTATGCATGCGATTCTCCGCTTCTTGGAAAACACGAGACTTATCGGACTCAAAAACCTCGTCCGTGACTTCCATTTCGGTAACTCCAAACTTCTCAGCAATTTCGGCACCAACAGTAGTATTAGTATCGTGGAAGCTCGGAAGGCAGTGGAGGAAAATCGCCTCGGGCTTTGCCATAGACATCACCTCAGCGGTCACACGATACGGCGACATGAGCTTAATGCGGCTTTCCCACAGCTCTGCGGGCTGACCCATGCCAACCCAAACATCCGTGTAAATTACATCGGCATCACGAGCGCCTTCCTCAATATCCTCTGTAATGGTAATCGTCGATCCATGCTCGGCCGCAATACGACTACATTCTGCAAGGAGTTCAGGATCATAGGATGTAGCCCCCTCCGAATTTCCCCCGATTGGGCCGCAAGAACAGTAGTTAATGCCGAGCTTAGCGCAAATGACCATGAGCGAATCAGCGACGTTTCCGGCCGCCTTACCAAAAAATGTAAGTTTCCTGCCCTTAATCTCTCCAAACTCTTCACGCATGGTCAGAATATCGGCAAGCACTTGAGTCGGGTGAAATTCAGTAGTCAGCCCATTCCAAACGGGAACCCCAGCTTTTGCAGCAAGCTCCTCAACCTTCGCCTGTTCAAAGCCGCGGTATTCAATTCCGTCATACATGCGGCCAAGGACGCGAGCCGTGTCCTCAATCGACTCCTTTTTGCCCATCTGAGACGAGCCCGGATCCAAATAAGTTACACCCATGCCAAGGTCAAGTGCACCAACTTCGAAGGCGCAGCGAGTACGCGTGGAAGTCTTCTCAAATAGCAAAACAATATTCTTGCCTTCAAGGTATTTATGCGGAACACCGGCACGCTTCATGCTTTTGAAGTTAGCAGAAAGCTCAAGCAGATACTCAATCTCTTCCGTCGTGTAATCAAGCAGCTTCAGAAAACTGCGCCCAGCGATATTAACACCCATATTCGCCATCTCCCATCACAGTGGATTTGCAACTAAATATCTTCGCGCCAGAAGGGCATGCTCATGCAGCGCGGGCCACCACGACCGCGGGACAGTTCCTCGGAGGGAACGACCAAAAGTTCCAAACCGTTCTTGTAGAGCTCATCATTTGTGACAACATTGCGCTCGTAAACACAGACTTTACCAGGAGCAACGGCAAGAGTGTTCGACCCGTCGTTCCACTGCTCGCGAGATGCCTCAACCATATCGCCGGCACCGCACTCAATAAGCTGCACCTTCTCCACGCCAGTAGCCATTTCAAGAATATGTTCAAGCGTGTCATCAATCTCTTGAACAGCGACCATTCCCTCAGAGTCACCACGAGTCAGACGATAAACACGAAGGGTCTCAAAAATACCGGGATAAACTGTGAACTTATCGAAATCCACCATGGTGCAAACGGTGTCAAGATGCATGTAAGCATAGCCGTTGGGGATTTTAATAGCGTAAACGGTATCGATCTCAGAATTCCCAGATCCCCAGAACAAATTCTTTGCAAGCTCCTCAATCGCAGCCGCCTCAGTTCGCTGGCTAATTCCAATAGCCAAGGTATGGGCGTTAATGTTAAGCACATCACCGCCCTCGATATGCCAGGGATTCTTATGGTCGTACCAAATCGGAGTCCCTGCATAATCGGGATGGTATTTGAAAATCGCTTCGTAGAAGGGCACTTCACGATCTCGCTGTTTCCAATACATATGGTGAAGCAGAACGCCTTTGCCCACGGAAGCAAGAGGATCGCGAGAGAAATATGAACTCGGAAGAGGCTTCAACACCAAATCATCGGGCTTCGCATCCTCATTATCCATCATACTAAGCGTAGTCGAAACGCGAGGCAGCTCAAGGTCACGATAACGATATCCCCCCATAGCCTCAAGTACAAACTGATACGAATCTGAAATAGCGTCGAGCTTTTCACGAACAGCCTGCTCAAGCATAGGATTGACAATCCCGCTCTCAGCCATAAATGTATCGGTAAACTCAGCGCGAGCCGAGGGGCATGCATCCAGCGCTTCAGCAACGAGTTTCTCCATATAGAGAACCTCAACACCTTCGCTCCTCAGAAGATCCGCAAAGGCATCATGCTCCTTTTGAGCCACATCAAGATAGAAACAGTCGTGAATCCAGACATCATCGAACTCTTCTGCCTTTACGTTCACAAGGTCACGACCGGGGCGGTGAAGCACAACTTTCTTGAGCTTACCAATCTCGCTGTGTACATTCAGTCCTTTAGACATTCCTGTTACTCCATTTCAGCCATGAAACCTACAGGGCAATAAGTCCCGAGATTGCTACGAATACGATATTGATGAGCGACACGACCAAGAAGAATTTCCAAACGGTCTTCCACCACTGGCCAAGCTTGATCTTGCACACGCCCAAACCCGCTACAAGAATGGCGCTAGTAGGACAGATCAAAGACATCGTCGCGCTACCCATGGAGAGAGCCCACACGGCGGCCTCGGGATTAAGGCCCATGAGTTCGGTCAAAGGTCCAAAAATGGGAGCGGTCAGTGCTGCAAGGCCAGATGAGCTGGGAACCAGAATCGCCAGGAGGTTCTCAACCGCATAAAGAAGCGTAGTAAAGAGAACCGCCGGGATGCCGCCCAGACCAGTGGCGAGCGCATTGAGGATGGTATCGATGATCATGCCGTCAGAGGCAATGACAAGGATGCCACGCGCAAGTCCAACGACAATTGCCGAGAAAGCAAAGTCAGCGATACCCGCAACAAATTCCTGAGCGATGACGTCCTGACTAAAGCCCGCAATAACACCAGCCAACAGGCCCATGGCCAAAAAGACCGCAGAAATCTCGTTCATATACCAGCCCTGGGTCACAAGTCCCCAGATGATAAGGCACATACCAGCGATAAATACCGCAAGCACGCCTTTTTGACGACCCGTAAATTCCGCGTCAAGGGCAGATTCATCGGCAGCGAACTCGACTTTCTTGGCGATATCATCCTCAAATGTGATCGATGACTCAGGGTTCTTCTTTACCCTTCGTGCATAGAGGACAACCCAAGTAATTGCAACGGCAGTCAAAACAACCCAGGCAATCATACGCAGCCACAGCTGGGGGTTACCCTGAATACCAAGAATACCTTGCGCAATGAGAACATTAAACGGATTAATCGTTGAGGCGATGTAACCCGTGCGCGCTCCAACGAACACGACCATGAACGCCGTCATCGAGTCGAAGCCCATAGCCATCATAATTGGCATGAAGATCGCAAAGAACGGGAGAGTTTCTTCCGCCATGCCAAAGCTCGTTCCGCCCAATGCAAAGAGAACCATCGCAATAGGAATAATTAGAATGTCTTTGTTCTTAAAGCGGCGAACGACACGACCCATTCCGCTCGTGATAGCGCCCGTTTTAGTAATAACCTGAAACGAACCGCCCACAATCAAGATGAATGCAACGACCTCAATTGCCTCTTGTATACCGCGCGTTGGAGCCTGAAGAACATCGAAGACGCCTTGTCTGAGATCTACTTCATCCCCGGTTTCCTCGTCAATATATGTCTTTTCACTCTGCTCATACGTACCTGCGACAGTGACTTCACGACCGTTCACCTCCTGACGCTGATAGGACCCAGAGGGAACAATCCACGTGAGAACAGCGAAGATGACCATAAGTGCAAAGATGATCGCATATACGTGCGGGACCTTGAACTGCTTGATGCCTTTCGAACTTTCCGCTGCCATATCTCCTCCTTCATTCCTTTTCCCATCTATCCAGCTGGCACCATAAATGTATGAGGTTGCTCAGCGGTGGTCGGCCAACCATCGCCATCGTGTCGCTTTTCACCTATGAACGGCAGCTAAAGTGACGTTATTAATCAATCTGATATTTAAAATTGATGTTATTTATCAATTACATACGTCTTTTAACTTTTCCGCAACACAACAAGGAACCTGCCTTAGCCTTATATAAAAACCAGCAGGACAGGAGACAGACATGCAAGGCGTACACATAACAAATGAAATCGGTCATTTAAAAGCCGTACTTGTCCATCGACCAGGAACTGAAACACAAAACTACCCTGATGCCGACTTCAGCCAAGTTTTCTCCCTGCGAAAATGGAGCGGTCGTTTTGACCTCGACAAAGCAATATATGAGCACGATTCCATGGTTCAATTGCTTGAGAAGCATGGCGTAGAAACCATTGAAATTAGGGACCTTCTCGAAGACTCACTTGAAACTGAGCCCCAATCACTTAAATGTTTTATTGATGACTACCTCCGTTGCAGTGGGGCAACAGGCAGAGAGTTCCTCGAGACAATAACCCAGCTGTTTGAGAACGCTAAGAACACCCAGGAATTGGTGAATATAGTACTTAACGGCATTCGCTTTGGAGACACTGAGCTATGTTCAAACCAGTCGGAAACACTACGGGCGCTCGTGCACGAGCAATTTGACCCCGCCTCGCTCTTGGTCAATCCCCTCAACACGCTTTTTTTCACTCGTGATCCTGCTGTGGTAGTCGGAGACGGCATCATCCTAAATCATATGTATTGGCCTGAGCGTGATCGTGAGGTCGCCTTATACCGGCAGATATTCACCCACCACAAGATCATGGGAGAAACCCCGGTATGTGATTTGAACAGGAGTAGTTACCATATCGAAGGCGGAGACATTCTTGTTATCAGTGCTAAGACATTATTAGTTGGAATCTCTGACCGAACTGAACCCGCCGCCGTCGAGTCACTTGCCAAAGAGCTCCTGACCTCAAATAAATTCCAGACTACCGAGCTAATTGCGATTCGAGTCCCCTCTGACGGGCTGCGTATCCACCTCGATACGTTCATAAGTAGAATTGATCACGACGCGTTCCTCATCGATCGTGAGATATGCAATGCCGTTGATGCATACAGCATTCAACTAAAACGATCCGGAAAGGGCCTTACGATCACTCCTATCGATCGCACGATTCCGGAAATACTCTCTGCAGCCTGTTGCGAACCAATAAAAGTAATTGACTGCGGAGGCGGGAATCAAACCGCCTACGAAAGAGAGCGCCGGAACAACGCAACGTCTATCCTTGCGCTCTCGCCAGGAAAGCTATGCGTATATGAAGAAAACGTTTGGACCAACGAAGCGCTTGAGAAAGCAGGAATGGAATTATTCCCGTTATCCATTGACGAGCTCACCAAAGGCTATGGTGGCACAAACTGTCTATGCCTCCCTCTGTGGCGAGAGGATCTATAGCCATGGGCTTCGGGGCAAATATTCGTAAACTCCGCACCATGGAGCATCTTGGTCAGGCGCAACTTGCAGAGATGTTGGGGGTATCTAAAGAGACCGTTTGTCGTTGGGAAAAAAGTCGGTATGCCCCCCGTGAGCGCCATATTGAAAAGTTACAAGCGCTCTTCGGTTGCACCCGCGATGAACTTGTTGGCGAGGAAAACGGTTTGGCCGTAAAGCTCGCAAATAAAAGAATCGTCACCGACGAAGACCCTGCTATCCACGAAATGGAGGGCGCATTTCCCGTCATCGATATCGAATCGCAAAAGCGCCGCATCACGCACAGCCAACAAAATGTTTGCGCGCCTGTAGACGTAGCCAAGCGTCACCCACATAGCGTTTTCGTTAAAATCAAAGGTGACGAAATGTCCCGCATTTACCCTCCCGGCAGCTTACTACTTGTCGATACCACCGCAAAGCCTTGGAACGGCTGTGCTGTATTGGCGCTCGCAGACGGTAAAACACCGGTAATTAGGCGATTTGCAGAAGGAAACGACATGATTGTACTGTCGTCCCATTCATATGCAACAGCAAGTCCGGATCTGATGTTTAACAAACGGAGGATTAGAATCATAGGAGTCGTCGTTTGGTATCAAGCGAGCCACGATCACACGCTTAATTAAATCGACTTTCCCAAAAACGACCGTACCGCACAGACAGCTCAAAGCCCCAGCCCAAAATGAACTACTTTTTGGACGCTTTGCGCTCGTCGCGGATGCGGGCGCGGTCCATGGCCGCCTCGACAGCCGAGAAGCGGCAACCACAGTAGTTCTGCCGATACATGCCCAGCTCGCGCGAACGGCGTGTCGCCTCGGGGTAATACGGACGAAAATCGCGAATCACCGGAGTGAGACCGCGGGCGGCAGCCAGACGCTCCAACACATCATTGCAGGTTTCGAACAACTGATACGGCGAGACGGCGAGCGTCGTACCCACAAACTCAAACCCACGCTCCTGGGCCACGCGGCACGCCTCAGCCAAGCGCAGGGCATAGCACGCACGACAGCGACGGGGCCGATCGGCACCCAGCGGTGCCACGCCGGCCTCCCAGCGCTCACGGTCCTCCCCCGCCTCGATAAGCTCGATGTCGCCATCGGCACACCACCGGCGCAGCTCGTCCAAACGCCGCTGCCATTCATCGTGCGGCTGAATATTGGGGTTTGTCCAGCAGATTGTGGGCTCAAACCCTTCCTCGCGCAGCAGGTGGACCGGCTCAAGAGAGCACGGCGCACAGCAGGCGTGCAACAACAACGGCTTCATCGACATCTCCTCACCCGAAAAAGCGCACGCCGAAGGACGTGTCCTCGCAGGCGACAATGCGGCGGTCGCGCAAAATGGTCCGCACGTAATACCAGTCGCCCACACAGCCCGACAAATGCAAGCCGGCCGCCAGGTAGCACAGCAGCGGATAGCCCAAAAACGCAAACCCCAGGGCAAACGCCGCCGTCACAACAACCGTCGGCGCCAGGCAAACCGCCATGTACCGCCGGCGCGAATACACAACGCCCTCGGCGCAGGCATAGATCATCGCCGTCTCGCGATTCGCCCCAAAGGTCACCTGCGCGCCCGCAGGCGCCAGCAGCTTAAAAAACACACCGTGCACCAGCTCGTGCACGGCAAATGACGCCGCCGAAACCGCAGCCAAGCCGACTATCCAGCCCAAGACCATGGTCCAGCCGCCCGCGTCAGCCGCATCCAAGTCCGCAGGCCCGCCCATCAGCATAAACACCGGCACCAAGCACACGGCAAATGCGCCGAGCACGGCCATCCCCCACACAAAGCAGGCGTGCAGAAAATCCTCGTCCTCAAACGCATGTATGTTGGAAATCTCATTCATAGCATCTTAGGATAGCGCCCCTGCCACGTACCCGTCCGCATGTGCGATAATGTCGAACGATATGCACGAATTGACCACCGCGCCGCCGAGCCTTGCGCCCGGCCGCGCTCTCACCATATGCGAAGGAGTCCCATGGCATCCAAATACTCCATGAACGACCGTCCCAGCTGGCCTCGCCGCGCCATCGTTACCGCCGGCGAGCCCTACGGCAACAAGGGCCTTCACTTTGGCCACGTTGGCGGCGTCTTTGTCCCGGCCGACTTCTTCGCCCGCTTCCTGCGCGACCGTCTGGGCCGCGAGAACGTCATCTTCACCTCGGGCACCGACTGCTATGGCTCGCCCATCATGGAGAGCTACCGCAAGCTCAAGGAGAACGAAGGCTACGATAAGTCCATCGGCGAGTATGTCGAGTCCAATCACTCCCGCCAGGCCGCGACCCTCAACAACTACAACATCAGCTGTGATATCTACGGCGGCTCGGGCCTTGAGCCGGCTGCGCAGATTCACAACGAGGTTACCGCCGAGATTATCGAGCGTCTGCACGAGCAGGGCACCATCTCCAAGCGCTCCACGCTGCAGTTCTACGACGCCAAGGCCGGCACGTTTCTCAACGGCCGCCAGGTGATCGGCCGCTGCCCCATCCAGGGCTGCAAGTCCGAGAAGGCCTATGCCGACGAGTGCGACCTGGGTCACCAGTTTGAGCCCGAGGAGCTCATCGCGCCCAAGAGCCAGCTCACCGGCGAGGTGCCCGAGCTGCGCCCGGTCGACAACCTCTACTTTGACCTGCCGGCCTACCTCGACTTTATGAAGACCTACACCGCCAAGCTCGCCCAGAACCCGCAGGTTCGTTCCGTGGTCTCCAAGACCATGGAGGAGTGGCTGCTGCCGGCTCAGCTCTACATCCAGAACAAGTTCCGCGAGGCCTTCAACGCCGTCGAGGACCAGCTGCCCGAGCACACCGTGCTAGAACCCGAGGGCAACAAGAGCAGCTTTACCGTCACCTTCCCCAGCTGGAAGGAGCGCGACGACGCCCACGCGGTGCTCGCCAACGGCGGCGTGCGCTTCCGCAGTGGCAAGGCGCTCGTGCCCTTCCGCATCACCGGTAACATCGACTGGGGCGTTCCGGTGCCCGAGGTCGACGGCGTTTCCGACGTCACCTGCTGGTGCTGGCCCGAGAGCCTGTGGGCGCCCATCAGCTACACCCGCACTGTGCTCGCCCGCGATGCCAAGGCCGCCGGCGTGACCGAGGGCGTCGCCGCCCAGGATGCCGCCCTCATGGGCGAGCCCGCCGCCGATTCCACGCAGGTCCCCGCGCCCACCTACCAGCACAGCTCGCTCGACTGGCGCGACTGGTGGTGCTCGGATGACGCTCAGATTTACCAGTTCATCGGTCAGGACAACATCTACTTCTACTGCATCGCGCAGACCGCCATGTGGGAGGCCCTGGGCTGGAACCTCACGCAGAGCACCGTCAGTGCCTGCTACCACCTGCTCTACATGGGCAAAAAGGCCAGCTCGTCCTCGCAGACGCCTCCCCCGCCGGCAGACGACCTGCTCAACCACTACACCTGCGAGCAGATGCGCGCGCATTGGCTGTCGCTCGGTCTGTCCGAGAAGCCGGTGAGCTTTAGTCCCAAGGCATATGACACGCGCGTGACCGGCAAGGACAAGGACGGCAACGAGGTGCGCGCCTGCGACGACAAGCGCGTCATCGATCCGGCCCTTAAGGAGAGCGCCCTTTTGACCGGCGTGTTCAACCGCCTGGCCCGCAGCTGCTTCTACGGCGTCGCCGTCAAGGAGGGCGACGAGAGCCCCTATCGCAACGGTTGCATTCCCGCCGGCGCCGCCTCGGCCACCGTGGTCGAGGCCGCCGAGCAGGCCGCCCTTGCCTTTGAGCAGGCCATGTACAAGTTCGAGACGCACCGTGCGCTCGCCGTGTGCGACGACTACCTGCGCGCCGCCAACAAGCGCTGGAGCGACGCCTCCAAGGCCGCCAACAAGCTCGAAGGTAACGAGGCAAACGCCGCCATGAAGCAGGCCCTGGTCGACGCCTTTACCGAGCTGCGCGTGGCGACCGTCCTGATGCACGGCATCGTCCCGGCCGGCTGCGAGCTCATCTGCGAGTACTTCGACGTCGATCCGGTCGCCTTCTTTAGCTGGGACAACATCTTTGCCTCCACGGACGAGTTTGTGGAGAGCCTGGGCGAGAAGCCCGGCGAGCACCGCGTGAAGCCGCTGCCCCCGCGCTTCGACTTCTTCAGCAAGCACGAGAGCCAGTACTAGGCAACCGCAACGCGCCCGGGAATGATTATTCTGGGACGGGGATTAAAAAATCATTCCCGGGCGCCGCAAAGTAGTCTTTCTGGGACGGGGATTAAATGATTTTTTAATCCCCGTCCCAGAATAATCATTTAGGTGGAAGGAAAGACGGATGTCCAAGCCGCGTCGTCGTAAGCAGAAAAAGCAGGTCAAGGCCGAGCTCAAGCTCAGGCAGTTTGCTGCTACCGAGCTTTCCGACCAGCTTGCCGTCCTTCCCTGCGCCGCCGACCTGCCGCGCTTTATGGTCGACACGGTCGCCGGCGCCTATGCGCCCGCCGATGCTCACCTCATGATCGAGGGCTTCGGTGCCGCAGCCGCACGCCCGGTCACGCTGCGCGCCAACACGCTCAAGGCGACCGCCGAGGACATCGCTGCGGCGCTCGATGCAGCCGGCATCGCCCACAACCCCGTCGCCTGGTACCCAGACGCCTTTATCCTGCCCGAGGCCCAGGTTTCCGATCTGTGGGACCTCGACATCTACCGCGACGGCAAGATCTACCTGCAGAGCCTGTCGTCCATGATGCCGCCGTTGGTCCTGGGCGCCCAGGCAGGCGAGGACATCCTGGACATGTGCGCAGCCCCTGGCGGCAAGACGACGCAGATCGCCGCCCTCACCCAGGGCCAGGCACACCTCACGGCCTGCGAGATGAGCATTCCCCGCGCCGAAAAGCTTGAGTCCAACCTCCATCGCCAGGGTGCCAAAAACGTGCCCGTCATGCACATTGACGCACGCGAGCTCGATGAGTTCTTCCGCTTCGACCGCATCCTGCTCGACGCTCCCTGCACCGGCGCGGGCACCGTCATCAGCGGCAACGAGAAAAGCCTGCGCGGCCTCACCGAGCAGTTGCTCGGCAAGTGCGCCCGCTCGCAGCGAGCACTTCTGGACCGCGCCATGGGTGCCCTCAAACCGGGCGGCACGCTCGTCTATTCCACCTGTTCGATCTTGCCGCAGGAAAACGAGGACGCCCTGCAAGAGGCCCTCGACAAGCACATGGACTGCGAGCTTATCCCCCTCGACAGCACGCCGAGCGAAAGCGAAGCGCACCGTGCCCAGGAAGCTGGCGAAGAGCCACGCATCGAGTGCAACGCCCTCACCGAGGCCATCGCCGCCGGCCACGTCTCGTCCGTCGCCAACGGCCTGCCCGGCACGCTCACCATTCCGCCTAGCCGCGACTTTGAGGGCTTCTACATTGCCCTGATCCGAAAACGCAGCTAGCGCACGGATCCAAAACTCAACAAGCTATTTCTGTGCGCGTCTGCCCTGCTGGTCGCGATGCTGTTTAAGCATCGCGCGCTCCTTGCGCTCGGCCCTTTTGCCCTTAATGGCCGTGACCACAAAGTAGATGACCGCGGCGACAACGATTGCGCCCACACACAGGCCAATCGAGCCAAACATTGCTGTCAATTCCATACCGCGTCACCTCTCTTTTAAACGGGACTTTCAAGATAGCACCTCGATCCCCGCCACCACAGCTCCTTCACGTTCGCCGGCCCTTCGGTCTAACGGATGGCGCAGCGGGGAAAAATCAACTCGTCAAACGATTTAGCATTCGCTATTCCGGCTGCATCGCGCCGGCCGTCATCACATAGAATCGAGCCTCCATGGATACCCTCAACGATCTAAATGAGCGCGTCGACGCCTTCGTCGGCACCAGCTCCTTCGACACGCCTGCCGCGGCAAACGACCAAGCTCCCATCGATGTGCCCGCCGAGGTACACGAGGACATCGTCGCCTCGGTCGATTTCTCCGAGGTCGAGCTCGCAGACGAGTTCACCGAGCCCCAGGTAGCCGTGACCCCCAACGGACTGCTCCCCATGGAGCCCCTGCCCATCGACGGACGTCTGCGCAAGGCTGCCCTTCGCATGCCCGACGAGATCGAGGAGGCCAGCGGCTTCACGCTCTTTGGCCGCCGCATCAAGTCGCTCATTTACACCACCGATGTCGCGGTTATCCGCAACTCCAACGCCGATGCCGTCTTTGCGGTCTACCCCTTCACGCCGCAGCCCGCCATTACGCAAGCGCTGCTGACCGTCGCCGAGTGCCCGGTCTTTGTAGGCGTGGGCGGTGGCACCACCACCGGTAAGCGCTCCGTGCAGATGGCAGCCGTCTCCGAGATGCAGGGCGCGGCGGGCTGTGTGGTCAACTCCCCCGCCACTGCCGAGATGGTCGAGCACATCACCAACATCGCCGACATCCCCGTCATCGCCACGGTCGTTCGCTGCGACGACGATGCTCACGCCAAGGTGCGCGCCGGAGCCAAGATTCTCAACATCGCCGCCGGCAAGAACACGCCCCAGGTCCTACGCGAGCTGCGCGAGCACTATCCCAACCTGCCGCTCATCGCGCCGGGCGGCAAGACGCCCGAGAGCATCCGTGAGACCATCGCCGCCGGCGCCAACGCCATCATCTGGACGCCGCCTTCGGCCCAGCAGTTACAGACCGACATGATGCAGCGTTATCGCAAGATGAAGGAAGACGCCACACCTGTCATCTCGCGCGACGATGTGCCCATTATCGACCAGGTCGCCGCCGCCGAGGTCAGCCAGGTCGAGAACATGAATCCCGATGTGCCGATTCCCGACGAAGTCATCGAGCGCGTCGCTTCGATCCACGAGCGCGTCGAGGAGCATCGCGCCAACCGCGGCCTCAAGCCGTCACTGCACGGCTTCTTCTTCCGCGGAAAGAAACGCTAGCCGCAACAGCAAGGCCCGCCCCACAAACGTGAGGCGGGCCGTTTTCGTTTGAGCAATCACGCAGCGACGTGATGAGCCAAGTTAATCCACGCGCTTGTCGCCCATAAAGAAGAGCGCCACCGTACCAGGTCCGGTATGCGAGCCAATCAGAGTACCGATGTCATTGATCTCAATCTTGCCTTTAAGCTGCGGAACCTGTTCCTCAATCAGCGCCGCAACTGCCTCGGCATCCTCACGGCACGCCGAGTGCGACATGATGCACTTACCCGAATAATCCACACCGTCCCGCACGTGTGCCATCATGGTCTTGGCCATCTCGGAAATCGCGCGCTTCTTAGTGCGAATCTTCTCACGTGGCGACAGCTTGCCATCGCAATCGACCGTCATAAGCGGGCAAATCTTAAGCGCCGTGCCGATGATCGCACTCGCAGCCGAAATGCGACCGCCTCGTAGGTAGCTCGACAGATCGGTCGAGAAGAACCAGTGGTGCAGGTTGAGTTTGTGCTCCTCGATCCAGGCAGCCGTCTCGTCGAGTGAAGCCCCGCTATCGCGCACGTCGGCGGCATATTCCAGCAACAGGCCAAAGCCCGAAGACGCCGCCAGCGAATCGATGACGCGCACCTTGCCGCCCTCGGGATAGCGATCCGCAAGCATCTGCGCCGCGACGCAGGCCGATCCATACGTGCCCGAAATACCCGACGACAACGTCAGGTGCAGCACGTCTTTACCCTCGGCAACAAACGGCTCCCAAAACTCCTCGTACTCACCCACGCTCACCTGAGACGTCTTGGGCATGGCGCCCGCGGCAATCTGGGCAAAAAACTTGTCCGGCGTAATCGACTGATACAGATCGTCCGTATAGACAACATCGTCGATCTCGTAATGAAAATACGCGACAGGAATATTGCGCGAGTCAAAGAACTCCCGAGTTCGGTCGGCGGCAGATTCACAGGTCAGGACAAAATCACTCATATGAGGCTCCTTACGTATTGCTGCGCAAATTATCGCACAGTGAGCCTACATACGGTACATATGTCCACTATTTACCAAATCGAACCAAAAATAGCGAACATCTTTACCACCATCGTCTCCACCGACCCCACGCATAAATATCTGAGAAAACACCCTCTGTCGTCTCCACTCAACCGCCATATCTACCTCAACTAAATCGATTTACCAAACCGTTCAGCCGACAATTCAGCCGCTGGCGCAAAATCGAAACAAAAGCGGCGCATACTGATAAACGTTTGACGCTGTTTATCAGTTTTACCAGCCCCATCGGAAGGTGTTTCATGGTCGCATTCGATCGCAACCCGCAAGACTTCAAGTATCTGCGCCTGCTGTCGAGACAGTTCCCCACCGAACAATCCGCATTTACCGAGATTATCAACCTCTCAGCCATCCTCAACCTACCCAAGGGCACCGAGCATTTTATGAGCGACGTGCACGGCGAGTACGAAGCCTTTATGCACATCCTCAACAACTGCTCGGGCGTCGTGCGCGAGCATGTCGACGAGATTTTTGGCGACACGCTCTCCTTTGACGAAAAGGGCGAGCTGTGCACGCTCATTTACTACCCGCGCGAGAAGATTGAGCTGGTCCGCAGCCAGCGCGAGGACTCGCCAACTTGGTACAAGACGATGCTTGACCAGCTCATCATGGTCGCTCGCTCGCTTTCAAGCCGCTACACGCGCTCCAAGGTGCGTAAGGCCATCCCGCGCGACTACGCCTATATCATCGACGAGTTGTTGCACACGCACCCGGACGAGAACAACTATCGCGTGCGCTATCACGAGCGCATCGTGGAGTCCATCCTGGAGACCGCCAGCGCCGACGACTTTATCGAGTCGCTCGCTTCGCTCATCAAGCGCCTGGCCGTCGACCACCTGCACCTGGTGGGCGATATCTTCGACCGCGGCGGCGGCGCGGCCAAGATTATGGACCGCCTGCTCACCTACCATTCGCTCGACATCCAGTGGGGCAACCACGACCTGCTGTGGATGGGCGCTGCGGCCGGTGAGCCCGCCTGCATCGCCACGGTATTGCGCAACAACCTACGCTACGACAACTACGAAATTCTAGAGAACGACTACGGCATCTCGCTGCGTGAGCTTGTCGCCTTTGCCGATGCCACCTACACCGCCGGTGAGTCCATCACCCCGCTGATCAAGGCCATCAACGTGCTGCTCTTTAAGCTCGAGGGCCAGATTATCCAGCGCCACCCCGAGTTCGATATGACCGACCGCTTGTTACTCGACAAGATCGACCACGACACCGGCACGGTCACGCTCGCCGACGGCAGCGTGTGGCCGCTCACGACCAACGACTTCCCCACCGTCGACCCGGCGGACCCCTATACGCTCACGTCTCAGGAGCAGCACATCATCGACAAGCTCGTGTCCGAGTTTGTCACCGCCGATCACCTGCATCGCCATATCGATTTCCTCTATTCCCACGGCTCGATGTACAAGGTCGCCAACGGCAACCTGCTGTTCCATGGCTGCGTGCCGCTCAACGAAGACGGCACCTTTAGCAGCATGAACTGCTTGGGCACCTGGCACGGTGGCCGCGATTATCTCGATTTTTGCGACCACATCGCCCGCCGCGCCTGGCGCGTGGGCGACCGCGACGCTCTCGACTGGATGTGGTATCTGTGGATTGGCTTTAACTCACCCGCCAGTGGACGCCTGGTGCGTACCTTTGAGCGCGCCTATATCGCCGATAAGAGCACCTGGGTCGAGCCGATGGACCCGTACTTTACGCTTACCAAGTCGCCCTCGGTCTGCGACGACATCATGTGCGAGTTTGGCGTCACGCCCATGGCATGTTCGCCGACCGGCCACATCATCAACGGCCACACGCCCGTTAAAACCACCAAGGGCGAGCAACCCATCCGCGCCGAGGGCAAGCTGCTGGTCATCGATGGCGGCTTCTGCCGCGCTTACCATCCCAAGACGGGCATCGCCGGCTACACGCTTATCTCGAGCTCACGCGGCTGCCGCCTCAAGTCGCACCAGGCCTTTACCACCGTTGCCGAGGCACTCACGCGCAACGTGGACATCGAGAGCGAGACCAACCGTTTTGACCAAGCAGACCGTCGTCGCATGGTGAGCGACACCGATTCCGGGGCCAAGATCCGCAGCCAGATCCAGGACCTGCGCCAGCTGCTCGATGCATATAGAAACGGTGCTATCGAGGAGCGCGCCTAGCACCGCCCGTGGGGATTGGCTAAACTTGCTGAGTTTGTCATCCCCACGGCGTCCCGGCGCCACCCTAAGGCAGGTACCATGCAAAAGCTCCTTGCGCAGATCATGAAGTTTGGCGTCGTCGGTGTCATTGCCACGGTTATCGACTTTGGCATTATGAATCTGCTCCACTACGGTCTAGGCCTCAACATCCTAATCGCCAACACCAGCGGCTTTATCGTCTCACTCATCTTTAATTACCTCGCAAGCATGAAGTACGTGTTTGCTCACAAGGAGGGCATGAGCCGCCGCCGCGAGTTCATCATCTTTGTCGCGCTGTCCGTGATCGGTTTGGTGCTCAACGACGGTATCGTGTTGACACTCAACGCCGGCCTGGGACTCGAGGCCAATATCGCCAAGATTTGCGCCACCGCGCTTGTCATGGTCTACAACTTTGTGACCCGAAAGATCTTCCTGGAGGGCAACGAGACCAAATAGCTCGACACCCCTGCAGCATTACGGCGCCCACGGACGACGCGCACTCAGCGCAGTATCGTCCGTGGGCGCCGCTCGTTTACGGGCAAATTTTCAACGTTTGCGGATTAGCACTTGAAAATTTGGCGAGTTCGTATAGTTCTTTTCAAAGACCTTACGTTTCCCATGCAAAAGCTCTAAAGTAACTCGTTGCTCGATTCATCAACGCATTGGATGTGATTACGTGCGCAAGGCGCTGGCACAACCTCATACCAAGCAGTTCCTCAAGTTCGCCGTCGTGGGTCTTATCTCCTTTGGCATCGACTGGGGCATGCTTATTGCGCTCGTCGAGCTGTTCCACCTCGACTTTTTGATGAGCACCACGGTCTCGTTTACCACGTCCGTCGTGGTCAACTACTGGCTCAGCATGAAGTACGTGTTCGACCACCGCGAGGGCATGAGCCGCAAGCGCGAGTTCACGATTTTCACCATCCTGTCGGTGATCGGTCTGGGCCTCAACGACCTGTACATGTTTGTGGGTGTCACGTTTTTGAGCATCGGCTACCAAGCCATGAAGGCCATCGCCACGTTCCTCGTCACCTGGTACAACTACTTCAGCCGCCGCTTCTTCCTCGAGGGTGCACGGTCGTAGTCGATTCACTATTTGCTTGAATGTATAACCGGTTGGAATTCCCGTTCCAACCGGTTTTTTGTTTGCCGAGAGACCCGGCGACCCAGTCCTCTACGCATGAAAAACGGGCAGCCCGGATGTTTGTCCGAACCGCCCGTCTGGCGCGCTATGTCGAGGCCTCTAGCCTGTTACGTAATACCAGACTACGTTGTCGCCGTTTGAGAGAACATAGTTGCTGCAGGCCGTCATGGGCGTTGTGCCGTTGACGGAGTACATCCAGCCGCTCGTGCCGCCGTGCTGTTTCTCGGCCAAACCACCAATCGCGGAAACATACGTGCCGTACGACGAGCCGTGTGCGTTGACAGAAAGGCCCAGCGCGCACAGGGCATCGTAAACGGTAGCGCCTTCGTTAAAGGTAAAGGTGCCACCAGAGGACACAGGATTGCCCACAGCGCTCGATGTGACCGAAACCGTCACCGTTACGTAGCTAGGCTGCTGCGAGCTGCCCTGGTCACCAGTAGAGGCGTTGCCGTTATCGGGGGCAGAAGATGCCCCGCTGGATGAGGAGGAGGCGCCAGGCGTAGAGCCGGCCCCGCCAGAAGAAGTCGAGTTCTGAGAAGTCGACTGATTGCCGTCGGTCTTTTTATTGCTGTTCTTCTCTCCAAACTTCTTGCCATCCTTCTCTCCAGACTTCTTGCCATCCTTGTCTTCGGACTTTTTGCCATCCGAGCCCTTGTTTGATTCCTTGTCCGAAGACTCGGACTCCTTCTTAGAGTCAGATTTATCCGAACCCTTAGACTCGTCGTTCGCACCATCCGAAGATTTGGAATCCTTGGAGCCAGCTTTACCCGAAGCGACGGTCGAGTCAGACCCCTTGGCGTCCTTCGCGACGACGCTCTCCCCCATCACGGTCTGAACGATCCAGTCAATGGACCAGGCGCCGCTCTCGGAAGGATGGACGAAGCCCAGCGATATGACAATTAGCGCAACGCACGCGGCGGTCAGGACACCAGTAAGCGCCTTCTGTCGAGGGGCGGACGCCGCCGAAGCGGCGCCCTGTTGCTTTGCATCGTCGAACTGAATGAACGAGGAATTTGGTTGCTTGGGGTCAGCGTCCTTGGATTTATTGGACACAGCCCTCACCTACCGACGTTTGGTGAACACGAACACGCCGACGATGGCGAGACCGATGACGCCGGCGGCAACGCCAACAATGGCGAGCGGGTTGGTGCCAGTCTCCTGCTCGGAAGCACTAGAGGGCTTCTTAGCAGTGGTCGTGGAAGCAGCACCCGTATCGGACTTGGAATCGGACTTCTTGTCGGACTTGCTGTCCTTCTTGTCAGACTTCTTCTCGTCCTTCTTATCGGACTTATCGGAGTCCTTCTTGTCGGACTTGTTGTCCTTGGTCTCGGTCTTGGTCGACACCGTCGTCTTGGTCACCGGCTTCTGGCCCGGGGCAATAGCGCCGCCCTTCGAGCCGGAGCCAGAACCCGCGCCAGCGCCAGTGCCGGAACCAGTACCGATACCAGAACCGCCGCCATTCGAACCAGCGCCGCCATTACCGCCAGGGTTAACGGCATTCTTGGTCCACTTGGCATACAGCGTCAGGTCGGCCGTTACCGGCGTGCTAAAGTCATACGCCTGCGTGCAAGCCTCATCGGTATACCAACCGCCGAAAGTGTAGCCATCGCGCGTCGGATCGGCCGGCTTGACCAGCTTGCCATCGGCCGTAGCAACAAACTTAGTGTCGCAAGCAGACCCGCCGTTGGAATTAAAAGCAACCGTCCAAGACTCAACGGCCCCAAGCTTGAACAGCGTGCCCGAGTCATTGATGTAGTAGAGATTGCCAGAAGCATCGGCAATGACCGGAGAGTCGCAGTGCTGGTAATGGCCAGCCGCATCATAAATCTGCGTCGCCTCTGCATCGCCGAGCGTATAGCGATACACGCCACCACCAGCAGAATAGTTGACGTAATCCTTGCTATCCGCGCTGTTAACGGTGAAGTACACATGGGTCTTTCCACCCTGAACACTCACCAGCGGAGTAGCAGCAATACCGTTGAAGCCAGCCGGCAGCGCCTTGCCGTCAGCAGCGGTGACCATCGTGGTCTTACCGGTCTTCAGATTATAGAGAGCCAGAGCAGAGCCAGTAGCCGTCTGTCCGCCGACAATCAAGTTTTCGCCAGCCACCGCCGGTGCGCTCATGTTATTAGTAAGACCCAGGTCGACCGTCTTCTGCTCGCTCAGTACGCCCTTCGCCGAAAGCGAAATCACATGGAGCTTTCCATCGTGCGTCATCTGATAGAAGGTCGAACCATTGGACGGATCGGCGACACAGTCGGCGTTCGCGAGAGCGCCGAGCTTCATGGTCGAAACGACATCGCCCGTCGTCTTATCAATGCACTTAAGCGTACCCGCGCTCGTAGGAACGATGGCATACTTATCCGTCAAAGCCGCACCAGTCCAGTAATAGCCCTCGGCAGGGTCGATGTTCTGCCAAGAAACTTCGCCCGTGGCAATCTTAATGCGCGCAAAGGAGCCGTTGCCGTAGGTCGCGTTGTAATTCTCGTCATACGAAATATCGACCGAGCCTACATAGACGTACTCGCCGTCCGAAACGACGGTGCAGGAGCTCTGCGTCAAGTCCGTTAAACCAGGCGTCAGCCACTTGCAGATCAGCTTGTCTGCAGTAATCGCCTGGACCGCACCGCCGTTGAGCGGAACGATGATAAGGCCATTGGTATAGATCGGACGAGAGGTATAGCTCACCTTGGAGGCAAGCGGCGCAGAGGCAACCTTTTTGCCCGTGGACGAATCAATCTTAATGAGCTCGTTCTCGGTCGCGATGTACACAAAACCGTTAGCGATGACAGGCTCGCTGCAGTTGGCATACTGCTGGCCAGACTCGGCCTTCCAATCGAAGGCCCACTTAAGACCGGCGGCCTGCGCAGGCGTCTTGGCATCCGTTACGGTCGAACCGTTGCCACTGTTGCCGTAGCCAGCCCACTCGGCATCCCAATCAGGAGTCGTCGCACTCGGGTCCACGACAATCTTGTCGGGATCGGGCATGGGCGCACCATCGGTCGTATAGGCAAACGTAACCTTGTCGCCGCTCGTGAGCGTGACCTGGTTGGCGCAGAGAGATGAGGGCTTTCCGTTGATATACAGATGCCAATATTTATTGGTCGCACCATCCCAGCCATACGGCTTGTGATCGAACGGCGAGTTGATGGAATTGAGGAACCAGTACTCACCACTCTGGGAGCCGTTGTACGTAACGCCCTTGGCCTTCAGGACCGTCTCAATAAGGTTCTGGGCAGTAGAGCCTTCGGGCAAAGAAACATTGCTTGCCGAGCCCCAGCGAGTATTGTTGCCGTTGACATCGGGACCGATAACATCGACAGACCCAAGAACCTGGCCAGGAAGGGCATCGGCGTCAGCACCATACATAAAGGTGACGGCATCGCCCTCTTGGAGCTCATAGGCACCGGCGCCAACGTCGGCGAACTTGTACTTTAAGTCGGACTTGCCCTTTACGTAGAAGCGCCAATAGCTATTGGTCGCAGCATCATAGCCACAATAGGACTCATCATCGAACGGCGAATAAATGCCGTTGAGGAACCAGCCCCAAGACGATTCGCCAGCATCGAGAGTAAGGCCGGTCTGCTCAAGGAGATCCTTGGCAGTAGAGCCCGCCTTGAGACTCGTCTGGCCCGTCGAGGCCCAAACCTGCTGCTTGCCGTCCTTGTCCTTACCGAGGACCTGAACGGAAGCATGGACGGAATCAGAGGGCAACTTGTCGCCCCAGCCACCGTAGAACCACGTGACGGTATCGCCGGCATGGATGGTGACATTGTCCGCCGTATAGTCACTCGACTTGCCGTTGATGAACAGCTGCCAATAGGTCGAATAATCGAACGGCGTACCCAGCTCAACGCCGTTGTACTTAAGGCTCAGAATGAAGGAGCCCGCAGCAACGGCGTCAATGTCGTTCGCCTCGAGTGCGACCTTCGTAAGATCGAGCGCGCTCGAACCGGACGTCACCACATACTGCGCGTTGTCGACCCAGGTCTGAGTCTTACCCTGGGCATCGCGACCAATGACGGTCACATTCGCAGCAAGCTGGTCCTTAACGACAGGGGATGCGCTACCACCCGTAAAGGCAAACTCAATCTTCTGCCCCGGGGTGAGCTTAACGCTGCTCGCGCCAACCGAGGAAGACGCGCCGTTGACGAACAGCTGCCAGAAGGCATAAGTCGTCGGATCGTAGGCGAGCGTGCGGCCATCGCTCGGGGATGTGATGCTTTCGAGGTAGAAACCGTATGCTGTGTTCGGTTCGTACTTCGCCTTGAAGCCCGTCTTCTCCTGCAGCTTAATGAAGGCATCCGCAGCCGTCGCGCCCTCGTCGAGCTTGAGCTGCGTAGGTGCCACCCAGGTCTGAGCCTTGCCGTCGGCATCGGTGCCGATAATCGAGAACGAGACCTCGACCTGCTTCTTGGCGACATCGCCGGTTTCTGTCGGGTTCTCTGTCTGGACGGCAGTCGCGGCGGCAGATCCTGCTTGGCCAGTGGATGCCGTCGAAGACTGCTCGCTCGTGGCAGGGCTCTCCCCCGTCGCCGAGCCTTCGTCGCCAGTTGCTGCCTCTGTTGTAGCGGCACTAGCTGCAGGCGCGCTCTCGGAATCCGAAACCTCGGTGCCGCTCTGCTCAGCGGCACCGCCCGCAAGCGCAGCGTCCTCACCCGGCGTCGCAGCCTGAGCCACAGCCTCGGCAATGCCCTCGGCGCCCTCGGCCCACAGCTGAGCCGGCGTGGTGCCAAAGGCCATCGCGAAGGCCAGGAATGCCACCAGGCCGCGCTTGGCTACACCGCGTGCAATCGCGCCACGGCGATGCAACGAGGCGCGCTCGCGCTCGTCCTCAAACATATCCAATTGTCCCCCATTGTCTGTACTTGGAGCGTTGCCTTGAGGCTGCCCCACGTCATCGCGTATGTTGCGCTCGAGTTCCCCCATCGGGGTCCTCCTTCCCTCCAGAGCCCTATGCACACCGGCGGCAAAAGCCGCAGCCGCATGCAAGATGGGAGGCGATCCGACTTAACCTTAACGGCTCAGGCGCGCCGTCCGATCTGCGACGCGAATATCCCGAGTCAAAAGGAATTACGGTTACTGGTACAGCCGGGGACTTGCACCCCGATTCTCCCAAACGCGCAGGAAAACCGCGCGTTCGTGCGTCTCCGCACCACCATCTAGGCCATCGATTATTACCGTCAAAATGGTATCACGCAAAAGGGCCTCGCACGCAGGCGAAGCCCAAGGTAAAAGCTATTGTTTGCGATAGGAAAATGCGGTGACGGCCGCAGCCTCTAGTGCTTGCCGCCGTGGCTGTTGAGCCAGATATTGCGGCCCAGCATAAGCGCCAGCACCAGCGCACTCACATAGCCCATAAAGCCAATGACCGGGATACCAAACACAACCGGCTCGATGCGCGCGTAGTACACCACCGACGAACCGATAAACAGACCGGCGATCACAATTGCCATCGACATGCGGTCGATAATTCCACCCAGCTGTCGCAGCGCCTTATCGCTGCTCATGATCTGCGTGTTCACCTTAAGCTGGCCGCGTGTGAGCATGCGCGAAGCCAAGCCCAGATACTCGGCCGCCTCGAGCGAGCCCTTCGCCGCGCGATAACTGCTCGCTGCAAAGTCGCGGCTCATCTCGCGCATGCGGGCGTAGGTGCTCTTCTCGTTTTTGATGTGCGTCTGGATGATCTGGATCATGTTGACGTTGGGCATGTACTCGGTCAACAGGCCCTCGAGCGTCACCATGCCGCGGGCGAACATCGTCACCACGCTCGGCAGCTCAACGTCATTTTTGCGCGCGAGGTTTAACAGCGAAGTCAAAAACTCACCGATATCCAGGTCCTTAAGGTCAAGGCCCGCAAAGTCAGCCACGATAAAGTCCAAATCGGACAAAAAGGCCGAATGATCGAGCTCAGCCGAGTCGCCACGCGTCACGGCGAAGCGCATGAGCGAATCCTTGAGCTTTGGCACATCGCCCTCGGCCACGGCAAAGATCATATCCTTGACGATACCGCGGTCGTGGCTCGACATGCGTCCGACCATGCCCAAGTCGATAAAGTAAACGATGCCGTCCTTGAGGATGATGTTTCCCGCATGCGGGTCGGCATGGAAAAAGCCATCGTCGAGCACCTGCGTCGAATAGTCCTCGACAATCGCCGAGCCGATCTTTTCCAAGTCATAGCCCTCGGCCTCAAGGCGTTTGGGATCGGCGATGGAGATGCCGTCAATGTAGTCCATGACCACGACGTGCTCGGTGCAAAGGTCCAAGTAGGATTTGGGACACGACACGCCATGCACGCTTTTGTGAAAGTCATAGAAATCGTTGAGGTTTTTGGCCTCGGCCAAAAAGTTGGTCTCCTCACGAAACGAGGTCCACAGCTCTTCGACCACGCCGTGCAGGTCAACGAACTGATCAGTGTTGACGAACTTGGAAACGATGCGCACCACCGAACGGATAATATCGATGTCCTGCGCCATCACCTGCTGCGCACCGGGGCGCTGCACCTTAACGGCCACGTCCTCGCCTGTCACCAGACGGGCACGGTGTACCTGCGCGAGCGACGCGCTTCCGAGCGGGTTGGGGTCGATCGCGTCGAACATCTGCCCCAGGCGCTGGCCGTACTCCTCTTCTAGACAGCGGAGCACTACCTCATACGGCACCGGCTCTACGTCAGAGCGCAGGCGGCGCAGCTCATCGCAAAACCGCTGCGGCAAAATCTCGGAGCGGTTGGCCAGAATCTGCCCCATCTTGACGAACATGGGGCCAAGCTCTTCGAGCAGACGACGCAGGCGCACCGGCGTAAGGTTATCCCACACGCGGTACTTTTTGATCAGGCGAACGATCTGACCGATGCGTTCGCGGCGACCTGCCGGCGTGAGCTGGTATTCCTCGTCCGGCGCCATCGCGTCGGGCTCTTCGGGGACCATATCGACAGCGCGCGGCTTCTTGCGAGCGCCCGAGACGGCGGCATCGACCTCATCGACAACCGCCGCCTCATCACCCAAGGGATCTAGATTGTTGTAATCGGTAGTGGAATCTGCCATCTGCGCTGCTACTCGGCCTCTTCGGTGTCCTCTGCGTCGTCGGGCTCAACGGACTCGACGGGCACCGAGGTCACGTTGTCCTCGACCGAATCGACGATGTCGCGCACATGGGCCAAAAAGGCCGTGCGCTCGGGGGCGGTCATAACGCGGACGCGGGCCAGGATGAGCTCGTCGAGCACGCGCTGAGCCGCGGTCTCGCCCTGCATGCCCAGGCGCTCGGTGAGGTCGGAGATGGTGCCGCCGGCCTGCTCGAACATATCGGACACGCTGCGAGCGATATCGGGGGTGCCGGCGTCCTTGCGCACCTGCTCGCCTTTGGTATTGAGGTCGTCGAGAACCTTCTTGCCGCCCTCGACGGCAACGGCAGCGGCGCCGAAGCCCACGTTGATGGCACCGTTAACAAGCTGATCGAATTTCATAACCATGGTTGGCTCCAATCGTGAACAACTACAATGGCCTTCTTGTACCCAAGATTGAGCGAACGACACAAAATCGTTTTACCGCCAAGATAGAAATCGAGCAGGGCAAAGCCTTTGACGGCGTTTGTCCCGCTCGCTCGTTGCAAGGTTATCTTTACCTTACGTTGTCGTTCATCGCGAAGGAGTTTTTCATGGCACAGCTCGTGGTGTAGAGCACCTTGCCCAACAGAGCATCGGTCTCCACGCGCACAAGCTCGGCAAAGGCCTCGTTGGCGCGGGCGAGCTCGGCGGGCACCTCGGCCTCGGGCAGGGCGGCAACGGCAGCGTCAACGTCGTGAATCTGCTTGTGACCCATGCCGCCGACCTTCTCCTGATAATCCTCGACCGCGCGACCGCACTCGTGGAAGCGAACATCGGCCAAGGCACCGATCAGGCGATTTGCCCAATAGAAATTCTCGGACGTCACGCGGGCCTGCGTGTCGGCATAGTACTCGGGCATGGTCTCGACATTGGCGTACAGCGGCACGAGCGCGTTAAACGAGTTGGAGCCAAACGCCATCCACTGCACGGCGCGATACGCCGGCTGTGCATGGGGGCGCAGCTGCAGCACGGCGAGTTGACTGTTGCGGTTGATGCCGATGGGACGATAGGCGCCGCGCGTGGCGGACGTACCTTTGCTGCCGTAGCAGTCGTACTCCGTGCCCTGGTAGTGGCTCGAAAGCACATACTTGATGTCCTCGATGGTCACCTTGCGCTCGGGCACGCGGCTCCAGGGGATATCGTCGCTCTCGGGCGTGTAGTCGGCGTCGGGGCCATCCCACACATCGCTGGGGTTGAGGCAGCGCTGCATGTACCAGGCGCGCGGCGTGTTGTAGACATGGTCGCTGTCGCTGTGTGAGCCAAAGGCCTCGCGCGGGTTAAAGACCGCAACCGGACCGTCACCATCGACGCCCAGCGTCAGGTCCAGATGCCACTCGGCCATCCAGGAACGCAGGTCGGCGGAGCACATGTGGTCGGCCTGGTCGCCCTCGGCGTCGTCCAGGTCAAAGCTGTCGATACCCAGCTGGTTGGGCATGGTCACATAGGCGTCGTCAGGCACGCGCTTGGCGATCCAGTGGTGACCGCCGATGGTCTCGAGCCACCAGATCTCGTCCACATCACTAAAGGCGATGCCGTTGTTCTCGTAGGTGCCGTAGCGCTCGAGCAGGTTGCCCAGGATACGCACGCCGTCGCGGGCGGACTTGGCATACGGCAGCACCAGGGTTACCATGTCCTCCTCGCCCAGGCCACCGGGCTGTGCCGGGACGTATCCGTCCTCGCCTTCGTTGCCCTTGGCGGGTACGTAGTCGACGAGCGGGTCGGCGCCGCGGACGCGCTCGTTGGTGGTGAGCGTCTCGGTTGCGGACATGCCAACATTGAGCTCGTTGAAACCCGCCTCGGCCCAAATGCCGTGACCGGGAATAACATCGGGGACGCTCGTGTAGCGCATGGGATTATCGGGCAGTTCAACGGTCAGGTGACTCAGGACGCTCGTGTAGACGCGCGGCTGCTCGTCGGGATGCACCACGCGCATACGCTTGGGCTCAAACACCCCGTTGGACGAGTCCTCGTTACGCGCGACCAGGGTCGACCCGTCGTAGCTCGCGTTCTTACCAACCAAAATCGTTGTGCACGGCATGCGCATCCTCCTTGAGCGAAGAAATCAAACGGCAACAGTGTATCGCTTCGACGCAAAAAGGGCGAAACCACGGCCTCGGCAGCCCCCGTGGTCAAAAAATGTCAAATATGAGTACTGTCACAAATTTAGTGGCAGCAAATTGCACTGTTCCGGGCGCCAGGAATCCTCACCTGTCCAAAAACTGAGTCTAGTAATTCCCCATACGTCCAATAAAATTGGCTCTTTAACGATATTACTTATCGCTAAAGAGCCAAAATGATCTCAAACATATGTGACTAACTTGGCAACAGTACTCATATTTGGCATTTTTTGACCACGGGGTATCTAACCAACCCCCTAAACAGCCTCCAAACGCCTATTTTACCGCGCGCTCAGCCGCCTCGATCACGTGCTTGGCGAGAATTGCTGTCGTCACGGCGCCCACGCCACCCGGCACGGGGGTGATTGCGCCAACAACCGGCTCCGCGGCATCAAAATCGACGTCGCCGACCAGCTTGCCAGCGGCTTCGTCCCAATTAATGCCAACATCGATAATCGCCTGGTCCTCGCGGACCGCATCTGCGCCAATCGTGCGCGCGCGTCCAACGGCGGCAACCACAATGTCGGCAGCACAGCACTCGGCGGCAAGATCGCACGTATGCGTATGGCACGTCGTCACGGTTGCGTTGCGCGCCGTAAGCATGGCGGCAACGGGGCGGCCAATTACCAGTGAGCGTCCGACCACGGCAACTTTGGCGCCGTCCAGCTCAACGCCGTAATGATCCAGCAAAGCAAGCACGGCTTCGGCTGTACAGGGGGCAAAACCCTCGCCGCGCCCCGAAAGCGTGGTGAGCAGCGAAGCCGGCGTCATGGAGTCAACGTCCTTGGCGGGATCGAGCGCTGCGGCGACGGCGTTCTCGTCAAGGCCGGCGGGCAGCGGGCGGAACATCAGGCAGCCATGAACAGCCGAATCGGTATTGATGTCCTCGATGGCCGTCAACAGCTCGTCCTGCGAAACATCGGCGGAAAGCAAAACGCGACGAGCCTCAATCCCCACTTTTTCGCAGCGCTTGAGCGCACCGCGCTCGTAGGATAGGTCGTCCTCGCGTTCACCTACACGCACGATAGCCAACGTCGGAACAACGCCCCGCTCGCGCAGGGCCGCGCAGCGAGCAGCAAGTTCCTCAGTCAATGCGCGGGCGACGGGAGCACCCTTCAACAGTTCGGCCATGGCTATCCTCTCTTCCTTGCAGCGTCGGAGGCGCGGCGCGCCAGCGCATCGGCGCGCGGCAACCATGTGTCGAGCAGCTCATCACACGCCGTCTCGAGCTCCTCGGCACGAACGCGATCTTTCATAGACGTGGTGTTCGCAAAGAGCGTCAAGCTCGCGCCCTGCATAGCGGCACGGCAGAACACGGCGCCGCACGCCACATCGGACAGCAGCTGACGCGAACCCTTGTCGGCCATGTCCTCGAGCAGCGCCAGCGCACGCCCGCAGGCATCCATAATGCGATACGGCGGCATAGCGGCCACATGCAGCGCATCCTGAATCGCGGTCGCTCGAGCCGGATCGTCACGCGGAATACCGTACGCCGCGGACACCCGCCTGTAGGCACGAACGTCCTCGGAAACCAACTCGACAAGCTCCTGGGCCAGCTCATCAGCCTGGGCAAACGCGCGCGTCAGGTCATCCGCACGATCAGCAAGCGCGGGATTAGTCGCACCGTAGCGGGCAACCATTCCGCACAGCGAGGCGCCCAGCGCGCCCACAAAGGCGCTCGCGCTGCCACCGCCGGGAACCGGCTCGCGCGCGGCAAGCGCCTCGGCAAACCCGCGGCAGGTCTTGTCCATCATCTCTTGGCTCATACGCATGCACCTTCAAGTCATATACATCGGTCGGGTGGAAACCGCCGACCGACCGCATCGATCACATAATGGTGCTAAGTCTAGCCCATAAGTACATAAGCGTCAGCGCACCTGGCCATCGCGGATTTCTATGACGAACGATAGGCGTCGGCACCGCAAACATGGGACACATGGCCCACCTTTCGAGACTCCCGAGCAGCACAAGCTGGGGCATATCTATAAGTAAGGAACCCGTTGGGGAACGGCCGCGCAACGGCCACAAGCGATGAACGGAGGCATAAGTCGCACAGTACACAGAGACATCCGCCGCCAGCGCAATCAGTACCCCAACAGCATGCGGCGCCGTGATGTCATCAGCAGACAAGGAGGACGCCACCATGATGAAAAAGACCCTATCAATCCTTTCCCTTTGCATCGCCCTCTTTGCCGCGCTCGCCCTTGTGGGCTGCGGCGGGAGCGCATCGGGCGGCGGCAGCGCCCCCAAGAGCGAGAGCAAGGAAAAGGCCCCCGTCGCCAAGAAGACCGACTACATCTGGTTTAAGGTCGAGATGCCCGAGGGCGTCGGCGTAAGCGACTCTGCCGGCAAGAATGCCGACAGGGTCCAGCTCACCTTCCCCGAAGACGAGAACGCCTCGGCCGATCGCTTTATCCCCGTTTGGAAAAAAGCGCTGACGGCCGAGGAATCCCACGCCGACCAGGCGGAAAAGAAGGGGGATACGTTCCAGTGGAAGGATGGCGGGTCCGTCGAGTATAACGGCAGGACGTGGCTCGTCGGAACATACGAGGACAACAGCGGCATCTCAACCATGCTTTTTACCGACGTTGAGCCGGGAAGCGTCTGCGTTCTCATCGCGAACTTCGACCTGCACAAGAAAGAAGCCGAGGCGCTTCTCAACTCCATCGAGTTCCCCGACGACATGAAGAAAGCAGTTGACGAGGCACGTGAAGTCG
This sequence comes from uncultured Collinsella sp., assembly GCA_900542165.1. Taxonomy (GTDB): domain Bacteria; phylum Actinomycetota; class Coriobacteriia; order Coriobacteriales; family Coriobacteriaceae; genus Collinsella. The sequence continues at coordinate 36,637 of UQMM01000007.1, read as the reverse complement.
AGATTTCGAGCATCGAGATCAAGTAACGGGGCACCCGTACGCGCCTACGCGAACCCGCGTAGGCGCGCCCCATTAAAACAACGGGCGCCCAACCCGGGGAGGGCCGACAGCATCGGCCCTCCCCTCTTTTGCGCCCGAACATATTGCCACTTGTCGGCGCAAATCCTGCCCCCAGAATGGGACACATGGCCCACCCGAATGAGCTGCTCACGCGTACAGTAAAGACAGGTAATCCATGGGCGGTTACAGATCGAGGAGGACACGACCATGAAAAAGAAGGCCTTTGCGATTCTCACCCTCTGCATGAGTCTTTTTGCCGCGGTTGCCCTGGTGGGTTGCGGCGGAAGCGGCGGCGCTACCGGCAGTGGCGGTGGCGGCGGCGCAGAAAAGCCAGCCGTGGATATGAGGACCGACTTCATTTGGTTTAAGGTCGAGGTCCCCGAGGGCGTCGAGATCACCGACGTCGCAGGCGACACTGCCGACAGGGCCCAGTTTAAGTTCACCGAGAGCGAGCACGCCAGCGATCGCTTCATCCCCGTCTTCGATCCTGACAAGAACGCCGACGAGCTGTTCGACTACGAGGCAAAGTGGAATGCCAGCTTTGAGTGGACCGAGAATGACCCCGTCAAGTACAACGGCAAGACTTGGCGCAACGCTTCCTATACACACTCGGGCGGCGTAACGACCGAATACTTCACCGACGTTGACGGCGGCAGTGTGTATGTGCGTATCGACAACGTCGAGGAGCACAAGGACGCCGTCGAGACCATGATGAAGTCTCTGGAATTTGCCGACGACATCGCCGAGGCCAAGACCGAGGCCATGGACGTCAAGCTCGACGATATCGAGATCAAGCGCTAAGCGACTGGCGAGCGCAACGGGAAACACGGTCGCAGTGCAAACAAGCGACGGTACCCCAGCGCTTCGTACCCAGGGAGGGCCGGTAAACCGACCCTCCCTTTCTTATGCCTGTAGCCGACGAACGCGAGGATGCCGGACGCCGGAACCGCCCCAAATGTGGCAACAGTACGAAAACGACAAACACCCCAACACGTCCGCCCACCGATTTATTGCGCCGCGCAGACAATTAAACCAGCATCTTTAAACATCTGGGCAGTATAGTGACCAAAACTATCGCATAACCGCACTCTGCGAATGGAGAAGTTATGACCGAACACCATGCCATCAGCCGCCGAGCGTTTACGCTGGGCCTAGGGCTTGCGGCGTTGTCACCACTTGCAAGCCTGCCCGAAACCGCAGCGCCGGGCATTCCCCTGCGAGCGGCATTTGCAGACAACACACCCGCACCGTCGGACAGCCTCCACAATTTCGTCATTCGCCTTCGCCCCGCGGGCTATTTTCGCACCGCGAGCGTCAACCAAGACGGCAACGTTCGCGGCAACGTCTGTCACCTGTTTAACGACGGCACGTCCAGCAAGCTCATCCTTGAGAACGTAACGACCAAGAATGACGATACAAACTGGTACGCCATCCGCACCTTGCTCAATTTCGAAGAGCATAAAAAGACAGGCTACAGCATTTGGTCGGTCGACGACGACTCGGACAAAGATGGAAAGGTCATCCACGTATGGGGCGGCGAGTATGACAACAAGCCCAGCCGCGCTTTTGCGTTCGAGCGTCAATCAAACGGAACCTACATCATCCGAGACCGCACGGTCGAGAAAGAAACCGAGAAAAAAGACATTAAGTACCTGGCAATAGAATCGAACGGCAAAGACCAGGACAACAATAAGATCTGCCATAAGAGTAAGAGCATTCCGTGGGAGCTCGAACTTATCGGTTACGACATGAAAAAGAACGATGCCACGGTTAGCAGCCTCGACTGGATCACGTACAGCAGCTACGTCGACGGACCATGTTGGATGAAATACGTCGACGACAACAAGTTCCTCGACGAGCTGAGCATCCCGGGTACGCACGATTCGGGCACCTGCAGCGTGGACAACGACACTGAGCCCCAATCCTCGCAAGTAAAATGCCAGCAGGATTACATTCCCACGCAGTTGCTCGAAGGCATTCGCTATTTTGATATCCGGCTCGGAAAGGGCGATGACCCCGGCATCGACCACGGGATTTTCTACCTACTCAAAAAAGACGGGAACTATCTGCATCTCTCCGATGTCATCGGGTACTTCAAAACGTTTTTGAACGAAAACCCGTCAGAAGCGCTCATCATGCTCGCATCGCGCGGCAACGATGAGGCTACCGACGAAAGCATAACGACGGCCTTCGCCAAGGTTATGGCCGATAACCCCAACCTGTTCTACACGTCGAGCCACGTCCCCACGCTGGGCGAGGTGCGCGGAAAGATCGTCCTGCTGCGTCGATTTGGGCTTGCCGGCAACAGCGTAAGCGGCCACACGTGGGGCCTCGACCTCACCCAATGGGATGACAAGATCAAGGCGCATTCCGGGCAGTCGATGTGTCTCGTCCAAGACGCGCGGGGATTTGAAGCCATAGGGGAAACGGGCAATGAAGAGCCCTATTGCACCAAGGTATATGCCCAGGACAAGTACAAACTCACGGGAACCGACAAGCTCAGCTGGGTCGATAATGCGCTGAAGGAAACGACCGGGCGCACGTGCAACAAGGTGGACGTCGTGGACGATGCCGGGGCCGAGGTGCAAGTCCAGGAGCGTTGCTGGTCTATCAACTACACCAGCTGCACGGGCTTGTCGCACGGAGGCAATCCTTTTACCTCGGCACGAGTAGTCAACGAGCATCTGTACAAGAGCCCGTACATCAATCCCAGCGGCACCGAGGATACAAAGTCAGATTACCTCAAGCACATTGGCATCATCGCATCCGACTTTGTTGATGCGGCGCTGGCCCGGAGCATCTATCAGCGCAATTACAATTACGATACGAAGCACACGCAGTCGGCTTCGTGCTGCCTCCCGACCCGCATGCGCATGACGTACGGCGACTCGCTGAGCGATGCCTCGCTCCAGGATGGCAAGACCGTTGGCGAGGGCCATTTCCGCCTTGTCGACAGCAGCAACGTACTCAACGTGGCGGCTTCGGGCCATGCGTTTACCATCGAATACGTGGATGTCGACGCCTTGGGCAACGAGACCGTTACGGGGCTGCAGGGCTCTGTGCCCATCGATATCGATCCACGCGCGCTGACGCCCCATTTTGAGGGACTCGAAGGCCTTAAGGCCGGCGAGGATGTGCGCACAAAGGTCGCGGCGCTGCTCGAGGGCAAACTCGAAAACGATGCCTGCACGGCTCAGCTCGAGTTTGTGCACGACGCGGACGGCGCTCCGGGCACGGCAATGGTCGAGGGCGAGGCATTTACCGCGGGAACGTACTGGGTGCGCGCGAACGGTCTTTTGGGCGACGCGGCGCAAAACTACAAGCTTGCTAATGACGGAGCCGCGAGCTTTACCGTAGCGGCCTCGAGCAGTGCAGGCGGCACCGGCACCGACGGTGGCACGGGTTCCAACGCAGGCAGCGCTGATAAGAACGGTAAGGGCAACAAGGGCAAGAACTCGGGCGGAAAACTCGCCGACACGGGCGACGGCTCCGGCATTGCCGCCGGGCTCGCTGCCGCCGCCGTAGCGACAACGGTCGCCGGCGCGGCAATGCTTGCCAACGACCGCGAAAACGCTGGGGACGGTAGCGAATAGGCAAGCCGGCCTTTTAGACACATCGACTCAATGGGGGGCGCAGGACACCGTTCTGTGCCCCCGATTTTTACCTTGGCCCAAACGCCGCCATAGGCTACATCACCATGTTCAGCGCGTTAACAAACTCCTGGGCCTTCGCACGGCTGCTCAGGCTAAAAACACAAGCAGTCAACAGCCTGTTACGCAGAAAAACATCGCGGCCCTTGATCCTGTTGACCCCCGTAATGTCCTTAAGATAGACAATCTCGGTGTGCTTGCCGCCGAAAGTGCCCTTCCTGAGCACCTCGATACGATTGGGGTAGATCTTGACGTCTTTAAACCTACCCGAACCTTTGTCCTGGAACAGCAGCGTGTTGTTGTCCATACGCGTCACTCCCGTGGGGTTCGCTAAAACTGTCTCTATTGCCACATTTTAGTCACCGCAAGGCTCCCATGCGAAGGTGCCAGACAGCACAGCAATTCGTGTCCGCGCGAGGCTTTAAACTAGATGCGATAAAGATGCATTCCACAAGAGGAAAGTGGGGCGACAGTGATGGGCGAACTGGTAAACCGTGGAGAATCGGCAATCGTGCCCGAAGGTTTTTACAAGCAGGTTTCCTCGATTCTCAACGCCGCTCGCGACAAGGCCTATACCGCCGTTAACTTTGCGATGGTTGAGGCGTATTGGGAGATCGGCAAGAGCATAGTTGATGAGCAGGGCGGAGAGGAGCGCGCCAAGTATGGAGAGGCGCTGCTCAAGGCCCTCGCAATCAGACTTACCAAGGATTTTGGTAAAGGTTTTGAAGCAAGAGAGCTGCGCAAAATGCGTCAGTTCTATCTTGCATTTCCAATTCGGGACTCACTGCGTCCCGAATTGAGCTGGACACATTACCGCAGGTTAATACGCATTCCTGACCCCGAAGCTCGCACCTGGTACATGAACGAATGCGCCGACTCTCGCTGGAGCACGCGCCAGCTCGAACGCCAGATCAACACCATGTTCCGCGAGCGCCTACTTGCCAGCAAAGACAAGGAGGCTGTCACCCAAGAAATCCAAAAGAGCGTCCCGGCTCGTCGCCCCGAGGATATCATCCGCGACCCATATGTGCTGGAGTTTTTAGGTTTCTCGGACGACACTGCGTTTCGCGAGAGCGATCTAGAGCAGGCGCTCATCACGCATCTTCAGAAGTTTCTGCTGGAGCTTGGCCGTGGCTTCGCTTTCGAGGCGCGCCAAAAGCGCATCACCTTTGATGGGCGCCATTTCTATATTGACCTGGTGTTTTACAACTATCTGATGCGCTGCTTCGTGCTCATCGACCTTAAGACCGATGACCTTACGCATCAGGACCTGGGCCAGATGCAAATGTATGTGAACTACTACACGCGTGAGCTCATGAACGAAGGCGACAATCCGCCCATAGGCATCGTGCTCTGCGCGGACAAAAGCGATTCAATCGTCGAGTACACGCTGCCCGAAGACAACGACCAAGTGTTTGCCGCCAAATACCTGCCGTATCTTCCAAGCAAGGAAGAGCTGGCGCGCGAGCTGAGTGCCGAGTACCGCGCCATCAACGAAGCGACTAATGGCGAAGTGCACGGATAGCAGCACGTTGCGACCGATACCCCCGACGGCGCTCCACATCACCCGGGAAAAGAGGAGCTTTCCATGACACACAGACCGAAAACAACACTGCGCGACTGCATCTATGGGCTTGCCGTCGGTGACGCGCTGGGCGTTCCCTACGAGTTCAGACCTCGTGGCACGTTCGAATGCACCGACATGATCGGCTACGGCACGCACGAGCAGCCCGCCGGCACCTGGAGCGACGACACATCTATGACGCTCGCCACCTGCGACTCCATCAGAGAGCTCGGCCGCATTGACACCGAGGACATGCGCGACAAATTCGTGAGCTGGATCGCCAACGACGAGTACACGATTGATGGCGTCTTCGACTACGGAGGAACGACCGCCCGCGCCCTTCGCTCCGGCAAGGGTGGCTCCGGCGAGCGCGACAACGGCAACGGCTCGCTCATGCGCATCGCACCCCTGGCGTTTGCCGATGCAACAGACAAAGAGATCCGTGAGGTCTCTGCAATCACCCACGCTCATAGAACATCGACCGAGTCATGTGTCAAGTTCATCGAACTGTTGAGGTCCGAGATGGACGGCGCGCTCCCCGAATGGACACTCTGTCTGAAAGATGCACCCGAGCACGAAATCAGATCCGGCGGCTTCGTGCGCGACACGCTTAAGGCAGCCACTTGGTGCTTCGTCAACACTAACAGCTACGATGATTGCGTGCTTGCCGCCGTCAACCTGGGCGACGACACCGACACCACCGCAGCCGTCGCAGGGGCCCTCGCCGGCACGGCCTACGGTATCGATGCAATTCCACGGGAGTGGATAGACGCCCTGCGTGGCAGGGAACTGATTGAGCGGTGTCTGTTTTAGGGTGCAGCACAAAACACGCGAGCCCACACATGAAGAAGAATTAGGCGACAGAAAATGCCCCCAATACCAGTCATCTCCCTTGACCTGCACCCTGCATCCTTCGGCCTTGCAGGGGTATTCATCTCAGACTCAACGGTAAGTGTCGCACCGAGACGAGCATTGACCGCGCATCACAGAATGGGTAGTGATAAATGGCTACGCCAATTATTCAAGGAAGAGAATATGACGTCACCCAGGAGCAAGCCGATGAATACAACGCGCTGTTCGACGAGATGTGCGAAAGGCTCGACGCCCTTCCGACTCCGAAACCGGGAACGCTCAACTTCAAATTGAGCCTCGATTTCAAGAGCATCACGGACGAGTACATGCCGAGGCTTCGCGAGATAATCGAGGACGCAAATCAGCTATGAGTCGCGGCAACAAAATCCTCTGACTAGAGGATTTTGTCGCCGCCTCGACGAAGCTTTTTCCGCACCACATTGCCGCAATACGATCATTTCCCAACAGCAAAGCTTGATTACCGAACGGTCATCATCCTAAGAAGGGCCTCGATAAAAAGGAAACAGGATGATGCGTCGCCGCTATCGCTGCCGCGCACGAACACAAAAGGAGCCATGGCATCATATGGGAAAACTATAATTGCGACATTTTCGACGGCGCGAAAGTTTGATTACCAGTTAGATCGACACTGCTCCAAAACTCCTCCTAATCGAGTACGGGCATGTTCATCGTTTGATTACCAGCTAGATCGACACTGCTCCAAAACTGCTATCTCAGACTTGCGCTCGGCAAGTGGTTTGGTTACCAGTTAGATCGACGCTGCTCCAAAACCCCGGGTACGCCTCGACACTCGCGGGCGTCGTTTGATTACCAGTTAGATCGACACTGCTCCAAAACTCGATACAGGATTGCATCTCGCCCTCGTGGGTTTGATTACCAGTTAGATCGACACTGCTCCAAAACTAGCGAAGCTCGACAAGCTGACCCTGACCGTTTGATTACCAGTTAGATCGACACTGCTCCAAAACCGCTCGGCAAGTGCATGAGCCTTCTCGTCGGTTTGATTACCAGTTAGATCGACACTGCTCCAAAACGCCCTCCCTGCGTATGCGTCGGAGTATGCGTGTTTGATTACCAGTTAGATCGACACTGCTCCAAAACTTCATTTGTCCTCCTTTTCCTCGACCGAATGTTTGATTACCAGTTAGATCGACACTGCTCCAAAACTGAACGTTATAGGTGATTACATCGTCTGTAAGTTTGATTACCAGTTAGATCGACACTGCTCCAAAACTCGTAACCCTGCTCGGGGTGCAATTCCAGCGTTTGATTACCAGTTAGATCGACACTGCTCCAAAACGACCCGTACATCAAGTACAAGCTCCACTCAGTTTGATTACCAGTTAGATCGACACTGCTCCAAAACTCGATGTCGAACTTGAGGTGTGATGCCGCCGTTTGATTACCAGTTAGATCGACACTGCTCCAAAACCGAGGACGGTGAGTGCTACATCGTCTCGAAGTTTGATTACCAGTTAGATTGACACTGCTCCAAAACTACACGAAGGCCACGGCGTCCGACGGCACGGTTTGATTACCAGTTAGATCGACACTGCTCCAAAACATCTGCTTTTTTATGTTCTCCGATTACTGGTTTGATTACCAGTTAGATCGACACTGCTCCAAAACAAGTGCGGCTAGCGTGGAATGTCTACCATTGTTTGATTACCAGTTAGATCGACACTGCTCCAAAACCCCAAGTTGTTCACCGATGTCATGGAGCTCGTTTGATTACCAGTTAGATCGACACTGCTCCAAAACCATTCACCCCTAACTGAGTTTCTTCCCGAGTTTGATTACCAGTTAGATCGACACTGCTCCAAAACGACCAGCCCGGCGTTTTGGTGGTACTTGCGTTTGATTACCAGTTAGATCGACACTGCTCCAAAACCGGAATACGCCGGTATTAGAGTGTCAAAGGTTTGATTACCAGTTAGATCGACACTGCTCCAAAACGAGAAGGGCGGCAACGCGCGCACGGTTGCGTTTGATTACCAGTTAGATCGACACTGCTCCAAAACCATTGGAGCAAATTCCCTACTGCAACGAGACGTTCAATCTAACCGGTCAGTTCTTTCAATGCTCTAAAAACTGCAGGTCAACCATTAGTTTATGTTCGTGTCCGTAAGACATGGTATCTTTTTTATTCTCTAGGAGCAGCAGGCTCAATTTAAGGAAAAACACGTGGTCATAGAGCATTTGCAGCTCATTTTCCGTCAAAAAAGTTTTGAGATTTACAAACACGATTGTCTTTCTGCAGCCAGCGTCAAGAGCAAATGAAAGAAAATTCAGCAGATTATCAAGGAACGATTTGTCTTCTTGAGGCGCTGCGCCAAATCCTAAAAACTTGAGGTAGCGCTTCAAATCCCATTCTAAACCAAACCCCAAATCGGCATTAAAGCCAAGGTTCAATCCGCCTAAACGCACTTTTATTGCACGTTCTGCCTGTTCCACCTGCATACGCAAATCTTCGTCTTCTAGAAACTCGCGCTCAACTTTTTTGGTGATTGCGGCCATAAACGCACGGTCATCCCATGGGAGATTCAGTGCATCAGGAACCATCATCAGAGCGCTGCTGGGCTTAATCTCCTCATCGTCTTTCCAAAGGGAATAGGGCTCCATCGCCTGACGCCCCAATTCGTTTTGCAAAGAAGCTACGATCCGCGCGAACAGAGCTGAGTTCTCGACTTGCAAAACCGATGTCTCCCCTGCTGTTAGCTCCAGCGAGTTTTCAAGTCCCGCAAATACGAGCCTCATAAAACCAGAAGCTCCTCCATCGTATCTATCTCCTCATGGGTCTCACGACTGCCCGTTATGTACTCCATGGTCGAAAACTGAGACTCAGTCACGCGAAGGACCTGCACGAGGCCGGACGGCGGACGATGCTTCCTGAGTCTTTGCACCGCGCTTCCCGCCGCCCCATCATTAACAACAAGCTTTGCATACACGGACTCCTGGAGCATAAGATAGCCATCTTTAAGAAGAAACTTACGGAATACTCGATAGTCTTTTCTCTGTGCAGGAGCATCGACGGGCAAATCAAAGAAGACGACAAGCCTCATATATCTGATCCTTTCCCCGACACTCATACGACCTCAAACGACTCGATTTCGTCTACCGACAGCTTCCGGTCAAGAGCCTTGAAGCAATCGGCAACGTACAGAGAGATTACAGAGCCCACGCGATACGTGCCGCCTCGATATGCGATTCCCTGGTTAAGCATGTCGACCAAAAGCAGCTTTGTTTCCTTGGAGAATTCGCCGTCATAGTTATCGAACACGATACGGTCAACAAGAGGTCTAAAAGGCTCCATGAAATCGCAGCTCAGGTTGAACTGGTTATACTCGTTCCTATGGCAAATCCCCGTCTGCGTAAGATATCCGCGCGCCGCAATCTCGCGATTGACGCTCGACAGCAGGATCGCATACCCGTAATTGAGAGCAGCATTGAGAGGCGTATCGTCATCCCTTGAGAAGGACGGACCAAACAGGGAGCTGAAATACAGTCGAGCGGCATGACCCTCGCGATTTGTTGTATCACCCGAGCGCACCTCGGCAACAATGCTCTTGAGCGTCTCACCCTGCTCCTCACGCGCACGGGCGTGGAGCACATCAGATTGATGTTTGATTTTGTCGCGCACGATTCGTTGCCATACGCGCTTTTTGATTGGTTCGCCCCACTCAAGCTGTTCTGCAATACGCTTACTGGTGTTATGAGCCCCATATAGCGGTAAATACTGCCCAATGGGGTCGCGCTTCTCGTCAGAGACGACAAACGCGACCTTTGCCTTGGCAAGCTCCGAGAGCAGATAAGCGCTTATGAACACCTGGTTGGTCTGGAGGACGACCGACGAAATCTCCGAAAGGTGGACCTTCGCCGTGTCGTCCTCGCGGCGGACAACCATGTAGCCGCCCTTGTACTGTAATTTGCAGGGGCTGGAAATGACGATATTCCTAAAGCCCGACACGAGTCCTTCTCTCGAACATGCCTGTTACGGACTGGACAATAAGGAAAACCGTCACATTTGAATCGCTCAGCAACTTTGAATAATTAGGTTGTATACAACCCGAAAACTTTGAGCCGCCCGCCGGTGACAAATCAACCATATTCATTGTTCCATTCACCAAGGCAAGCAGGCGCTTGACTACTGCAACAACATCTTCCGCATCCATAGTTGCGCACTTTTCTATAATCGCCTCAATTTTGAGTTGACGCAGCAGCCTGCCAGAGACGGAAGAAGCTGCGGGATTAAACATATCCAAAAGCTTGATAGCATCTTCGCTACACGCATCTCCTGCGAGCAGTTTCATTTGCTCATTTGAAAAAGCCAGTTGCGTAGCATTCCTCATCTCCTTTTTCCCCGTAATAAAGAACCTCTCGCCATCCACCTCAATCAGCTGTTTCTTGTAGATCTTCGACCTCGTGATACCGACGTACTCCAAACCCTCCTTCTCCGCAAGTCCCCTCGCATACTCGTCAAGCGCTGCCGAGTCGCCCTCGATGCGCGCCGCAAGCCACACGGGAACCTGAGAGAACCGGAACACCGGCTTACCCTTCTTTTTGGCCTCATAGATAAAGAAGTACGCAAACTGCTGGCTCGAAAAACCACCGTATTGCTTGGCGTCGAGCCCCTGCTTGGTCGACAACTCAAGCTTTGCGCCCATCTTGGGATCACGCGGCGAGTAAATCGTTGCCTTCCAGAATGCACCCGTATCCTCCTGAGGCATCCTCGAGATGTAGCACTGGCGATAGTTGAGCGCGCGGCGAATGCCCTCGACCTCCGCTGCTGCGTTCCAACCGTCCGGAAGATACTTTCCCCTATAACGTTTGACCTCGTCGTCCTCGGCCCAGGCATCGTCAAAGACCTCGCCCGTCTCGGGGTCAAAACCCGCAGTCATAAAGCTATTGACGACAAATCCGGCAGATCCAGGCATGCGATGGATTTTCTTAAACAGCTCGGACTGCTCGCGCACGTATTTCTTAATCACATGCGAGTAGCCGATGGGGTTCTCGTACATACCGGGATGGCGCATCTGAATAAACAGCCCCAAACGGCATGCCAGATAGGCATCATGCGCATGATGGAAATCGTTGGCTTCGCGGCATTTGACTAAGCCGGCCGCCTCACGAAGGTTGTGCGATACGCTCGCCTTAACAGGAACGATCTTAGTTCCCTCTTCGGCATAACGTGCCTCAAGCAACGCCTGCGCCATCTTAACCATCTGGCTCGTCTCCACGAGTTGGCGCGCGACAAAGCCCTTCATGGCGTTCTCGTTTATGGAAGGGCGCAGCAGGTTGCGATACTTTTTATCGCCAATGAGCTTCGCTTGGTGCAGTTGCTTCCACGTTTCGCCCATCTTCCAGCGAATACCCTTATCGATCAAAAGCTGGTCGGTCTTGTGCTGGTTCTCCTCGCGGTACACCAGCGCCTTATTCTCCAGACTGTCATCCTTGATGTAGGCACGCGGAATGATATGGTCGACCTCGTACTCACCTGAGCCCGCCATGAGCTTGTTAAGGTCGATAGAGCGGCCAGAATACAGGCATTTTCCGTTCTGCATTAAATAGAGAGTCAGGCGCTCGTCAAGATCAACGTTTGCCGCCTTGAGCTCCATGAAATCGTCCATAACAGCCAGGTCGCCGCCCTCGGCCTTAAACGCCTTGAGAGCGTCCTCGATGGCGTCCCAGCGCTTCGTAGTCCGCTTGCCCTTTTTCTTTTCGTCCTCGTCGCGAGTCACCTCAACAAAAACGTTAGCCGGCGCGTGCCCCGCAATCTTTGCGATTTCGTCAACAATGCGAATCGCTTGATTCAGGCTGCGACGAATCGCCGGAGATCCGGGGAGCTCATTTACGCCTAGAGACTTCTCATGCTCGGCGTAGTACCTGCGATTGTGTTCATCCGCTTTTTCCTGGAAGCCCAGCGTGTTGTCGTGGAGAATCTCCATCATCACCATGGTCTCGCCCAAGCGACGCTCGGAACTGGGGTTTCCCTCTCGCAGCACGTCCATGATGCTCATAGAGCGACCGGCTTGCGTATCAATCCTAATACCCGTCAGGAACTTCTCCGACAGACGTCCCCAGCCGGTCAGTCGCTTTTTGCAAATCTTCTTAATCTGCTCGGCATCAAGCATTCCGTTGCCACTGGGACCGAACTCATCCTGCAGTTTTTCCTTAAGAATCGAGCGGTCCTCGAACAACGTGTTCCAAAGAATGATCTTCTCGATAACTGGATACTCGGCGCGGCTCAACTCGTCCACGCCAAAGATGTCCTTGGCAAAGAAGATGTACGAGCCCATCTTCGATTCAAGACCGCTCTCACCCTGGCCGCCGCGGACAACCGGATTTGTCGCGTCGCCCTCTTTTACAAGCCAGTCGGCAATCATCTTGTAGGTAACGCGACGCTTTTTATGGAAAAGCTCATGGACAATGCCCTCACGCTGCGCGGCATCCAAGCGTTGCCAATCGTCACCATCTTCAGACCAGCGAACGCCATTGAGTTCATTTAGAACGCAGAACTCCTCATAGAGCAGGGACTGCTTGGGAAGCACCTTCTCGCCAGCAAGATACGTGCAGTCACCTGTCATGCGCAGGATAAAGTTCTCGGCGCTCTTATTCTTATCGATCACGGTATCCCAGTTCCAAGGCGTGATCGTCGCATCTTCCATACCGGGCTTGCGCTCGGACCACTGGAATCGATGCTTGCCATGTTTGTCCTGGGCAGCATTTTTAGGCGTCAGCGGTCCCACATAGTACGGGATTCGGAACGTGACCAGACTCTCGATCTTCGCAGCCTCATCCTTAAGGAACGGATAAAAACGGCCCTGGCTTTTCAGAATAGCCTGCAGCTCCTCGAGATGCAGCTGGTAGTAGATAGAACCGTTATCACTCGTCTTAAGGCGGCGCAAAAAGCGTTGCTTGTCGAATGCATCCATCATGGCGACATAGCGCTCATCCGTCTCCGCGCCCGTTCCCGTAAAGAGTTTCTTTACGGATTTAGCGAAGTCATCATAGGACAATTTATGCAGGTCATATGCTGTGTAGCCCTGCGCCTTAGAGGCATCGTAGTCGCGCGAGGGGTCATCGCTATTCGAATCGTGATAGGTTGCGCCGCGGAAGAAAGACTCATATGAGCCGGGAGCATATTCGCGGACCAAGAGCTTAAGCAGAGCAAGGTCTTCTGCGTATTGCTCGTATTTCTTGATCATGTTGATCGAAATAGTTTGGCCTTCTGCATATGACAAAAGCCCCTGCAAAACATAAGCAGAATATACCCCGCAGACAGACTCAAGAAGCTCGACGCAATCGTCGGGACACGCAGCTTGCAGTGTCTCGAGTTTCTCGTCGTCAGAAAGCGCGAGCTTAGTTGCCTCGCACTCAAACTCGCCAAACACATCTTTGAACTCGCACTGAAGACCGACGACAGCGTTCGACAAAGCCTTCACCAGCTTTTTATTCGCAGCAGCGTCCAAAGTGTCTACTTTTACAAGAGCCTGAATATCTTTCGCCTTTTGCGAGCGAGAAGATTGCTCGTCAGCCAAGATCTTCGCTACAGAGAGTTCATTAAGTTTCACGAACTCATATTCCCTCGATTCGCACCATGTCTTCAGAGCACCATTGAGATTCTTAAGGGCATCAGATGTCTTTGCTGTCTTTGCCGTCAGCTTCTCTCCCTGGCGCAAAAAGTTACCGCGATGCTTAACGATGTTATGAATCGCAAGGTACACCAAGCGGAGATCTGCCTGCTCATCGGTGCCCATAAGGTAAGCGCGCAGATGATAGATGGTCGGGAAACGATCGTAGTAATCGGCCTTCGTGAAGTCCTTGGTAAAGATCGGGTCGCCTTCGATGGTTCGCGACTGGTTGAGCCGCATGAAAAAGCCCGGATCAACTTCGTTCATTGCGGGCTCAAACAGTTTTTGCAGTAGATCCAAGCGCCAACGACGCCGCACATAGCGACGACGCTGACCGCGATGGACACGAGCCTCAGAAGCCGGCTGTGCGGCATCGAACAGACGACTGCCCCAGGTAGGCTGCTTCTTAAAATGCAGGAGCTTGCCATGCTCGTCCGTAACCGCCCAACCCACGGAGTTGGTGCCCATGTCTAGACCGATACTGTACTCACCCGAGTAGTTTCTTAGATTCATATAGACCAGCCCTTTCGCGCTGTGCTACAGTTGCCTTGTCGATTACCAGTTACATCGACACTGCGAGTCAAAATACGGCTATGCCAAAAATGCCTTCTTCGGAGGGCGTCCCGTAGGGGACAATTTGACTTGCCAGAGGGGTTCCGTTTGGAACCCCTCTTTTTTTGATACTACTACCGCGAGCGGACACTTTTTAATAGCTATCGGCAAACGTAATGTTGTTCAGCGCCAACGCTCCGAGCAGGGGCATTTAATGAAGTGCCCAGCACTTCCCCGCAACACAAAAACGGGGCAGTCCGCACTCCTGCGAGCTGCCCCGTGTCGCTGGCTATCGCATCACGACTCTAACCGGCACCGCCCCTACTTCCCAAAGATCGCAGCGAGCAAGCCCTTGCGTTTGGGCTTTTCTTCTCGGTAGGAACCCTCGGCAACCGCTGCAACCTGGCGCGGTTGCTCGCCGCCTCCACGGCGCACGATCTGGTACAGAAACGGCGACTTAACGTATTTGACCTCGATGGGCGTGGCATGCACGGTGCTCTCACCGGACAGATGCAGGCTCGGATTGAGCGGCGCCACGACGTGCGTTTCGCGCTTGTCACTAAACACCACCGCGGCCGCGCGGCCCGTCTGTCCGTTTACGGCAATGCGCACCTGCTCGCCATCGCGGCTGTCCGTCGCCGGACGATCGACAAAGTACACCGGCACCATAACTAGGCCGTCCTTGTGCTTGCGGGCCTTGCGCGCCCAGGTGCGGATGCTCTTTTTATTGAGCCCCAGCACAGCCTCGGCGTCGTTGCCCGCAACGTCGAGCGCCAACTTATCAATGACTACCTGGTCCTTGGTAGACGCATCGACGGAGACAACGCGGAAGTCGCCTTCCTGCATGGCGGGATCGAACGGCCCAACCTTGGCAAAGTCCCACGGCTCCAAAATGCCCATGAGGCGAACGTCCAGGTAGTTTGCCCTGGGGTATGCCCAGTCGAGCACCTCGTAGTACACCAAGATCTCCTTGCTCAGGCCCTTGCCCGGGAAGCTCGCCATCATGCGCAGGTCCGCCAGCGCCATAGGGAAATAGAAGACCATCATGTCGTTTTGGATCGCATCTTCCACGTCGTGCCCGGCAAAGGCGTCGGGGTACTGGCGCACCAGCTGCAGCGCGTTGGCACGTGCCTGCTGCAGCGAGATTTCACAGGGAATGCCCTGCTCAGGCACGTACTCGGCACCAACGCCCAAGGTCAGGCGCTTGCTAAACGTCCCCGGCTTGAGCAGGTCGGCAATGCCGATCTTGTTGCCGCAGGACGGGCACTCAAACACACGCTGCGTTGACTCGCCCTCAAAGGACGCTCCGCAGAAGGGGCACGGAATGCTCACATGCGTGGCCTCTTGAAACTCTTGCGCCGTGCCGCGATCCTCCCACAGCAGATGTTCCAGGACCGACTGATTGCGCCAGTGCGAATTGAAGAAATACCAGTCCGGGTCCTCCGGGCGCTCGAGTTGCGACACATGCGTGAGCTTGAGCAGTCCATCCACCACCGTCAGCGGCGTATGGCGAATGCCCAGGGCGCTCTTGGGCTCCCCCGCATCAGCCTGCCACGGAACGACCGTGCCGCAATAGGCGCACTCAAAGCTGCGCTTAGCCTGGTGCGAGTACATAGGGCCGCCGCAGTTTTGACATTTAATGGCAAACATCTCGTCCATGGAAACGTCCTCCTTTGCACAGGGGCTGTCGACATTAAGTATGTCGAGCAAGCAGGCACATGCCCATACCCATGTGGCCCAAAATGGACCACCCAGGCAGACGAGAAGGCTCGCTCGTTAGCACCGGCAGACTATTGCTGCATTTTCTGAGCATCGGTGCACGGCGCCCCCGCGCGAGCTACACTATCCCCTTAAACATGATTGTGAGGACGACCGCTATGCTATTTGTAAATCGGCTGGTACATACGCTTGTTCCCGGCAGCGAGAGCGAGCCGGTCGATGCATCTTGCCGCACCAACGCGGGCTTTTCCGCAGGCCTCGTCTGCATTGGCCTCAACATCACCCTGTGCCTGGCCAAGGGCATCGCGGGCCTGCTCGCCGGCTCCGTCTCCCTCATCGCCGACGCTTTCAACAACCTCTCCGATGCCTCGAGCAACATCGTGAGCCTACTCGGGTTCCGCCTTGCCAGCCGCCCGGCAGACGAAGGCCACCCCTATGGCCACGGCCGCTATGAGTACCTAGCCGGCCTGTTCGTCGCCGTCCTGGTTTGCGCCGTCGGCATCAACCTGATCCTCGAGTCGGTCACTAAAATCATCAAGCCTTCCCCCACTGCATATTCGGTGCTCTCCTTAGCCGCCCTCGTCTTGTCCATGCTCGTTAAGCTCTGGATGGCCGCGTTCAACCGCACGTTGGGCGACCGCATCGACTCGGAGACGCTCATCGCCACGGCACAGGACTCCAAAAACGACGTCATCACCTCGGGCTCGGTCTTGGTGGCGGCGCTTATTTCGCAGACGACCGGCTTTGACCTCGATGGCTGGGCAGGCCTGGGTGTGGGCATCTTCATCTGCATCAGCGGCATGGGCCTAGTGCGCGACGCCATCAGCCCGTTGCTGGGGCAAGCGCCCGACCCCAAGCTCGTCCAGGCAATCCGCGACAAGATCATGTCCTATCCGCAGGTCTTGGGCACACACGACCTCATGGTGCACGACTACGGCCCCGGTCGTCAGTTTGCCAGCGCCCACGTGGAGATGCCCGGCGAGGGCGACGCATTTGAGCACCACGAGATTTTGGACACCATCGAGCACGACATCAAGCGCCAGATGGGCATCGATATCACGCTGCACTGCGACCCCATCGCCACCACCGGCGACGACCTGCGCGGCTGGGTCAAGCGCGGCGTAGCGCAGATCGACCCCGCGCTTTCCATCCACGACCTTCACGAACACGATGGCTTTGTGTCATTTGACCTTGTGCGTCCCGACGGCTTTGACATATCCGACGAGGAGCTGCTGGAGCTCGTCACGCGCATCGTGCACGAGCGCCGGCCCGACGCCTCATGCGTCGTCACGTTTGATTCGGGCTTTAGCTCGCCCGAGCGTCCGGCCGAGCAGCTGTAGCCCCGCTCCGCTCGTCCGCTAGTTTCCCTGCGCGCCCGAGATGCCGTTTTGCAGCGCGTTCCAGGCATCCGTCGCCATATCACCCAGGTTCTGGGCGGTGTCGCCCAGGTTCTGGGCCGTGTCGCCCAGCTCTTGGGCCTTGTCTCCCAACTCCTGTGCCTTGTTGCTCAAGTCCTCCAGCGTATTGGAGCTCGAGCTGTCGGTACCGCTTTGGCCGTCGGACGAGTTGCCCGAGCTGTTCTTGTGCGTGAGTTGAATTTCGAGGTTGCCGTTGTCGTTATAGTAGGCAGAAGTAACGACCCAGTTGGCATCGACGACGGGCGTTGAGCCATCATCAGTCAGGACCACGGCATTCGAAAGATCGGCGCCGCGCGACTTGAGGATCTTCTTGGCGTTGGACCAGTACTGCCCCGGGATATCGCTAAGATCGACGGTGCTAGACGAAGCGGACTCGGTTTGCTCGGCAGTGGCATCGGCCGTTGAACTCCCTCGCTTGTTAAGCATGCCCGACACGATGGCAAACACAACCGACAGCGCAAAGAAGATCGCCAGTACGATGAGGATCTTCTTGATCACGCTCGACGAACGCGACGGCTTCTTCTCCTCGTCCTCGCCATATTGCGGAATCGACTTGGGGTACTCGCGATACGGCTCGCGCGACTCGTAGCGAGGCTGCGCCGTGCGAGGCATATACGTCGTCTGCTGAGGCTGCGGAATGGGATTTTGCGGCAGGTCATCATAGGGATTCGGCGTCGAGACGGCATAAGAATCCTGCGGCGCGTAATCAAACGGGTCCGGAGCTGCGTTGCCATAGGGGCCTTGCGAAGATGCAGCGTAAGAATCCTGCGCCATGTCGCCATAGCCCATAACCCGGGTGGACTCGGCAGAAGGCTGCGTCGCGGCGGGGTCGGTATAACCGGGGTTAGGAACAACGCGGGTCGCATCGGCGCTATCGCCAGCCTGCGCGGAACCGTAGCCGCCCATCACGGTTGTCTTGTCCTGATCCATGCAACGATTCCTTTCCGTCGCGCGTGAGCCTCAAGTTATCCATGCATTCTACCCGCGCAAAAGCCTATGACGGGCAGAGTCCGTCGGTATCTACAAGACATGCGCGGGCCTAAGGATCAAAAAGCCCCGCCGTGCCTTGTGGGCGCGGCGGGGCGTGCAAGCGGCTATGAGCAGCAGGCTTAGAACAGGCCGGTAATGTTGCCGTCGTTGTCGACGTCGATGTTTTCGGCCGCGGGCACCTTGGGCAGGCCCGGCATGGTCAAGACGTTGCCGGTCAGCGCGACCACAAAGTGGGCGCCGGCGGAAACCTTGAGCTCGCGCACGGTGATGCGGAAGTTCTCGGGCGCGCCCAGAGCTTTGGCGTTATCACTAAAGCTGTACTGGGTCTTGGCGACGCACACCGGCAGGTTACCAAAGCCGTTCTCGCGCAGCTCGGCGAGCTGGCGCTTGGCAGCCGGGGTAAAGTCGACGCCATCGGCGCGATAGACCTTGGTGGCAACGGCCTCGAGGGCATCAGCGACATCAGCGCCGTCCTCATAGGCAAACTTGAGCTCGCTCGGCTGCTCAATCAGACGCATGACCTCATCGGCCAGCTCGAGCGCGCCCTCGCCGCCCTTGGCCCAGACCTCGGAAAGCTTAACGTTGACGCCGAGCTTCTGGCACTCGGACTCGATGAGCTCGAGCTCGGCCTCGGTGTCCGTCGGGAAGCGGTTGATGGCGACCACACAAGGCAGACCGTAGACATTCTGGATGTTATCGACGTGGCGCAGCAGGTTGGGCATGCCGGCCTTGAGTGCCTCGAGGTTCTCCTCGTTGAGATCGGCCTTGGCGATGCCACCGTTGTACTTCAACGCACGAGCGGTCGCGACGATCACGACGGCGCTGGGGCGAACGCCCGTCATGCGGCACTTGATATCGAGGAATTTCTCGGCGCCCAGATCGGCACCGAAGCCGGCCTCGGTAATGGCGACATCGCCAAAGCGCATCGCCATACGCGTGGCCATGATGGAGTTGCAGCCGTGGGCAATGTTGGCGAAGGGACCGCCGTGGACAAACGCGGGCGTGCCCTCGAGCGTTTGCACCAGGTTGGGCTTGAGCGCGTCCTTAAGCAACGCGGCCATGGCACCCTGGGCCTTAAGGTCGCGGGCACGGACGGGCTCGCCGGCAAAGCTGTAGCCGACGACGATCTCACCCAAGCGTTCCTTGAGGTCGCTGATGCTCGTAGACAGGCACAGGATTGCCATGACCTCGGAGGCGACGGTGATATCGAATCCGTCCTCGCGCGGCACGCCCTGGGCTTTACCGCCAATGCCGTCGATGACGTGGCGCAGCTGACGGTCGTTCATATCGACGACGCGCTTCCAAGTGATGCGTTTAACGTCAATACCGAGTTGATTGCCCTGCTGAATATGGTTGTCGAGCATGGCGGCCAGCAGGTTGTTGGCAGCACCGATAGCGTGGAAGTCGCCGGTAAAGTGCAGGTTGATATCCTCCATGGGGATGACCTGAGCCCAGCCGCCGCCGGCAGCACCGCCCTTAACGCCAAAGACGGGGCCGAGCGAAGGCTCGCGCAGGGCCACGGCACTCTTGACGCCGCGACGACGCAGGCCATCGGCCAGACCGATGGTCGTGGTGGTCTTGCCCTCGCCCGCAGGCGTTGGGTTGATAGCGGTCACGAGGACGAGCTTGGCCTGGTGATCGGTCGGCTCGTTGAGCAGCGAATAGTCGACCTTAGCCTTGTCGAAGCCGTACGGAATCAGGTGCTTTACGTCGACGCCGGCGTTCTTAGCCACCTCGGTAATGGGCAGCGGCGTGACGGAACGTGCGATTTCGATGTCAGTAGGCATGGGCGGTCCTTTCGTTACCGAATGAGAAAAAGACCAATTCAGCATAGCACGGGCGCGCAATAGTAAAACACCCGTAACCGATGAATGGCGATATGTTTATCCAATGCTCAGCGATAGCCTACAGACTAGCCAAAACAAAGCGCCCTAAACGGTAGGTTCAATCCCCAGGTGCTCAAAGGTGCGAAGGGTTGCCTGACGGCCCTGCGGCGTACGAATCATCAACCCGCACTGCAGCAAATAGGGCTCATAGACATCCTCGAGCGTGCCCGGGTCCTCGCCCACCGCGCTGGCAAGGGTCGTAAGTCCCACGGCACGACCGGAGAACGTCTTAGCGAGCGTCTCCAAAATGCGAATATCCATCCAGTCCAGACCGAGCTCATCGATCTCGAAGAACTCAAGCGCCTGGCGACAGATATCGAGCTCGATGGGGCCGTTGCCGCGCACCTGTGCGTAATCGCGCACGCGCTTGAGCAGGCGGTTGGCAAGACGTGGCGTGCCGCGCGAACGCGAGCCGATCTCGAGTGCACTGGGATGGTCGATCGTCACGCCCAGGATAGTCGCCGAGCGCGTCACAATCTGCGCGAGCTCCTCGACCGTGTAGTAATCCAGGCGATATGAAATGCCAAAGCGGTCGCGCAACGGGCCGGTCAACATGCCCGAGCGGGTCGTTGCCGCTACCAGCGTAAACTTGGGAATATCCAGGCGAATCGAGCGAGCCGCCGGACCCTTGCCAATCACGATATCGAGGGCAAAGTCCTCCATCGCGGGGTACAGGACCTCCTCGACCGAACGGTTGAGGCGGTGGATCTCGTCGATAAACAGCACATCACCAGGCTGCAAGTTAGTAAGGATGGCTGCCAGGTCGCCCGTGCGCGCGATGGCAGGGCCACTCGTGGTCTTGATCTGAGCGCCCAGCTCGTTGGCGATAACGGTGGCCAGCGTGGTCTTGCCCAGGCCCGGAGGACCCGAGAAAATCACGTGGTCGAGCGTTTCGCCACGGCTCTGCGCTGCCTCGATGAGCACGCGAAGGCTCTGCTTGATATGCTCCTGACCGCAGTAGTCATCCAAGCGCTGGGGACGCAGGGTACGGTCGACATCGAGGTCTTCGGCCGTCAGCTCCGAGCCCACCATGCGCTCGCCGTGCGCCATGGATGCCGCCGGCGAGTTGCCGGGCGTCGCCCACAGGTCCTGAGAGTCATCGGCTTCCCACATCACGCATCCATTCCGAGTCGCTTAAGCGCCGCGCCGAGCAGATCCTCGACACGCATATTCTGCCCATCATACCCGCTCAGGGCAACATCGGTCTCCTGCGGGCTAAAGCCCATGGAAAGGAGTGCCGCACGGGCATCATCAATCGCCGAAGGAGCGGCGGCGGGAACCGGCATCGCAACCTGGCCGGGAATCACGTCGACCGGCACAAAGCCCTTATCCTTGGCAAAGGTGCTCTTGAGTTCCAGGATCAGGCGCTGAGCTGTCTTTTTGCCCACACCGGGTACCTTGGCCATGCCCTTGTCGTCCTCGGCCATCACCAGCGAATACAGCTGCCCCACGGTATAGGTGGAAAGCACGGCGAGCGCCAAGCGCGGGCCAACGCCCGAGACGGACACGAGCCGGTCGAACATCGTGCGCTCATCCTTTGAGGAAAAACCGAAAAGTGTCATGGCGTCCTCGCGCACCTGCATACGCGTGTAGAGGCGGACCTCGCCGCCGGGCGTCGGCAACGTGGCCGCAGTGCTGCCCGAGATGCCGAGCTCAAAGCCAACGCCCGACACATCGACGACAGCAGAACTCATCGTGGCCTCGACAAGCGTTCCGTGGAGCTGGGAAATCATCAGTATCCGGTTCCTCTCTGTTGATAGAACTCGCCACCGGTGAGGGCGCGGGTGCGGCTGAGGTTTACGTGGCATATGGCGCAAGCCAGGGCATCGGCGGCATGGTCGGGATGCGGTTCGTGGTCGAGCTGCGTGAGCGTGCGTACCATGTAGGCGACCTGCCGCTTGTCCGCGGCGCCGGTGCCCACCACAGCCTGTTTAATCTGCATGGGCGTGTACTCGCCAATCTCGAGCGCGCACTCCGAAAGCGCCACAAGCGCAGCACCGCGGGCATGCGCCGTGGGGATGGCCGAACGAACGTTGGCACCAAAGTAGATGCTCTCGACAGCAGCTGTGTCGGGTCGATAACGCTCGACGACGTCCTTAAGGTCATGGGCGATATGCGACAGGCGCACTGCGAGCGGACTTCCGGCACTGGTCTCGATGCAGCCATAGGCACGGCAGCGAACCTCGCCACGCCGCTCCTCGATAATCCCCCAACCCGTATGAGCCAAACCGGGATCGATGCCCAAAATGACCAAGCCAACCTCCCCTCGCCTTTTACCAAGCGCAAGGCAAGGCCCCGCGCACTACTCACGAACGTCTGTTCTAGAATAACACAACGGGGCCAAGATGCTTAGTTGAAGTGTCAGGGTTGGAAGCGAATCCTATCCCCAGTTTAGTTCTGCGAGAAGAACGGGAACTGCCTCGGATCTATCGGCGGATGCGGCATCGGCGTGCCCTGGGGCCCACCCTGCGAGCCGCCCTGACCGCCCATCATCTTATCGATGGCGTCCTGAACCTCGCCCTCGAACTTTTTCATACCCTCATGCAGACGACGCTGGCCATCCTCAGAGCGCAGCTCCTCCATCTGCTCGGGCGAAATACCCAGTAGCTCGCCCAGCACGCCCATCATCTCGTTTCGCACGCGCTCGCTCGTATCCTCGTCAGCAAAACGGCGCACCTCGGCGCGCGCCAGCGAATCGACCGTCATACGCTCCTTGCCGTTAAGCCCCAGGTCGGACCACGCGAGCATATACGGCCAGGAGCGCTCGGCAAACGAACGGGCCGAGACGATCGGCGCCGTCGGCAACATGCGGCGGGCAGCCTCACCCTGTCGAACGAGCATCAGCAGCAGCGAGCAAGCCTCAGGCCTGCCAGCGGCCATCGGGATGTCGTCGAAAGATCGATTGCGGTCCACGTGCGCCTCGAGCGCGCCATCGACCTCACCCGGCTCAAGCCCGCCGAGCAGCTGTGCCGCGCGGTCGAGCATATCAACCGGGCCGTCGAGCGTCGAGAGCGCCTGCGCCAGCACACGCTCCATGCAATCCTCCACCGCGTTGAGCGTCACGAGCTCTTGGGGCACCACGGAAGACGTGCGGTTGCGCACACGCGCCACAAACTCAAGCGTCGACAGGTACACATCGCCAAAAGGCGCGTAATCGCCCTGATAGCCGCCGCAAAGCGCCGGCGCCGCCAGCGCGTACTCGGTTTTGGACAGCGGGCTCAGCGCCATCGCACCCAGCTCGAACGCCGTGTCCTCCAGCATGAGGCCCAACGTGCGCGAGCGCAGACGCTCGGCATCGCCCGCCGACACGTCGCGATCGAGCACACGCGCCGCATCCGGTGCATCGCGCTCGACGGTGCGAATGTGCAAACGCTCGGCGATGGCGCGGACGGCGGCACAGCGGGCAGCCTCGGCCTCTTCCTGCGCCGGCGTAAAGATACAGTTGCGCCCCAGCACCAGGCCAATCACATTACGCGGGCCCAGAGCGTCGACGGCCAGCGCCGCCAGCAAAGACGACGGCAAGTCGCCCTCGAGTGCCACCACAGCACGCGACGCACCGTGGGCTCGGGCGTTGTCGCGCACGGCGAGCACCAGCGCCTGCCACATCCACTCCTCGGAACGGAACTCGGGCAGTTCGTGATCCTCCAGGGCATCGAGCATCATGCCGCGCTGAATCTCCTGAACCAGCAGGCTCTCCTCAAAACACGACGCCTGGGCCACCACGCGACCGCAGTCGTCGAGCACAAACGAACCGCCGGTATACACCGACTCGTCATAGGCACCGACCGGCGCCATGCAGGCAAACCACACGCTGCGCTTGGATGCGATCTTGCGATAGGCGCCGCTGCGAACGGCGGCAATGGCGGCAGTCTCGCGGTCAGTCATGTCAAACGCGTTGAATTGGAAATACGCGATGAGGTCAACACCGGTCGGCAACATCTCGAGCTCGCGGTCCAAGTCAAAAATCACGGCGATGCGCACGCCGTCCACGTCAAACACCGGCGGCGCCCAACGCGTGTCGTTGTTCTCGCCACGCTGCAGGGCAATGCTCGAACGCGCCGGCACCACATGACCGTCCTTGAGCATCATGTAGTCGAGCAGCGGCTGGCCCTCAAACGAAACCGCCGCGGGCACGACGCAGATCATGTCAAGCTCCTGGATACGCTCGGCGACACCAGTCAAGCCGGCAAGCATGTCGTGCTCAAAGTCGGCAGTGCCCACCAGGCCACCGGGCATGGCGCCCATAAAGAGCGGAGCCGGAACGCACAGCACGCGCGCCCCGCGCTCGTGGGCCAGACGAGCCTGGTCCTCGATGCGGCCGCAAATGCCCTCAATATCACCCAGGCGCATATCGATCTGTGCAAGCGCGAGCTTCATGGCTCAGCCCTTTCCGTCGTAATCCATCGAAATCGTAGTAAAAGCGCCGGCCGCATAATGCAGTCGGCGCTTGCATGTGCATATGCTAGCTATGATACCCCGAGCGGGGGCGCGCTCCTAGAATGTCGCGGACCACAGCCCGTGCAGGTTGCAGTAGGCATAGACGGTACCGGTCTTGGAGCCGCCCGCAAAAAACGTCGCGGGTTTCATGCCGGGCTCAAGGTAATGAACCTCTAAGCGGCCCTCGGCCTCAAGCGCGATCCACTCAATGTAGTGCTCGGGCAGGCTGGGGTGCTCGACCGAGCCAATGCGTGCGCGAATCACGTGACCGTCACGCTCGGTCTCGACAACAGGCACGTGCTTCTCGTGCGCCGCGTCCTCAGTGTTTGCAGTCAGTTCCGTGCAACCGGCAGGGGTCGCAACGTCGTCGCCAAGGGCGGCAATGAGCTTACCGTCGGGGTCCTTAAAGAATTTCGCCATGATGTTCTCCTTTGCTGATGTGCCAATGTTCTTGATGGTTCTTATGCCCAAAGGCAGACAAACCATCCACGGCATTGCAAATGAACACATAACGGGCGGGGACGATGGGACAGCGTGTGCCATCCGCCCTGACGGCCCCACCCGAGCGGGTTAGCGACCGTCGCCGCCGAGCAGCGCCAGAACATCCTCGCGCGTGAACAGTGCCGACGAGATGCCGTCGCCGCCGAGCACGCTGTTGACCAGGTCGCGCTTGGACTCCTGCATCTGCATAATGCGTTCCTCGATCGTGTCCTTGGCGATGAGCTTGTACACGGTCACGGCATGTTGCTGGCCAATACGGTGTGCACGGTCAGTCGCTTGGTCCTGCGCCGCCACGTTCCACCACGGGTCGTAGTGAATGACCACGTCGGCAGCCGTCAGGTTAAGGCCCACGCCGCCCGCCTTGAGCGAAATCAAAAAGACCGGAACCTCGCCCGCTTGGAACTGCGCGACCATCTTGGCGCGGCTCTCCTTAGACGAAGCGCCCGTGAGCTTAAGGAAGGCGATGTCCTCCTTGGCCAAGCGCTTACCGATGATATCGAGCATACCCGTAAACTGGCTGAACAACAGGATGCGATGCCCGCCGTCGAGCGCGCCGTGCACGAGCTCCATGCACGTATCGAGTTTGGCGCTCCCCGCCTTGTAATCCTCGTAGTGCAGACGCGGGTCGCAGCAGATCTGGCGCAGCTTGGTGAGCTCGGCGAGCACCTTGAGCTTGTCTTTCTTAAACTCGGATGCCTCGCGGTGCTGCACCTGCTGGGCGATGCGGTCCTGGTTTGCCAGGTAAAGCTTGCGCTGCTCGCCGGTGAGCTGCGCCATGACCGTATCCTCGATCTTCTCGGGCAGGTCGGCCACCACGTCTTCCTTGACACGGCGCAGCACAAACGGCGACACGAGCGCTTGCAGGCGGGCGGCACTGTCGCCCTCGGCATGCTCGACCGGGCTTTCGAAGCGCTTTGCAAACGATTCACGCGTGCCCAGCAGGCCCGGCATCAAAAAGTCGAAGATGCTCCAGAGCTCGGATAGGCGGTTTTCGATGGGCGTGCCCGTCAGGGCAAAGCGCACGCCGGCCGGCAGGCGCTTGGTGGCACGTGCCACCTGGGTGAGCGGGTTTTTAATGTACTGGGCCTCGTCGAGCACCACGCGGGCAAAATCCTGCCCGGCGTACTCATCGATATCGCGGCGCATAAGGTCATACGACGTCACGACCACGTTATGCTCAGCCGCGCCGGCAATCTGCACGCGACGCTGCGCCTTGGCGCCCACGATTGCGCAAACATCGAGCGAGGGCGCAAAGCGCTCCAGCTCGGCAGTCCAGTTGTACACGAGTGAGGCCGGGCATACCACGAGCGTGGGTTTGGTGTCCCCCGCCTCCACGCGCGCCAGGACATGCGCGATCATCTGGAGTGTTTTGCCCAGGCCCATGTCGTCGGCCAAGATGCCACCAAGGCCCAGGTGTTCGAGCGAGCCGAGCCACTGGTATCCGTCGACCTGGTAGCCGCGCAGCGTGGCCTTGAGCGAGGCAGGTACCGTAAAGTCCATCTTGCCGAGCGTGTCCAGGCGCTCGACGGTACGGCGGAACGCAGCGTCGCGATCGGCCTCAAGCGCCGGCGTGCGCGCAAGCACGCTGTCGACGAACAGGGTACTCGACGCGGGAAGCGACACGCCGTCGAGCAAGTCGACAGCATCGACCCCCAGATCCTCGGCAAGGCCAAACGCGGCGCGCGCCCCCTCGTCCAGGCGAATGATATCGCCCGACGTGAGACGCGCAAACGTCTGGTGACGCTTGTAGGAGTCGAGGTAGATGGCAAGGTCCGCAGCCGAAAGCCCGCTCGCGCCCAGCTCGACATCGAGCAGGTTACTCTTGACGGTCGCACGAACCGAGAGCTTGGGCGCAGGGCGGACCGAAATCTGGCGCAGACGGTCGCTGAGCATGACCTCACCCAGCTCGGACAGGGCAGACAGACCCTCGGTCAGCAGGCAGAACAAGCTCTCGTCATCGCGCTCCTCGAACGCCAGACCGCCCTCGTAGAAATCGAAGTACAGGGACGCCGTGTCCATAACGCGAAACTCCGCCACCTCGTCGCGGGGCGGCACGCCGGGGCGTTGCTCTTCGAAGGGACTGCCCGGAGCGCCCAGGCTAAAGAGATCCGCTGACCAATCGCCGTAGGTAACCGTAATTTTGCAGGTCACGAGCCCATCGTCGACGCCGATTGCCATAGCAAAGCTCGGCTCGGGTGCCACGGTATCGAGCGCGGCGGGCGCGGTGAGGTCGGTGTAGTCGCGCAAAATGGGCAGCGCCATACGACAGAACTCCCCCACCTGGTCGGCAGCGATATGGACTGGCGTGCGACAGGGCAGCAAGTGCGATAGGAACGGCGCCGCATGCTGGGCAAACGCTACATCGGTGCGGCGCGCACGGCGGGTGTCGACCAGATAGGCAACGTCGCCCGAAGCAAAGCAGTATGCATCGGCCGGCAGGCGCAGATCGTAGCTGCCACCAGCCGCCGGCGCAATTTTGGCGGCAAGGAGCGGTGGGCGCTTAGACAGAGCCTCGTCCTCCCCTTCCGGAGGCATCTCAACCGCCACGTCATAGGTGCGATGCGTCGTCGTCCCCCGCGACCAAGCGGGCTCAAAGGAGATGGTCTGGCCGCGCAGCAGGTCCAGCACATATACGATGCTATGCTCGGACAGCGGCAACTGACGCTCGGCGACAAAACCGCTGCGGGCAAAGTCGTACGACGCCGAACGCGAGTTTGTGATGTCATCGAGATAGGCAACTGTCGTCACAACAAGGTTGAGCAGCTTTGTCGACACGTCTTCGAAGGCTTCGGGCGTATGGACAAACGTGAGCTTCTTGCCGTACGAGAAGGTGCCGCCTCGGACATAGGCGTCGGCCATGCCATCGATGTCCTTGACCACGTAGGAGACCGATCCACAGCGAATGCGAAGCTCGAGCGCCCAGCTAAAGCGGTCGGCGAACAGCGGATTGTAGTACGGCACCAGCGAGGGCTCCAACACCGCCTTGGGGGCATCGGGATCCACACTGCCGGCGAGCTTGCGGCGCATGCTCGCCAGCTCATCCATGCGCGCGTCCGAAAGATCGGAGAGCGCCGCCATGAGGCTGGAACTCGTGGGGACAGGCGCCGGAAAGGGAAAGTTGGGGTTGACGGCCGGCGCTTTGGGCGCGGTGCGCGCGGGCTGTTTCGGCTGCGCCGTAAACGTGCGAACCGGTGTGCGCAGCCCCTCAACAGGCTCAATGCCGCTGGCGTCCAGGTATGCCAGCGCTGTGGCGATGGCGTGCTTGCACATGCCGGGGTAACGATAGGCAGCGGGACAATCGCAATCGTAGTCGATTACCTCGTGCTCGTCCATGTCGAGCGCCACGTGCGTCCTGTACAGGTCGCCGCGCGAGCCGCGCACCGAGCCCTCAACCGTCACGTTTTTGGAGAAGCGCGAGCCGCTGTCCTCGATCGACAGCACGGCGCCGTTGAGCATGAGCGAACGCCCCTTCATAAAGGTGCCGCTCAACGCCGCCTCTTTGCGAAGCGCCTGCACAAACGTCCCCTGCGCCATCACTTCCTCCAATCTCACCCGGGGTAGCTTAGATAACCGTCACGCGGCCTTGGTTGCCGACGATGGCCTTGGCCTCTGCCAGCAGCGGAATCGAGCGTGCGTTGACCTTGGCCGGCACCTCGGCACGCAGTACGCGCCCGTCCACCTGCTCGATAAAAATCTCCACGCGGTCGCCGCCCGGGTTGGCGGTAAGCACCGTGGCAAGACGCGCCATATTGCCCTGGCTAAAGCGGCTGTTGGGCACCATGACCTCAAACACCTTGGGCTTGTTGTTCTCCTCGTTGAGCTCCAGCGGCACGATCTCCTGCGCGATGATCTGGTCGCCGCGGTCCGAGCGCTCGAGCTTGCCCTTAATGCGCACAAACGCATCGGACAGCTGCGCGCCGGTCTCGGGATCGACCTCGCCGTACAGGTACCCCTCGGCCTCCTTGTAGGTCTTGGGGAACACCACGACCGTGGCCTCGCCTTCCATGTCCTCGAGCTGCACAATACCCATGGGGTCGCCGTTTTTGGTTACGCGCTTGGACACGCTCGAGACCATACCGGCCCACCAAAGCGCCTTGCCCTCGGGAATCTCCTGGTTGATGGTACCGCCCGTGGGGTTTTGCACCTCGTAGCCGGTATCGATCTGCGAGAACGAGAAGTCGCGCGCCTTGGCTAGCGCATACTCAAACGGGCGCAGCGGGTGGTCCGAGACATAGATGCCCAGAACCTCCTTCTCCTGGCTCAGCTTAAGGTGGCGGTCCCACTCCTGGCCGTCCGGATCGGGCACGCTCACCTCAAAGCCCGAGCCCTCAACGTCGCCAAACATGTCGAAGAACGACGTCTGGCCGCTCGCGCGGTCCTTCTGGCGCTTTACCGCGGCATCGATGATGTTCTCGGGGTTGTTCTTGTCAACAAAGTGCATCATCTGGCGACGCGGATACCCCGTGGAGTCAAAGGCGCCTGCCTTGATGAGCGATTCGATCACGCGACGGTTGGCCTGGCTCGAGTCCACGCGCTCGACAAAGTCGTGCAGCGTCTTAAACGGACCGCCCGCCTCGCGCTCGGCGATAATCGCCTGCGCTACGCCAGTGCCCACGCCGCGGATGCCGGCCAGACCAAAGCGCACGCCCTCCTTGGTAGCCGTGAACTCGGTACCGGACTCGTTGACATCTGGCGAAAGCACGGGGATGCCGTCGTGACGGCATGCCGAGACGTAGTGCACGATCTTGTCGGTCTTGCCCGTGTAGGACGTCAGGACGGCCGCCATGTACTCGTGCGGATAGTGCGCCTTGAGCCATGCCGTCTGCATAACCAGAATGGCGTAGCCGGCGGAGTGCGACTTGTTGAAGGCGTAGGATGCGAACTCGAGAACATCGTCCCAAATCTTCTGGGCGACCTCGCGCGTGTAGTTGTTCTTGATAGCGCCGTTCATCCAGTGGTCGTAGGTGGTCTCGTCCGAGCCATCCTCCCAGTGGAGCACCGTCGACGTGAGCAGCTTGATCTTTTTCTTAGCCACGGGCTTACGGATACGCGAGTCCGATTCGCCCTTGGAGAAGCCGCACATCTCGACGGAGATGAGCATAACCTGCTCCTGGTAGACCATGGTGCCGTAGGTTTCGCCCAGGATGTCGTCCAGGCGGTCGTCGTAGGAGACGGCCGGCTCCTTGCCGTTCATACGGTTGATGTAGGACGAAACCATGCCGGCGCCCAGCGGGCCCGGGCGGTACAGGGCGATCAATGCCACGACGTGCTTGTACTCGGTGGGCTTCATGTTCTTGATCGTGGCCGTCATGCCGGCGGACTCGACCTGGAAGACGCCGGCGGTGTGACCGGAGCCCATGAGCTTAAAGATCTCGGGGTCGTCAAAGGGAATCTCTTCCTCTTTGATGTCGATGCCGAAGTTCTTTTTGATGTTTGCCTTGGCCTTGGAGATAACCGTCAGCGTGCGCAGGCCCAGGAAGTCCATCTTGAGCAGGCCCATGTCGGCAACGGTATGGCCCTCGTACTGGGTAATCTCGACGCCGCCCTTGGTGTCGAGCTTGGTGGGCACGTGCTCGTTGACGGGGTCGCGGCAGATCAGAACGGCACACGCGTGCACACCCTCGCCACGGGTGAGGCCCTCGATCGAGAGCGCCGTGTCGATGATGCGGCGGGCGTCGTCGTCCTTTTTATAGGCCTCGGCAAAATCGGGGTTAAACAGATCCTCTTTGCCGGGTTGCTTTTCGAGCACCTGTTTGAGCTTGACCTTGGGGTCGCTCGAGACCATCTTGGACAGGCGCTGGCCCATGTAGACCGGATAGTCCAGCACGCGCGCGGCGTCGTTGATGGCCTGCTTGGCCTTAATGGTCGAGTAGGTGATGACGTGGGTGACCTTCTCGGGACCGTAGAGCTGGCGAACGTGCTCCACGACCTCGAGGCGCCGCTCATCGTCGAAGTCCATATCGATATCGGGCATCTCGGTACGCTGCGGGGACAGGAACCTCTCGAACATCAGGCCGTTCTCGAGCGGGTCGAACGCGGTGATGTTCATGGCGTAGGCGACGATAGCGCCGGCGGCCGAGCCACGGCCGGGACCGACGCCGATGCCGTTGTCCTTGGCCCATTGCACGTACTCGGCGACGATCAAAAAGTAGGCGGCAAAGCCCTTGTCGCAGATGACCTTGTATTCGTACTCAAAGCGCTCTTTGATGTTGACGCCACAGATCTCGCGCGTGGCCCAGTCGTCACCGTAGTGTTGGCGCAGGCCCTTCTCGCACTCGCGGCGGAACTGGCTCTCGTGCGTCTCGCCGGGATCGAGCAACGGGAAGCGCGGCAGGATGATGGAGTCCCAGTCCAGCTCCACATAGCACTTGTCGGCAATCTCGAGCGTGTTGTCGCAGGCCTCGGGGCAATACGGGAACATCGCCCGCATCTCCTCCTCGGTCTTCATGTAAAACTCCGAGCCGGTCATGCGCATGCGGTTGGGGTCGTCGACCTTGGCGTTCATGCCAATGCACATGATGACGTCCTGCACGGGCGCGTCCTCGCGGCGCAGGTAGTGGAAGTCGTTGGTGGCGATGACCTTGACGCCCACCTGTTTGGCGATGTCGATGAGCGTGCGGTCCATCTGCTCGTCGGTCAGGCCGTTGTCAGTGGTGATGCCGTGTTCCTGGATCTCGATATAAAAGTCGCCGGGCTCGAAGGTGTCACGGAAAGTCTCGGCCCACTTGATGGCGCCCTCCATATCACCGCGGTCGATGTACTTGGGAATGATGCCGGCGATGCAGGCGCTGGTGCAGATCATGCCCTTGGCATGGCGGCGCAGGTTGTCGAGCGTCACGCGCGGCTTGTAGTAAAAGCCCTGCACGGCGGCCTCGGAGACCGTCTGCATCAGGTTGACGTAACCCTCCTGGTCCTTGGCCAGAAGGATCATGTGGTAGAGCTCGGGCTTATGGTCGCGGGCGAGCGTCTCGTCCGGCGTAAAGTAGACCTCGCAGCCAAAGATGGGTTTGATGACCAGGGGTGGCTTGAGCTCGTCGATATTGCCCTTCTCGTCCCACATGGCCATGTCCTTCACATACTGGGCATGCTCGCGCGGGTTTTCCTCGGGATCGGGCTCCACCAACTCGTCGCGGCGATCCTTTTCCAAGAAGGCCTTGTCGTGGCTCCAGGTTTTGTACTCGGGCGTGTTGTGGTTGACGGCGTCGCAGGCCAGCGCCAAGTCGGGCACGCCATACATGTAGCCGTGATCGGTAATGGCCACGGCGGGCATGCCCAGCTCTACGGCGCGATTGACCATATCCTGGATACGGGTTGCGCCGTCGAGCATGGAGAAAACAGTGTGATTGTGCAGATGGACAAATGCCATGTGATGAGCTCCGATGCGGGTTCGTGATCTTAGGGTTACGATTCTACCGCACGGCGCGGACGGCACCCGAACCTAGCCCAAACCCACACGGCTCCTATTGAGTTGCGGTGAAATAGTTCCCGCTTGGGCCACCTGGGCCGCAATACAGGAACTATTCCACCGCAAGTTATCTGAGGACTAGAAATTGTAGGTGACCACCTGAGGCTCGGCGGGTTCGACGAAGATGGTTGGATCCGGCTGCTCCACGCGGACGAACTTGACGGTCACGGCCTCAAAGCCCGCCTTGTGCAGGACATCCGAATAGACACGTGCCTGCAAGGCGTGCTTCTCGAGCAGCTGGTCCGGCGTCTCGTCCGGCGTGCCGCCCGTCTTGTAGTCGATGACCAGCGCGCATGACGAATCCGCCGGGTTCGTCGCCAAAGCGTCGATGGCGCCCTCGGCATAAGCACCGTAGCGAGCGATGTCCTCGTCCTCGCAGCCCAGTGAAAAGAACGGCACCTCGGCGCGAACGCACGGCCACGCGAGCAGGTCGGCACGAACAGCCGACTTGAGCCAGCGGTCCAGGGCAACGTCGAAGCGTTCACACTGCTCCGGCGTCAGGCACCACAGGCGCGCCAGCGCATCGGCACGCTCAGCGGGCAGCGCATCGGCACCCATCTCGATCAGCCACTGGCAGGCGGCATGGAACGCCGAGCCCAGCGCCATGGGGTTGCCGGCGGGCTCAACGGCGGCCACGTCTGCATCCGTCATCTCCGAGCCATCCGACTCCGCATCATCGCCAGCCTCGTCCATGGGCACGTGCACCTCGGCGGCACGGTCCTCGGACTCGGCATGCAGCGCCGCGGCAATTGACGAGTAGCTGTACGAATCGCGCTCCGGATACGGGCAGGTGCCCATGCGCACACCCACCGCCTGGGGATACACGAGCTCAAACGCATCGGGCTCGGGGTCGGCAGGGCCGGGAACAGCGGCACGGGCATCTGCACCGGCGCCCTCCGGCTCCGCATCGCCGCGAACAAGCCTGCCCTCGGCATCCAGCGAAGCGTTAGCCTCAAACGCCTGCTCGCCAAACGTAAAGTCCGCCAGCGAGATGAGCTCGTAATCGCCCGGCTTGGAGTTGTCGAACACCAAACGGTCGCTATCGAGCTGCGGCATGTCCAGAGCGTCCGTCGGCAGGATGCGGCGCAGCACGTCGTAGGTCAGATCGGTCTCGACGTCGAAGGTCGGCGCCGTCACTTTGCCGCGGCTCACGCCGGCATCCATCGCCAAGATCACCAGCTCGCGCGCTCGCGTCATGGCGACATAGAGCAGACGAGCCCGCTCCTCGAGCGAAAGCTGCAGGTCGTCGTTACGCAGGCGGGCAAATGCCTCGGCGGGAGAGCCCGTCGCGCAAACGTCCTCCATGAGCTCCGGCGGCAACCACAGCGACGTGCCCTTGCCCTTAAACGCGTGTTCAAACTGCTTTTTGACGTCATCGCCCTTCACAAAGGTACCGTCGGCGAGCTTAACGCCGCCGAAGCGTGCCGGCAGTGCCACGACCTGCGCTCCGCCCTCGACGCGACCCATCTGTGCCGCACCGGACGATTTGCGCACGCCAAAACACTCGGCAACCGCTACGACCGGATACTCCAGACCCTTGGACGCATGCACGGTCATGATGCGTACCGCGCCGTCACCCTCCTCGTTGAGGGCGCCCGGGGCCTCCTTGCCCGCCAAGAAGCGGTCGAAGGCGAGCGCGATGGAGCGCGGCGAGTTGCCGAACTCGGCCTCTGCCTCGGCCACAGCGTCGAGCGCCTTGAGCACGTTGGCGGCAATGGCCTTGCCCTCGGGGCCGCGCTGCGCCAGACGCACGAACCAGCCGGAGGCATTGACCACGTCGCGCGCGATGGCGGCGAACGAATCGCGTCCCACGCGACGAAGCGCGTAGCGCAGCACCTCGCGGGCGCGCGTTACGAGCGGCAAGTTCTGCAAACCCGGCACATCGGAATCGCTCATGATGCCCACATCGATATTGCGGCGCGACGTCTCGCCCGTCTGCTCGTCGAGCTTGGTCGCCAGCGCCAGGAACTCCTGGGCGCCGAGTGCAAACATCGGCGAGGCCAGCAACGGCATAAGGCCTTGGGCCGTATCGGCCGGATTGGCGAGCGCGCAGACCAGGGCACGCACCGTCTGCACCTCGGCCGCCTGGGCAAAGACCGAGCCGCCTGCGATGACGCAGTCGAGTCCTTGGTCGCGGAAGGCCTGCGCGTAGACGCCGGCATTGGTCATGCGACCCAGCAGCAGCACCATGCCGCCCTGGGGCTGGCCGGCATCGGCAAGCGCATGGAATCGCTCGGCGATCGCACGGGCCTTGGCCTGCGTGCGCTCCTGCATACTGCCGCCGGCAACGAACAGCGCCTGGCGGCGCGAAGCCTTTGCCTTGAGCATGTCCTTGCGTTTGTCGCTCGGTTCAAGATCCAAGAACCCCTGCATCAAACCACCGGTGTCGCCGTCAAAGACGCGCGCCACATAGCGCAGCACCTCGTCGTGGCTGCGGAAGTTGCGCACGAGTTTGACGAGCTCGCCGGCGGGAGCATCGGACGTGGTGACTGTCTCGGACGCCGTCGTCGAACCCACCTTGCGCTCCTGGCGGCGAAACACCTCGACCTCGGCACCACGGAAGCGATAGATCGACTGCTGCGCATCGCCCACCGTGCACAGCGCGCGCTCGCCCGCACCCGTCAAATAGCGAATC
Organism: uncultured Collinsella sp.; assembly: GCA_900542165.1. Classification (GTDB taxonomy): domain Bacteria; phylum Actinomycetota; class Coriobacteriia; order Coriobacteriales; family Coriobacteriaceae; genus Collinsella. The sequence continues at coordinate 1,256 of UQMM01000007.1, read as the reverse complement.
AGATCGACCTGCATCTGGTCGGTATCTTGGAACTCGTCGATCATGACCATCTTAAAGCGGCCCTCATAGGCAGCTCGAATAGCCGGGTAGTCGCGCAGCGCCTCGTACGCCATGCGCAGCAGGTCATTGTTATCGAGCGCGGACTGGTCGGCCTTGAGCGCACGGTACTCCGCCTCTACGGCACGGGCAAGCCCCACCAGCGCATCGAGCGCCGGGCCGCCGCAGGCAAGCACGATATTGATAAACGCATCGGCGGCCTCGGCCTTGAGTAGCTCCACCTGCTCCTTAGGAAACGCCTTGCTCGCCCGAGGCATACTGCACGACATCATGAGTCGCGCCGCATCCTCCATGGTTTTGCCGCTCGCCTCAAACGCGTCGATGGCGTCGAGTGCCACCTGCGCTTTCTCGGTCGTGGCCTTGCTTGCGCCCAGCGCCGCACGATAGGCATCGGCAAGCGCCGAGGTGTCGGCCTGGCCGCGCGCCACGCACACATCGTCCATGCCGCCCGGAAGCTGGCTCGATAGCTCCAGCAAGTCGCGCACCAGGCCTTTGATGGTGGTACCGGCGCCAAACGTCCCGCCCTCGCCCGCCATGGGATACCAGGCGTAGAGGGCCTTAAGCGAAGTGGCGAGCTCGGGCGCGGCATCGGGCGCCGTCGCGCGCCCCAGCACATGCTCGACAGCCTGATCCATAAGCTCATCGGTATCGGTAAGCACCGTGAACTCGGGGTCGATGCCCAGCTCCAGCGCATGCGCGCGCAGGATACGCGAGCACATGCCGTGAATGGTCGAGATCCAAGCGTCGTCGACGGTCAGGGCCTCCTCGTCCATACCCTCTTCGATAAGCGCACGGCGCACGCGGTCGCGAATCTCGGCCGCGGCGTCTTTGGTAAAGGTAATGGCGAGCACCTGGTCCAGATGCTCGACAAACGGACCGGATTCGGGCGAGAGCGCATAGACGATGCGGCGCGTGAGGGTAAAGGTCTTGCCCGAGCCGGCACCTGCCGAGACAAACAGCGGGCGGTCGAGCGTTTTGACGACTTGCAGCTGTTGCGGCATCAAGGTCGAAAGATCCATGGCCTACACGTCCCTCCTTACAAACGTTCCTTCGTGGTTATACGAGCAGCGCGCATGCGCGGCTTGCGCCGACGTCGGGTCGACAGCGGCGACGATGCCCGCCTCGAGTTCGCGCAAGCGCTCGGCGATGCCGATCTGCAGCCGCTTTCGCGCAGCCAGGGCACGGTGCGCATGCTCGCG